>CAWGIZ010000009.1:0-476345 GCA_963822835.1 uncultured Alphaproteobacteria bacterium | reverse complement strand
GATCCAGAACAAGCTGCAGCGCGCCGATCCCGATGCCCAGTATGACGAAGCCGAAGCGATCGAACGCCGCAACCGCCCGCCCAAGGCCGTCCGGCATATAACTCAAGATCCCGAGGACGGCGACGACCCCGAACGGCACATTGATATAGAAGACAGCACGCGAGCTATACGCATCGGTCAGATAGCTTCCAGGCTCGGGCCCACGATGGGGCCGACCATCACGCCGAGGCCGAAATACCCCATGATCCGGACGCGGTCCTTGAGCTCATAGAGGTCCAGCATCGTCGCCTGAGTGAGCGGTGTGATCGCCGCGCCGAAGACGCCTTGCAGGATGCGGCAGATCACGACCTCCGTAAGCGTTCCCGACGCACCACAGGCCACCGACGACAAGGTAAATCCGATGATGATGGTCAAGAACAGGCGTCGACGGCCGAACCGGGCCGCCAGGAAGCCTGTCGCCGGCATCACGATGGCGCTTGCCACGACATAGGATGTCAGGATCCAGGCGATCTGGTCCTGCGTCGCCGAAAGACTACCCTGCATGTCCGAAATCGCGACATTGGCGATCGTGATATCGAGCGTCTGGAGAATGACGGTCAGCATCATGGTGGCAGTCAGAAGCCCGCGCTGGCGCGGCCCCATTGCTTCCACGCCGGTCATTCGAGCGATACGCCAATCGTTCGAAGAGCCGACCTGACCAGCCCGCCGAGCGAACGCCGGTGGCCGGTATCGACGTCCACCTCGACGCTCATGCCCGCGCGCAGCACCGGCCGCGGGCTCCCCGTGTTCAGACCTATCCTGACCGGAATGCGCTGCACCACCTTGACCCAATTGCCCGACGCATTCTGAGCCGGCAGGACGGAGAATACCGCGCCGGTCGCCTGCGCGATGCTATCGACAGAGCCGGTCCACGACACGCCGGGATAGGTATCGACCTCGATGCGGGCCGCCTGCCCCGCGCGCATATGGGTCAGCTCGGTTTCCTTGAAGTTCGCCTCGACCCAGAGTTGGTCCGAAGACACGACGCTCAGCACCGGCTGGCCGGCGGCGACATATTCTCCAAGGCTCGGTGCAACGCTTACCCGGCCGGAGATCGGCGCGCGGACCACGGTCCGCTCCAGATCGAGCCGCGCCCGATCCCGCCGGGCCAGCATCTGGCGGACCTCGGGGTGCTGGTCCACCGGCAAGTCCGGATCGCCACGGAGGTCCGCCGCGATGCGCGCGAGATCCTGCCGAAGAACGGCGACCCTCTGGGCTGCCACATCGAAGTCGTGCCGCACCCCATCCAGCTTTGACCGCGACACGACGTTACGGGCGGCGAGGCTCTGCTGGCGCTGCCATTCCCGTTCCGCAAAGGCCCGGTCATGCATGGCCAGCACGATCTCCTCGGCCTTCTGGCGATAGGACGCTTTGAGCGCGGCGGCGTCGCCCCTCGCCCTGTCGAGCGCGGCGTCGGCGTCGCGGAGCGCGATTTCGTAGGGCCGCCGGTCTATAGCGAAGAGGATGGCGCCAGCCTCGACCGGCTGGTTATCCGTCACCCGCACATCGCTGATAGGCCCCGAGACCTCCGCGGCGACTGGCGTCACACTCGCGTGGACATAGGCATTGTCCGTCGAGACGTAACGTCCGCCATTTAGATAGGCGTAGCCAGCGCCGAGCAGCACCGCGAGCGGCCCGGTCACCAGCAGTACGGGCCTCAGCAGCGATCGCCTCGTCTCGCGCGCAACGGACGGAGCCTTGCCGTCAGCGAGAACCTCGATTTTCTCGTGCTTCATGCTGCGAATGCCCGAAACGCGTTATCGGCATTCACACTATCCCAAGGAGAAAGAATAAAATCAACTTTTAGTTGTATTTATGCCTGGGCCTTCCCTGGCGCAGGACGACCTCGGCGATGCAGACCGGATCGGCGAAGCAGCAGCAACAAGGGGATGGTCACCACCGTGAGATACATCATCAGGCGGAAGTCGTTCAGGAAGGCGATGGTGCTCGCCTGCTTCATGATCTCGCCCTCGAGCGCGGCGAGGCCTGCCGGGGTGTTGAGATTCCAGAACGCCGACACCTGCCCGCTTTGCAGCGCGACATTATACGGGTTGATGTTCTGGGAGAGCACCGCGTGATTGACCTGGATACTGTTGGCCAGAAAGCTCATCACGATCGCGACACCGATGCTGCTGCCGACATTTCGCGCGAGCGAAAACATGGACGTCGCCTCCGTCCTCAGGGCCGGCGCAACTGTCTCGAAGGTAACGGTGCTGAGCGTCACGAAGATGAACCCCATGCCGAAGCCCTGCACGATGCCGGTCCACATAATCGGCCACATGGCGACGTCCAGAGTGAAATCCGACATCACCTTGAGAGAGACCGCCAGACACAAGACACCGAATAGGACGAGCAGGCGCGCGTCGACCCGCGTCAGAAGCCGTCCGACCACAAGCATGGACATCATCGTACCGAAGCCGCGCGGCGCGAGCACGAAGCCGACATCGAGTACCGGATAGCCCTTGAGATTGGAGAGGAAGGGCGGCAACAGCGCCATGGACGCCAGCGTGTTCACGCCGAGCAGGAAAATCAGCAGCAATCCGATCACGACATTCCGGTCGGCGAAGAGCTTGGGATGGATGAACGGCTCCTTGGCCGTGATCATGTGCACGATGAACATATAGAACGCGACGCAGCACACGACGAACTCGGCCATGATCTCCGTGGACGAGAACCAGTCCTTGGATTCTCCCCGGTCGAGGACCATCTGCAATGCCGCGATTCCGATGCTCAGAAGCATGAATCCGAACAAATCGAACTTCAACTTCCGATTGCTCTCGCTGGCAGGCAGATAAGCCCACATGCCCAGCACCGAGAGGATGCCGATCGGCACGTTGATATAGAACACCCAGCGCCAGTTCAGTATCTCCGTGAGATAACTGCCGAGCGTCGGGCCGATGATCGGCCCCACCATCACGCCGAGGCCGAACACCGCCATCGTCTGGCCACGCTCCTCCAGCGTATAGGAATCGAGCATGATCGCCTGCGTCAGCGGCATGAGCGCCGCCCCGCACATGCCCTGGATCACCCGGAAGATCACGATCTCGGTCAGATTGGTCGAGGCGCCGCACGCCATGGACGCCAGGATGAAGCCCAGCACCGTTGACGATAATGTAAGGCTTGCGGCCCCACCGCGCGGCCAGATAGGCCGTCGGCGGCGTCATGATCGCCATCGCCACGGCATAGGAGGTCAGCACCCAGGAGATCTGGTCCTGTGTTGCCGACATCGTCCCCTGCATATGGGGCAGCGCGACATTGGCGATGGTCATGTCGAGGGTCTGAAGGACGACCGTGAGCATCAGCGAGGCCGTCATCAGCCCCCTGTGCCTGTTCGTCTGCGTGGTCGGACCCTGTCTGTGTCATGGCCGGCTAAGCCCCTGCTTCAAGCGGCCCGTCAGAGGCCGAGGGCGTGGCCGATGGACGCGGTGAGGCCCGATATCGAGCGCTTGTAGCCGGTGTCCACCGTCGCGACGACGCTCATGCCGGACCGCAGGACCGGCTGATCGGGCTTCGTCTCGAAGGCGATGCGGACCGGAACCCGCTGAACGACCTTCACCCAGTTTCCGGTCGCGTTCTGCGGCGGGAGGACGGAGAAGATGGCACCGGTGCCGGGCGAAGGCTCTCCACCTTCCCCTCCCAGACCTCGCCCGGATAGGAATCCACCTCGATCTCCACCGACTGGCCGGGCCGAACATGAACGAGCTGGGTTTCCTTGAAATTCGCCTCGACCCAAAGCCGGTCGGCCGACACCAGCGCGAAGATCGGCATCCCGGCCGTTATATATTGACCGTTGGTCGGCGCCTTGCTGACGATCCCCGAGATCGGCGCGACGACATGCGCGTGCTGCAGGTCCAGCTTGGCCTGATTCTGCCGTCCGAGCACCTGCCGGACCATGGGATGCTCCATGACCTCGATATCCGGATTGCCCGCGAGATTGGCGACAATCCCGGCGAGATCCTGTTCGAGGACCGCGATCTTTTGCTGATCCGAGTCATAAGCGTGCTTCGCCTCGTCCAGCCGCGCCTGCGACACCACATTGGTACGCGCGAGGTTCTGCTGCCGCCCCAGTTCGCGCAGAGCGAAAGCGAGGTCGGATTGCGCCTGCTCGATCTCCTTGAGCTTCTGATGATAGGACGCCTTGAGCGCGCTGACGGTGGTCTTGGCGTTGTCGAGCTCGGCGGAAGCCTGCTGAAGCGCGATCTCGAACGGCGCCGGATCGATATCGAACAGCGGCTGTCCGGCTTCGACCTTGTCGTTGTCCTTGACGAAGACCTGAGAAACCGGGCCGGAAACCTGCGCCGTCATCGGCACCATGGTCGCCCGGATATAGGCGTTGTCGGTATCGACGTAACGCCCGCCAAGCAGATAGGCCGCGAGCACGGCGACAATCGCCACCAGCGGCCCCAGCGCCAAAAACACCCTTCGGGCGGAAAACCGCCGTCCTCCCACTTGCGTCTCGGATTGTTCGTCGGCCGTCGTGGACGGTTCCAGCCGTATTTCTTCGTGTTTCATGGCTCGTTGCGCGGAAATCGCGTCCACCCTTTTCAAGCGGCGTCGGTTTCGCCGGAATCGGACGCTTCTCCGCCCTCGACCGACAGGAGATTCGTCCGCATCGCCACCAGCCCGTCGCGGGTCCGCTGGCGCTGGGCCTCGGTCATTCCGGAAAACATATCGGTGGCTATCTGGTTTGCGACGTTCCAGATCTGCTCGACCAGCGGCTGCGCCTTTTCGGTGAGGAACAGAAGCGTCGCCCTGCGATCGGCCGGATCCGGGCGCCGCTCGACCCATCCATTGGATTCGAGACGATCGAGCTGCCGGGTCAGGGTGATGGGCTGAATATCGAGGATCTCGGCGAGCGAGACCTGATTGATCCCCTCCTGCTTGCGAGAGCACGGCCATCATCCGCCATTGCGGCTGGGTCAGGCCCAGATGGCGGACCCGGCGATCGAAGGCCCGCCGCCCCAGACGGGCGACGTCGTATATCAGAATGTTTATCGGCAGCTCGCTTATCGTCCATTTGATCACCTCATACGCCTATAATAAGCCACCTTATTATAAGGCACCTTGACGCCAGTCAATAAAAACGCCGGTCCGAACGAGTTCGGACCGGCGAGTTGAGATCGGCCAGGAACTGAGGGGGACTAGAAGCCGATCTGGAAACCGACGCGCACCTGTCGCGGTTCGACAGGGTGAAAATGGATGTCGTCGACCGGCGAGGTTTCGCCGGCGAGCTGCGACGCGAAGTAATATTCGATGTCGTCGTCCTTGACGTTGAACAGGTTGTAGACGCCGAGGGTGACCCGGACCTTGCGGATGTCCCAGATCACCTCGCTGTTCACGAGCTGCGTCGCTTTCGACTTGATCGAGTTATCCTCGATAAGCGGAACCTTGCTGAAATAGCGGATCCGCGTCGACCAGGTGAAGCCCTTCGGCAAGTTCACCACCGCGCCGCCCGAATACATGAACGGGATCGACTGCGGGATGTGGTTCGGCTGGCCCGCCGGCAGGCTGAACCGCGAATGGGTGAGCGCGGCCTCGCCGTCCAGCGTCAGCCAGCCGGTGGGCGACCAGAACATCGTCGCCTCGACGCCGTAGCGCTTCGATCCGCTGCTCGGCTCGCTGGTCCCGGCATCGCCGACATAGATCAGCTCGGAACCGAGCTTGAGATAGTAGGCCGCCACCGTGATCTTCATGCCTTCCGTCGGATCGATCCGGGCGCCCACTTCGCCGCCGTCGGCCCTGACCAGGAATGGCGCCGGCTGCGTTGGATTGCCCGACGACGGATCGACATGGGTCAGCACGCCACGGGTATCGTTGCTGTGGAAGCCGCGGCCGACGGACGTATAGAGCTCGACCCGGGGAATCACGCGCCAGGCGATCGTGGCCTTGGGCTGAAGCATGAAGTCGTTGGCCGACCCCGTGTTCGCCGCCAGCAAGCTCGTGACATGAGCGTCGTAATAGGACCCGCGCAAACCGATGATGGTGCGCAGATTGTCCGTCAGGAAGGTCTCCATCTCGGCCCAGGGCTCGATGCTGTATTCCTTGGCGGAGTCGTCAAGCGACGGTCGCGAAAGCGCACGCGGGCCTCGGTGTGATAGAGGTTCGCCTTGCCGATGATATCGACCCGGCTTTCGACGCCGACCTTGATGTTCGTCGTCAGGCTCGAACATCGACAGGCCGAGGAAGTCCTTCTGGACCTTGAGGCCGCCGATCCAGCGCCGGTCTTCCTGCTCGATCTCGTCGCCCCGGACCGGATTGTCCAGGAAATAGGTCGAGTTCGAGATCAGATTGAAGTGATAGCGCTGCAAATAGGCGACGAGCGTGGTGTCCTTGCCCTCGGCGTTCAGCGTCACGCCGTAGCGGCTGGTATGGCCGCCGAGGTCGGGATCGATGTAGCCGAAGCGCGTGATCAGGCCCTGCTGCACCGCTCTCAAGGGAATCTGGTCGGTGGCGTTCCAGCTGTTGTCGAAGCCGATGAAACTGATATGGGTCGTATATTCCGAGCCATAATGCGTCAGCTTCAGGAAGCCGCTGTATTTCTGAAGATCCTCGGGAAGGGTCCACGGCCCGTCATTGGTATTGTATGACGCGGCGGCGAGGATCGTGTTTTCGTCGTTGATCGCCGTCGATCCCATCGCCACGAAGCGCCGGTAGCCGTTTCCGGCGATCGTGACCTCGGCGCGTGGATACTCGACCGAGTCATAGGTCCGGAACCGCGCCGAGCCCGCGGCCGAGAAATCTCCGGTATCCGCCCGGTAGGTGCCCTTGGCGTAGTCGATCCGCTCGATGACCTCGGGAATGAGGAAGTTGAGGTCGAGATAGCCCTGGCCATGCGCGTGCGTCCGCATATTGATCGGCATGCCGTCCAGGCTGACCGAGAAGTCGGTTCCGTGGTCCAGGTTGAAGCCGCGAAGGAAATATTGGTTCGCCTTGCCGCCGCCGCTGTGCTGGGTCGCGATCAGGCCGGGCACCGCTTCCGCAAGCTCGCCGACGCGCAGCAGCGGCCGCATGGTCAGATCCGCGTAGCCGACCGTTCCCTCGCTGGCCGCCTTCGACGTCCCCATCTGCTGGAGCGCGCGGCCGTAAATCGTCACTTCCTCGCCGGGCGGCAGAATGACGGGGCCGGCCAAAGTCGGCTGTTCGGCAGCAGCTTTGGGCTCGGTCTGGCCTTCTTCGGCCCATCCGACAGCGCCCGAACTCAACAATGAAGTGAGCGCTGCCCCAGCGAGCAGTGCAAAGCGATTTACCCCGTCCATGAATTAGCCTCCAAAATCCTTGGCTTTCGACGATTCCTGGGAGATGACCGGAATGGCCGATGCCGAGGAATTCTTGCCACTGCCACACCAATCATTGCCTGGCATGGCCCCAAACATAATTTCCGAGTCTCGTCGGCCACGCCTTGATGGGGGTCAAAAACGGCGCTCCCCCGGGGTGGCCTTTATTCGCTAAACGTGCGCCGTTCCTTTCTGGCCCTTTCCCGAAGGTTCAAGAGAATGCTTTGGTGATGGTGAACCGCACGGAGCGCGGCTCCAGCGGATGAACGTGAATGTCGTTCACACCATTGGCCGGTTCGCCCGGAAGCCGGTCGCCGTACCAGAATTCAGCCGCGTTCGCGTGGGTATCGAGGACATTGTAGAGCCCGACCTCGACCTTGAATCCGTCAGGAAAGCCGTAGCCGCCCTCCAGATTGACCTCGCTATAGCCCTTGCCCTTGACCACATTGTCGGTCGAGAGCGGGAAATGGCCCAGATAACGCCATTCGATGCCGCCGGACCAATGGCCGATATCGCGGACATAACCGGCAACATTGGCGATGATGTTGGGAGAATTCGGGACATAGCGCCCGATATGGCCGGTTCCGTCATCGCTGTTGACCGTGTAGCGCGCATGGCTGGTCGCGAAGCTCGTATAAAACTCGAGCCAGTGGAACGGCACATAGGTCGTGTTGACCTCGATGCCGCGGCGGCGGCTGGGCGGACCCGCCTCATCCTGGCCGATGTCCGGGTTGTAGGTCGTCTCCGACTGAAAATCGATCCGGAACGCGGTCACCGTGGCGGTCAGATTGGGCAGGATCGTGCTCCGCACGCCGACCTCCTCGCCCGTCGCACGGGCAAGAAATGGCGCGCCCTCGATTCCGAGTAGCTTGGCCTCGGTCACGCCACGCGCATCATCGCTGTGAAACCCTCGACCGGCGCTTACATAGAATTCCGTGCCATCCCAGGGGGCGATGATCAGGCTGCCCTTGGGCTGGAAAATCGCCTTGGACGCGCTCCCGGGGAACGACCCTTTGACTGTCGCGGTCTGGTAGTCCTCGCGAACACCGAGCACTGTCCTCATCCAACTTGTCCAATGGGTCGTCGCCTGCGCATAGGCGGCAAGGCTGGTTATGTTCGCCCGGTCGTCGTCCGTTACCGAGAGGATTTGGCGTTGCTTCGTGTGGAAGTGACTGCCATGGACCTCGTCGTAACGGGTCTGCACACCGGTCAGGAATTCATTGTCCAACCCGGCGACGTTCTTCATCAGGCTATAGCTGGCGCCGCCGCCGAAGGTCACCCGGTGATCGTTCTGGGCTTCCTGATCGCCATTCACCGGATCGTCCAGATAGTGCGTGAAGTTGTTCCACAGCGTCATCCGGTTATAGACCGTGAACAGATTGGCATCGACATGGCCCGCGCCAACATCACTGTGAAACTGGCCGGACATGTGGATCTGCTGCGCCCTGCCGCCGTCGCTCGGATCCAGCGAGCCCCAGCGGTCGATCGGCGTCAGACCGAGACTCGCCATGTAGTTCGGGTCCATAGCGCGCTGCGGCTGGTCCGTCGTGGCGTTCCAGAGATCGCGATAGAACATCGCCGTCAGCGAGTACCCATTGTCGTTGTCGCCGGTGCTGTAACGCAGAACCGAGTTGATCTTCCGCTGATTGTCGGGATTGTCCCAGGGGCCTGAATAATGCTGCAATTCGAGCGCCGCGAGCATGTCTCCACCGCCGACGGCCTCCGAACCGGCGCCGAACAGCCGTTCATAGCCAAGGTTGCCGATGCTGGCGGAAACCTCGGGCGTCATATGGTCGACCAGACTGATATGATCGGATCCAACAGCGCCGAAGTCGCCAATCGCCGCGAAATAGGGGCCCTTCGTGAAATCGACGTGATCGACGAGTTCCGGGATCAGGAAATTGAGATCGGTATAGCCCTGACCGTGCGCATGGGTTGGCTGGTTGACCGGAATACCGTCGACAAAGGTCGCCAGATCCGTGCCGTGATCGAGGCTGAACCCGCGCATCATATATTGGTTGGCCTTGCCTTCGCCGCTATGGGCGGTCACGACGAGGCCGGGAATCGTCTCCAGGACCTGGGCTGGTCTGAAGGACGGCGTCAGCGCCACCTCTTCCTTGACCACCACACCCTGACTCGACGTGGTTGCCGTTCCGAGCAGCTGTCGACGACGGGCCGTGACCGTAACGGTGTCGATCACTGCGTCGGCAGCGGCCAACGCAGGTCCATTCGAAACGTTCGAGCCATTGACCGGGGCTCCACTGGACGTCGATTGGGCCAACGCGGCGGAGGTTGATAGCGCAGCGGCGGCGACGCTTGTCAAAAGGCCGAGGCGGTGAAGTCGGGTCATGTCGTTTTTCCTGGTGCTGTTCTTCTTTATTGGCGGCACGCCGCGATACCAGCCATCATCACGCGACCTTCGAGAGTTGAGAATCGTTCTCGATACCCAGACCCAGACATGCGGGGGCCCTGACGAGAAGTCCACTAAATTACTGTTCAGGAACGCGTTTCTAATTGTTATGTAACGCCGTTACAGATCATCCGGGCCTATCCGCAACATGGCGGAAACGCGCCTCCGGCCTCTTTCGGATGGGGGTTCATCCGGAGACAGCGCTATCGACGGACACCCCTTTGACCTCTCCGGGACCCGAGTCGTGATGCAATATATATGCGGCCAGAGGACCTGACCCGACGCCAGATCATGTTCGAACTGAGTTCAATTGGGGCGCGGCGCGTTAACCTTCGTGGCTTATCCGGCAGAGCCTCCCGGGCGTCGCCGAGCCCGAGGTGAGTTCACGGCTCTAACATCAGATTTCGTTCGCATAGGCTTGTTCGGGTTCGGATTTCGGACGCGCCGCAGCGTCGGCGAGCCGGGATGTTATCGCTGGAAAACACCATGCATAGGCAAATAAAACCCGAAGTAATCGTCCGCCCAATTCTTTACGGATTGTGGCTTAATCAAGGTATTTTAGGGCGTGACAAAATTTCTCTTGCACGGCGGATGACTTAACCCTATTTCCGCGTCGTTTTCGATGCGGGACAAATGCGCATTGTGCGCGGGACCGACATCGAACGCGTGAGAGAGATCCACCTATGACCGACTTTGGCGTAGCACAACAGACCGAAGACCCTCCAGATACCACCGGAGCACCCCACGCTACGGGGAGCTCCTTAAAGATATCCTCTCCGAACAACGGAACGGGAAGCAAACCGGCAAAACGAGCCGAACTCTACGTAATCCGTTCTCCGCGATTCCCGATAAGTCGTAATGCGACGGACTTCCGCCGGAAGTATTTCCCGACGGCTACCTCCGCCGAATGGAACGACTGGCGCTGGCAACTGCGTAACCGCATCCGGTCGCTTGACGAGCTTTCGCGGATTTTCGAACTTTCCGACAGTGAACGACAGGCCGTCGAGCAACATCAGGGCTCGCTGCCGGTCGGCATCACTCCCTACTATGCCAGCCTCCTGAACCGCACGGATCCGACGGACCCGTTGCGCCGGACCCATATTCCGGTGCTCGGCGAGTACCTGAAGACCCAGGGCGAAGAGGACGACCCGCTGCATGAGGACGGCGACACCACCACGCCGGGCCTGGTGCACCGTTATCCGGACCGCGTGTTGTTCCTGGCGACCGGCTTCTGCTCGACCTACTGCCGTTACTGCACGCGGTCGCGCATGGTCGGCGAGGCCGGCGGCGAGTATTCAGTTCAGCGTACCCCAGTGGGAACAGTCGCTGGCCTATATCGAGGCGCACCCGGAAATCCGGGACGTGCTGATTTCGGGCGGCGATCCCTTGACCCTTGCCGACAACAAGCTCGACTGGCTCCTTGGCCGCCTGCAGGCGATCAAGCATGTCGAGTTCGTCCGCATCGGCACCAAGGTTCCCTGCGTGCTGCCCCAGCGCATTACCCGCGACCTCGTGCGGGTGCTGCGCAAGCATCGCCCGATCTGGATGAGCATCCATTACACGCACCCCAACGAGTTGACGCCCGAGGTTGCCGAAGCCTGCAACCGTCTGGCCGACTGCCGGGGTGCCGCTGGGCAGCCAGACCGTGCTGCTGAAAGGCATCAACGACAACGTGGAGACGCTGAAGAAGCTCTGATGCACGGCCTGCTGATGAACCGCGTCCGGCCTTACTACCTGTATCAGTGCGACCCGATCACCGGCTCGTCCCATTTCCGGACGACGGTCGAAAAGGGCATCGAAATGATCCAGGGCCTGCGCGGCCATACCACCGGCTATGCCGTGCCGAGCTTCGTTGTCGACGCGCCGGGTGGCGGCGGCAAGATCCCGTTGATCCCCGGACTATGTCGTGGGCCGCGACGGCGACGACCTGCTGCTGCGCAACTTCGAAGGCGGCGTTTACCGCTACCCCGATCCTGAAGGGACGCTTGGCGCGGACCGTCAGGTCGAGAAGTCGCTCTAATGCGCGTCGGACTGACCTACGATCTCCGCGACGACTATCGCGCTGAAGGTTTCAGCGAGGACGACGTCGCGGAGTTCGACTCCGTAGAGACGATCGAGGGGATCGAGGCGGCGTTAAGCCGCCTCGGTCTCACCGTCGAGCGGATCGGCAATGTCAAGGCACTGGCCAAACGGCTGGTCGCCGGCGACCGTTGGGACTTCGTGTTCAACATCGCGGAAGGCCTGAAAGGCCGCTCGCGCGAGGCACAGGTTCCGGCCCTGCTGGAGGCCTATGACATCCCCTATATCTTCTCGGACCCGCTGGTGCTGTCCCTGACGCTCGACAAGGCCATGGCCAAGCGCGTCATTCGTGACCACGGCATTCCGACGACACCCTTCGCGGTGGTCGAGACGCCGGCGGACATCGCCAAGGTCCAGCTGCCCTACCCGCTTTTCGTCAAACCTTTGGCGGAAGGCACGGGCAAGGGCGTCGACGGCCGCTCGCGGATCAATGACGAGCTGTCCCTGAACGCCGTCTGCCGGGATCTGCTGAAAAGATACAATCAGCCGGTTCTGGTCGAGACCTACCTGCCGGGCCGCGAATTCACGGTGGGCATCGCGGGCACGGGCGCGAACGCACGCGTTATCGCGGTGATGGAAGTCGTCCTTCTGGCGAATGCCGAGCAGGGCGTCTACTCCTACGTCAACAAGGAACAGTGCGAGACGCTGGTGCATTACGGACTGGCGACCGATGCCGAAGGGAAGCTCGCGGGCAAAACGGCTCTCGCCGCCTACCGGGCGCTCGACTGCCGGGATGCCGGCCGGGTCGACATCCGGTCGGACGGCGCGCAACGTCCCGAACTTCATCGAGGTCAATCCGCTGGCGGGCATCCACCCGACCCATTCGGATTTGCCGATCCTTTCCACGCTCGCCGGCCTGCCTTATGACCGGCTGATCGAGGAGATCGTCACCTCGTGCGCTGGCGCGTAACGGACTGGTTCTGCCGACAACGGACGGCAAGATCTCGGCCGCATAAACCGAGTTAGCAGGGAGCGACAAAGAAGTGAGCGATCGGCTTGCGATCGTTCTGCACGACCACGTGCCGGACACAGCCCGTCCGGACGAGCAGGATGCGCTCGTTCAGGCGGCGGAGGTCAGCGCGGCGCTGCAGAAGTCTCTGGGTTCAAGGCCGGCTCTATGTCGGTCGGGCTGGACCTGACCGAGACTCAAGGCGTTGCGCAGTGGGGCGCCGGCCCTTGTCTTCAATCTGGTGGAATCTCTTGAAGGCGAGGGCCGGTTCATTCACTTCGCACCGGCTGTGCTGGAATCGCTCGGCAATCCCGTTCACCGGCGCCTCGAGCACGGCGATGCTGCTCAGTTCCAACAAGCTCCTGGCCAAGCGCGCCATGGCGAATGCCGGTATTCCGACCGCGCCCTGGATCGAAGACTCCGGAAAGACCTTCGGCAAGATCGACAAATCCACGCGCTGCATCGTCAAATCGGTCTGGGAGCATGCCTCGATCGGGATCGACGCCAGTTCGATCGTACCGTCGGGCGAGATCGGACCGGTCATGGCGGACCGCAAGGCGCGTTTCGGCGGCACCTGGTTCGCCGAACGGTTCATACAGGGCCGCGAATTCAATATCTCCGTGCTCGACGGACCGGATGGTCCGCAGGTCCTGCCGCTTGCCGAGATCGTCTTTCAAGGCTACCGCGCTGACGAGCCCCTGATCGTCGACTACGCCGCCAAGTGGGATCCCGAAAGCCCGCAAATTCCATGGAACGCCGCGGCGGTTCGACACGCTCGATCCCGCCTCTTCCCTCGCCGATGAAATCCGCGAGCTTACGCTCGCCTGCTGGCACACATTCGAGCTTGCGGGCTATGCTAGGGTGGACTTTCGGATCGACGAGAAAGGCAGACCCTGCGTTCTCGAAGTGAACGCCAATCCTTGCCTCTCCTCGGATGCCGGCTTCATGGCCGCTGCGCGCGAGGCCGGGCTCGATCCCGTTACCGTCGTCAAGCGCATCGCGGACGCCGCGCTGGCGCGAAGGAACTGACAGCATGTTTCGCATCCGTCGCGTAATGGATGATTCGACGCCCGCCAACCGCGCGGCGATCAAGGAAGTTCAGTCGATCCTCCACGCGCAATTCCCCAAGATGAGCGACGCGGAGATCGACAAGCTGCCGGAGCAATTGCGCGATCCGATGAAATACCGGTTCCGCTCCATCATCCTGGTCGCCGAGGATGGCTCCGACCGCGTCCGGGCCTTTGCCCTCGTGCTCTACGCGCCGGATCTGCATTTTTGCTATCTCGAGGAAATCTCGGCGGCGCCCGGCAAGACCGGCGGCGGCATGGGCAGCGTGCTTTATGACAGGGTCCGCGAGGAAGCGCTCGGCCTCGATGTCGTCGGACTGTTCTACGAATGCCTGCCCGACGACCCGGCGCTTTCCCCCGAACCCGAAATCCGCAAGCAGAACGCCGACCGGCTGCGCTTTTACGAGCGCTTCGGCGCCCGCCCGATCGAGAACACGGCCTACGAGACGCCGCTCAAGCCGGAATACACCAACCCGCCCTATCTGATGTTCGACGGCCTCGGCCGGGAATCCCCGCCGAGCCGGGAACTCGCCCGCAAGATCGTCCGGGCGATCCTCGAGCGGAAATACGGCGACGTCTGCCCGCCGGGCTATATCGACATGGTCGTCGAATTCGGTCAATGACGATCCGGTGCGGATCCGTCCGCCGCGCTATACGCGCCGCCCGCCCGCGAGTTCGACGGACGCCGGGGCGCAAGGAGCCGCTGTGGCGCATCCCGATCGTCGTCAACGACAAGCATGAGATCCATCACGTCCGGGAACGCGGCTACGTCGAATCGCCGGTGCGCATTCGCTCCATCCTCGGCGAGCTGGACCGCTCCAACCTGTTCGAACGCATGCCCGTGCGGCATTTCCCGGAATCCTATATCCGGGCGGTTCATGACGGCGCTCTGGTGAACTACATCAAGAATGCGTCACAGGCGCTGGCGCCCGGAAAATCGGTCTACCCCTATGTCTTCCCGATCCGAAATGCCGCCCGCCCGCCGAAGGAAGCCTCGGTGCGGGCCGGTTATTACTGCATCGACACGTTCACGCCGATCAATTCGAACGCCTACAAGGCGGCCCGAGGAGGCGGTCGATTGCGCACTGACGGCGGCGGAGCGCCTGCTCAGCGGGCGGCCCTGTCGTCTACGCCCTCGTGCGCCCGCCGGGACACCACGCCGAGAGCAAGGCGTTCGGCGGGTTCTGCTACTTCAACAACTCGGCCATCGCGGCAGATTTCCTCAGCCAGTACGGCAAGGTCGCGGTGCTCGATATCGACTATCACCACGGCAACGGCACCCAGGACATCTTCTACAAGCGCGACGACGTGCTGACGGTCTCCATCCACGGCCATCCAAGCTTCGCCTATCCCTATTTCAGCGGATTCAAGGAAGAAACCGGCGAGGCGCGGGGCGAAGGCTACAACGTCAACTACCCGATGCCCGAAACCATCACGCCCGACCAGTATCGCGAAACATTGCGTCACGCCCTGCGGCGGATCGAGAAATTCGGTCCGAGCTATCTGGTGGTCGCGACCGGTTTCGATACCGCAAAGGGCGACCCGACCGGCACCTGGGCCAACCGTCCGGACGACTTCACCGCCATCGGCACGATGATCGGCGAGTTGGACTATCCGACCCTCGTCGTACAGGAAGGCGGTTATCGCATTCGCACGCTCGGCACGAACGCGCGGCATTTCTTCACCGGGCTGTGGCGGAAGGCCTCGGAAGCGCATCCCGTTCGCCCTGCCCCGAAGCCGCGCAAGCAAGTGGACCCGTCCATCATCACCTGGCGCGAGGAACCTCAACCGGGTGACGTGGAAGCGGTGCGCCGGCTGATCGACGAGACGCGCATGTTTTCGCCCGACGAGGTGCGGATCGCCGCGGAACTGGTCGAGGACCGCCTCGCCAAGCGGGCGGCCAGCGACTACCTCTTCCTGTTCGCCGAAGAGAACGGCCGGACCGTCGGGTACACCTGCTACGGCAAGATCGACGGCACCCAGACGAGCTACGATCTCTATTGGATCGGCGTGGAAAAGCCGCAGCAGGGTCTCGGCCTCGGAGCGGAGGTCCTCAAGCGAACCGAAGCACTGATTGCCGGGCTCGGCGGCAAGCGGATCTATGTCGACACCTCGACCTCGGAGCCCTATGTGCTCACCCGCCGCTTCTATGCCAAGAACGGCTATGTATTGCGGGCGTCCCTGCCCGACTTCTACAAACCGGGCGACGGCAAGGCCATCTTCGAGAAGCTGCTCTAGCTGATCTCGTAGTCCGCGGCCGCAGTCCGGTCATTCGGCAGCGCGCCCATCGTTTTGAACACGAACGACAGGCCGAAGGCGATGATTATGTTCAAGATCAGGGTCGAGACCGCGATGTAGCACGGGAAGCTCCAGCTTCCGAAATGCAGCACATAGGTCGAGCCGAAATTCACGCTCGCAGCCATCGAGGTGCCGAGCACCATGCCCACGCCCCACCCAATCAGCAGCGCCCAGCCGTTGAGCTTGTTGGTGTAGAGTCCGAACACGACAGCCGGCAGCGTCTGGATGATCCAGATGCCGCCGAGGAGCTGCAGCTGGATGGCGTATTGTGTTGGCAGGCCTATCACGAAGATCAGCGCACCGAACTTCACGACGAGCGACACCCATTTGGCCATCTTGGCCTCGTGTTCCGGGGACGCGGAGCGATGCAGGAATTCACTGTAGATATTGCGGGTGAAGAGGTTTGCGGCCGCGATGGACATGATCGCGGCGGGCACCAGCGCGCCGATACCGATCGCGGCAAACGCTATACCGACAAACCATGACGGGAACATATGCATCAGCAGCGCCGGGATGGCGAAGTTGTTGCTGTATTGCTTAAAGCCCGCAGCGAATTCGGGCATTTTGTCGACCCCGGCAGCGATCGCCATGAAGCCCAGAAGGGCAAGGAAGGCCAGCACGATTCCGTAGGCCGGCAACAGAGCCGCGTTACGGCGGATTGAGCGGCTGCTCGATGCGCTCAGGATTCCCGTCACAGAGTGGGGATAGAGCAACAGCGCCAGCGCCGAGCCGAGAGCCAACGTCGCATAGGAACCGTAGCTTCCCGCGGTATGCCCGGCGGGCGCGGCGAGGACCAACTTGTCGGCCGCAACCGCCGCAAAGATATGACCGAAGCCCCCCAGCTTGATCGGGATGACGATGATCGCCACGATCGCCGTCATGTAGATCAGCAGGTCCTTGACGACGGCGATGGCGGCCGGTGCACGCAGCCCGCTCGAATAGGTGAAGGCAGCCAGAATGACGAAGGCGATGACGAGCGGGAGGTCGCCCATAATGCCGCTGCCCGAAATACCGACCGCGCCGATCACGACCTGAAGGCCGACGAGCTGCAGCGCGATGTAGGGCATGGTGGCCACGATGCCGGTCACGGCCACCGCGAGCACGAGCCAGCGATTGCCGAACCGCCCACTCACAAAGTCGGCGGCGGTCACATAGCCGTGCTTATGCGACACATGCCACAACCGGGAAAACACCAGGAATAGTATCGGCCATACCATGATCTGATAGGGCACGGCGAAGAAGGCTTGTGCGCCTGCCCCAAACGCCAACGCCGGAACCGCGATGAAGGTATAGGCGGTATAGAGATCTCCGCCGACCAGGAACCAAGTCATCAGGGTGCCGAAACGTCGCCCGCCAAGCCCCCATTCATGCAACTGGTTTAGGTCCCCTTTCCGCCAATGCGCGGCGGCAAATCCCAAAAACGTCACGAGGCCGAACAAAGAGACCAGAATAATGAGCGCGGTCCAGTTGACCTGTTGCACTGCTTGGACTCCCTAAACTAAATCTTCCTGAAATCCGCACCGACGTGGCGCGTCCGTTCCCCTAGCGCTTTCGCTCTGTAGCGAAGTAGACGATGGCCATCAGGCCGGCACTGAACAGCACCAGCACCATCTGCCACCAGTAGAAGAACGGAATACCGATCCAGGAGGGATCGGCCTTGTTGTAGAACGGCACCCAGAGCACGACGACATACTGAACCACCAGGAGCCAATACCAATGGCTCCACAAAGGTCGTTTGCGATTTTTGTCCATATTTTCATCCCCCCGCCGACCGCACGACACGGCTAACCGGACTACGTGTTTCCGAAAGCCAACTCGCTCCGCTAATGATTGGCACTTCGCGCGAGCGCTGTCACCAAGCGAAACATTAACTTTTCGACCCCGCGGTTCATGTTGAACCTTTGGGGGCGGCAGGCAGCGAATAAAGCAGGATTTTCAACGAAGGCCGGGATGAAGGCGTCGGCTCCTAACCATTGTCGTTGTGACATTGTCAACAACGCGCTATTGGTTGTCCGGACCTTTTCGAGCGGGGGGCCAACGGTCATTGAGAACCGCGATTGAATATGCCGTCTTCGCGGCATTGGCCGTTATTGGGCTGTCTGTGGTGTTTGCTGAGCAGGGTCCAGGAGCCGTGGGCGATTCCGTGGCCGGCAGCTTGACCCTGCTGCTCGAGGTCATTCCTCTGATCGCAGGTGCGTTGCTCGTCGGCGCCTATCTGCAGCTCCTCGTTTCCCGCGAATACATCGCACGGCTGCTTGGCGATCAATCCGGCGTACGCGGCCTGCTGATCGCCTCCCTCGCCGGCGCCCTCACGCCGGGCGGCCCGTTCGCCGCCTTCCCGCTCGTCGTGGGATTTACCGCGCGGGCGTCAGCCTGCCGATCCTCGTGAGCTATCTAACCGCGTGGTCCCTGCTCGGCGTGCAACGGGCAATACTCTGGGAGTTGCCGATACTCGGGGACCGCCTGACGCTCGTGCGCTATACGGTCGCGCTGCCGCTGCCCTTGATCGCCGGACTTCTTGCGCGGCAATTGATCAAGATCCTCCCTCCGGCCAAGACGGAGGAAGAGGCCTGACATGCTGATCGGAACGATCACCGTATGGCTCATACTCGCCGGACTGGCCGGTTTCGCGCATTTCCGCAGGCCGAGCGCCCACAAGGAAGTTCTTCGCATCGTCATGCAGCAGGTGAAGCTGCTTGCCGTCAGGCTACCGCTGGCTCTGCTTGCGGCCGGCGCCCTCACCCGCATCCTGCCTCAGGATTTCATCGCGGCGAAGCTCGGCGGCGCATCCGGCTACGAAGGCATTTTCCTGGGAAGCGTCTTCGGCGCGATCCTGCCGGGCGGGCCGATCGTGACCTTCCCGATCGTGGTACTGTTCATGAAGAACGGGGCAACAGCCGCACCTCTGGTCGCGCTCGTGACGTCCTGGTCGGTGCTCGCGCTGCATCGCGTGCTGATATTCGAAATGCCTCTGATGGGCTTTCGATTTGTCAGCATACGCGTCGCCAGCGCGATCCTTCTGCCGCCGATCGCCGGCGTACTTGCGGGATTTTTGCTCGGTTAGGTCCGGCTGGCGGTGATATCGAAGGTCACCATCACATCGAGCCCGACCCATTTTCCGTCCGCCCATTCGCCGGTGCCGACGTTGAACAGGTTGCGCATCAGGCTGACTTCGCCGAATGCCCGAGCCTTATCGCCATCGATGTCGAGCGTGAACGGCAGGGTGACGTCCTGCGTCATGTCCTTGATGGTGAGCTTGCCGACCGCTTCGTATTTGCCATCGTCCGTCCGCTTGATGGACTCCGAACGGAACACCGCTGTCGGAAACTGGCTTACGCCGAACCACTCGCTGCCCGGCAGGGCCTGGTTGCGCTGTTCGTCCATCGCGTCGGCCGAGGACATATCCACGGTCACCTCGACGTGAGCGTTCGCCAGATCGTTGGGATCCAGTTCGATGACGGCCGAGAAATGCTTGAACTCGCCGTTGAATTTGTCGCCGGTCTGCGTGCCGACGAAAGTGATGCGGCTGAGTTCCGGAATCATCTTCCAGTTGCCGCCCTCGGCGGATGCCGTGGCGGTGGCGGGAGCCGCGGCCGCAGGGGCTGCGCTCGACGTATCGCCGGACGACGCTGCGGTTGTGGAGTTGGACGCGTTGTTGCCGCAGGCCGCCAAAAGAAAGACGGACGCGATGACGACGAGCGATTTATGCATGTTTCCGGATTCCGAGCTTGTAACTATTTGCGGCCTAAGGGACGCACGCCCGGCACCATACGGGCCAGGACATCGTCCCGCTCAAAAAAGTGATGCTTCAACGCGGCACCCACGTGCAACGCCAGAAGCGGTACGACCAATAACGCCAAAACGTAATGCGCTGAATTGAAAAATTCGTTCCAGGCAGCCTTGTCCGCCATCTTATCGAAGAACGCCATGTGAGGCCACGGAATAGTCCAAAACAGCACGGTCGGAATGTAGTACTTTTCCGACGACACCATCGCCCAACCGACAAGCGGGACTGCGATGATCAGAAAATAGAACGCATAATGCGAGAACTTCGCGCCAAGTTTTTCCCATGCCGGCATCGTGGCGGGAAGCGGCGGCGCCTTGTGTGTGAGACGCCATAAGAGCCGCGCGATAGACAGCAGCATGATCGTGATGCCGATCGACTTGTGGATCTGATAGAGCTGGAAGATCTCCTTGACCTGGGCCTGGCTCGGATTGGCCTGGTCATTCAGATCGGACATGTAAAGGCCGAGCGGAATCATGCCGATAATGCAAATTGCGATCACCCAGTGAAGGGTGATCGCAACCGCGGAATATTTGCTGCTTTGAGTGGTTCCCAGCACAGCTTTACTGCTTCGGCATAAAGAACTCGGATTCGATCATCAGCTTCACCTCGTCGCTGACGAAGGGAGCGTTGGCGCCGAGGCCCCAATCAGAACGCTTCAGATTGCCGGTCGCGGAGAAACCAAGCGCCGGGGACTTGCGCATCGGGTGAATGCCGGCCTTGTTCAACGTCACGTCCAGCGTCACCGGCTTGGTCACGCCCTTGATCGTCAGGTCGCCGGTCACCGTGCCGGTCTTATCGCCGGTCACCTTGATCGACGTCGCCTTGAAGGTGATCTCCTTGAACTTGGCGGTATCGAAGAACCGGTCGCTGCTCAGGTGCTCGTTGAAGATGGGCGTGCCGCCGTCGATGCTCGTCGCGTCGATCGTCACGTCCAGCTTGCTTTGCTCCGGATGCTCCGCGTTGAAGTCCAGCTTCGCGGCGGTGGTGTTGAAGCGCAGGATCGGGTGCGAATAGCCCAGATGGGTGTAGGTGAACGCGACATAGGTGTGGGCCGGATCGTTCTGGTAGGCGCCCGAGGGGACGCCGAGATCGGCGGCCGAGGACGGTTTCGCATTGAAGCCGAACGCAATTACGACGGCCAACAGACCGGCGCCGAGCACTTTCATCATGATATTTCCTCTCTCATTCCTTAAATAGGGCTAAGGGATGGACCCCTCCTGGAAAGATCCAGCATCCAACGCAAGATTTATCGCGCGAGCCCCGCTCGCTGGCATCATAATCTTAGTTTTGACAAGTCAAGTAAAGGGTGGCGCTGCCGAACGGCATCACGAATCTGTCAATCATATCACGTCCGCATCGGCCGTTAATAGGTGACCCGGACGCCGGCCATGATCATACGCTGATTGGCCAGCGTTTCGAGGCCATCCGCCGAAAGAGCGGACACAACCTTCTCGTTGAAGAGATTCTGGCCGGACAATGTCACCGCGGTCCCCTCTGCAACGTGATACTGCAGCGCCAGGTCAAATGTCACAATTCCGCCGAGGCGGCGCTGGTTCAGGTCATCGTCCCACTGCCCCGTGGAGAATCGCATATCGCCATTGACGTGCAAACGGCTGGTGATATCCCCATCCACTGCGATCGAGCCCTGGCTTTTCGGCACACCCGACACGACCTTGCCTTGAAGCGCCGCCGCCGCACCGCTCGCCTGGCTGACCTTCGAATCGTTGTAGAGATAACGCAGCGTGACAGCAAAGGTCTCTACGGGACGATAAGTGACGGAGGCCTCAGCACCCTTGGCCCCGATTTGCGGGATATTCTGGCGCTGCCGCAGCGTGCCACCTGCGGGAACGAAGCCAACCGGTGGAAAGTTGCCGGGTCCCTGCCCGATCGTCACATTGCCCACCGCGTGATCCAGCCACAGCCTGAACAGATCGACACTGCCGCTGATATGTTCGCCATCGTGCCGGACGCCGACATTGACGCCGTAAAGGCGCTCGGGAACCAGATTCGGATTGGCGTCCGTGATGTCGTTGCCGACGCGGAACGGCCGGAACAGTTCGTTGATGGTCGGCACCCGGAAACCGCTATAGGCCGCCGCCGTGAACGCGTTCTCGTCGTCAACCGGCGCACGCATGCCGACACGGCCGTTCGCCACCCAACCGTTGCGATTCGAGATCGGATCGTTTCTCGTCAGCGCGCCGGTCGCGATATCGCTCTCGATGATCTTGCCGTTGCTGACCTTCCAATAGTCCACGCGGCCGGACGCCGTAAGCGTGATTCCGGCGAGCCGGGTCGTGACTTCGGCATAACCGCCACTCAGCAGTTCCGAACCGCCGGCGAGACGGTTTCTCGTGTAACCGGCGCCCAGATTGCGGAACAGCTCGTGCGTGTTGCCCTTGTCGTGCCGGATATCGAGGCCGAATTCGAGCTGCGTGTCGCGCCCCACATCGAAGCGCAGGACACTGTTCAGCCCGAGGCCGGTCGAGGGCACATATTGGTCGAGAACCGGATTGGATGAACTCCGCGTCGCGTCCACCGATGCGAAGGTGCTCCTGAAGGTACGATCTTTCCAATAGGCCGTCGTCTCGAAGCTTGTGCCGCCCGGCATGTCGTGAACGAGGCGCAGGCTCCCGTCCGTGCCTTTCGTGCTGTTGGTCGCATCGGCGAGCCCGTTGATGCGGCTTTCCTCGAAATGATCGACCGTCGCGTGAATCTTGGTGTTCTCGTCCAGCGAGGTGGAATAACGCATGGAGCTGTGCCAGTCGTTGCTTGCCGCCGGTACGTCGATCGAGCCACGCTGACTCGGCCCCAGCAGATAGAAGCCGTCCGAACGCGATCCTCCGGCCTCGACCGTGATCGTCCCCGCGCCCGCATCGGCAACACCGCCGCCGCCGCCTTCGAGCGTCGCGTGACTGCCGGCGCGCAATTCGCCCCACACGGTGCCCCTTGGCTGGGATTTGAGTTCGATGACCCCCGCAAGAGCCTGATTGCCCCAGGAACCGGCGCCGCCGCCCTCGATGATCACCGCCTCGCCGAGCGACAGAGACGACAGAGCCGTCCACGGCACCCATCCACCGAACGGATCGTTGAGCGGAACGCCGTCCAGCATGACGAGGGTGCGGCCGGCGCCATTCGGGCCGAAGCCGCGCAGCGTCACGCCCTGTGTCGTCGGATGCGCGCTGCGGCTGGAGGCCCGCCGGAACAGGCTGACGCCCGGAATTTCGCCCAGGATCTCGTCCAGCCTCAACGACGGCTGGTTCTCGAGATCGTTGCGGCCGAGAAAGGTGACCGGGAGCACGGCCGTGCTGGCGGCTTCCTGAAGACCGGTCCCGACAATGGTGATTTCTTCCCGGCCGTTCGACGCGCTCTGGCCGTCGGCCGCGAAGGCCGCCTGCGCAATAGCGATGCTGGACGCGCCGATCGCGAGCGCGATTCCTGTTCTTTTATATGGCACTCTGTGTGTCCTCCCTGTCGGACGCGCAGCCTAAAGAATTGTCCTTGCCGTCGCAATCGGCAGGCAGGCCGCAGAATTATTGTGCTTGAACATATCCTATTCGCCGCCGGATTGTGTCACAAGTGTCGAGAGAAAGGAGCGCTCCATGTCCAAAACAAAGCAGCCCAAAACCAAGCCACTGAAGACCAAAGCCAAGCCAGCCGCCTCGACCCGTCCGGTTCCGGGGGGCAAAAACGTGCTCGTCGAATTCGAGGACGGCATCGCCTGGGTCTATCTCAACAGGCCCGAAAAGAAAAACGCCATGAATCCAGAGCTGAACAGCGAGATGCTGGAGGTTCTCGAAGCGCTCGAGATCGACAACCGCTGCAAGGTGCTGGTGCTCAGCGGCAAGGGGGACGCCTTCTCATCCGGCATGGATTTGCGGGAATACTTCCGCGGCACCGAGGATCTCTCGGCGATCGAAACCCAGCGGATCCGGAACATCGCCTATCGCTGGCAGCGTAACGTGCTGATGTATTTCCAGAAGCCCACCATCGCCATGGTCAACGGCTGGTGCTTCGGGGGCGGATTGTCCCCGCTCGTCGCCTGCGACCTTTCGATCGCCGCCAACGAGGCGACGCTCGGCATCTCGGAAATCAATTGGGGCATCATCCCGGCCGGTAACGTTCTCCGCGCCGTCGCCGCCAAGATGAACCAGTCGGACGGGCTGTACTACGCCATGACCGGCCGCACCTTCACCGGCAAGGAGGCCGCGAAGATGGGGCTCGTGAACGAGGCCGTGCCGCTCAAAAAGCTCAAGGATCACACGCGCGCGCTCGCCCAGGAACTCATGACCAAGAACCTGAACGTGCTCGGCCAGATCAAGATCGCGTACAAGCATGTCCGCGAGATGCCGTGGGACCTGGGCGAGGACTATCTCATCGCCAAGTCCCTCCAGGCCCGGTTCATCGACCAGAACACCGGCTATTCGAAGGGCCTGAAGCAGTTCCTCGACGACAAGACCTTCCGGCCGGGCCTCGGTCAATACGATCCTGAGAAATAGCCGGGCAAACGATCGTCATTCAGATTCTGTGTTGTGCCCTCTCGTGCCTCATGGTCAACTGTCCGACCATCAAAGAGCGGCCCAATGGGGGGAACCAGAATGACCGCTGAGCCTTCGGGATCAGACGCGACGAAATCCGCCGGCGTGAATGTGCCGGTCGGCGGGACCTATGCCAAATATGCTCTCGGCATCCTGACCGTCGTCTACCTGTTCAACTTTGTCGATCGTCAGATCCTGTCGATCCTCGCACCGGACATCAAAGCCGATCTCGGCATTTCGGACGCGCAGCTTGGCTATCTCTACGGCACGTCTTTCGCGATCTTCTATTCGCTGTTCGGCATTCCGCTGGGACGCCTGGCGGATTCCTGGACCCGCAAGAAGCTGATCTCGCTCGGGCTGGCGCTCTGGAGCACGATGACGGCGTTGTCCGGCCTGTCTCGCGGCTTTGCGCCGCTGGCGACCTTCCGTATCGGCGTCGGCATCGGCGAGGCCGCCGCATCGCCGGCGTCCTATTCGCTTCTCGCCGATTATTTCCCGCCGAGACTGCGCGGGACGGCCCTCGGCGTCTATTCGAGCGGTGCGTCCATCGGTGTCGGCCTCGGCGTGTTCATCGGCGGCGCAATCCTCGACACCTGGAACGGCTGGTATCCCGACACGTCTCTGGCGCCCTTCGGCCTGAGAGGATGGCAAGCGGCGTTCATGGCGGTCGGCCTCCCCGGACTGCTGATGGCGCTCTGGGTCGCCTCGATGAGGGAACCCCGGCGCGGCCAGAGCGACGGCGTGCCCAGTCCGATCCATCCTCATCCGTTTCGCGAGGCGTGGGCCGAGTTGATGGCACTTCTGCCGGGTCTCAGCCTGCTTTATCTCGCGCATTTGCGGGCGCCCGCGCGGGCCTACCTGATGAACCTGGGCGGCGCCGCCCTGATCGCGCTTGTATCCGCGCTGCTGATCCTCGCGACCGGCGGCATCGTCCAATGGGTAAGCCTCGGCATCGGAATCTACTGCTGCTATTCCTGGGGCGTCGCATTGTCGGTATCCGATTCCAAGACCTTCGACATGATTTTCCGCTGCCGGACGATCGTCTACGGCTGCCTCGGCTTTTCCACGATTGCCTTCGCGCTTTACGGCTTTCAATTCTGGCTGCCGTCCTATTTGATCCGGAGCTTCTCCGAAAGCGCCACGCAAGTCGGCAGCGTCGTCGGGCTTTGCGCCGCGATCGGCGGCTGGATCGGCGTCACTTTTTCGGGCTATCTGGCGGACAAATGGCGCGCGCGGTCGATATACGGCTATCTCAATGTCGGCGTGGTCACGATCTTCGGAACCGGGTTGTCTGCCACCGCCATCGTGCTCAGTCCGTCGGTCGAGTTGGCCTATGTGCTGACCTTCGTCTATTTCGTGCTGAGCGCGATGTGGCTTCCGCCGATCGTCTCGACGGTCACGAGTCTCGTCCTGCCGCAAGCCCGCGCGCTCGTGGGGGCACTCTATATCATGAGCGTCACGCTGCTCGGTCTCGCGCTCGGTCCCTATCTGATGGGCTACTTCAGCGACCGGTTCATCGCAGCCGGGGCCAGCCCCGGTGGCGCACTGAGGCTCGGCATATTGGTCGGTCTCTGCGTCCTGTTCCTGGGGCTGATCTGCCTCTATGCGGCGCGGCGCGCGATCGTAGGCGACGAGGCGAAGCATCTCGCCCGCATGGAAGCCGCCAAAAACGCGTCCTGATCAGGAAACGTAGAGCGCCTTATACTGTTCCCGGAGCAGGTTCTTCTGGACCTTGCCCATCGTGTTCCGGGGCAGTTCCGGCACGGTGATCACGCGCTTGGGAAGCTTGTATTTCGCCAGCCGGCCGCCAAGCGCCGCGATGACGCCTGCTTCATCCAGCGGTTCGCGGGCGACAACGACGGCCGTGACCCCTTCCCCGAAATCGGGATGGCTGACGCCCACCACGGCGGATTCGATCACGCCGGGCAGCGCGTCGATCTCGGTCTCGACTTCTGTCGGATAGACGTTGAATCCGCCGGAGATGATCAGATCCTTTTCGCGGCCCGAGAGATGCAGATAGCCGCGCTCGTCGATGCGCCCCAGATCGCCGGTGATGAAGAAGCCATCCTGGCGAAATGACTCGTCGGTCTTTTCGGGATTGCGCCAGTAGCCCTTGAACACGTTCGGTCCCTTGAGCTCGACCATGCCGACCTCGCCTTGCGGCAGCGATTTGCCGGTATCGGGATCGACGATCCGCACCTCGACGCCCGGTAGGGGCCGTCCGACCGATCCCGGCACCCGGTCCCCGTCATAGGGATTGGAAGTGTTCATATTAGTCTCGGTCATGCCGTAGCGTTCGAGGATCTTGTGGCCGGTGCGCGCCTCGAATTCACGGTGGGTCTCGGCCAGAAGCGGCGCGGAGCCCGAGATGAACACCCGCATATGGGAAACAAGATCGCGGGTCAGCCGGGGGTCCCGCAGCAGCCGTGTATAGAAGGTCGGCACGCCCATCATGGCGGTCGCGCGCGGCAGGGCGCCGATAATGGCGTCGGCATCGAATTTCGGCAGAAAGATCATCGAAGCGCCGGCCATCAACGTCACATTAGTGCCGACGAAAAGGCCGTGCGAATGGAAGATCGGCAGGGCATGGACCAGAATGTCGTTGCTGGTGAACTTCCAGCTATCGACCAACGCCAGCGCGTTCGAGGAGAGATTGCCGTGGCTCAGCATCGCCCCCTTCGAACGCCCCGTGGTCCCTGACGTATAGAGGATCGCCGCCAGATCGTCGCGACCGCGCGGCACGATGCTGAGTTCGGGCTCAGCGGCGCTCAGAAGGGCAAGGAACGATCCCGTGCCATCGGTCCCCAGTGTCAGACACGAGGAAACGCCGTGACGGCCGGTCAGCTTCGACACCTCTCCCGCCTCTTCCGGCCGGCAGATGATCACGCGCGGCTCGGCGTCCCCGATGAAATAGTCGAGCTCGGCGATGGTGTAATCCGAATTGAGCGGCACGAAAATCGCGCCCATTGCCAGCACGGACAGATAGAGCATCGCCGCCTCGGGCGACTTGTCGACCTTCACCATCACCCGGTCATCCGGCCGCACGCCGAGATTTTCCAGCACCGCGACATAGCGCGCGACCGTGCCATAGACCTCGCCATAGCTGATGGTCCGACCGGCGGGCGTCTCGATCAGGGTCTTGTTCAGATCGACCGTTCGCGACCGGAAAAGATCGACGAGGTTATCGGACATCACTCTGTCTCCGCTCACCGCCCGGTAAATCTGGGCGGCCGCTTTTCCTGAAACGCGCGTATTGCCTCTGCGGCATCGTCGCTCTTGTTGGCGGCCATGACCGCCGCATGCACTTCGGAGACGTCCTTGCCCGGCGTGTCGCGCACGACGGCATTCACCGTGAGCTTCATCGCGGTCACCGACAGCGGCGCGTTTCCGGCGATCTGTCGCGCCAAATCGGCCACCGCCAGATCGAGGTCGGGCTTGTGAATCACCTTGTTCACCACCCCCATACCCAGGCACTCCTCGGCGGAAAACTGCCGCGCGGTCATTAAGATTTCCTTGGCATAGGCCGGACCGACAAGATCGACGAGCCGCTTTGTGCTGCCATAATCGAAGGCCAGCCCCAGCTTGGCGGGGGTCAGTGCGAAAACGCTGTCGTCGGCCGCAAGCCTTATGTCGCAGCACATGGCGAGCGCCGCGCCTCCGCCGATCCAAAATCCCTGGAGCATTGCGATGGTCGGCTTGACGCAACCGGCGACGGTCTTCAAGGCGCCCGTGAACGCCTGCTCGAAGTTATTCCGTCCGCCGCCGACGTCCTTCAGGTCGGCACCGGCGGAAAAAGCGCGGCCGCCCGCTCCGCGGAAAATCACGACGCGAACCTCGTCGTCGGCTTCGAAGGCCGTGACAGCGTCTGTGATGGCCTGGAACATGGCGCCGGAAATAGCATTCCGGCGCAGCTGGTTATCGATCACGATCCAGCCGATACCCTGTTCTATCAATAGTTCGATGCGGCCGCCCGCCGGCGTCTCGGAATCCGTCATGCCGTCCCTTCGACCCTGCGGGCCTTTGGTTACTGTTCTTTCGTGTCGTTGGCCTGGGCGATCACGTAATCGCGGATCGCGTTGAGATCGTCATGCGACAATTCGGATCCGAACGCGCCCATGCCGCCGGCTTGCAGGGCGCCGTCGGAGGTGATGCTCATCCACAGGTTCTCGTCGCCGAGCGCCGCAGAATAGCGAAGGTCGGGATTGAGCTGTGCGCCGACCGCGCCGAAGCCATGACAACCGGCGCAATAGCGGTGATAGATATGCATGCCCGCCGTGATGGTCTTGGCATCGCCCTGCCGTGCCGGCGGATTGAGATCCCGGTGCGGCGCCTCGGGCTGCGGCGGAAGCTTGTCCGAGCCGCCGAGCTTGAAGGCGAGAACGCGGTTGACGTTGTAAGGCACACCCGAGTTCGCTCCGATAGCGAACGCCCCGCCCCAGCCGACCGCAATCGCGATATACTGATCGCCGTCCACCTCGTAACTCATCGGCGCGGCAACCACACCGGTCTGCGCGGCGGTGGACCAGATCATTTCTCCGGTATCCGCCTTGAAGATCTCGATATTGCCCTTGGCGGTGCCCTGCACGACCAGATTGCCGGCCGTCGCGAGGATGCCGCCATTGCCGGCGCCCGCATGCGGGGCCCGCCAGGCGGGTTTCCGCGTCACCGGATTCCAGGCCAAAAGCGACCCTTCGACCGCCGGTGACTTGACCGGCTTGCCGTTGTCGTCGACCGGGGTAACCGCCTCGAACTTGATGCCGAGATTGTTGGCGAGCTTCTTAGGCTCGTAATTCTTGTCCTTGTCGAAGGTAAAGCTGTTTTCCTGCGCCGGGATGTAGACGAACCCGGTCGCCGGACTGAACGCCATCGGATGCCAGTTATGCGCGCCCATCGGGCCGGGAGTCACCAGCGTCGGCTTGCCCCGCACGTCGTAGCGGATACCCTCGGCGACGGTCGGACGGCCGGTCGCCATGTCGTAGCCCTTGGTCCAGTTGATGTCTTTGGCGAAGGGATCGATCGAGATCGGCTTGCCGGTTTCGCGGTCCAGCACGAAGAAGAAGCCGTTCTTCTGGGCGTGCATCAGCACCTTGCGCGGCTGGCCGTCGATGGTCAGGTCGGCGAGGATGACGTTCTGGCAGGAATTGAAATCCCACTGATCACCGGGAACTTCCTGGAAGTGCCACTTGTATTCACCGGTGTCCGCGTCGAGCGCGACGATGGACGACAGATAGAGATTATCGCCGCCGCCGGGGCTACGGACCGTACGAGCCCATTCTGCGCCGTTGCCGGTGCCGAAATAGACGAGATTCAACTCGGGATCGTAGGAAAACGAGTTCCAGACGGTGCCGCCGCCGCCGTTCTTCCACCACTCGCCGGTCCAGGTCTTCGCGGCCTCTTCCATCGCCTTGTTTTCGAAACCGTCAGCCGGATTGCCCGGCACCGTGTAGAAGCGCCAGAGCTGCTTGCCGGTCTCGGCGTCGTAGGCGGAAACGAAGCCGCGCGCGTCGTTTTCCGCGCCCGCGCTGCCGATGATGATCTTGCCCTTCACGGCAAGCGGCGCGCCGGTGATGGCGTAGCCATGCGCGCGGTCGAAGGTCTGTGTCGACCAGACTTCCTTGCCGTCCTTTGCGTTGAGAGCGATCAAGCGGCCGTCGAGCGTCCCGACATAGACCTTGCCGTCCCAAACGGCGACGCCGCGATTGACGAAACCGCAGCAGACATGCAGCAGCCAGCCGCCGTCGACCTCGGGATCGTAGTCCCAGATCTTCTTGCCGGTCTTGGCGTCGAGCGCGACGACGCGGCTCATGTCCTCGGACACATACATCACGCCGTCGACCACGACCGGCGTTGCCTCCTGCCCGTGATTGTCGGAGCCGATATCGTAATGCCAGGCGAGGCCCAGATCGCCGATATTGCTATCGTTTATCTGCTTCAACGGACTGAAGCGCTGGTCGCTGTAGGTCCTGCCGGTGCTCATCCAGTTGCCGGGTTCGGCGTCCGCATTCACGAGCCGCGCCGCATCGACCATCCCCGGCCCCTTCGAGGCCATCTGAGCCGGAGCGGATGATTGCCCGGAGCTCTGTTGACCGCCCTTTTCGCCACTGCAGGCCGCGAGTGCCAAGGCAAGAGCTGCCGGTAGAAGAATGTGGTGCGACCGTATCATGACGCTTTCCCTTTATTCGCGTGCAGCGGGATTCGGCGCCCCGCCGTCACGTATTGCGGACGTTAATAGTATTTTCCCCGGATTTCTCAAGGCTTTCCCGCACGGAGAAGCACTCCGGCGGCCTTGGAGCATATCCTTCCTATTGCTGCGCTTTCTTCGCGTCGTTGGCCCGCGCGATCACGTAGTCGCGGATCGCGGAGAGATCGTCATGGGACAACTCGGATCCGAAGGCCCCCATCCCGCCTGACTGCAAGGCCCCGTCGGACGTGATGCTGAACCACAGGTTCTTGTCGTTCAGCGCCGCGGAGTAACGGAGATCCGGATTGATCGGGCCGCCGACCGCCGTCATGCCATGACAGGTCGAGCAGTAGTGATGATAGATATGCAGCCCCGCCTCGATGGTTTTCGGCGTTCCGGTCTCGGCCGGCGGATTGAGCGGGCCCTTTTCCGGCGCGGGCGGCATCGGCGGCAGCTTGTCGGTGCCGCCGATCTTGAACGCCAGCACGCGGTTGACGTTCACGGGCACGCCCGAATCCATCAGGATCGGCGTGAACCCGCCCCAACCGACGCTGATGGCGATATATTGCTCCCCGTCGACCTCATAGCTCATCGGCGAGGCGACGACGCCGGATTGGGCAGGGCTCGACCACAGCATCTCGCCATTGTCCGCCCGGAAGATTTCGATATTTCCTTCGGCGGTGCCCTGAACGACCAGATTTCCGGCCGTGGCCAGCAGACCGCCATTGTTCGGCAGAGGGCGTTCCGCCGTCCAGGCCGCCTTCTGCGTGACCGGATTCCAGGCCAGCAGCGATCCGCCCCCCTTCGGCGGCGTGATCGGCTTGCCGTTGTCGTCAAGCGGTGTCACCGGCGACGAATCGACGCCCAGATTGCTCGCCAGCTTCTTCGGGGAAAAGTTCTTGAGCGCCGAGAACGTGAAGGACGTCACCTGCGCCGGGATATAGACGAGGCCCGTATCGGGGCTGAACGCCATCGGCGTCCAGTTATGCGCACCCGCCGCGCCCGGCTCGACGAGCGTCGGCTTGCCGCGCTTGCCGTAGAGCGCGTTCTCGGTGAGGATCGGCCGCCCGGTCGCCAGATCGTAGCCCTTGGCCCAGTTGACCTTCGCGAAAGGCTCGATCGAGATCGGCTTGCCGGTCACGCGGTCGAGCACGAAGAAGAAGCCGTTCTTCTGCGCATGCAGCAGAACCTTGCGCGGCTGACCGTCGATCGTCAGATCGGCCAGGATCATGTTCTGGCAGGAATCGAAATCCCACTGGTCGCCCGGCACTTCCTGGTAATGCCAGGCATATTCGCCGGTATCCGCATTGAGCGCGAGAACCGAGGAAACGTAGAGATTGTCCTTGCCCTCCGGGTCCCGGACGTCCCGCGCCCAGACCAGACCGTTGCCGGTGCCGAAATAGACGAGATTCGTCTCGGGGTCATAGGAGAAGGCCGACCAGACGGTGCCGCCACCGCCCTGCTTCCACCATTCGCCAGTCCAGGTCTTGGCGGCGTCTTCCATCGCCTTGTTCTCGAATCCGTCGGCCGGATTGCCCGGCACCGTGTAGAACCGCCAGACCTGCTTGCCGGTCTCGGCGTCATACGCCGTCACATAGCCGCGCGCGTCGTATTCGGCGCCGCCATTGCCGATGATCACCTTGCCCTTGATCACGATCGGCGCGCCGGTGATCGAATAGGCGTGGGTCTTGTCGAAGGTCTGCGTTGACCAGACCGGCTTGCCGTCCTTCGCGTCGAGCGCGATCAGCCGGCCATCGAGCGTGCCGACATAGACCTTGCCCTCCCAGACCGCGACGCCGCGATTGACGAAGCCGCAGCAGACATGCAGCAGCCAGCCGCCATCGACTTCGGGATCGAAGCTCCAGAGCTCCTTGCCGGTCCGGGCGTCCAGCGCCTTCACGCGGCTCAGATCGGTCGAGAGATACATCACGCCATCCACCACGACCGGCGTGGCTTCCTGGCCGTGCTTGGCTTCCTTGATGTCGTAGTGCCAGGCGAGGCCGAGCTGCCCGACATTATCCGCGTTGATCTGCTTCAAGGGGCTGAAGCGCTGACCGCTATAGGTCCGTCCGATCGACATCCAGTTGCCGGGCTCGGCGTCCGCATTCGCGAGTCGCGCACCGTCGACCATGGCAGGCCCGGTCTTGGCCGTCTGTTCGGCCGGAGTGCTGGATTGCTCGGAGCTTTGCTGGCCGCTCTTTTCACCGCTGCATGCGGTAAGCGCCAGCGCCAGGATGACAGGCAGGATGATCCCGTTCGAACGCGACATGATGGCTTCCCCTTATTTCTTGCGGCGGCGGAGCTCGGTGCACTCGCCACCCTTTATCGGGGGAGTTAACAATAAAACACCTCAATTGCTCAATTGAATTCTCGCCACGCGGCGAGAAGCCTCAGCCGAGATAGGTCGCCTCCGCGCTGTAGAGCTCATCGTAATCGAGGAGATCGAAGACTTCCGCCACCGGCGCGATGCCCGCCTCGACGCAGGACAAAGCCTTGCCCTGGCGAATCGCGCGGCAAACATCGGTCATGGCCCGGATCGAGGCGCGCAGGCTTTGATTGGCGCAAATCGCGAGTGCTATTCCCGCGGATTCGAGATTCCCGAACGATTCCGAGCAATAGGTCGTCGGGCACGCGATCACCGGCGTCCGCGCGGTCCAGACCCGGCAGAATTCGTAAATTTCCGACGGATCCTTGCGCTTCGAGTGAATGAAGATCGCGTCCGCCCCCGCCTCGACATAGGCCTCGCAGCGTTCCAGCGTCTCGGAAAGCGGCCTTCCGGCGATGAAGCCCTCGGCCCTCGCCACGATGACGGGGCCACTGTCGCCGGCGGTATCGCGGCCGGCCTTGAGCTTGCCGCAGAACTCCTCGACGGTCGCCAGATGCTGGGCGGATTCGGCAAAGGAGTTGCGTTTGGGAAAGACCTTATCCTCGATCACGACACCGGCCACGCCCATGCGGACGAGCCGCTTGACGATCAATCGGAAGTTGTTGAAGTCCCCGTAGCCGCTGTCGCCGTCGAGCAGCACGGGAATGTCGACACGATCGACCATGAAGGAAAGCGCGTCGAGAACCTGGCTCCAGGAAAGTTCGTTGGCGTCATGCAATCCATGAACGGAGGAAAGGCTTAAGCCGGACGCCCAAATAGCTGGAAAACCGGCTTTTTCAGCGATAATCGCCGACAGTCCGCTATGCGCCTCCATGGCGAGGGCCATGCGGTTCGAGCCCTTGATGATCCGTTTCAACTTGCCGGCCGATATCATTCCGCTGTGCCCTGAAACGAGAGAAAGTTACGCGCATAACGTTTATTGACGATATTTGCATATGAAAGGTTCGTCAATCATTGGTTGTATATTCCGGCTGTTTGAAGAACGCGTTTCAGCCGCGCGACGATCGATGGTCTCGCCAAAAGAAAACGGGGAGAGCCTGGGCTCTCCCCGTTCAACGCCTTGTGCTGAACTGTTGGATCAGGCCTTGATCAGCGGCAAACGGTAGATGCGCTTGCCGGTCAGGCGGAACATCGCATTGCCGACCGCCGGGGCAATCGGCGGAACGCCCGGCTCGCCGATGCCGGTCGGACGCTCTTTCGACGGCACGGCGTAGACCTCGACCTTCGGCATATCCTCGATGCGAAGAAGCTTGTAGGTGTCGAAATTCTTCGTCACCACCTTGCCCTTCTCGATCTTGATATCGCCATAGAGGGCGGCGGTGAGACCGAAGCCGATCGCACCCTCGACCTGCGCCTGCACGATGTCCGGATTGACGACCTGTCCGCAATCGACGACCGCGACGACGCGCTCGACCTTCGGAGTACCGTCCTTCTTCAGGCTCACCTCGGCGATCTCGCAGGCATAAGTGCTGAACGAGTGGCAATAGGCCACGCCCAAAGCACGCCCCTCGGGGAGCACCCGGCCCCAGCCCGCCTTCTCGGCGGCAAGCTGGATCACCGCCTTGCCGCGCTCGTCCGTCATCATGTCGAGGCGCGCCTGGATGGGGTCGCGGCCGCCGGCGTAAAGCATCTCGTCGAGCCACGTCTCACGGGAATAGGCCGTGTGCGTGTTGCCCACCGACCGCCACGACAGGGTCGTAACCGGCCCTCGGGCCATGTGATAGTCGACCGAGACGTTCGGCACCCCGTAAGGGAGTTCCGCCGCGCCTTCGACCGCCAGCGGATCGACGCCGTTCCGCACCATCATGCCGAGGAACGTGCCCTCGACGAAGGACTGGCCGACCAGCGTGTTTTCCCAGCCGACGATATTGCCCTTCTCGTCGATGCCGCCGCGCATCTTGTGAACGAACATCGGACGGTAATAACCGGCCGTGATGTCGTCCTCGCGGGTATAGGCGAGCTTGATCGGGTTCTTCTCGCCGCTGGCCTTCAGGATCTGCGCGATATCGACGTCGAAGTCCGCGACGAAATTTCCGCGCCGGCCGAAACCGCCACCGGCCAGCAGGGTCGTGATCTTCACGTCATCCGGCTGCACGCCAAGAGCGCCCGCGATCCGCTGCTGCTCAACCGACGGCATCTGGGTACCGGCATGGACCTGATACTTGCCGTCGTCTGTCCGCTCGATGACGTAATCCAGCGGCTCCATGCAGGCATGGGCCAGATAGGGGAACACGAAGGTCGCCTCGAATTTCTTCGCAGCGCCGTCGATGGCTTTCGCGGAATCGCCCTTCTTCTCGACCTTAGCGCCCGGCTTTTCGGCCATCTTCTCGTAATCGGCGATCATCTGGTCGGAATCGCGCATCTCGGCTTCGGAGTCGTCCCATTCGACCTGCAGCAGCTCGCGGCCACGGATCGCCGGATAGGTGCTCGTCGCCAGAACGGCGACACCCTTCGGGATCTGGACCACGTCCACCACGCCCTTGACCTTCTTGGTCTCGGTGGCGTCGAACGACTTCACCTTGCCGCCGAACCGGGGCGAGCGCGCAAGCACCGCCGTCAGCATGTTCGGGCGGAAGGTATCGATCGTATAGATCGCCTTGCCATGCGCCTTGGCGTCCGAAATCCACTTTGGTAATATGCGTGCCTATCAGCTTGTAATCCTTGGGATCCTTGAGCGGCACGTTTGTCGGAACCGGCATCTTTGCGGCCGCTTCGGCGAGCTCGCCGAAGGTCGCCTTCTTGCCCGATGCCTCATGCGAGATCACGCCCTTGGAGACCGTGATTTCGCTCGGCCGGCACCTTCCACTTCTTGGCCGCCGCGGCAACCAGCATCTGACGGGCATTCGCGCCCACCATGCGGTACTGGTCCCAGGAATTGGGAATGCTGCTGGAACCGCCCGTGCCCTGCATGCCCATCATCAGATGCTTGTAGACCGGCACGTTCACCGGAGCGGACTCGACGCGGACCAGATCCCAGTCGGCATCCAGTTCCTCGGCGATCAGCGTGGCGAGGCCGGTATAGATGCCCTGCCCCATTTCGGTGTGTTTCGAAATCACCGTGACCGAGTTGTCCGGCGCAACGTGCAGAAAGAAGTTCGGCGCCAGCGTCGTCGGCTGCTGCATTTCGAACTGGGCCATCGCCTTCTTCATCGGCACGTAGAAGCCGATGACCAGACCGGCGCCCGCCAGCGTCATGCCCTTGAGAACCGACCGGCGATCGGTGGCCCCGCGAAGATTGATCATCTTGTTCATTGAGATTCTCCCGACGCCTGACCGGACGACGCCCGGCGGGTATCCCTGTTCTCCGCCGCCAGATGGATCGCGGCGCGGATGCGGTTATAGGTCGCGCAGCGGCAGGCATTGCCGCCCATCGCATCGTTGATCTGTTCGTCGGTCGGCTTCGGCGTCTCGGTGAGCAGTGCGACCGCCGACATGATCTGGCCCGACTGGCAATAGCCGCATTGCGGCACGTCCAGCGCCACCCACGCGGCCTGAACCGCCGCCGCCGCAGTGCCCTCGAGCCCCTCGATCGTGGTGATCTCCGCCCCGTCGAGGGTGGAGACGGCCGTGATGCAGGAACGGATCGGCATCCCGTTGACGTGAACCGTACAGGCGCCGCATTGGGCGATGCCGCAACCGAATTTCGTGCCGGTGAGCCTCAGCTCGTCGCGAAGCACCCACAGAAGCGGAGTTTCCGGGTCGACATCGACCTCGCGAACCTCGCCATTGACTTTGATTTTCATGCCTAAAGCCTCCATTCCGCAGTCGGCAAACATATGACTGTTGGCCAGCATCATATCACCCGATGTCTATAGAGTTAAAGATCCCCGCCGAAAAAGAGAAAAACGCCCGCCCCGGCTTCCGCCGAGACGAGCATTTTCCGTGCGTTCGGGAGGGGTTCAGGCGGAAAGCTTCTTCGCCTTCGCGCCGACCGTGATCGGATCGTCGAACTTGATAACGAACATGCTCACGGCCGAAACCAGCAGCGGGATCGCGAACAGATAGAACAGCGAGGTCACGCTCATATCGGCGTCGCGCAATATGCCGGCCACGGCAGGCCCGATGATCGCGCCCGCGCGCCCGAACCCGATTGCAAGGGCCACGCCGGAATTGCGGATATCGGCCGGATACATGCGGGCGGAGGTCGAATAGAGGCCGCTCACAACGCCCAGCAGCGCGAAACCGATGATGCTGCAGGCGGTATACATGCCGAAGAGATCGGCCCCCACGAAGCCGAAGAGGACCATGCCGACGACACCGATCAGCAGGCAGACACGGGTCATCACCCGCAGGCCCACCATGGTCGAGAAATAGCCGACCGCCAGACCGCCGGCGACGCCGAACAGGTTGATCCAGAAATTGCCGTAGACACCCTGACCACGGGTAAACCCTGACTGAACGATGAGTTCCGGCACCCAGTTCAGAACGAAATAGAGCGTCATGAAATAGAAGAAGAAGGCGCTCCAGAGGATGATCGTCTGGGCCGTGAACGGCTTGCGGATGATCGCCATCACCGCCGTCGAATTCTCGATATGCGGCGCGGGCGCCGGGGCCGGCGGCAAAACGTTCAGCGTTGCCCGGCCCATTTTCTTCAGCGTCGCGTTGATCTTGTCGAGGGCGTTGGCCGGCCGCTTGATCAGGTAGTAATCGATCGATTCCGGCACCCAGAACAGCACGACGATGATCATCACGCCTGAGAGCAAACTTCCCGCCAGAAAGACCGATTGCCAGCCATGAGTCTCGATCAGCCAGGCCGCGATCGGCGAGCTGATCACGCCACCGGCCGGATAGCCCATATGCATGCAACTCAGCGCGAGGTTCTTGTATTTCTCGGGCGCATATTCCGCGACCATGGTGTTGGTGCTGGCAAGAATGCCGCCGATCCCGAGGCCCGTCACGATGCGCCAGATCATCAGGCTCGTGACGTTTCGGCATAGGCCGTCGCGACCATGCCGACCGTCATGACGACCAGATTGACCAGAAGCGCCGGCCGCCGGCCGATATAATCGCCGATCGGGCCGAGAACCAAGGCGCCGACGGCCATGCCGATCAGGCCGGCGCTGAACACGATGCCGAGTTCCGTGGAGGAAATGTCCCAGGAACTGCGAAATAACGGGCGCCGTGTAGGAAATCGCCAGAACGTCGATACCGTCGATCGCGTTCATGATGACGCAGGCTGCGATAATGATGATTTGAAGCGTGCTTACCTTGCCGCTTCTGATTTGCGCGGTAATTTCCGTACTCAATGGCCCCTCCCCGACCAAATTGGGCGCCCAACTCCCGCCGATCCCCGTGCGCCCGGAAGCTCCGGTGGACTTAAACAGCAAATCCTAGCGTAATCAACGCGGCATCGCCATTCCAAGACACGCATCCGTGAGAGAATGGAATTGCCATTTCAATAGCGAAGGAATTGGCGGCCGGTACCGTGCTATGGGCAACGTTTTCGCATTATTATCTTGGGATCTGTACTACATGAAGCTCTCCCTCCCTCAAGTCACGAACCCAGATGGGCTTCGCCGCCATTGTCGTGCCGTCGTCAGTTGGTGTCGGCGTCTGGCGTCATTTCGCGCAAGAATGGGGAGCAGAATCAGGCAGATCGAAACCGCTGAGATCGACCGGGGCGAGATCCGCAAGATCGTCTCCACCTCGGGTTCCGTCGAGGCGCTCGTGACCGTCGATGTTGGCTCCCAGGTTTCGGGCCAGATTTCGGAGCTCTTCGCCGACTACAATTCGCCGGTGAAAAAAGGCCAGGTCATCGCCCAGATCGACCCCCGGATCTATGAGACCCGGGTCGAGCAGGCACAAGGCCGATCTGGTCGTCGCCAAGGCCACGGTCGACGTCCAGAAAGCCAATATCTCGCAAGGCCAAGGCCAATCTTGTTCAGGCGCAGCGGAACGTCGACCGCAACAAGGAACTCGCGGCGCGCGGCAACGTTTCCGCAGGCGGCCCTCGATACCGCGACGTCCCAATTCGAATCCGCCAAGGCCGACGTCGCGACCGCCGAGGCCCAGCTCAAGAACGCCGCAGGCCAACGTCACGCAGGCTACTGCGGCCCTCGAATCCGCCCAGATCGATCTCGAGCACACCAAGATCCTCTCGCCGATCGACGGCACCGTTATTCTAGCGCAGCGTCTCGGTCGGCCAGACCCTGACCGCGGGCTTCCAGACCCCGGATCTGTTTCAGATCGCCCAGGATCTGACCAAGATCCAGATCGAGGCCGCGGTCGATGAAGCCGATATCGGCGGCGTCAAGGACGGTAATCCCGCGAACTTCACGGTCGACGCCTATCCGCAGCGCCGGTTCGACGGCGAGGTCACCCAGGTCCGGCTTGGCCCCGACGACCGTGTCCAATGTCGTCACCTATACGGTTATCATCGGCGCCGAGAACCCGCCAGCGCTCTTTGTTCCCCGGCATGACCGCGAATGTCGAAATCACCACCGGCAGCGCCGACGACGCCCTGCGGGTGCCGAATGCCGCGCTCCGCTTCCGCGCGCCGGCGAACTGGGCCGAACTCTATGGCGCCGGGTTCCAGGAGAATGGCCGGAGCGGCGGGTTTGGCGGTCAGGGCGCCCCGTCGGGCGACGCCCCCGGCGGCGGCCGTGGAGATTTCATGACCCGTATGCTCGACCAACTGCCCTTCAAGCTTACCGACGCCCAGAAGGAGGGCATCCAGAAGGACATGCAGGAGGTGTTCAAGGGCATGCGCGCCCGGATGCAGAGCAATGGCGGCGGAGGCGGACCTCTCGTCTTCGCCGGGAAGGCCGGGCAATTTCGACGACATCCGCAAGCAGATGGAAGGCCAGCGCGACAACATCATGCGCCGCCATCTGACGGACGACCAGTACCAGCAATATTCGGAGTTACCAGGCCAAGCAGCAGCCCAGATCGTCCGCGGCGTGCTTTGGACCCTCGGTTCCGACGGCAAGCCGTCGCCACACCGGGTCCAACTCGGGATCAACGACGACCGCTATACCGAAATCCTCAATGCCGACCTCAAACCCGGCGAAAAGGTGATCACCCGGGTTACCGAGAAGCCGGATCAATGAGCGTCATGGAAAAATCGTGAGCACACCGGTGCCGCTGCACGCGACGGCAAAGCCGATCATCATGCTGCCGATGACCTCACCAAGGAATATGTGACGGGCGCCGTGACGTCCGGGCGCTCAAGGGCGTCTCGCTAGACATCCCGGAGGGACAATTCGTTGCCGTGATGGGTGCGTCCGGCTCCGGCAAGTCGACCTTCATGAACATGGTGGGCGCGCTCGACACGCCGACATGCGGCCAAATTCTCGATCGACGGCAAGGATATCGCCACCATGACCTCCGACGAGCTCGCCGCGCTCAGGAACGAGACCATCGGCTTCGTGTTCCAGCAGTTCAATCTGCTCGCCCGGACGAGCGCGCTGGATAATGTCCGGCTGCCGCTGCTGTACGCCCGCGACAGGCCGGACGACGCCGAAGACCGCTGCATCGAGGCGCTCCAGGACGGTCGGCCTCGGCGAGCGCATGGATCATCATCCGTCCCAGCTTTCCGGCGGACAGCAGCAGCGCGTCGCCATCGCCCGCGCACTCGTTAACCGCCCGAAGATCATTCTGGCCGACGAGCCGACCGGCGCGCTGGACACGCAGACCTCCGCCGAAATCATGGATCTTTTCACGCAACTGAACCAGACCGGGATCACGATCGTTCTCGTGACCCACGAGCCCGATATCGCGGACTATGCCAGACGGCAGATCATCTTCCGGGACGGCAATGTCGTGGAGGATCACCTGCGATGAACCTCCTGGAAATTCTAAAGATCGCGCTGATCGCCCTCAGGGCGAACAAGATGCGCTCGTTCCTGACGATGCTCGGCATCATCATCGGCGTCGCGTCGGTGATCGTCATGGTGTCCATCAGCGCCGGCGCCAGTTCCCAGATCGAGAAGTTCGTGTCCTCGCTCGGCACCAATCTGCTGACCGTCTTCCCCGGATCGGATTTCCGCGGCCGGAGCCTCGGGGCGAACAGCGCCGCGCGCCTTGTCGGAGGCCGACGTCGCGGCGATCCGCCAAATTCCCGGCGTCATCAGCGGTTTCCGGCGAACTGGGCGGCGGTGCGCAGGTTATTTACGGCAACACCAACTGGTCCACGCAGGTACGCGGGACCCATGCGGACTGGTTCGCGATCCGTGACTGGAAAGTGGTCAAGGGCCGGGAATTCACCCCGCAGGAAGCGCGCTCCGGCGCCAAGGTCGCGGTTCTGGGCGCGACTACCGCGAAGCAGCTTTTCGGGGAATCCAACCCGGATGGCGCCCGCATCCGGATCAACCGCGTGCCCTTCACCGTGATCGGCGTGCTGGATACCAAGGGCCAGTCCGGTTTCGGACAGGATCAGGACGACACGATCATCATCCCGATTTCCACCATGCGTAACCGGATCGCAGGCAAGGACGAAACCGTTCCCAACAATGTCGGCACGATTCAGGTCCAGGTCGACGACGCCAACGACCTCACCACGGTGCAAAACGAGATCACCGATCTGATGCGCGAGCGGCGCAAGATCCAGCCGGGCGCCGAGAACGACTTCATGATCGGCAACCGGGCCGAGTTCCTCCGCACCCGAACCCAGGCGATGAACACGATGAGCCTGCTGCTTGCGGCAACCGGCGGCGTCGCGCTGATCGTCGGCGGCATCGGAATCATGAACATCATGCTGGTTTCCGTGACCGAGCGGACCCGCGAAATCGGGCTGCGAATGGCGATCGGCGCGCGCCGGAAGGTGATCCTGTCGCAATTCCTCGGCGAAGCGACCACGCTTTGCCTTCTCGGCGGCATCATAGGGATCATTCTCGGCTCCACGATCTCGACCATCATGGCGGTGGCCGGCGGCTGGCCGACGACGATCAGCTTCGTGACCATCATCACCGTCGCTGGCGGCATCCGGCTTCGTCGGGATCTTCTTCGGCTACTATCCGGCCCGGAAGGCCTCCATGCTCAATCCGATCGAGGCGCTTGCGATACGAATAGCGGCCTCGGGCGCGAGCGTTTCCCGATCCGTCCTCCCGTCTTTGCTGCACTGCAAATCACCTGTTGCGTGCGCGTCTTGATCGTCCGTAAGATCGGATTCCAGCTGGCTTTCGACCGGCTCGGGGGAACCATGTCTGACGGGACCAACGCCGCATGGCAATTCACGTTGCGCTTACCCATGAGACCACCTATCGCTACCAGCGGCCGATAAGCCTCGGACCACAGGTCATTCGGCTTGCGGCCGGCGCCGCATTGCCGGACCCGCGTGCTCAGCTATTCGCTCGATATCGAGCCCAAAGAGCACTTCCTGAACTGGCAGCAGGACCCCCACAGCAATTTTCTCGCCCGCGTCGTCGTCCCGGAAAAGACGAACATCTTCTCGATCAAGGTCGGGCTGGTGGCGGAGATGGCGGTCTACAACCCGTTCGATTTCTTCCTTGAGCCGACGGCCGAGAAGTTTCCGTTCGAATACGATGCCCGCGTCCGCAAGGAGCTTGAGCCCTATCTCGAAACCGAGGATGTCGGCCCGCTGCTCGCCAAATGGATCGCGTCGGTCGACCGCACCCCGAGACGGACGATCGACTTTCTGGTCGAGATCAATCAGCGGCTCCAACAGGATATCGGCTATGTCATCCGGCATGGAAGCCGGCGTGCAGAGCTGCGAGGAGACCCTCGGCCTGCAGAAAGGCTCGTGCCGGGATTCGTGCGTGGCTCCTGGTCCAGATCCTGCGCAATCTCGGCCTCGCGGCCCGGTTCGTCTCGGGCTATCTGATCCAGCTCAAGGCGGATATGAAATCGCTGGACGGACCGTCCGGCACCGAAAAGGATTTCACCGATCTTCATGCCTGGGCCGAGGTTTACCTGCCCGGCGCCGGATGGGTCGGCTTCGACCCGACCTCGGGACTTGTCGCCGGCGAAGGCCATTTGCCGCTTGCCGCCGCGCCGCACTATGTCAATGCCGCGCCGATCACCGGCATGGCCGAACCCGCCGAGGTCGATTTCAACTTTCATATGGCGATCGACCGCATCTACGAGTCGCCGCGCGTCACCAAGCCCTATTCGGAAGAGCAATGGCAGGAGATCGACGCGCTCGGCCACAAGATCGACAAGCTGCTCGACGACGGACGACGTCCGCCTGACCATCGGCGGCGAACCGACCTTCGTCTCGATCGACCATGTCGATGAGCCGGAATGGAACACGGAGGCCGTCGGCCCCACGAAACGGGCGCTCGCTGCCGATTTGATCCAGCGCCTGCGCGAGCGTTTTGCGCCGAACGGGCTTCTGCATTTCGGCCAGGGCAAGTGGTATCCGGGCGAATCCCTGCCGCGCTGGGCCTTCGCGCTCTATTGGCGCGGCGACGGCCAGCCGCTCTGGCGGGACGCGGCGCTGGTCGCCGACGAAATCTCCAAAGCCCGCCGAGCCTGGCCAAGACGCAAGAAATTCATCGAGGGCCTGGCCACGGAACTCGGCATATCGCCGGAGCATGTCCTGCCGGCCTTCGAGGATCCCGTTCCCCTATATCACCAAGGAGCAACAGCTCCCCGACAATGTCGATCCTTTCAATTCCAAGCTGGACGACCCGGAAGAGCGGGCAAGGCTTTCCCGCGTTTTCGAGCGCGGGCTCGGCGAACCGGTGGGCTTTGTCCTGCCGGTCCAGCGTTGGAACGCGACCGATCACGGCAGCTGGCGAAGCGAGGCCTGGAAAACCCGGCGCAAGCGCCTGTTCCTCGTGCCGGGCGATTCCCCCATCGGGTATCGCCTGCCGCTCGGCTCCCTGCCCCATATCCCGCGGGCGGCCTATCCCTATTACTTCCCGCTGGATCCGTTCGCGCCGCGCGAGCCGCTGCCGACTCGATGCTGGACGAGCACGGCATGATCGAGGTCAAGGAAGATCCGGCGCAAGCGGTCGCCAGCCGAACCGTTGATGCCGACGGCCGGGCGCAGACGGTCGTCGAGCAGGAACTGAATTCGATCGACGGATCGGTTCGGACGGCGATTGCGGTCGAGCCGCGCGACGGACGTCTCAATATCTTCCTGCCGCCGACCGAATCCGCCGACGACTATGTCGATCTCATCAACGCGATCGAGCAGCACCGCGAAGACCCTTAATCAGCCGGTCCATGTCGAAGGCTATTCGCCCCCCTCCGACGAGCGCCTGAACGTCATCAAGGTCACGCCGGATCCGGGCGTGATCGAGGTCAATATCCACCCCGCGACAAGCTGGCCCGAGCTCGTCAACAACACCGAAATTCTCTACGAGGAAGCGACGGCTGTCGCGGCTCGGGACGGAGAAATTCATGATCGACGGCCGCCACACCGGCACGGGCGGCGGCAACCATGTGGTGGTCGGCGGCAAAACGCCGGCGGACAGCCCGTTCCTGCGCCGTCCCGGACTTGCTCCGCAGCCTCGTCACCTACTGGCAGAACCATCCGTCCCTTTCCTATCTGTTCTCCGGCCTGTTCATCGGCCCGACCAGCCAGGCGCCCCGGATCGACGAGGCGAGGCACGACGCGCTGTACGAGCTGGAAATCGCCTTCGGACAGATCCCCGAGCCGGACGCGAACGAACGGATTTGGCCCTGGCGGTGGACCGGCTGTTGCGCAATCTGCTGGTCGACGTCACCGGAAATACCCACCGCACGGAAATTTGCATCGACAAGCTCTATTCGCCGGACGGCCCCACCGGCCGCCTGGGCCTCGTCGAATTCCGCGCCTTCGAGATGCCGCCCCATGCGCGCATGAGCCTGACCCAGCAATTGCTGCTTCGGGCGCTGATCGCGCGGTTCTGGAACGACGCCCTACAAGAACCCGCTGGTGCATTGGGGCACGGCGCTGAACGACAAGTTCATGCTGCCCTTCTTCGTCTGGGACGATTTCAGGGACGTGCTCCGCGACATGCGCGACGCGGGCTTCGACCTCGAAGGACGAATGGTTCGCCGCCCATTTCGAGTTCCGCTTCCCGCTTTATGGCGAAGTCGAGCGGGACTGCGATCAAGGTCGAGCTGCGGCAGGCCCTGGAGCCCTGGCATGTGCTCGGCGAGGAAGGCGCAATCGGCGGCACCGCGCGTTATGTGGATTCCTCGGTCGAGCGCCTGCAGGTGCTGGTTTCGGGCCTCACCGAAGACCGCCATGTCGTCGCCTGCAACGGCCGCCGCGTGCCCTTGCATCCGACCGGCGTCAACGGCCAGGGCGTCGCCGGCGTCCGGTTCAAGGCCTGGCAACCGCCACGCTCCCTCCATCCGACCATTCCGTCCCACGCGCCTCTCCAGTTCGACGTGGTGGATGCCTGGAACAATCGGTCGCTCGGCGGGTTTACCTATCATGTGGCCCATCCCGGCGGGCGGAGTTTCGAGACCTTCCCGGTCAACTCCTTCGAGGCGGAAAGCCGTCGGCTCGCCCGATTCTTCGATCTGGGCCACACGCCTGGGCCCGATCGACGCCGCCCGAAGAGAAGAAAAAATCCCGTGATTTTCCAATGACTTTGGATTTAAGACGTCGTTAAGTGCGCGATTAATGCTGAATTTCGAATTTCATGATATGAGTTCATCCGTTTCGCGGCCGTCAAGCCGCCTCGTGTAATAGTTTTAGGATTGTCCGTCCGTATGGACCTTACTCGGCCGCCGCTGCTCGTCACGCGCCGTTCTCGACCATGCGGCTGGTCTCTGACGACTACCGCCCGAACCCGGACACATACGACGAGATGATGGCGCCGGACGGCGAGATCCGGCGAGCACTGGCAGCCTTTTCTGTCCTGGCTTCAGAACCTGCCGCCCGACGAGCTTGAGCGCCGCTGGGGCCGGGTCGAGCGCATCCTGTTCGAGAACGGCCTGACGTTCAGCGCCGACCGATCGAGCCGCAGCGCACGGAGCGCGCCTGGTCGCTCGACGCGGTCCCGCTGATCCTGCCGCAGCAGGAATGGCGCGAGCTCGAAGCGGGACTGATCCAGCGCGCGCGGCTGCTGAACGCCCTGCTCGCGGATCTCTACGGGCCGCAACGGCTACTGATGGACGGCACCCTTCCCGCCCCGCTGGTCTACGGCAATCCGCAATTCCTGCGGCCGTGCCACAATATCGAGGCGCGCAACGGCATCTTTCTGCAATTCTACGCGGCCGATCTCGGCCGCTCGCCGGATGGACGGTGGTGGGTGCTGACCGACCGCTGCCAGTCGCCCGAAGGAGGCGGCTTCGCGCTCGAAAACCGCATCGCCATGTCGCACGGCTTCCAGGAACAGTTCCGCGACAACAACGTGCAGCGTCTCGCGGCCTTCTTCCTGGCGATGCGCGACGGACATATGTCGCTCGTCTCGCACGACAATCCGCGCGTGGTCGTACTCTCGCCGGGTCCGACCCGGCCCAACTACATGGCGCACAGCTATCTGGCGCGCTATCTCGGCTACACCCTCGCCGAGGGCGCGGACCTGACGATGCGCGACAACCGGCGTCTATCTGAAGACGCTCGACGGCCTGAAGCATATCGAGGTGCTGCTGCGCTGGCTCGCGAGCGACGCCTGCGATCCCCTGGAGCTTCGCAACGATTCTCCGTTACGGCGTGCCCGGCCTCGTCCATGCCGCACGCGCCGGCAACATCGACCTGCGCCAATGCGCTCGGCTCCGGCCTCGTCGAGAGCGAGGCGCTGATGGCGTTCCTGCCCACGCTATGCCAGCGCCTGCTCGGCGAGGACCTCATGCTGCCCTCGGTCGCGACCTGGTGGTGCGGCCAGAAGGAGCCCAGCGACTACGTGCTCGACAATCTCGACGGCCTCTACGTGAAGCGCGCCTTCGAGCGGCGTTCCGTCCGGCCCGGCCAACGCTCCGGCCCCGACCGTGAACGACGGCGTCGATCGCGGACACGTTCATGGCGCGCATCCGGGATCGCGGCTTCGACTATGTCGCCAAGGAGCCGATGACGCTGTCCACGACGCCGTCCTGGATCGACGGCAGGCTGCAACCGGCCCCGGTGATCCTCAGAACATTCGTCGTCCGCGACGGGCGACGGCTATACCGTCATGCCCGGCGGCCTCGCGCGCATCTCGGCGACCAGCGATTCCCGCGACACGGCGCTCCAATATGGCGGCGGCAGCAAGGACACCTGGATCGTTTCCGACCAGCCGGTGCCGCAGGCGACGCGCCGCCCAGCGCGCCCGGCTCGGCGTCGTCGAGCTGCGCCGCACCGGCAAGGATCTGCCGAGCCGCGCGGCCGACAATCTGTTCTGGCTCGGCCGCTATGCGGAACGCGCCGAAGACACCATGCGGGTCCTGCACAGCGTCATGTCCCGCCTGATCGAGGACAGCCCGGCCGGTCGACGACCTGCCCGCCATGCAGCGCGTGCTTCGGCCGCTCGCCGAAAAGGCCGAGCTGACCGAAGCCGGCGCGAAACCCGGCAAGACCGTGATCAAGGGCGACGTCCGCATCGATCCTCGCGCCGCCTGATGTACGACAAGAAGCCGACCTTCGGCCTGATCGACACGCTGACCAATCTCCAGCGCACGGCGACCCTCGCCCGCGACCGGCTGTCTGTCGGCGCGTGGTGGACCCTGCGGCGGCTGGCGCCCGATCAGTTCCCGCCGCATGCAGCCGGGCATGTCGAACAAGTTCGACAGCGATCGACCTCGCCAATGCGATCGACTCGCTTGGTGAAGGCCTGCGCACGCTTTCCGCCTTCAGCGGGCTGGAGATGGAGAACATGACCCGGAGCCACGGCTGGCGCTTCCTCGACATGGGCCGCCGCATCGAGCGCGGCTTCCACATCGTCGAAATCCTGCAAGGGCTCCTGGGCGGCGGCGATCCGGAGGAGGACGGCAGCCTCGTCCTGCTGCTGGAGCTCGCCGACAGCATCATGACCTACCGCGCGCGCTATGCCGCGACGCCGTTCCTGACGCCGGTGCTCGATCTGCTGCTGCTGGACGAGACCAATCCGCGTTCCGTCGCCGTTCCAGGTCGCGGCGCTCGCCGAGCATATCGAGCAGTTGCCGCGCGATCGCGAACCGGCCGATCGCGCGGCCCTGATCAGCGGGTCGTCATGGCGGTGCTGACGGATCTGCGTCTGTCCGACGCGATCGCGCTCTCGGAGAAGACCCGGCGCAAGCACCGCAAGCAGCTTGAGGACCTTCTGGACCGCGTCTCGAGCGCGCTCGGCGCGCTGTCGGAAATCCTGACCCGGACCTATTTCAGCCACGCCGAAGAAGCGCGCGAAGCGGTTACCGGCCACCGCATCGGAGCGCCGGTATGATCTTCGACGTCAGCCACCAGACGACCTATAAGTACAGCCAGCCTGTCTCGATATCGCATCACATGTTCCATCTCTCGCCGCGCACGACGAGCCGTCAGATATGCCACCGGACCGCGCTGACCGTCTCGCCCGCGCCGTCCGTCAACGAATCCGGCACCGATTTCTTCGGCAATCCGATCACCTTCGTGGCCCTGCAGACCCAGCACAAGGAACTGGCGATCCACTCGCGCAGCATCATCGAGGTCTCGCCGCCGTCGACGCCCGAGCCCCAAACCACGATGCCTTGGGATCAGGTCTATGACGCGGTGGAACGCGACCGCTCGCCGCTTGGACTGCAGGTTCTGCAATTCGCCTATGAATCGCCCTTCACCAACGGCGACGCGCGATATCACGGAATTATGCGCAGGTGTCGTTCCCGCCCGGCCGGCCGATTCTCGAAGCGGCTCTCGACCTGACGGACCGCATCTACTCGGAATTCAAATACGAAGGCGGCGCGACGACGGTCACGACCACGGTGGATGAAGTTTTGCGCCTGAAGCGCGGCGTCTGTCAGGATTTCGCGCATCTGCAGATCGCCTGCTTCCGGGCGATGCGTCTGCCGGCGCGCTATGTCAGCGGCTATCTGCTCACCAAGGCGCCGGAAGGCCGCGAGAAACTCGTCGGCGCCGATGCATCCCATGCCTGGTTGTCGGTCTGGTGCCCGGGCTATGGCTGGATCGACCTTGATCCGACCAACAACCTCATCCCGACCGACGAGCATGTTCTCCTGGCATGGGGCCGGGACTACAGCGACGTCAGCCCGGTGAACGGCGTCATTTTCGGCGGCGGCGACCATGTGGTGGATGTTGCGGTCGATGTCCGCTCCCTGCCCGACACGGGTGTCGTGACGCTCCGATAGTCGCGGATCAGTCCCTGCCGCGTTCCTTGACGGCCTCCTCGGGCGTGAACGCCGATATTCCGGCGATGCGGCGGAGCGCTTCGCCCGCGACATAGACGCCGAGCCCGGCCAGAATTCCCGGCATGCCCTCGTAAATCGCATCCTGCAGGCCGAAATGCCGCCAGGCGAGCGCCGTGCCGACGCCCGACGACCATCATCGCAAGAGAAAGCGCTTCGTTCGGCCGTCTGCCGAGCGAATAGACCACGAGCAACGGCGCGAAGGCCGACGCCATGACCGACCAGGCCAGGATCACGAGGCTGAACACGCTCTGGGTCTGATTGAGCGCGATGGCGAGGGCCAGCAGAGTCACCGCAAGTGTGCCCAGTTTGACCATCTCGGGTGGACTGGAAGACCTTCGGGAACAGGTCGTGCGTGAGCGCCGCCGAGCAACTCAGGATCAGTGAATCCGCCGTCGACATGGTGGCGGCGAATATCCCGGCGAGGATCATGCCGACAGCCAGCGGCGGCAACAGCTCCAGCGCAATCGTCGGCAGGGCCAGTTCGGGATCGAGGCTCTGCAAATGCGGCAGGTAGAGCCGCGACATCATGCCCACGCCATTCGCGAAGAAATAGAAGATCGTGAAGAAGCCGTAATAGAACGCGCGGGCTCGGACGATGTTCTTCGGATTATCGAGCGCCATGAAGCGCACCATGATATGCGGCTGCCCGACGACGCTGAAGCCCGCGAACATCCATCCAACCACGAACAGCAGCATGCCGCTGACGCCCGGCAGGAGCAGATCCGGCGGGAACCAGTTCGTGATAGCCGGGAATAGCTTCCAGCTTGTCCCACGTTCCCTCGATTCCGCCCAGCCCGTGTATGCCCGTAACGAACAGCAAGCGCCATCGCGACCAGCATGACCACCGATTGGGCCGCATCGGTCCAGATCGAGGCGCGAATGCCGCCCGCGATGCAATAGACCAGCACGATGACGCCGCCGATGATCGCGCCCGTCGCCTGCGGCCAGCCGAACAAGCACATGCAGCGCCTTGCCGCCGGCCGCGAGCTGCGCCGCCGAATAGGCACCGAGGAAGATGATCGAAATGACCGCCGCGACCCGGCAGAACACGGCGAAATTCGTCCCGTTCCAGGTGCTCGAGAAGGCCGGCAAAGCTCAGCGTGCCGGTCGTCCTTGGTGGCGGTCGTGATCTTGCGGTGAATGAACAGGGAGGCCAGGAAAGTCGCCCAGTATCCACCCCAGCATCAGCCAGATCGCCGGCAGACCGGTCGCATAGGTGTAGCCGATCACGCCGATGAACATGTAGCCGCTGTTGTTGGTCGCGACGGCGGACAGGCCCACCAGCGCCGGAGAGACGCTGGCGCTTGCCAGATAATAATCCTTGCGCGTCCCGCTGGCGCGCCGCGCGGACGACACGCCGATGGCGAGAAACACGACGAGAAAAGCGGCAAAGCTGAGGGCTGTCATGAGCGAATTTCCGGCGCGGGGGCTTGACGGTCAGGCCGCGTCGGCGGAGTCGCTCGGGCGATTTCCGCCGACCGGATACACGCCGTTCTTGTCGTGCACCTCGTCGCCGACCAACGGCGGATTGAAGACACAGGCCAGGACCATGTCCTCTTTCCCGCCGCGCAACAGATGGTCGTCATGCTTGTCGAGGACATAGATCACGCCGGGGCGGATCCGATGCACCTGGCCGTCCGACAAGGTCTCGACCTCGCCATCACCCGAGATGCAGTAAACCGATTCCAGATGGTTCTGGTACCAGATATGCGTCTCGGTTCCGGCGTAGATGGTCGTGATGTGGAACGAGAATCCCATCTGGTCGTCCTTCAGGACGAGCCGGACGCTTTCCCAGTTCTCGGACACGACGCGGCGGTCCGAATTCTCGGCTTTTTTCAGGTCTCTGACGATCATGCTTTCCTCCCTCAAGCCGCGCGGAGGCCGCAATCGGGAGCCTGACCGGTCACTTCCAGAGCCGACTGCTCAAGCATATCGAGTCCCGGCAAGCAACTCGTCGTCGCCGATGATCAACGGAGGCAGGCATTTCACCACCTGGGATTCCGCCCCGCTCGTCTCGATGATGAGGCCCTTCTTGAAGGCCGCACGGGCGGTTTCGGACGCCTGCTTGGGCCGGGTGAAGGACAATCCCCGCATCATGCCGCGGCCACGCGGCGTCGCGGCACCGGCCGGGCATCGGGCCGCGATCCGTTCGAGGCGCTTCGCCATGATGTCGCCCTTGCGCCGGACATCCTCAATGAAGTCGTCATCGGCCCAGTAAGTTCAGCAGCGCCGTCGCCGCCGTCACGAAGGCATGGTTGTTGCCACGGAAAGTTCCGTTGTGCTCGCCCGGCTTCCAGCGGTCATGCTCCGCCTTGATCAGCAGGATCGCGAACGGCAGACCATAGCCGCTCAGCGACTTGGACAGCGTGACCATATCGGGCGAGATGCCGGCTTCCTCGAAGCTGAAGAAGCTTCCGGTCCGGCCGCAACCGGCCTGGATGTCATCGACAATCAGCAGCATGTCGTGCTTGCGGCAAACTTCTTCGAGGCGCTTCAGCCATTCGACGCTGGCGACATTGAGACCGCCCTCGCCCTGCACCGTCTCGACGATCGCGGCGGCCGGATGGTCCACCCCGCTGCTCGAATCCGCGAGCATCTTCTCCAGAAGATCGATGGTATTCGATCCTTCTCCGAGATAGCCGTCGTAGGGATCGAGGTCACGCCCGACAGCGGAATCCCGGACGCATCGCGGTGATGGGAATTGCCGGTCGCCGCCATGGCGCCCAGCGAGACACCGTGGAATCCGTTGGTGAAAGAGATCATGTTATGGCGGCCCTTGATGTTGCGGGCGAGCTTCATTGCCGCCTCCACGGCATTCGTCCCCGTCGGGCCGGTGAACTGCACCACGTAACGCATGTTGCGGGGCTCGAGGATCACGCGGTTCAGCGCGTCCAGAAAGCGCTCCTTGGCCGAGGTGTGAAGGTCGAGGCTGTGAGTAATGCCTCCATATTCGATGTATTCGATCAGCTTCTCGCGCAGCAGCTTGTTGTTATGACCGTAATTCAGGCTGCCGGCTCCGGACAGGAAGTCCAGATAGGCCGTACCGTTCTGATCGTAGATGTAGCTTCCTTCCGCGCGATCGAAAATCACAGGGAAAGACCGTGCGTAGGACTGCACATCCGATTCCAGATCCTCGAAAATCTCGAGGTTCGGGTTCGTTTCCGTCGCGGTCTCTCGGGTAATCATTGCAATTTCTCCGGTATGGCTTGGCTCGCCGTTTTGGGCAGCACGAGCCAAGGTTGAAGTGGTCCGACCGTGAGCAGGAACTCAGTGTCGTGCTCTCCGCCAAAATGGCGGTCCCGGTCGAACAGGGGTTTGTGGCGCGTCTTGGCTTTCAGCGATTTCGCGAATGAGCCAAACAGCGCCCAGGACGCCTCGTTGTCCGCGGTGATCGTGGTCTGCAGATATCGGACCTTGTGGCAATGCAGGCGCGCCAGCACGTCCATCAGCAGTTTGGTCGCGACGCCGCGCCCGCGCATTTTTTCGTCTACGCCCACCTGCCAGACAAACAGCGTGTTCGGGCGTTCCGGCAGGAAATAGGCCACGAGGGCGCCGACGATCTCGCCATCCGCCTCCGCGACAGCGCTCGTGGCACCGAAATGAGTGCATTGGAGCAGGTTGCAGTAGACGGAATTGTCGTCGAGCGATGAGCAACGGGCGATCAGCTTGTTCACTTTCGCCCCGTCGGTATCCACGGGCTGTCTTATCGTCAGATCAGAGATGGTATACTCCGTCGGTTACGCCCACGATTGGCGCCACGGCCTTCAAGCTCGCTGGATGAAATGTGGGCTAGATATGTCGACAATCTATTGATTGTCAACATCATTATCGTTCGGTATTTCGGCCAAAATATGACGGAATATCCTGATTTTTGGCTGATTTATGCGCATTTCTCGCGGCCAGCCGCCGAATAATTTATTTTCTTTATCAATATATTTTTATCAGGAAAATCCCCGCGCGCGCCGCCGCAAAGGCGATGTGTGACGGCATGCATTCACATTGGCAGCCGGGTCCGGCAGGTCTAATATTGAAGATATCCAGTGACCTCAGGGCCCAACCATGCCGGACTCAGCCGATCTGACGCTTTACGAACACGCCCTCGTGGCGCTTCGGCGCATCATGCGCGCGACAGACCTTCAATCGAAAAAGCTCGCCCGGGAAACCGGCCTCACCCTGCCGCAGTTCATGATTTTGCAGATCCTGAAGGATAACGATCAGGCGACAATCGGCAGCATCGCCCAGGAGATCAACCTCACTCAGGCGACTGTAACGACGATCATCGATCGCATGCAGGCGCGCAATGTCGTCATCCGCCAACGCAACGCGGACGATCAGAGGAAAGTCAATGTCAGCATGACGAAATCCGGCCGCGAGCTCCTGAAGCGCGGCCCGGCAACGCTCCAGGATCGCTTCGGCGAGCGCTTTTCCAAGCTCGCGGATTGGGAACAACACGGCATCGTCTCGACCCTTCAGAAGGTCGCCGCGCTCATGGACGCCGAGGAGATCGACGCCGCGCCGCTGCTGGATATCGGCGGCTTTGAGCAAGCGGAAGAACCCGCTGCGAAACGGCCAAAATAACAATTTATACTTGTTATATATCTTGATTTCTCAAAAATAGTCGTAAAATAAACATGGGCAAGGCAGAACCGCCCTGCTAATGTCCGCGTTGCGCCGGTTGCCGGGCGCGTTCGAATTACCATATTCGAGGCCCATGAAAGAGCTTACCCATCTTCAGCGGCTGGAAGCCGAGAGCATCCACATCATGCGGGAGGTCGTCGCCGAGTGCGACAACCCGGTGATGCTCTATTCGATCGGCAAGGACAGCTCGGTCATGCTGCACCTTGCCATGAAGGCGTTCTATCCGGCGCAAGCCGCCCTTCCCGCTCCTCCATGTCGACACGACCTGGAAATTCCGCGAGATGATCAAGTTTCGCGACGAGACGGTGAAACGGCTCGGCCTGGAGTCTGATCGTCACATCAATCAGGACGGCGTGGCGCAGGGTATCGGCCCGTTCACCCACGGCTCGCAGGTCCATACCGACGTGATGAAGACCCAGGCGCTGAAACAGGCGCTGGACAAATACAAGTTTGACGCTGCCTTCGGCGGCGCGCGGCGCGACGAGGAGAAATCCCGCGCCAAGGAGCGCATCTTCTCGATCCGCTCGGCGCAGCACCGCTGGGATCCGAAGAACCAGCGCCCGGAGCTCTGGCGGCTCTATAACGCCCGCAAGACCAAGGACGAAAGCATCCGCGTGTTCCCGCTGTCGAACTGGACCGAGCTGGACATCTGGCAATATATCTATCTGGAGGACATCCCGATCGTGCCGCTCTATCTACGCGGCCAAGCGGCCGGTGGTGGAACGCGACGGCACGCTGATCATGGTCGATGACGACCGCATGCCGCTCGGCAAACGGCGAGAAGCCCGAGGATAGCGCATGGTCCGCTTCCGCACGCTCGGCTGCTATCCGCTGACCGGCGCGATCGAGAGCGAGGCCGACACCCTGCCCGGCGATCATCGAGGAAATGCTGCTGGCCAAGACCTCCGAACGCCAGGGCCGCGTCATCGACCACGACGCCTCCGCCTCGATGGAGAAGAAGAAGCAGGAAGGCTATTTCTGATGGCCAACGTCGCCGACACGGCCAGAGCCACCGCGGAACCCGACACCCGCCGCCGATGTCGCCGCGTATTTGCGGACAGTCCCACGAACACAAGAGCCTGCTGCGCTTCATCACCTGCGGCAGCGTCGATGACGGCAAGAGCACCCTGATCGGCCGGCTGCTCTATGAATCCAAGCTGATCTTCGAGGACCAGCTCGCGGCGCTCGAAGCCGATTCCAAGAAGGTCGGCACCCAGGGCGGCGACCTCGATTTCGCGCTGCTGGTCGACGGCCTCGCCGCCGAACGCGAGCAGGGCATCACCATCGACGTCGCCTACCGCTTCTTCCACACCGAGAACCGCAAATTCATCGTCGCCGACACGCCGGGCCACGAGCAATACACCCGCAACATGGTCACCGGCGCCTCGACCGCCGATCTCGCCGTCATCCTGATCGACGCGCGCAAGGGCGTGCTCACCCAGACCCGCCGCCACAGCTATCTCGTCGTCGCTGATGGGCATCCGCCGCATCGTGCTGGCGATCAACAAGATGGATCTGCGTCGACTATTCCCAGGACGTCTTCGCCCAGATCGACGAGGAATACCGCGATTTCGCCCGCGAGATCGGCCTGCACGACATCACGTCGATCCCGCTCTCGGCGCTGCGGGGCGACAACGTGCTGGCGCGCAGCGACAAGACACCCTGGTACGAGGGCCGGCCCTCATGGAGCATCTGGAAACGGTCGAACTCGGCAGCAACCGGCAGAGCCTGCCCTTCCGCCTGCCCGTCCAATGGGTGAACCGGCCCGCATCTCGATTTCCGCGGCTTCTCCGGCACCATCGCGAGCGGCACCGTTCATCCGGGCGACCGGATCCGCGTGCTGCCTTCCGGCACCGAAAGCACGGTCGAACGGATCGTCACCTATGACGGCGATCTGGACGAAGCCGTCGCCGGCGAATCGGTGACGCTGACGCTCAAGGACGAAATCGACGTCAGCCGGGGCGACGTCATCACGCCGTCGAAGGAGCCCTGTGCCGTCGCCGACCAGTTCGAGACGACGATCATCTGGATGGGCGAAGAGCCGATGCTCACCGGCCGCACCTATCTGCTGAAGATCGGCACCAAGACGGTCAGCGCCACGGTTGCCCAGCCGAAATACAAGGTCAACGTCAACACCATGGAGCATCTCGCGGCCAAGACGCTGGAACTCAACGAGATCGGCATCGTGAATATCGGCCTCGACCAGCCAATTCCGTTCGATGCCTATGAAGACAATCCGCGAGACCGGCGGCTTCATCCTGATCGACCGGCTGACCAACAACACCATCGGCGCCGGCCTGATTCACTTCGCGCTCCGCCGCTCGCAGAACATCCACTGGCAGGCGCTCGACGTCAACAAGGATGTCCGCGCGGCGCAGAAAAACCAGGCGCCCTGCATCCTTTGGTTCACCGGTCTCTCCGGCGCGGGCAAATCGACCATCGCCAATCTGGTCGAGAAGAAGCTCTACGCGCTCGGCTGCCACACCTACATGCTGGACGGCGACAACGTGCGCCACGGCCTCAACAAGGATCTCGGCTTCACCGACGCCGACCGCGTCGAGAACATCCGGCGCGTGGCGGAAGTCTCCCGCCTGATGGTCGATTCCGGCTTGATCGTGCTCGTCTCCTTCATCTCGCCGTTCCGCTCCGAGCGGCGCATGGCCCGCGAGCTGGTGGCCGAGGGCGAGTTCCTCGAGGTCTTCGTCGATACCTCGCTCGCCGAAGCCGAAAAGCGCGATCCCAAGGGCCTCTACAAAAAGGCGCGCGCCGGCCAGATCAAGAACTTCACCGGCATCGACAGCCCCTACGAAGCCCCGGAGACGCCGGAGATCCATATCGACACCGGCAAGCTCTCCGCCGAGGACGCCGCGGAAGAGATCGTCGAGCACCTGAAGAAGGCCGGGTTCGTCAAGTCCGCGTGAGCTGACGCTCACACGCGCCGACCCGTCTTGCCAGACGCTTCGCACTCCGCTTAGGCTGTTCCCCGCATTGCCGCGCTTTCCGCGGCATGGACAAGGGGCGGGTTTCATGGTGTTCAGGCGGCTGATCCTGTGTGCGGCGCTGCTGCTGGCGGGCGCAAGTTTCTCCGGCACGGCGGAGGCTCAGATCAAGAGTCCGGGCGGCAAGCTGCTGGATTCGAAGGAATCCCTCTACAACAACATCTATATCTTCCAGCGCGACGGTCTGATCATCATGACCTTCGGGAAGAATGACCGTTACTGGTTCGAATCCGCCTACGACCCGACCGATGAGTTGAAGCTGCCCTATATGTATTCGCGCTATATGGGCATGTCGCTGGCCTATGCGAAGAACGTCCATTCGATCGCGGAGATCGGCTTCGGCGGCGGCCGCACCTCGTGGTATCTGCACAAGAATCTGCCGGACGTGGATCTGACGTCGGTGGAGATCGATCCAGACGTCATCGCCATGGCGAAGAAATATTTCGGCATCCACGAGGAGACCGAGTTCCAGATCGTCAACAAGGACGGCCGGCTGTTCCTCAAGAACAATCCGAAGAAATACGACGTGCTGCTGGTGGACGCCTATCGCGGCCCCTTTGTGCCGTTTCATCTGCTGACGACCGAGTTTTATCAGCTCGCGAAGTCACGCCTCAATGACGGCGGCGTCCTGGCCCAGAACATCGAGCCGAACACCATGCTGTTCGACGCCGCGATCGTCACCCTCAAATCCGTGTTCGACAATGTCGATCTCTATCAGGCCAACCGGAATGTCGTGGCGATCGCGTATGACGGTCCGCAGAAGCGCAAGAGCGAGATTAAGGACGCCGCGCAAGCCATTCAGGACAAATACAAACTCCGTTACGACCTCGTCGAGCTTTCCAAGGATCGCAAGGTGTTGAAGCATCTTCCCAAGGACCAGAAGCCGATGACCGACGACTTCGCGCCGGTGGAGGCCCTGAAGGCGATCGAGCGCCATAACGAGAAGATCAACATGTATGTCGAGGAACCGAATTAGTGGGCAACTCGATGATTTCTCCTTCCACTCCGTTCGGGCTGAGCCTGTCGAAGCCCACCCCCGGCAGCCCCTTCGACAAGCTCAGGGCGAACGGCTCCCCCCGGGCGGGCAAGCCATAACGATGTCCTGGCACTATCTTCTCCGGTTCGGCGTCTACGCAAACGGGCTGGCAATCGGCTTCGTGCTGATGGGCTTCGAAATGCTCGGCAGCCGCTATCTCAATCCCTATTTCGGCAGCGGCATCGTCACCTGGGCGGCGCTGATCTCGACCGTGCTGCTCGCGCTGATGGTCGGCTATTTCCTCGGCGGCTGGATGGTCGACAAGACGCCCCACCTGAAGCTGCTCGCCGGGCTGGTCATCGTCGCCGCGCTTTACCTCTTCGCCGTGCCCGGCCTTGCCGACACCACGATCGAGAAACTGATCACCATCGTGGGGGACGGCTCGACCGGCGTCATCTGCGCGTCGATCGCGCTGATCTTCGTGCCGGTGACCCTGCTCGGCACCTTCTCGCCGTTCGGCGTGAGGCTTCTGCTGCACACGACGACCCATAGCGGCCGCACGACCGGCACGGTCTACGGTGTCTCAACGGTCGGCAACATCTTCGGCGTGATGGTAACGACCTTCATCCTGATCCCGACCATTGGCAGCCGCGAAATCACCACCCTGTTCGCCGTAATCTTACTCGCGAGCGGGGTACTACTGTTCGTAATGGATCGTCTCAGCCGCAGATATCCGGTTTGAGGCGGTATCGGAGGCGCGACATGCGGAACTTGTTCGGGATGGCCACGGTCCTCCTGGCGTTGTTCGCTGCGCTGCTTGCGCGGCCCGCCAACGCACAGCAAATGGCCGATCCCGGTTTCGACGCGCGCGTCGCCCGCCCGGCTTTTCCGAGCAAGCACCCGAAGCTGCTGTTCGACGAGGCACATCGCAATTTTCATACGACGGCCGGCAGCTTCAGGCCATTCGCGGCGCTGATGCGCAACGACGGCTACGACGTGATCCCGGGCACACAGCCCTTTTCCGCCGATATTCTGGCCGGCACGCAGATACTCGTGATCGTCAATGCGCTTGGCGCACAGGTGACGAACGAGGCATCGTCCCCGGCCTTCACCGATGTCGAGGCGGACGCCGTGCGCGACTGGGTCAGGGATGGCGGTTCGCTGCTGCTCGTCGCCGATCACGCGCCATTCGGCGCTGCCGCGATGGGACTGGCCCGGCGCTTCGGTGTCGATCTGGGCGGAGGCTATGTCTTCGATCCCAATCCACGCATTTTCGTCGGCGAACCAACGGCGCTGTCCTTTTCCCGCGTGAACGGCCTGCTTGGCGATGGTCCTATTCTTGACGGGCGCTCGCCGGACGAGGTGGTCCGGCGCGTCGTGTCCTTCACCGGAGAATCCCTCAGCATCCCGCCGCGCGCGGTCGTGCTCCTGAAGCTCGGTCAGAGCGCCCGCAAATCCCCGAACCGTACGATGTTGATCAATTCGGTGAACCCCAACGCGCCTCGGGACACCGCCGCGCTGCAATCGAAGTCGGCGGCGGGCCTCGCGCAAGGGCTGGCCCTGAAATTCGGCCAGGGACGCATCGCCATCTTCGGTGACGCCGAGATCTTTTCCGCTCAGGTCATGAACATCAAGCAAGGCAGCACGCAACGCGAGATCCGGGCGGGCATGAACACGCCCGGCAATGACGACCGCCAGCTGGTCCTCAACGTGATGCACTGGCTGTCGGGTCTATTGCCGTAGACCCGCTCCCGAAACGACATGGCCGGGACGAGCCCGGCCATGACCATTCCAAAATTCGGGCCGCGATCAGAACGGATAGTGGTGGTGATCGGTCTCGATCGTGATCCAGCGCGTTTCCGTGAACTGGTCGATACCCATCTTGCCGCCGAACCGGCCGTAGCCGCTGCCCTTCACGCCGCCGAACGGCATCTGGGCCTCGTCGTCCACGGTGGTGCCGTTGATATGGCAGATGCCGGATTCGATCCGGCGCGCGACCTTGATCGCCCGCGCGATATCCGCGCCAAACACGGCGGATGACAGGCCGTATTCCGTGTCGTTCGCGATGCGGACCAGCTCATCGACGCCCTTGCCGCGCACAACGGTCGTGACCGGGCCGAAGGATTCCTCGGAATAGATGCGCATCTTGGGCGTGACGTGATCGAGGATCGTGGCTTCCATGATCGTGCCGTCGTTATGGCCGCCGATCACCAGCTTGGCGCCCTTCTCGACCGCGTCCTTGATCAGCTCGTTGACCTTGTCGACCGGGGCCTGATCCACCAGAGCGCCGAGCACGACATTGCCGCGCGGATTGCCGATGGGAAGCGACTTGGCCTTGGCGGCGAATTTCTCGACGAACGCATCCGCGATTTTCTCGTCCACCACGATCCGCTCGGTGGACATGCAGATCTGGCCCTGATTCATGAAAGCGCCGAAGGTGGCCGAATTCACCGCATCGGCGATATCGGCGTCGTCCAGCAGAACCAGCGGGTTCTTGCCGCCGAGTTCGAGCAGAACCGGCTTCAGGTGACGGCCCGCGATCTCGGCAATGATCTTGCCGACGCGGGTGGAGCCCGTGAAGTTGATGCGCTTCACCTTGGGATGCGAGATCAGCGCCTCTACGATCTTCGGCGCGTCCGCCGGAGCATTGGTGATGAGGCTGATGGCGCCATCCGGAATACCCGCCTCTTTCAGGCAATCGACGATGATCCGGTGGGTCTGCGGGCAGAGCTCCGACGCCTTGAGAATCACGCTGTTGCCGCAGGCGAGCGGCATGGCGACGGCGCGGGTGCCGAGGATGATCGGCGCGTTCCACGGGGCGATGCCGACCAGCACGCCGCAGGGCTGCTTCACCGACATGGCGAGCCGCTGGCCGTGATCCGACGGGATGACCTCCCCGGTGATCTGGGTCGTCATCGAGGCCGCCTCGCGCAGCATGTTCGACGCCAGCATGACGTTGAAGCCGCCCCAGCCGAGGGTCGCGCCGGTTTCCGACGTCACCGTCTCGCCCACCTCGCCGGCCTTGCTCTGCATGATGTCCGCCGCCTTCAGCAGGATCATGCGGCGCGCGCTCGGGCCCATCTGGGACCACACAGGGAAAGCGGCGGCAGCGGCCTCAACGGCCTTATTCACGTCTTCGACGGTTGCGGCGGCGGCGCGGGTCGCGACCTCGCCGGTTACCGGGTCCTTGCGATCGAAAGTCGCTCCGCCGGTCGCGGAAACGTCCTTCCCTCCGATGAGAAGCTTGGTTTCGTACATGAGAGTCCCATGATCTAAGTGTTGATGCTGCGCGCCGCCCAATAAGGGCGGCCCTTCCTGCGGTCGGACGACTGCATGAATAGGTGCTGACTTCTCAACCTAGCTTCGTTTGCAAAGCCCCGCAACCGGACATAAAGGCCCAGTTGCGGCCCCCGATTGAAGCGTCCGACTTGCGGGCCTCGAAACGGCCTAGGCGAGTTCCATGCGTCGCGACGGTGCAGCCGACCGCGAAGATCGGTATTGGCTCGTAGAACCAGAGCTTGCCCTTGCCGCCTTGGGCGGCGCCCGCGACCGCGATGAAGGTGCGGATCTCGAAGGCTCCCTGACCGGCTTCCGCATAGGTCGCCCGGTCGGAATAATCCAGCAGATCGTCCTTGCGGTTGTCCAGGAACTTGTCGAGGAACTCGCGGTCCCAGGCTTCGTTGATCTTGCCGGAATCGGGGGTCGCGGGCCAATGGGAGATACCGCCCGTACCGACCAGCGCGATCTTCTCCGGAAGCGCATCCGCCGCACGACGAATCGCCTGACCGAAGGCGTAAGCACGGTGCAGCGGCGTCAGCGGCGCGCCCTGGCAATTGATGTTGGCCGGGATGATCGGCATATCGTAGTTCGGGGTGAGGAAATTGAGCGGCACCATGATGCCGTGGTCGAACTTCCATTCCTCCGCGAACGCCGTATCGACGTCCTGCATCACGCCCTTGATCAGGCGGAGCGACAGATCCTTGTTGCCGGGGATCTGACGGCGCTCGATCTTCATCCAGTTCGGATCCTCGATCGGGCCTTCGTAATGATCCGCCATGCCGATAGCGAAGGCCGGCATGTTCTCCATGAAGAAGTTACCGAAATGCTCGGCCGCGACGATCATCAGCGCCTCGGCGCCGGACGCCCGGATAGCGTCGCCCATCTCGCGGAAGGCCTTGTAGAACGGCTCGCGTACGGCGGGATCGGCGCGCTCGGCGCGATTGACGATACCCGGGGCGTGGCTGCAAACGCCGGCGAAGACCAATGGCATGAAACGTTACTCCCCCTTGCCCGAGTTGTCGGTTTCGCGGCGCTTGCGCAATTGCTCGTCGTGGGCCGTTACGCCCTCATAACCGGTCATGACATAGACGCCGTCGCGAACCGGGCCGTATTTCCGGACGCCCTCGCGCATGGCTTCCAGATACTCGTCCCACTCGTAGCGGCACATACCGGCATAATGCATAAGAATTTGGCCGTTGACGCCAAGCACGAACAGAAGCCCGATATCGGGCTTCAAAACGGCTTCCCGCTCCTCCTCGGTCAGTTCGAATTCGGACAGCAGACCTTCGCGATCGGTCTCGAATCGCTTGCGCGTCACCTCGTCGCGGTTGAGGCGATACAGCAGCTTCTGGACATAATAGAGGCTCATGGAATCCTTCCCGGCTCGTTTGACCTAACGACTACCCTCAATTCGGCCCGGGTGCCAGCCCTAACAATCGTTAATTTGTTCCCTTACTTGACAGCCATCGGCCCAGCTAGCCTATATGTTATCCGCCGACGCCTTGAGTTCAATCAATGCGCAGAGATTTGTAAGGCTTTTCCGGGAGGTAACACCAGATGCCCATGTCGCTCGACCAACTGAAAGGCTCGATCCCGCCGCTCATCACGCCGTTCAAGGACGGCGAGGTCGATTACGCCACCTATGAGCGGTTGGTGGAACGCCAGATCGTCGAGGGTCCCACGGCATTCTGGTCAACGGCACGACTTCCGAGCCCGCGACGCTCACCGTCGAGGAACGCAACAAGACCTGCGATATCGCGATGAAGGTCGCGGGCGGCCGGGTTCCGGTCGTCGTCGCCACCGGCTCCCAGTCCTTCGCGGAGAGCAAGGCGCTGACCGATCATGCGGTCAAGGCCGGCGCGGACGCGCTGCTGATCGTCACGCCCTATTACACCCGTCCGCCGCAGCGCGGTATCGTTCGTTACTATCTGGAGCTCACCAAGGGCCATGAGGTCCCCTGGATGATCTATCACATCCCGGGCCGGGCCGCGGTCGACGTGAAGATCGACACGGTGAAGGAGCTCAAGGAAATGTCGCCGACCTTCGTCGGCATGAAGCACGCGTCGAAGGATCTCGATTTCGTCGGCGACTGCTTTGCCGCCGTCGGCGCGGACTTCAAGATCTTCGTCGGGCTGGAGGAGCTTTCCTTCCCGATGATGGCGATCGGCGCCTGCGGGCTGATGAATGCCGTCGGCAACCTGCGCCCGGCCATTCTCTCCGAGCTCTGTCAGGCAGTGTGGGACGGCAAGCTCCATCACGCCAAGGCGCTGCACGACCTGCTTTATGAGCTCAACAAGGCCGTGTTCTTTGACATCAATCCGATCCCGATGAAGTATATGGCCAAGAAGCTCGGCATCCTCGAGCGGAACGAGCACCGGCTGCCGATGGTGCCCGCGACTCCGGAACTCGAGAAGCGTCTCGATGGCGTGCTCCAGCGGGCGGGCTTGATCTAGGCGGGCTTGATCCGGGCGGAATTGGCCGCCCGACCAAAACCGATCGCGACTGACGTCTACCGGGGGGAGGACGAAAATGAAGCGTTTATCGACGATCCTGGGCTGTTCCTTGTTGGTTGCCGCCTTGTCCGGCATGGCCGCGTACGGTGCGCCGCCCGAGGCGCTGATCAAATTGCGTCAGCACTTGCTCGATGGCGACATCAACACGCTCACCTTCCACAGTATTGGCGAGATGTTCGACACCCTGAAGGTGCCGAACAAGGGTCCTGTCTGGAAGCTGAAGGAAAAGCTCGCGCCGCTCGATTTCTCCTATGAATTCGACGGCAAGACGATCCCCGCCACGGACTTTCCGGTGCGGACCTACACGAACGCGATCCTGATCCTCAAGAACGACAAGATCGTTTTCGAGAAATATCTCAACAAGACCAACGCCGACACGCACTTCATCTCGATGTCGATGGCCAAGTCGATCACCTCGACGCTGATCGGCATGGCGATCGACGACGGCGCGATCGGCTCGGTGAACGACCCGATCGTCAAATATGTGCCGGAGCTGAAGGGCACCGGCTATGACGGCGTAACCATCCGCCAGGCGCTCATGATGCGGTCGGGCGTCGACTGGAACGAGCGCTACGATTTCGGCAAGCAAAGCCCGATGCAGAAGCTGCACGAGGCCGCGATCGTCGAGAACAAGATCCGCTTCACCGAACCGGCGCTGCACGCCACACGGATCCACGAGCCCGGCGACGTATTCAACTACTCGACGCTGGAAACCGGCGTGCTCGGCTGGGTGCTGGAACGCGCCGTCAAGAAGCCGATTCAGGACTACATGGCGGATCGTTGGTGGAAGCGCGCGGGGATGCAGTCCTACGGATTCTGGATCGCCGATGGGCCTCCGGGAGTCGGCAAGGCGGTCAACGGCATGGGCTTCAATGCGGTGCTCAGGGATTACGCGCGGTTCGGGCTTATGATGCTTCATGACGGCAAGGCCAAGGGGCGCCAACTCGTTCCGGCAGCATGGGTGAAGGAAGCGACGGTGCCGGATGGAAGCGAGCCGACGGAGCCGGGCTCGACGCTCGGTTACCAGTATCAATGGTGGACGCTAACGAATTCGGACGCCTACATGGCCATCGGCCTGCAGGGACAGTTTATCTATGTCGATCCGACGACGAACACGGTCGCGGTCAAATTGAGCTTTTTCCCGCCGGGCGAAGAAAAGGCCGAGAAGGAGACGGAAGCCTTCTTCAGGGCCCTGTCCCGCTGGTCACCGAAATAGACGGACGCTCATTCGAGAAATCGGAGGAATGACGATGAGAGCGAGTGCACTGGTTCTGGCGGCAATCGGTATCGGCTGCCTCGGCGCTATTCCGGCGCATGCCGCGGACAGCGCCGGACAGAAATGCGCGGCGCTCAAGTCTTTCGCCTGGCCCGATCTCGTTGTCGACGACGCGACGCTGGTCGCGAAAGGCCCGGCCAATCCGCCGGAAGATGTGCCCGAAGGCACGGTCCTGCCCGAACATTGCCTGTTCCGCGCAACGCTGTCGCCCCGAAAAGGCGCGGACGGGCAGCATTTCGGCATCGGCATGGAACTAAGGCTGCCGCTCGACTGGAACGGCCGCTTCGCCTTCCAGGGCGGCGGCGGGCTCGACGGCGTTCTGCATGCCGAGCTTACGGCTACGTCTGGGGCACCATGCTGCCGCCGGCCCTCGCGCGCGGCTTCGCCGTCGTATCGACCGATGGCGGCCATCGCGGCAAGTCCATGCTGGACGCCCATTTCGGCCTCGATCAACAGGCTCGGATCGACTACGCCTATAACGCACTCGACAAGACGGCAGTGGTCGCCAAGGCCGCTGATCAACGCCTATTACGGCCGCAAGCCGGACTATTCCTATTTCGTCGGCTGCTCGAACGGCGGACGCAACGCCATGATCGCCGCCCAGCGCTTCCCCACCTATTTCGACGGGATCGTCGCGGGCGACCCCACGTTCCGCCTCGCCTGGACCAATGTGGATCAGGTCTGGAACGAAGTCGTTCTGGCGCGCGCCGCCCCCAAGGATGCCGAGGGCCGTCCGATCATCAGCCAGGCGCTGTCGGAGTCGGACCTGAAGCTCGTGTCGGACTGCGGTGCTCAAGGCCTGCGACGCCAAGGACGGGCTGAAGGACGGCATGATCAATGATTTCCAGGCCTGCCATTTCGATCCGGCGGTTCTACTGCAAGGGCGCGAAGACGGATTCCTGCCTCGCGCCGAAGCAGGTGACGGCGCTGAAGGAACTGATGGGCGGCCCGCATGATTCGAAGGGCCAGCAGCTCTACGCCGCCTTCCCCTATGATACCGGCATTTCGGGGCACGGCCTTCCGACATGATGCATTTCGGCTCGTCGCCAGACCGGCAAAATGAATGCCGCCGATGCAACGCTCGGCTTCGACTCCCTTCGCTACTACTCGATGACGCCGCCGGCGACCGACTTCGACGTCATGAAATTCGATTTCGACCAGCGATATCAGCGCGTATTCATGAGACATCAAAGATGAACGACGCGGACGCGACCTATCTCGCGACCTTCGCCCGTCACGGCAAGCTCATCCTGTATCACGGGCTCAGCGATCAAGGCCTGTCGCCGCTCGATACCGCGGCCTGGTACGACAAGCTCAAGGCCTCGACCGGCGGCACCACCCAGGATTGGGCGCGCCTGTTCATGGTCCCCGGCATGACCCATTGCTCGGGCGGCCAGGCGACCGACGAATTCGACATGCTGACGGCCATTCAGAACTGGGTCGAAAAAGGCCAGGCGCCCGACCGCATCATAGCCAAGGGCAAGACGTTGCCCGGCGCGACACGGCCGCTCTGCGCCTATCCGAAGGTCGCGCGCTATATCGGCGGCGATCCCAACAGCGAAAAGAGCTTCGAGTGCCGGGAATAACGCCGGCCGGCACTCGTCACCTACGCCGGATTTGATCGGAGAGCTACACGCCCATCCGTGAGATCTTGTGTTCGTCCGTGTCGATGGCGATGTTCTTCGTCTCCATGTAGAAGTCGAAGCTGTAGTCGCCGCCGTCGCGGCCGATGCCGCTCGCCTTGATGCCGCCGAACGGCGTGGGCAGGTGGCGGATGTTCTCGGAGTTCACCCAGACCATCCCGGCCTCGACGCTCGTGCGCCACGCGGTAGCGCCCGGCCGACATCGCCGGTCCAGATGTAACCGGCGAGGCCGTACGTCGACGTCGTTGGCGATGTCGAGCGCCTCGGCCTCGTCGTCGAACGGAATCGCCGTCAGCACCGGGCCGAAGATCTCCTCCTGGGCGATGCGCATGTCGTTGGTCGCGCTTGGTGAACAGCGTCGGCTGCGACGAAGCAGCCGCCGGCCTCGGCCGATCCGACGCGCTCGCCGCCGGCCGCGATCGTCGCGCCCGTCCTCGCGCGCCTTGTCGAAGTAGCGACGAGCACCTTTTCGAAGTGGCGCGGATGGATCAGCGGGCCGATCTCGGTGGCCGGATCGAGCGGATGGCCGACCTTGATGCTGCTTCACCCGCTCGGCGAGCGTTGCGACGAACTCGTCGTAGATCGACGCCTGGACCAGCGCGCGACTCGACGACGTGCAGCGCTCGCCGTTCAGGCTGTAGATCATGAACACGACCGCATCGAGCGCGCGGTCGAGATCGGCGTCCTCGAACACGATCACCGGATTCTTGCCGCCGAGCTCGAAATGCACGCGCTTCAGCGTCGGCGCCCCCTGCTGCATGATCGAGGCTGCCGGTCGCGCGACTCGCCGACGAAGGCGATCGCCTTGATGTCCGGGTGCTCGGTCAGGGCCTTGCCGGCGCTCTCGCCGAAGCCGTGCACGAGGTTCCAGCACACCCGTCGGGCAGCCCCGCCTCGTGCGCGATCTCGGCGAGCAGCATGGGCCGTGAGCGGGCTCCATTCGGCCGGCTTGTGCACGACCGTGCAACCCGCGGCGAGCGCCGGCGCGATCTTCCAGGTCGACAGCATGAAGGGCGTGTTCCACGGCGTGATGACGCCCACCGGGCCGATCGGCTGGCGGATGGTGTAGTTGATGTGGTCCTCGGTCGGGCAGCGACAGCCCGTTCGCGCGCATCGGGCGCGCGGTCGGCGAAGAAGCGGAAATTCTCCGCGCCGCGCAGCGCCGCCTTGCTCATGATAGCGGATGGCCTGCCCGGTGTCGACGCACTCGACATAGGCGATCTCGTCCGCCCGCTTCACGATCGCGTCGGCGATCGCGTGCATGATCTGCGCGGCGTTCCTTGCCCGTCGTGCGCTTCCAGCTCTTGAACGCCTCGGCCGAGGACTTCGCGGCCCGGTCGATATCCTCGCGCGTGCCGGAGGCGACCTTCGCCAGAAAGCGATCGTCTATCGGCGAATGCGTCTCGAAGGTCTTCCCGTTCCCGAAATCGGGCTTGCCGTCGATGATATGCGCCGACCGTCTCGGTCTGGAACCGGGCCAGATAGCCGTCAGCGGCTTTGATTGTTTCTTCAAGATTGCTCATTTTTCTTTGCCTCCGCGACGATACGCTCGCGCACAGTGTTGTGACGGACGGTGAATTGGGTGATTTCGTGTATTTCGACGGTCAGCGCATAAGGCCTCACCGGGGTCGCTGGATTCGAGCGCTTCCCGCGCGACGGTCAGCAACGATTGGGCAAAGGCCCTCAGGTCGTTCTTGTCCCGCCCTTCCCGCATCCGCGCCACGATGTGCATGAAGCTGTTTTCGGGATGGCGGTCGGCGATGCGATAGATATGCCGTTCGGAGAACCGCGTGCGGAGCGCCGCTAGATCCATCAGCCCGCTTGCGATGGCGACATCATGAAGATCGTCGGCAAGCTTCTGCAGATCGACGCTTTTGCTCAAATTGTCCGAATATTCGACGATGACGTGCGGCATCGCTGAGTTCCAAGCCTCCCAATTGGCGCGGCGCGTTGACACTGCGCCTGCGCGTTCCTATTAATCGGGAGCCACGGCACGGGTCAAGCGGGCCGCCCGATGTCACCCTATTTCGTAACGGGCGATATAATGGCCTACCGCCCCCGACAACAAGGAAGCACCGCATGCGGATTGCCAGCTATCGCGTTGACAATCGAGAAGAATATGGCGTCGTGGTGGACGACGGCATCATCAGCCTGGATCGCCGGCTGAAGGGTTTGCCTACCCTCCTCGACCTCATCCACGAAAATGCATTCGACGAGGCGAAAGCTGCCGTAGAGGGCCAGGAGCCCGACCACGCGCTCGCCGACGTCGCCTTGCTGCCGCCGGTCCCGGACGCCGGGCAAGATCTTGTGCATCGGCGTCAACTACGCCAACCGCAACGAGGAATACAAGGACGACAGAACGCGGCCAAATATCCGAGCGTGTTCATCCGCTTCATCGGAATCGCTCGTCGGCCACGAGGAAAACATGATCCGGCCGAAGGCCTCCGACCAGCTCGACTACGAAGGCGAGATCGTCCTCGTCATCGGCAAGACCGGCCGCCACATCCCGCGCGAAACAGGCGATCGAGCCATCTCTGCGGCTATACCTTGTGCAACGAGGGCACGCGTGCGCGACTGGCTGCGCCACGGCAAGTTCAACGTCACCCAGGGCAAGAATTTCGACCGCTCCGGCATCGATGGGCCCCTGGATCGTCACCGCCGACGAGGTCGATCCGTCGAAGCCGCTGCATCTTCAGACGCGGGTCAACGGCGAGGTCCGCCAGGACGACACGACGGACAACTGATCTTCCCGTTCGACTTCCTGATCTCCTATATCAGCACCTTCGCGACGCTGAGGCCCGGCGACCTGATCATCAGCGGCACGCCGACCGGCGCCGGCGCTCGCTTCGACCCGCCGAAATGGCTCAAGCCCGGCGATGTCATCGAAATCGAGGTCCCCGGAATCGGCCTGCTCCGCAACGAGGTGGCGGACGAAGCTTGAACTCTCTCTGACTGACAAGGAAAAGGGGGCGCCTCCGTCGGAGCGCGCCCCCAAGTCATTCGGACTGCTGAATTTCTAGAAGTTGTAACGCATCGTCGCCGCCCATTCGCGCGGCCGGCCGATCTGGCTGCCCACCGTGCGGGTGAAGTCCGGCCACCGCATCGAACTGGTCAAGGACGTAGTACTTGTCGAAGATATTGGTGACTTCGAGCGAGATGCTCAGTTTGTCTTCCGCGTTGCGCCAGGTAAGCCGTGCATTGGCCAAGGTATAGCTCGGGTAGTATGACGGCGCGGTGGCGAGACCAGCATTCAGAAGAGCGCGGCCGCCAAAACGCTTGTCGACATAGGCGATGTCGAAACGCGGGGTCAGAGAGCCGCGATTTTGGCCGAGTTGAGCCTGGTACTGAATACCGCCACTGAACTTCCACGCGGCGCATTGGAAGCCGGATCGGAAAGCGACGTCGAAGCGCCAACGGCCGGTAGAATGTTATCCCAAACCGCGTGGATGTAGCTCATCGAGCCGTCGATGCCGAGGCCTTCAATCGGTTGGGCAGTCAGTTCGGCTTCGAAGCCGGTAAAGTGAGCGTTACCGGCATTCTGAACGACGCCGCAGGGCCCGAGATCGCCGGGAACGACTCCCGAACAGTCGGAGAGCGGCAGCTGGACATCCTTATATTTGTTATAGAAGCCCGCGACGTTCAGCCGAATTCTGTCGTCAAGCAGGTTGGTCTTCGCACCGATTTCATAGGCCGTCAGAGTCTCGGGACCGAAAGATCCGTTGAGTGCCTGAGCCGCATTGAACGGCCGGGCGGTAACACCGCCGCCTTTGAAGCCCGTGGACCATGTCGCGTAGACCAAGACGGCAGGTGAGAACCGGTAGTCCACGGACAGGCGGTAGTCGACCCGATCACCGTTATAGACCGATGTCGTGCCGTCGAGCGCCGTCACGATCTCCGTCGTATTGCCGTTGTGGTTATAGTCCAAAGTATCGGGGCCCGAATATCCCGATCCATAGGCCGCGCCAACTCCATCGAGGAACGAGTTGATCGTGCCGTCGTAATTGTGGCGTATGAAGGTGTAGTCCTTGTGCTCCTTCGTGTAGCGGATACCGCCGGTGAAGGTCAGCGCGTCGGTGGCATGCAGGAAGACCGTTCCGAATGCGGCCTTGCTGTCCGCATTGACGGGATCGTTGCCGATGAATTGCAAGGCAAGGCCGGGAATGATGTACCGGATGTCCTGCTGGGTATAGTAGGTCGTCTTCTGGGTCGAATAAAACCCGCCGACCGTGTAGTCGATCAGGCTCCCCACATTACCGTTTAGGCGGACCTCCTGACTAAAGAAGTGGTGATCCAACTTGTTGTTGCCGGCAGCCAAATGCAGGGGCGTGTAGTCGGTGTCGTCGCCAAATGACGAGACATATTTCCGAAATGCTGTGATGGACTTCAGTGCAAGCAAATCGTTGAACTTGTAGTCGATATGGCCCGAAATGCCCCATCCCCGGAATATCTGCCTGTTTGTCGCCGTAACCGCAGCCGCTGGCGTGCCCGCCGGCAGGCCCAATACCGTGTCCGTGCCGGTCGGATTGACGTAGCTCGCATATGTACAGAACTTGCCGCAGATGAATTGCGGATAGAGCGCCGACAAGGTCGGTACGTCCGCGGGATTTGTATTATCGCTGTGCGTGTAATCGCCTTCGACAAGCACGTCGAGCTTTTCGCCCGGATTATACCGAAGCATGCCCTTGACGCCGGCATAGCCTACGCTGCCGAAACGCGATACTCGGCAACCCGGCGTATGAATCTGGGCTGCGACACCAAGGGAATTACCCGGATTCGCGCAGCCATAGTCGATCTGATTTACGTATCCGGCCTGCTCCTTATAGACGCCGGAAACCCGGGCAAACAGATCCTTGGCCAGCGTTACGTCCGCCGCGGTTCGAATGCCTACACGGTGCCGGCTGCCGTAGGTTCCTTCGAAAAATCCCGTACCGTCACCGGTCGGTTTCTTCGAGATGAGGCGGATGGCGCCGCCTTCCGAATTACGGCCAGTCAGGGTTCCTTGCGGACCGCGCAGGATTTCCACGCGATCCAGATCGAGCAGATCGAATTCCGACCCGGTCAGCGTCGCGTAATAGACGTCGTCGACGTACATTCCGACGCCGGGCTCGTAGGCCGGATTGAAATCGAACTGTCCGACACCGCGGATCTGTGCGCCGAGGGCGGGTCCGAATACCGCGTTACCGGGGATCAAAGTGACGTTCGGCGCCTGTAACGCGACCTGCGAGATACTGGTCTCACTGCGCGCCTCGAGCATCGTGGAATTGACCGCTGTGATCGAGAGCGGCGTATTTTGAAGATTTTGCGACCGGAACTGAGCGGTCACCGTGATTTCCGGCAAGGCGTTCGACGACGCCGCATCGGCTGCAAAGGCGGCACTTGTCGCAAACGGAGCTGTCGCAAAGACTCCAAGGGCAATCGCGGAAACGGTGGTCAGATATCCGGACCGTCCCTTCTCTTCTAAGGCTTCCAGAAACTTATTCGCCAGACTGGTCATGACTATGTCCTCTTATAAGGAGATATCCTGGGTCCAGCCTCCAATGCGTTGCCGTCCGGCGATCCGCGCGGATCAGGCCCGTCGGGCAACGTTCTTTGTCCCGGAATTGGCGTCGACGATTCCCCCCTCGAAGCCGTGGGACTACGCAGTCAAAAGACGTCCAACGAAACGCACTGCTACAGGTGCGCGTATCCCTACGCGAACCTGGTTTCGCAACAGGCTTCAGTTGTACGGGGAGTCTTTTTCTTGCCGCCGGCAGCAAACGCTGTCTTTCCGACTTTACCTAATGCCTGTCGGCGTCACGATCGTCTCTTCTGACACGATAGGAAACGCCCGGCAGGCCGCTGCTGGGGCTTATTTTTATAGAATAACCCACAAGAACGATTGCGTGAGCAATTCTTCCTCCCGCAGCTATCTTGTCACCATCAGCACTGTTGTCAAGGGCGCAAGCCTGCGACATTATGGCCTAACATACTGTTATAAATATATAATTCCATTTCTAACAGTTTATAGATTATACAAACCTGACGCCCTGAAGAAATACCGCGCCAGGAGGCCGTCTTGTCGTGTGCACTGCGGCCTCAAGCCTTCAAATGGTTCGGCATTTCCAAGGCGGCCTTGGATCCGGGGCGCGCGTGCATGCGGGCGTGCCAGTCCATCACATGCGGACAGGCCTGCTCGTTGACGAATTCCGGGTACATCTTGTCCATGCTGAAGGCCATCGAGAAGCAGCTGATGTCCGCCAGCGAGAACGTGGAGCCCACGAGCCACTCGGTCTGGGCGAGTTGCTTCTCCATCCGCTGGATCGACACTTCGCATTTACGTTTCCATTCGTCGAGCTGCTCCTGCGGCCAGACCTGCTTGGCGGATTCGCGCCATTTGACCTGCTGCTCCTTCAGCGGGATGCGCGCGATCTTGGCTTCGAATTCCTCTTCCGTCAGATCCTTCACGAAGCCCTTTATGATCCGGTGCCAGCCAAGAAAGCTGAGCGCGGGACAGAAATACTCGTCGACGAATTTCGTCCAGATCCGCATATGGGCGCGGCCGAGGGCGGTGTCGGGTCTCAAAGGCGGTCCGTCAAACACCTCATCGATATATTCGTTGATGACCGTCAATTCGGTGACGACATTGCCGTCATGCACCAGCGCCGGAACCTGGCCGTTCGGGTTGATCTTCAAAAACCATGGCTCGTGCTGCTCGAACTTGTTCAGGCGCACCAGATGGCTGTTGAAGGCGAAGCCCTTTTCCTTGACGGCCAACAGAACCTTCAACGAATTCGCCGCCGGTTCGCCATGATAGAGATCGACTGACATACTGATCTTCCCCCGATCGATTACTGGGCTGCTCGCCATTTTCTTTAAGTCAGCCGACGATAAACGGCGAGGCCTTTTCGTGCAATGTGCCGTTTTCCGCAACTCTTGGCCGCAAATATCCTCATTGCACTGGAAGTTATCCGTCCCGTCGGACTACCATCGGGATAATTGGGGAGAGCCATCCGATCGAGATAACGGGAGCACATGATGAGAGACGTTGAGGGTAAGGTCGCCTTTGTAACGGGCGGCGCGAGCGGTGTTGGATTCGGTTTGGCGCAAGTCTTCGCCGACGCCGGCATGAAGGTCATGATCGCCGATGTCCGGCAGGACCATCTCGATCAGGCGATCGAGCATTTCGGCACGGGCAATCCGAATATCCGGACGATGCGCGTCGACGTCACCGACCGCAAGGCGATGGCCGAAGCGGCGGATGAAACCGAGCGCGCCTTCGGCAAGGTCCATCTCCTGTGCAACAACGCGGGCGTCAATCTGTTCAACGATCTCGCCGAGGCCACTTACGACGATTACGACTGGATTCTGGGCGTCAATCTGGGCGGCGTGATCAATGGCGTGGTCAGCTTCCTGCCCAAACTGCGCAAGCACGGCGAAGGCGGCCATATCTGCAACACGGCCTCGATGGGCTCGCTGATTTCGGGGCCGGGCGCGGGCATCTACACGGCGGCCAAATTCGCCGTCCGGGGCTATTCGGAAGCGCTGCGCTATGCCCTCGCGCCGCACAATATCGGAGTTTCCGTCCTCTGCCCCGGCCTCGTGAAGAGCCATATCTACGACAGCGACCGGATCCGGCCCAAGAATCTGCCCAATGCCGGCGGCGCGCCGACCAGGCAGTTCATGGACGTCCTCACCAAGATGCACGACGCGGGCATGGAGCCGGTCGAGGTGGGCGAGAAGGCGCTCAAGGGCATCCGCAACAACGATCTCTTCATCTTCCCGCACCCCGAATTCCGGGAAGAGCTGCAGGAGATCTTCGACGAGATCCTGTCTTATCTGCCCGACGAGGAAGCCCCGGCAGACCGTCTGGCGGTCGAGGCAGGCCGCCGGAAACGCAAGGCCGACGCGAAAGCTGCAATTAAGAACAATTGATGAAAAGCGGCGGAATTCCGCCGATCGACGCGTATCGAGCCTTTTGCCGGACGCCCCGAGGTGCTAAGAAGCAGCCAACGGTTCCGCCGAGCCAAATGCCGCACCGACACGAAGAAATCGTCGCCCCGGAACCAACGCCCAACGAAATCACCTCAAGAACGCCAAGGAGCACTCACATGAAGCATGAGCAGATCAACATTCCTGGATTGGGGGAAGACGCGAAAGCCTTTCTGGCGCGTCCGAAGAAGCTCCTGATCGACGGCGAGTGGGTCGATGCCGTTTCCGGCAAGACCTTCGACTCGATCGATCCCGCGACCGAGAACGTCGTATGCCAGATCGCCGAGGGCGACGCGGCCGATGTCGATAAGGCCGTCAAGGCCGCCCGCCGCGCCTTCGAGTCAGACGAATGGGGCAAGATGCGCCCGGCCGATCGCGAGAAGCTGCTCCTCAAGCTCGCCGATCTGCTGGAGAAGCACGCCGATGAACTGGCCGAACTCGAAGCGCTGGATGTCGGCAAGGTGCTGATGTTCGCGCGCATCGTCGATGTCGGCGGCACGATCGATTACCTCCGCTACATGGCGGGCTGGGCCACCAAGATCGAAGGCCGCACGCTGGACGTGTCCTGCGGCATGCCGGGCCAGGAATTCCAGGCCTATACGCTCCGTCAGCCGGTCGGCGTCTGCGGTCAGATCGTCCCCTGGAACTTCCCGCTCGCCATGTGCATCTGGAAGCTCTCGCCCGCGCTGGCCACCGGCAACACCTGCGTGCTGAAGCCCGCCGAGCAGACCTGCCTCACGGCGCTGCGCCTCGGCGAACTGATCCTCGAGGCCGGCTTCCCGAAGGGCGTCGTGAACATCATCACCGGCATGGGCGAGACCGCCGGCGCCGCGCTGGTCGCGCATCCGGATGTCGACAAGATCGCCTTCACCGGCTCCACCCCGGTCGGCAAGCTGATCGGCAAGAGCGCCATGGACAGCATGAAGCGCATCTCGCTCGAGCTCGGCGGCAAGTCGCCGGTCGTCGTCATGGGCGACGTCGATATCGAGAATGTCGTCGGCGGCGCCGCCAACGCGATCTTCTTCAACCAGGGCCAGGTCTGCACGGCCGGCTCCCGCCTCTATATCCACAAGAAGATCTTCGACAACGTCGTCGAGGGTCTGGCGGGTGTGGCGAGCTCGTTCAAGCTCGGCTCGGGTCTCGATCCGAACAACAACATGGGCCCGCTCGTCTCGCAGGAGCAGCTCGACCGCGTGCTCGGCTATATCGAGAAGGGCCGCAAGGAAGGCGGCACCGTCGTCACCGGCGGCGAGCGTGCCTTCAACAAGGGCTATTTCGTGCAGCCGACGGTGTTCACGAACGTGAAGCCCGACGCCACGATCATCCGCGAGGAAATCTTCGGCCCGGTCGTCGTCGCCACGCCGTTCGACGATGTCGACGAAGTCGCGAAGACCGCCAACGACACGGTGTTCGGCCTCGCCGCCAGCATCTGGACCAAGGACGTCAGCATGGCGCACAAGCTGGCGCGGCGGATCAAGGCCGGCACGGTGTGGGTCAACACCCATAACCTGGTCGACCCGAACCTGCCCTTCGGCGGTTTCAAGCAATCCGGCTTCGGCCGCGAAATGGGCCGCGACGCGATCGAGATGTATACGGAGCCGAAGTCGGTTCTGATCCAGCTCTAACGCCAGACCGGTTAAAAGATCAGGCCCGCGCGGTTATCCTGCGCGGGCCTTTTCTTTTGTCCAAATGCCGCCGACGTTCACCCGCAGTTGGCGATGGACCGAATTTAAGTGCACAGGCTTTGGTCCATCCCTACCATGCGCGCAAAGCTGGAACGGCTCGCAGAAAGGATGGGGAAGATGGGTGAAATCGTCGCACGGGAGCGGCTGGCCGGGTGCGCTGGCAAGGAACTGGGCGTTTCGGACTGGATGACGATCGATCAGGATCGGATCAATCTGTTCGCCGACGCCACGCTCGATCACCAGTTCATCCATGTCGATCCTGTGCGCGCCAAGGCGGAAACGCCCTTCGGCGGCACCATCGCGCACGGCTTCCTGACGCTCTCCCTCCTGCCCCACATGATCGACGGCATCCGGCTCATCCCGGAGGGTGCGAAGATGGTGCTCAACTACGGCATGGACCGGGTGCGCTTCATGGAACCGCTACGTGCGGGGAGCAGGATCCGCGCGCACCTCAAGGTTCTCGACGTCACCGAGCGCAGCCCGCGCCAGACCGTCGTCAAATCCGAGGTCACCGTCGAAATCGAGGGCGGCGCCAAGCCCGCCCTGGTTGCGGAACTCCTCGCGATGTATCAGTTTTAGGCCTCACGACAGCGCCACGCCGGGGAGGGACAAGCGATGAAAGCCTATGTCGTCACCAAGGGAAGCAAGGATCTGAGCGGGCTCAGGCCGGTCACGCAGCCAAAGCCGAAGCACGGCGAGACCGAAATCCTGGTCCGGATGCGCGCCGCGACGCTCAATTACCGCGACCAGATGATCATCACCGGCAACTATCCCGGCGGCTCTGTTTCGCGCGACACGATCCCCTTGTCGGACGGCGCCGGGGATGTCGTCGCGGTCGGCCGGAAAGTCACGCGCTTCAAGAAGGGCGACCGGGTATGCGGCACGTTCTTCCGCGATTGGCATGCCGGTCCGCCGGTCAATCCGCGTGTCGCGCTCGGCTCGCCGATCGACGGCGTGCTGGCGGAGTATGTCGTCTTCGACCAGTCGAATGCCGTGAAATACCCGCAGCACCTCAGTTACGAGCAGGCCGCCAGCCTGCCCTGCGCCGGCGTCACCGCCTGGAACGCGCTGATGGAGACTGGCCGGCCGCTTGCAGCCCGGCGACACGGTACTTGTGTTGGGCACGGGCGGCGTCTCGATGTTCGGCCTGCTGTTCGGCAAGGCCGCCGGCTGCCGCGTCATCGTGACCTCTTCGAGCGACAAGAAACTCGCCAGGGCAAAGGCCTTGGGCGCCGACATCCTGATCAATTACAGGAAAACGCCCGATTGGGGTCAGGAGGTCGCGAGGCTGACCGGCGGCAAGGGCGCGGACGCGATCATCGAGGTCGGCGGTGTCGGGACGATGGAAAAATCGATCCAGTCCCTCGGCATCGACGGCAAGATCGTCATCGTCGGCTTCCTCGCCGGACCGGGCGCGGGCATCAACCCCTTCCCGATCGCGCAGAAGGCCGCCGCCATTCACGGCATCGCCGTCGGCAGCCGGGAAATGTTCGAAAACATGAACGCCGCCATCGAGGCCAACAAGATCAAGCCGACGGTCGACAAGGTTTTCCCCTTCGCCAAGGCCGCCGACGCGTTCAAACATGCGCAGGCCCAGAAGTTCTTCGGCAAGATCGCGATCAAAATCGCCTGACGGCCAGCCCGGTTCGGATCCGCGCGCCTTCCTTGTGTCCCTACCGATCGGCAGGTAGTTTTGACATATCGGATGGTTAGGCTGGCCGGGGGACGAAAGCCGAAATGCGTATGCCTGCGCTGGATGACGCTGTTCTGGCGCGCCGCGACGAGATCGCCGTGGCGCTCAGGGAGATCGTGCCTCATGCCTCCGTCATCGACGACGAGCGCGAGCGCGCGGCTTATGAATGCGATGCCCTGACCGTCTATCGCCAGTTGCCGATGCTGGTGGTCCTGCCGGAGAACACCGAACAGGTCTCACGCGTTCTCCGCTATTGCCATGAAAACGGAATCAAGGTCGTGCCGCGCGGGGCGGGAACCTCGCTCTCGGGCGGCGCCTTGCCGCTCGGCGACGGGATCCTTCTGGGGCTCGCCAAGCTCAACAAGATTCTGGAGATCGATTGGGAAAATGGCTGCGCGCGCGTTCAGCCCGGCGTCACCAATCTCGGCATCACCAACGCCGTCAGCCATCGCGGCTTCTATTACGCGCCCGATCCGTCGAGCCAGATCGCCTGCACCATCGGCGGCAATGTCGCGGAGAATTCCGGCGGGGTTCACTGCCTGAAATACGGCATGACAACCAACAATCTCCTGGGCGTCGAATTCGTGCAGATAGACGGCACCGTGCTCTCCTTCGGCGGCAAGACCTACGATTCCGACACCTACGACCTTCTGGGCCTCGTCACGGGCTCGGAGGGATTGCTGGGCGTGGCGACGGAGGTCACCGTGCGCATCCTGCCCGCACCGGAGACCGCCAGGGCCGTGCTGCTCGGCTTTCCCTCGAACGAAGCCGCCGGACAATGCGTCGCGGACATCATCGCGGCGGGCATCATCCCGGCCGGCATGGAGATGATGGACCGGCCGGCGATCAAGGCCGCAGAGGAATTCGTGCACGCCGGTTATCCGCTCGATGTCGAGGCGCTGCTGATCGTCGAGGTCGATGGCGGCGAGGCCGAGGTCGGCGCGCTGATCGCCGAGATCGAGGCGGTCGCGCGGAAATGCAAGGCGAGCTACAGCCGCTCCAGCACGTCCGAGGAGGACCGGCTGCGGATCTGGGCCGGGCGCAAGGCCGCCTTCCCCGCCGTCGGCCGGATCAGCCCGGACTATTTCTGCATGGACGGCACGATCCCGCGCAAACAGCTTCCGCATGTGTTGCACCGGATCGGCGAGATGAGCCGGGAATACGCGCTCGGCGTGGCGAATGTCTTCCATGCCGGCGACGGCAACCTTCATCCCCTTATCCTGTTCGACGCCAATAATCCCGGCGAGGTCGAGCGCGCAGAAGAATTCGGGGCCGCGATCCTCAAGCTTTGCGTCGAGGTTGGCGGCGTACTGACCGGCGAGCATGGCGTCGGCGTCGAGAAACGCGATCTCATGGAAGTGCAGTTCGGCGAGCAGGACCTGAAGCAGCAACAGCGCGTGAAGTGCGCCTTCGATCCCCAGAGTCTGCTCAATCCCGGCAAGGTGTTTCCCAAGCTTCACCGCTGCGCGGAGCTTGGCCGGGTTCACGTCCACGGCGGGGAGACGCGCTTCCCCGACCTCCCGAGATTTTAGGGCCGCCCCTTGTCAGCCACCGGCGCCACCCTGCGGCCACGAGAGGCCTCCGAGATCGCGGAGGCGGTCAGGTCCGCGGCCGCCGCCGGACAAACCATGCGTGTCGTCGGCGCGGACACCAAGCGCGGCTTCGGCCGTCCCGCATCCGCCGATCTGACCTGCGATCTCTCCGCGCTTTCGGGCATCACGCTCCTGGAACCGGAAGAGCTCGTGATGACGGCGAAATCCGGCACGCCCCTGGCGGAAATCGAAGCCACGCTCGCCGAGGCGGGCCAGCAGCTTGCCTTCGAGCCTCTGGATCTCGGTCCGCTCTACGGCAAGCCGGCCGGCAAACAGACCATCGGCGGCGTCATCGCCTGTAATCTCTCCGGGCCACGGCGGGTAAGCGCGGGCGCGGCGCGCGACCATTTCCTCGGCCTGGAAGCCGTCACGGGCCACGGCGAGATCATCAAGGCCGGAGGCCGCGTGGTGAAGAACGTCACCGGCTACGACCTCTGCAAACTGTATGCGGGATCGCACGGCACGCTGGGGATCATGACCTCACTGACCTTGAAGGTCATGCCCGTCGCCCAACGCCGCACGACGATCGTCGTCAAGGGGCTGGACGATGCGACGGCGATCGCGCTGCTCCGCAAGGCCGTCACTTTGCCGCTGGAAGTCTCCGGCGCGGCTCACCTGCCCGTCTGGGCGGCCGGCGAGTCCGACACCAGCCTGACCGCCATGCGGCTCGAAGGCTTCGCCGTATCGGTCGAGGACAGGATCAAGCGGCTTCGCCATCAGCTGGAGGGACACGCCGAGATCACCGTGCTGGACGATGCGGCGTGCGCGCGCTTCTGGGCCGATCTGCGCGGGCTCGGCCCCGCGGTACGCCGGCCGAACGACTATGTCTGGCGTCTATCCGTGCCCCCGGCGCGCGGCGCGGAGGTCGTTGCGGCGATCCAGAACGAACTCAGGATGGATGCCTATTACGACTGGTCGGGCGGCCTCGTCTGGGGGCTGCTCCCCGCGCTCGGCGGCGTCTGCGACGAACCCATCCGGCGCTGCGTGGAGGCGGTCGGCGGCCACGCGATGCTCATGCGCGCACCCGACGCGCTGCGCGACGATGCGCCCGTGTTCCATCCTCTGAGTGACGCCAAGCTCGACCTCGTCAAGCGCCTCAAGGCCAGCTTCGATCCCGGCGGGATGTTCAATCCCGGCCGGATGTATGCGGGGGTTTGACCGGTGCAGACGAATTTCACGCCCGAGCAACGCCGTGATCCGGACATCGGGATCGCCGACGAGATCCTGCGGAAATGCGTCCACTGCGGTTTCTGCCTTGCGACTTGCCCAACCTATGTGACGCTCGGCGACGAGCTGGATAGCCCGCGCGGCCGGATCTACCAGATCAAGGACATGCTGGAAACGGGGGAACCAGCCTCTGATACGCTCGCCCTTCATCTCGACCGCTGCCTGTCCTGCCTTTCCTGCATGACGACCTGCCCGTCGAGCGTGAATTACGGGCATCTCGTGGATCTCGCCCGCGTCAGGGTGGAGGAAACGCACGAACGCACCCTAGGAGACCGCTTCCTGCGAGGCCTCCTCGCCCGCGTGCTGCCCAATCCGGGCCTGTTCCGCCTTGCGCTTCTGTTTGCCGTACTGGCGAAGCCGTTCAAAGCGGTGCTGCCGACGAGGTTGCGGTCGATGCTCGATATCGCGCCCGGATCGTTGCCCGCGCCAAGCCCTGTCGACTCACCGCAGATCTTCGAGGCGGGGGGAACGCGGCGGATGCGGGTCGTGCTTCTTTCGGGTTGCGCGCAGCAGGTGCTCGACACGGCGATCAACGAGGCCACTGTCCGGGTGCTCACACGGCACGGCGTGGAGGTCGTGATCCCCGAGGGGCAAGGCTGCTGCGGGGCGCTCGACTATCATATGGGCCGGGCCGATCCGGCAAAGACCCGCGCCAGGGCCAATATCGAGGCATGGCTCGGAATCGAGAAAACCGGCCCTGTGGACGCCATTGTGATCAATGCGTCCGGCTGCGGCACCATGGTGAAGGACTACGGTTTCCTCTTCCGGAACGATCCCGATCTGGCTGGCCCCGCCACGAGGATCGCGGGCCTGGCCAGGGACGTCTCCGAGATCCTGAGCGACCTGGGCCTCAGCCGCCACGCACCCTCCGGCAATGACCATCGCCTATCACTCGGCCTGCTCGATGCAGCACGGCCAGAAGCTTCAGGAACAGCCGAAGGCCCTGCTCAAATCCCTCGGATTTGCGCTGCGGAATATCCCCGAAGGCCATCTTTGTTGCGGATCGGCGGGCACCTACAATCTTCTGCAGCCCGAAATCTCCCGCGAGCTTCGCGACCGGAAGATCCGCAACATCGACTCCGTCGCGCCCGAAGCCATCGCGACCGGCAATATCGGCTGCATGATGCAATTGCGTACCGGCACCGGGATCCCTGTGGTTCACACGGTCCAGCTCGTGGACTGGGCAACCGGCGGCCCCTCGCCCTTCGCGGACTGACATTCCCGGAACAACCCACGCCCTCCAGCGTTTTACGTCTGCGTTTTAGTGACGCAGCGGCGCCGAAACTTGCTCTAAATCAAGGAACCGACCGCTAGGCTCCGGCTAAATCTCTTTCCAGACAGCAAAATCGAATTGCCTGCGGGAAAGACCGGATCCCTCGGTTCCTCGCAGCGAATGACGGAGGATATCGTCTTGCTGAAATCCATATTCGTTCCCATGAATGGCGGCCCGAAAGACGAGCTATCCCTTGAGACGGCATTGGCCATGGCGCGGCTCTTCGAATCTCACCTCGAATGCGCGCGCGTGCGGATGACCCCCGACTATCTGGTGTGGGAGGGTGGCCTGATCGATGTGGTCGGCGGCGTGATCGAGGGCGATCTGGTCGCGCATCTCGACAAGCAGGACCGGGAACGAACGACCAAGGCGCTGCACAGCTTCAAGAATTTCTGCGAACGGGAGAAGATCCCCGTTGCCGATGCCCCCACGGGAAAGGTCGGCGTCACGGCGCGCTGGCAGGAGCTTCGCGGCCATCAGGTCGCAGAGTTCGTGACGGAAGCGCGGTTCCACGATCTCGTGGTCGTGCCGCGCGACCTGCTCCGGGAAACCGACCCGGCGGCGGATTTCGTCGGCAATCTGCTGCTCGGCTGCGGCCGTCCGATCCTGCTCGCGCCGGAACAGGCGCCCGAAACGCTGGGCAAGTCCGTGGTCGTGGCCTGGAAGAACACACCCGAAGCGGCGCGCGCGGTTTCAGCCGCCATGCCGGTTCTGACTCAGGCCGAATCCGTGGTCGTGCTGAGCGCGCTCGAAGAGGAAGCGCCCGAGGAAAAGGGTGTCACGGCGCACAAGCTCGCGGAAACCCTGCAATGGAACGGCTGCAACGCGTCGAGCCAGCCGGTCGATCCCCAGGGGCACGCGGCGGCCGCGATTCTGGACCGTGCCGACGCGCTGGGCGCGGATCTGATGGTGATGGGCGGCTATGGCCACAGCCGGCTGCGCGAGACGGTGCTTGGCGGCTTTACCAGCGAGATCCTCGAGGCGAAGTCCGCTGCCGGTCTTCCTGTTCCACTAGGTCTCGAAGAAGTTCAGCTCTATCAGGACGCCTTCGGGGTCCGTCATGAACATCTGCGTCAGCTTGATATCCGCGAGATAGTTCGACTTGTAGTCGACGCCCTTCTTGGCGAGCGACATCTTGTACTCCTCGACCCCCTTGCAGTTGAAGGCGATGTGGTCGAGAGCGCCGGTGTCGTGCTGTGTGAATTCGTCGCGCACGATGAGGTGGATCACGGCCTTGTTGCCGTCATAGAGCCACGCGCCGCCGAAATCCATTTGCGGGCGGAAGCCGGTCTTCAGCCCGATCACGTCCTCGTAGAAACTTGATCGACGCGTCGAGATTGGACGTCAGAACCGATACGTGATCCAGAGCGATCTCGGGCATGAATTCCTCCATTGAACGGGACATCAGCGTAACACCGATCCGCCGCGCGCGGCAGGGCTTCCGATCAGGCCGACTGGGAGGCCCTGAACGTCTCGTCCAGATCGTTCCGGACGTCGAAATATTTGCCGGACATCGAAGTCGTAATGGCCCGACGCGAGCCTCAAACACAGCTCCGCGCATTTCGCGAGGCCGGGCGCGGGATCGACTTCCCGCTCCAGCGTCGATATCCGCTCGACCATCTGCGGCATCCAGCGCTTCGCGCCTTCGTTGTCCTTCGTCCCTTTCGCGAGATCGGTCACGACCATGCCCGGCTCGATCGCGAAGGCGGCGACATTGAAAGGCTTCACCTCCGCCGCGATATGCTCGACGAGCCGGTTCTGGGAGGATTTCGCCACGCAATAGGCGGACATGTTCGGGCCGACGACCGTCGCGGCCAGGGCCGATACGACGATGATGTGTCCGGTCTTGCGCTCGACCATTTCCGGGAGAACGGCGCTGCAATAGAGAAGCGCGCCGCGCACATGAACGCGCTGCGCATCCCACCATTCGTCCGGATCGATCGCGTAAAGCGGGCCGAACGGGCCGGAAACGCCGGCATTGCTGATCAGAATGTCGATCGGGCCGAAAGCCTCGCGCGCGCCCGCCACGACCTTGGCGACATCGTCCCGGTTCGTCACGTCACCCGCGATCGCGACCGCCCGGCCGCCCGCCGCCTCGATTTCCTTGACGGTCTCGTCGAGCTGCGGCTTGGAGCGCGCGGTGACGGCGACGGCCGCGCCCTCCTTTGCGAACCGAAGCGCGATCGCCTTGCCGAAGCCGCGACCGGCGCCGGTGACGATCGCGACCTTGCCGTCGAGCTGCCCCGCCATCACTTGCCCTTCTTTGCTTTCGGCGCGAAGCCCGGCGCGCGCGGCGCATTCACCACCTTGCCCGTCACGGGATGGCGGTAATGGAACGGCAGCAGGTCCTTGCTCGGGCCAGAGCGCCGGCTTCACCTTGGCGATTTCGTCCGGCCCCATCGGATCCTTCGGATAGGTCTTGCTCGCAAAGGGCACGTATTGCGGCTTCACATGGGCCCAGCCGTGCTCGAAGGTGCCGACATAGACGATCTTCGGCACCATGACCTTCACCTGCCAAGTGCCGTCGCGCTTCACATATATCGTTCTCATAGACGCCGCCTTCCCACCACTGGCCGTGCCTCGCCCGCCGAATAATGGGTGCCGCCCTGGAGGAAATAGCGGAACCGCGCCTTGGCCGACTTCCGGTCCTTGCGCGACATGAACGATGTCCTGAAACTGGGTGTGCTCCAGCAGCTTGCCGTATTTGGGCCCGTCCGTGCCGTCGGAGAAATTCTTGCGCAGCCGGTCGATATAGAGCCGCCGGGCGCCCGCCTTGCCGCTTGTAGATGCCGCCGAAGAAATGGATCTCGATGTCCTCGGCGAAGAGATCGATCACGGCGTCGTACAGGAAATTGTCCATGTAGTAGCCGTATTGATGCTGGAGATTGCGGACCGCCATCGTGTCTTCGAGGATGCCGACCTGCTGCTCGAGTTGCTCGACGCGCTTTTCCAGCGCCGCGACCGGATCTTTCTTCGCCATCGAAATCTCCTCCCCCTCAGTTGAAACGACAGCGTCCCGCGCAAATAGCCGGTGCGATCGAAGGCCACCCGGTCCGGCGGTTCCTTGCCATCGAAAAACGCGTCCAGATTACGCGCCACCCGCATGCCCATCTCCACACGCGTTTCGGTGGTCGCGCTGCCGAGATGCGGCAGAAGCACGACATTGTTAAGCGCAATCATGGCGTTAGGCACATCCGGCTCGCGCTCGTAAACGTCAAGCCCGGCGCCCGCGATGCGATTGTGCTTTAACGCGTCGATCAAAGCGTCTTCTTCCACGACCTCGCCGCGCGCGGTGTTGATCAGGAACGCGCCCGGCTTCATCCGGGCGATCCGTTCGCGATTGAACAGATGCCGAGTCTCCGCGCCGCCCGGACAATGAATCGAGATGAAGTCCGATTGCGTCACGAGATCGTCCATGTTCGGACAATGGATCGCGCCGGTGACCGCCTCGATCTCGGGCGCCACGCGATTCCGGGAGTGGTACAGGATCTTCATGCCGAAGCCGAGATGGGCCCGCGCCGCCGTCGCCTGGCCGATCCGCCCGAAGCCGATGAGCCCGAGCGTCTTGCCGCTGACCTTCGTTCCGAGGAGATGGGTCGGCCGCCAGCCTGTCCAGGAGCGCGAGCGCACCTGACGCTCGCCCTCGCCCGCGCGCCGCGCCGACATCAGCATCAGCATGAGCGCGATATCGGCCGTGCATTCGGTGAGGACGTCCGGCGTATTGCTGACGACGATGCCGAGGTTCCGGCACGTGGCAATGTCGATGTGATTGAAGCCAACGCCGTAATTGGCGAGAATCTTGGCCCGCCGGTCCTTTGCCTTCAGCACATCCGCGCCGATCCGGTCCGACACGGTCGGACAGACCGCATCGTATTTCACGATCGCTTCGCGGATTTCGCTGGTGTCGAGCGGCTGATCGGTTTCGTTGAAGGCGACGTCGTAGCGTTCCATCAAATGCTTCTCGACGGCCTTTGGCCAGCGCCGGGTCAGGAGAATTTTGGGACGGGGCATACCTGTACTTTATTTTGTTTTGCGGCGGGCTTGATGGCGCGCCTGTTCGTTCTTGTTCCGTGTGGGCGCGGATATCGTACAATTCCTTGCCGAATTCAGCCACGACGATTTGATATGTGCGGCCAGGCACAACGTCGCGCGCGCGGTCGCCGGCAAATTTGACGCCGCGACACGCTGGCGCTGGCGATATTCCTATAGATCCATAGAATGAGGATCTAGGTCAACCGGTGCGGCCGGCCGAAGTCGGCCGATCGGATAGTTAATGCTCTCGTAACCACGTTTGATGCTAAGAGTCTCCGTTGTCGGCCGCAGCAGCCGGCATTGCCAAACAACCGACGAACAAAAACCGGGGTATGAACCGTGTCCTTGAAACGCGATACGCCACCATTTCGAGCCGACCATGTCGGCAGCCTTCTGCGTCCACCCAAGCTTCTCGTTGCCCGCGATGACTTCGTGCACCACCGCATGTCGCAGAAGGATCTGACCAAGATCGAGGAAAGCGCCGTCCGCGACGTGGTGAAGATGCAAGAGGATATCGGCCTCCGGTCGATCACCGACGGCGAATTCCGCCGCGCGATCTGGCACGTCGACTTCCTCAGCAAGCTCGAAAACGTGGCCCGCGTACGATCGCCCGTGAAGATGAGCTTTCACACCGAGCAGGGCAGCATCGAGCGCAATCCCACGGCGTTCCGGGTGGAAGGCAAGCTGTCGCGCCCGTCGCCGATCTTCGTGGATCACTTCAAGTTCCTGAAATCGGTCACCAAGCAGACGCCCAAGGTCACCATCCCCTCGCCCACCCTGCTGCATTTCCGGGGTGGCCGCAGCGCTGTCGACGAAAAGGCCTATCCCGACCTCGCGGAATTCTATGCCGATCTCGGCAAGGTCTATTCCGAGGAAGTGCGGGACATGGGCAAGGCCGGCTGCACCTATCTGCAGCTCGACGAAGTCAACCTCGCCTATCTCTGCGATCCGAAACTCCGCGAGGAAGTGACGGCGATGGGCGAGAATCCGGAAACCCTGCCGCACACCTACGCCAAGCTGATCAACGAACTCGATCAGCACGCGGCCGAAGAACATGGCGATCACGCTCCATCTCTGCCGCGGCAATTTCCAGGGCGCCTGGGTCGCGGAAGGCGGCTACGAGCCGGTGGCCGAGATCCTGTTCAACGAAATTCAGGCGGACGGCTACTTCCTGGAATACGACACGGTCCGCGCGGGCGACTTCAAGCCGCTGCGTTTCCTGCCCAAGGGCAAGATCGCCGTGCTCGGCCTCGTCAGCACCAAGCAGGCGAAGCTCGAAACCAAGGACGAGCTCAAGCGCCGGATCGATGAAGCCACGCGCTATGTGCCCTTCGACCAGATCGCGATCAGCCCGCAATGCGGCTTCGCGAGCGGGGAGAAAGCCAACAAGCTGACCTTCGAGGAAGAGATCGCCAAGCTCAAACTCATCGTCGACGTCGCACGCGAGATGTGGGGCTCGGCCTGACCATGCCGAAGCTGCAACTCTCGATCGCCGTCGGGGACTACGACCGGAACCGGCCGCTGGTTGATGGCAGCGTGCAGATCGACGGCGTCGATCCGGTGTTCCTGCTCCTGTCGCCCGAGGAAATCTTCTTCCGGGCCTTCCGGTCGGCCGACTTCGATATCTGCGAGCTTTCGCTCAGCAGCTTCACCGTCAAGACGGCGAACCGGGACTGCCCCTATATCGGGGTGCCGGTGTTCCCGTCGCGGGCGTTCCGGCACACCTCCATCGTCGTTCGCAAGGACAAGGGCATCAAGACGCCCGCCGACCTCAAGGGCCGCCGGATCGGCACGCCGGAATATCAGCTCACCGCCTGCGTCTGGGCGCGCGCGCTGCTGGAGGACGAGTTCGGGGTCAAGCCGGCGGACATCACCTGGGTGCGCGGCGGCATGGATCAGCCGGGACGGATCGAAAAGATCAACCTCAACCTGCCGCCCGACGTGAAGCTCGAATCCGCACCCGCCGGCAAGACGCTCAACCGGATGCTGGAGGACGGCGAGATCGACGGCATCGTCGGCCCTCGCATTCCCGCCTGCATGGCGCGCGGCGATCCCAATGTCGGTTGGCTGTTCGATGATACGACCGCGGCCGCGACGGACTATTACAAGCGCACCGGCATCTTCCCGATCATGCATGTGCTGGGAATCCGCAAGGACCTCGTGGAAAAGCACGCCTGGCTGCCGGCGACGGTGTTCAAGGGATTCGAACTCGCGAAATCGGCCGCGATAGCGAAGCTCAGCGACACGTCGGCCACCAAGGTCACCCTGCCCTTCGTCGAGGAGCAGGTGCGGGCCGCCCGCGCCCTGATGGGGCAGGATTTCTGGTCCTACGGCTTCGACGACCGCAACCGCGAGGCACTGGACACCTTCCTGCGCCACCACCATGCGCAGGGACTATCCAGCCGCCGCGTCGCGCCGGAGGAGCTGTTCCACCCCTCCACGCTGGAAGCCTTCAAGATCTGAAAAGCGCGCGGTTCAGGCCGCGAAGACGCCCACGGACATCGAGCCGATCTGATCGATCTTGGCCTCGATCGTATCGCCCGGATTTACCGGCCCGACACCTTCGGGCGTGCCGGTCATCAGGATATCGCCGGGCTGAAGCGTGTAGAAGGACGAGGCGAATTCGATCAATCCCGGCACGTCGATGATCAGGTCCCTGGTGTTCGCCGACTGGCGGACCTCGCCATTGACCTTCAGTTCCAGCGACAGCCCGCCCGGATCCGGGATCTCGTCGGCCGTGACCATCCACGGGCCGAGCACGCAATAGGAGTCGATCGACTTGCGGAGCGAACGTTCCTCTGGCCCGCGGATCGTCATATCGAGGCCGATCATATAGCCCGCGACGTAATCCAGCGCCTCGGCGCGCGACACGCGATCCGCCCGCTTGCCGATCACGACGACCAGCTCGATTTCATGATCGTTGCGCCGGTCGGTCTTGCGCAGATGGACGCCTTCGGACGGGCCGACAATGGCGCTGACCGCCTTCAGAAACAGCCCGGTCTCCTGAATCTTGCGAATGTGTTCGCGCGAGAACGTCTCGGGCTCGTCGATCGCTTCCTGCAGGTGCTTCATGTAATTCACCGGCGCCGCGACGACCTTGCTCGGATTGGCGACCGGCGCGCGGAGCGTGACCGCGTTCGTCGGGATCGGCGAGCTCTTGGCCTTCAGCGCCTCGGCCGCGGCGATCACCTCGGCGAGATGCGAAATCAGGGCGTCGCCCTTTGGAAAGGGCCAGCGCGCCTGCGGGAGCACATCGAGCGCCCCCGTCACGTCGCGAATGACGTCCCCATCCACAAGTCCAAGACGATCGTCGTTGAAACGGCATAAACGCATCCGTCACTCCCTCACTAGTTTCTGTTTGGCGGCTTTATCGGGCGCCTTCGCCGTAAAAGGAAAGCTTGCGTTGCAGGGGCTCGTCGTCGACCCGGATGAGAAAGGCCGGCGCGTCCTTGCCGGTCATATCCAGCTCGATCTCGGCGAAGGTCGAGGCCGAGAAGGTATCCTTGACCGTCCAGTGGAACGTATCGCCGTCCACCCGGGCCGTCCCTGCGCCCTCCACGGCATGATAGACCGCGCCGACCGAGCGCGGGGTAAGCGCATAGCGCCGGCCGGGCTTCAGCATCATCGCCGTGAAGGCGAGCGTGGGCAGGCAGTCCGAGCCGGTCTCGGGGTTCACGTAGCGCAGTTCCAGCACCCCGTCGTCCTCGGCGAGCGCGGCCAGCCTTTCGAGCCCCTTGCGTGTCTCGGCCCAGGGGAAGCGCAACTTCGGATAGGGCCGAGGCCGGACAAAGCGCTCCGGCAGATCGAGGCCCTGCGCCCGGAGATCCCCGCCGAGCCGGACAAGCGGATCCTCGCCATTGCATCCGGGCGTGCCGCGTTCGGCATAGCTCGCCTCGGCGGCAAGGAAGATGGGCAGGTCCAGAATGTCGAGCCAGAGCACCGGTCCCTCGCCCTCGTGACCGTGATCGTGCCACTGACCATGGGGCGTGAGAATCAAATCGCCCACCTGCATCCGGCATTTCTCGCCATTCACGATGGTGTAGCCGCCTTCGCCCTCGATGACGATGCGGGCGGCGCTCGGCGTGTGACGATGGGTCGGTGCCTTCTCGCCCGGCAGCAGCACCTGAATGCCGGCATAGATCATGCCGGTGATCTGCATGGCGCCCTCGCCGCGTCCCGGATCGCTCAGCACGATGACGCGCCGTTCGGCGAGCTCGATCGGCACCAGTTCCGCCGCCTGCGTCGCGAGAGGCCGGATGGCGTCGTAGCGCCAGTGATGCGCCTTGGTGAGCGCGCCCGGCCGCCCGATCGGCACCAGCGAGTGGAGAAAATCCCACAATGGAGAAGTGGCCTGCTCGCTGAGCGCGGCGGAGAAGGACTCGGGCAGTTTGGCTTTGGGCATTTGTGTCATTATTCGGTGCTTTTATGCGGTCTTGAGCCAATTCGTTAACACCTATCATCCGCGCCCCGGCCGCAATGAGCAATGCCAACTTTACCTTGGCGGGCCATAGCTTTATTGAGAAGCCACACGCATCGAAACCAGGAGTAGCAGCGCATGCCCAAAATGACGGGAGCCGAAGCAATCGTCCGGTCGCTCATCGACCGCGGAGTGGACACCGTTTTCGGGCTGCCGGGCGCTCAGACCTACGCCTTTTTCGACGCGCTGTACAAACACCGCAACGAGATCCGCATGATCACGAGCCGCCACGAACAGGGCGCGGCCTATATGGCGTTCGGCTATGCGCAGTCCACCGGCAAGCCCGGCGTGTTCTGCGTCGTTCCCGGCCCCGGCGTGCTCAATGCCTCGGCGGGCCTCAACACCGCCTGGGGCACGAATGTGCCCGTGCTCGGCGTCATCGGCCAGATCCCGTCCGCCTTCATCGGCAAGGGACGCGGCCAGCTCCACGAGATGCCCGATCAGTTGAAGACGCTGCGTTCCATCGTCAAATGGTCCGAGCGGATCGAGGATGGACGGAAGGCCTCCGACATCGTCGACGCGGCCTTCAAGAAGATGCAGTCCGGCCGTCCGGGGCCCGCGACCATCGAGATGCCGATGGACGTCATGATGAAGGAAGTCAACGCGCCGATGGTGAAGCCGGGTGCTCTGCCGCGCGGCCCGAAGCCCAAGGCGGCCGATATCGACGCGGCGGTGAAGCTGATCCTCAAGGCCAAGCGGCCGATGATCATGGTCGGCGGCGGCGCCCAGCATGCGCATGGCGCGGTGCTCAATCTCGCCGAGATGATCGACGCGCCGGTGACCTCCTTCCGCCGTGGCCGCGGCGTGGTTTCCGACGACCATCCGCTGGGCATGAACTCGGCCGCCGCCTATGACCTCTGGAAGGACACCGATCTCCTGATCGGCATCGGCTCGCGGCTCGAGCTGCAATATATGCGCTGGGCCCGCACGCCCGACTATATCCCTGCCCCGAAGGCGCCGCCGCATATCATCCGGATCGACATCGACCCGAAGGAAATGACGCGGCTGAAGCCCCATGTCGGGATCGTTTCCGACGCCGTCGACGGGGCCACCGCCCTTGCCTCCGCGCTGAAGGGCCGCGCCAAGCCGAACCCGGAGCACCGCAAGCGCGTCGCCGACGCCAAGGCCTCCGTCCGCGCCCAGTACGCCAAGATCGTTCAGCCGCAGGTGGCCTATCTCGATGTCATCCGCGACGCGATGCCGCGCGACAGCTTCTTCGTCGAGGAACTCTCGCAGATGGGCTTCACCTCTTACTACGCCTATCCGGTCTATGAGCCGCGCACCTATATCACCACCGGCTTTCCCGGCACGCTCGGCTTCGGCTTCCAGACCGCGCTCGGCGTGAAGGCGGGCAATCCGAACCGCGCGGTCGTCTCGGTGACGGGCGACGGCGGCTTCATGTTCGGCGTTCAGGAAATGGCGAGCGCCGTTCAGGAAAATCTCGGCGTCGTGACGATCGTGTTCAACAATGGCGGCTTCGGCAATGTCCGGCGCGACCAGCAAACCAATTTCGGCGGTCACGTGATCGGCTCCGAGCTTCACACGCCGGACTTCGTCGCCCTCGCCAAGGCCTTCGGCATGGCCGCCAAGCGCGTAACCTCGCCGCAAGAACTCGCCCCGGCCCTCAAGAGCGCCATCAAGAAGGACAAACCGGCCCTGATCGAAGTGGTGGGCGAACGCGGCGGCGAAGCCACCCCCTGGCCGTTCATCATGCCGGCGGGATTCGGCGGTCGAAGACGCAATGGCCGGGCATAGCCCGGCCATCCACGTTTTCCACTCTGAAAGAGACTAGCCCAGCCGATCGGCCTCGACCCAGTTGCCGTGGACCTGATTGCGCTGAGCGCATCGGCATTTTGATGCGGGCGATCGGGCCTTTTTCGATATTTCGCGGCTTCCATCACCCAGACCTCGGAGAGGAACGTGTTGTGATCGTCCGCGACCAGGGCGAGATAGCCTTCGTGGCCGGCCTGTTTCGACGGGATATGGACCGGCTCGCTCAAGGTGGAATGCGGCGCCGTCCGAATACGTCTTCATCTTGCCGGATTTGACTTCGAGACGAACCAGTGAATTGAAGCCGACGCCGACCGGCCCGGCGGCCTTCGGCGGGCCGAGTTCCGGATCGACGGTCTCGTAATAGGCGATGTCGAAATCCTTCATCAGGTCCTTGTCGGCGACGCGCGGCATGTCGCCGCCGATGCCGAGGTCCGTTTCCTCGATGGTGTCGCCGGGCTTGGACATGTCGAAGGTCCAGCGCACGAGCTTGCCCTGCATGTTCATCGGATCGTGTTGCAGGCCCGAGGCCGCGGTGATGAAGGGGAACGGGTTCACGGCGCTGTAGCAGGCGTCGACATGAACCTTGCTGCCTTCCGAGAACGCATTCACGAAATGGAACACCGAACAGGCCGGACGCTTGAACCAGCGCAAATGCTCCACGCTGCCGTCGCGCGGCATGATGCCGAAATAGCTTTCCTTGGTCGGATCCCAGATCCAGTGCGGCTTGCCCGCCTTGATCACGTCCATGTTGGTGACGATCGGGAAGAACGGGAACACCGCGTATTCCTTGGTCACCACGAAGTCGTGCATGAGCGCGACATACGGCCCCTTGAAGTGCTCTTCCTTGGTGAGCTTGCCGTTCTTGTCGGCGATGCAATAGGCGATGTCGTTGGAGCACAGGCCGGACGCCTCGTAGCCGTAGAAATAGAGATCGTCCGTCTCCGGGTCCCAGCGGGTGTGGGCGGTCATGGTCTCGCTCTTGAAGCTTTCCGCCGTAATCCCATTCGCCGATGGTCTCGAGCGTGTTCTTGTCGACCTCCATCGCGCCGGCTGTCTTCCTTGAGGCAGAGAAGCTTGTTGCCGTGCCAGATCGGCGTCGTGTTCGCAGCGCCGCGCTTGTGGCCCTTGACGCTCGGATCGTCGGTGAGCGGATTGCGATAGGCGCCGTGGAGCGACCGGCGGGCGGCGCGGTCGTCCTTCAGCCGCTCGGTCATCACATAGCGCATCTTGTAATCGACATGGCCGTTCTCGAAGCGGAAGCTGCTGACCATGCCGTCGCCGCTGAGGAAGGTGTCGTCGCCGAGCAACGGCGGATACTGGGGATCGGGCGTCGGCGGAAGAACGTTCCGTTGATCTCGGTCGGGCAGATTGCCTTCCACCACGAGATCGTAGATGTCGCCTTCCATGCGAACCGGCTCGTTGAAGCCGATGAAATCGGGAGTTTTCGGAAATGAGGTCGTCATCGCGGTCCCTTCTGGATGAACTTCTTTAGGACCTTGGCCCGCCTATCACTTTGTTTCGGGCGGTATCAACGCGGACGGGCGCGCACGCCGCCGTCAAGGCGGATCAGCTCGCCGTTAATATAGGGATTTTCGACGATATGGGCGACCAGCGAGGCGAACTCCTCGGGCGCGCCCATGCGCTTGGGGAATTCGAGTTCGCTGATCAGCTTCTCGCGGACCTTTTCCGGCGCGGCGGAGACCAGCGGCGTCTCGAACAGGCCGGGCGCGATCACCGTCGACCCGCACGCCGAACTGCGACAGATCGCGTGTCATCGGCAGCATGAGGCCGATAATGCCCGCCTTGCTGGCGGCATAGGCGCTCTGGCCCATCTGGCCTTCGATGCCCGCCATCGAGGACGTCTGACGATCACACCGCGCTCGCCTCGTCGCCGATCGGCTCGTTCTTCAGCATCTCGGCCGCCGCCAGACGGGACACGTTGAACGTGCCGTTCAGATTGATGTCGATGACGCGCTTGAACTCGTCATAGGGATGCGGGCCGTCGCGGCCGACGATGCGGCCGATGGTCGGCACACCGGCGCAGTTCACGCAGACATGGATCGCGCCGAAGGCTTCCTTCGTCGGCGGCGACGCCGGCCGTGACGGATCATTTCGTCGGCGACGTTCACCTTGCAGAACAAGCGCGCTGCCCTGATGCTTCTCGGCGAGGGCTTCGCCGTTCTTGGTGTTCAGATCGAAGATCGCCACCTTGCGCGCCGGCCGCGATCATGCGTTCGACGCGTCGCCTCGCCGAGGCCCGACGCCCCGCCCGTGACCACCGCGACCTTACTTTTGATGTCCATTTACGTCCCTCTGACTGTTGCTACGCGCGTTCAATAGCCGCGGAATTCCGGCTTGCGCTTTTCCGCGAAGGCCTTGCCGCCCTCGGCGGCGTCGTAGCTGATTGAAATGACCGTGAAGCATCAGCTTCTCGGCCTGGATCGCCTTGTCGGTCGGCATGTCGAGAGCTGCCGTCGATCAGGCCCTTCATCTCGGCTGAGGCCCGAGCGGGCTCTTCGCCGCGATCTTCTCGGCGATGGCTTGGGTCTCGGTCTCCAGCGCATCGTCCGCGAAGACCCGCTGGACGAGGCCGATCTTCAGCATCTCCGGCGCCAGAAACAGATCGCCGGTGAACATCAGAAGCTTGGCGTGATTGATGCCCGACGAGCGCGGCAGACGTACCGTCGCGCCGCCGCCGGGCATCATGCCGAAATTCGCGTGGGCGTCGCCGATCCGCGCGGATTCCGCCGCCACGATGATGTCGCACATCATGGCCAGCTCCAGCCCGCCGCCGCAGGTGATCCCGTTCAGCGCCGCGATCACCGGCTTCGGCATGGCGTTCAGCACTTCCTCCATCTTGTTGGCGTGGTGAGGAAGGTCGGCTCCTCGCTCGGCGGCGCCTTGGGATCGGGCGCGCCGGTCATATCCGCGCCCGGCGCAGAACGCCCTGCCCTTGCCGGAGAACACGATGACGCGCGTTTCCTTGCGTCCCGCAGCTCGGTCAGCACCGCGCGCAACTCGCCCATCGTGTGCATCGACAACGCATTCAGCACATTCGGCCGGTTCAGATAGATCCAGCTGACCCGGCCGCGATGCTCGACGATGAGATGTTCGTAGGTCATGGCGCGCCTCACACCGGGCCCGAGGATGGTCACGCAGGTCGCGCCGTCCTCGACGCCCGATAAAGCCGCCGCTGCACGACGCCAGGCCGTATCTTGGCGCCGTCGACCTGCCGCGCGCCGGCATCGCCGCGCAGATGCTGCACCAGCTCGTAGATCTGGCCGATGCCCGTCGCCGCGACCGGATGGCCCTTGGATTCGAGCCCGCCGGAAACGTTCACCGGGATCCGCCCGCCGAGCGAGAAATCGCCCTTTTCGGCCGAGCGGCCCGGCCTCGCCGAACTCGCAAAGCCCGACCATCTCGACCTGCGCGATCTCGCGCATAGGAGCTCGGCGTCATGGACCTCGGCGACCGAGATGTCCGTCGCGCTCGAGCTCGGCCTGCTTGAAGGCGGCATTGGCCGCGCGGCGGCAGCAGGAATGTTCGAGATCGTCGATCGCCCGGTCGGTGCCGCCCTTGAAGACGCTCGCGCAAATGCGGATCGCCTTCTTGGGGTTGAAGCGGTCAAGCACGTCCTTCGAGCAGACGATCGCGGCCGCGCCGCCATCGCTCACCGGGCGCGCACATGGGCAGGGTCAGCGGCCAGGAAATCACGCGGGCCTTCATGCATCTCGTCGAGGCTCATGTCCTTCTGGAACTGCGCCAGCGGATTCATTGTGGAATGGTGATGGTTCTTGGCCGCGACGCCGGCGATCTGCTCCCAGGTCGTGCCGTATTTCTTCATATGGAGCCGGGCATTGACGGAATAGGCGTCCATGAAGATGATGCGCATCTTCTCGATCGATCACCACTTCCGGCGGCGGCTGGATATCGGCTGACGAGCGCCGAATATTTCTCGACGAAGGCGGAAACCTGCGGCGACGTCCTCCGGCTGACCGAACGCGGCAAGGCGCTTTTCGCGATCCGTGGTGTGCAGCTTCTCCGATCCGACGGCCAGCGCGATATCGGCGAACCCGCCGGCGACCTGCGCGAAGGCAAGGTTAAGCGCGCTGCTCGATCCCGCGCAGGCATTCTCGACATTGAACAGCGGCATGCCCTGGATGCCGATGGGCCGGAGCGCGTGCTGCCCCTTCATGCCGTACTGGCCTTCGATCGCTCCCTGGGCCGTGTTGGCATAGAACACGACATCCATGTCCTTGGCCTCGGCACCCGCATCGGCCAGCGCCAGATGAACGGCATCGCGTCCAAGATCCGCGGTGGTTTTGTCCGGATGAATTCCGAACTTCGTCATGCCCACGCCGACGATAAAGACTTCACGCATCGGGTATTCTCCCTTTTTATTCCGTCAAACGGCCCCGCAACATTCGCCGACCGGGTCCAGTTATGTCGCCCTCAGGCGGGCCGCGACTATATTAACAATTGTTTTTATCAACAAGCGACCGCGCCCGATCGCCGCACCAGACCTTACTTCTTGATCACGAGTTCCGGCGGACGCGTTCGCGGCGGCCGAACACCGGTCTGTCCGGGGAAATTCTTGAGCGCCGGCCCTTCCCAGAGGCGGACCATCCGTTTCTTGAAATACCACCGCCCATCGATTTTCACGAGTTCATCCTCGTAATAACCCGCAAAACGTAGTGTATACGGAGGATCACCGTGGCATTCGGTCACGATGGCGTAGGACTTCGCCGAACATTTTTCCGTATCGCCGTCGAGGATCAGCTGACCGATATGGTGCTGGCGTCCCGGAAAGCCTTTCGCGTTCCGATAATGCTCACAGCACTTCTTAATTTGCGCGCGGCCTTGCCACACATCCGGATCGTCGAAGACCTCCTCCATCATAAGGGCATCCTCGGCGAAACACTGGCCGAAGCCCTCGACATCACCGGTATCCAGCGACCAGGCATAACGGGCGCAGAGGTCTTCAATAGCAAAACGGTCCTCGAGGGAGAGCGGCTTGGGCATGTCTGTTCTCAATTTCCTGCGATGAAACGGTGCCTATGACGTTGTGGCCACTCCACGTCGTCCAACAGCAGATTATCGTTTCCGGTGCAATTTGCGGCCTTGGGACTCATAAGATCTCCAACGGCCAAAGACAACCGGATATGGCTTGGATTTGACGCGCTTGGGAATCGGGTTCAGGCGTCGGACGAAGAGCCGCCCTAGTCAATGAACTCGGAGTCGTCGAGGTCCGCATCCTCGAGACGGGTCACCAGCATATCGATCAAGCGGCCGAAAAACTCCACCTCCAACGGAGACATGGAGGAAAACAGCAACTGCGTCATCTTGCGGACACGAGGAACGCCCTTGTCGTAGACGTTCCAGCCGTCCTCGGTGAGCGAAAGAATCTTCCGACGGCGATTTGTCGGATCGGTCCGCTCGGCGACCCGTCCCTGCTTGCGGAGGCTGGCGACCGACCGGCTGACATTCATCGGATGCATGCCGGTAAGCTGGCAGAGTTCGTGGGACGCCAACTCGGGCATGGCGGCGAGCGTGACCATTACCCGCCAGTCGTTGCCGCTCATCTCGTATTGCTGGGCAAAGCGCATGAAGAACGGCCGCCCCATCAGACTCTCAAGCTTAAGAAGGCGATACCAGACGATTTGCGGCGACAAAGCCGGATCGGCCTGTCTCGGCGCGACGCTTTTCGCGTCCCGCGCCCTAGGCATGAGTTCCTCGACGGCAACCTGACTGGGCCTGCGGAGCGACTCCGTGGCGATCTTCTTGACCGGCTTCTTCCCGGCGCGCGAACCCTTCCCGGAACGCGCCCCCTTCTGACGAACCGCCATAACTTCCCCTTATACTCTTGCCGACGGCGACAGCCGGTTGCGCACGTCGAAGGCCCCAACCCTCAGTACACATCCTATTTATGAGGTCGCAGTCCACCCGTCCCAACATTCAGATCCGCCCCCTGATCGCAGTCTCTAAGCCGATCGAGATCGGATCTGCACCAAACCGCTCACACTCGAAGACTAATGCGTCATAACAAATATTACGATACTCTCGACCGACTTGCCAACCGAAGGCCAGTAAATTCCGCAGACGGGTTCGAAATTATTTCATTTGGCCGCCCTTGAGCGCCTCGTCATAGATCGCGTTCGACGTCAGAAAGGTGATCCCGCTCGCCCGTTTCTCATTGATCGGCTCGTCCGGAAAAGCGGCCAGCATGGCGTCGCACCGCGTTTTGGCGCCCGCCCTGAACTCCGGATGCGTGAAGATGAAGAGATCGTTCCGCTGCAGGCCGCGCAGCACCCGCTCGCCGACCTCCTCCGGGTCCATCCAGTCGGGATTGTTTGGCCGCTTGCCGAGTGATGCTTCCATCTCGGCAAAACCCGATTCCTTGCGATACTTCTCCGGCCTCAGTTTGGCGGCCTCGCTGATATTGGATTTCACCGGGCCAGGACAGAAGATCGACGTGCTGATGCCATCCGCCTCCAGCTCGCCCCGCATCGATTCCATCATGCCCATGATGGCCGCCTTGGCCGTGGTGTAGATGGTCGCGCCCCGGATCGGCACGACGGCGGACATGGAGGAGGTGCAGATGATGTGTCCGCCCTCGCCGTGCTTCATGAGATAAGGCAGGAATATCACGACGCCGTTGATCACGCCGCCCAGATTGACCCCGATTCCCCAATCCCAATCGTTGAACCTGGCCTGTTTCACCGGCCCGGTAATGCCGACACCGGCATTGTTCACCAGAACATGGATTTTGCCGAACACCTTCTCGGTTTCGGCAGCCGCGGCGGCCATCGCCTCGCGGTCGGTCACGTCGAGTTTCATGGGGTGAACGCTGCCGCTCTGCCCGGCGGCGGAAAAGTCTGCCATGGCCTCGTCGATGTGATCCTGCCGCAAGTCCGCCACGACGACTTTCATCCCCGCGTTCACGAATGCCTTGGCGATCCCAAGGCCGATGCCGCTGGCGCCGCCCGTAACGAAGGCGACCTTCCCGTTCACGTCTTTCATTGAATTGCTCCCCGATTGTCGTTTGGCGCTGGCGCATGACCCCAAGCCAGAGGCGTTTGCGGTCAATGACTTAAACTTGGCCGCGCTTGACAGGGGTTCCCTCCACTCTAAGATCTGCCCGCCGGGCTTGGAAGGGGTACGAAATGCCGCAGGGGCTTGCCATCGAACTACGTGGCGTATGAGGATTTCCTCGCGCGAGCGCGAAAAGTGCTGCCGCCACCCGTTTTCACATACCTACAGGCCGGCATCGGCGAGGAAGACGGCTTGCGCCGGAACCGGGACGATCTGCGCTCGGTGGTGCTCGTGCCGAAGATCACCGGCGACATGAACCCGCCGGATACAACGGTCTCCATCGACGGCCGGGCCTGGAAGTATCCCTTCGCCATCGCGCCGGTCGGCACGCCGGGAATCTTCTGTCCGGGCGTCGAGAAGGCGCTGGCGGCGGCCTCCCGCGATATCGGCATTCCCTACGCACTCAGCACCGTGGCCTCGGCAACCATCGAGGACGTTGCGCCGGTCGCGAGGGATAATTTCTGGTTCCAGCTCTATCCCATCCGCGACGAGCAGGCGCGCGGCGACATCATCGCCCGCACCGCCAAGACCGGCTGCAGCCTGATGATGGTGACGGTCGATATTCCGATGGGTCAGCGCCGGGAAAAGGCCATGCGCAGCGGCGTGCAGCCGCCGGTCCGGCTCGGTCCCCTGCTGCGGATGGCGCCGTTCTATCCGCGCTGGGCGCTGCGGATGATCAAGGGGCCAAATCCCGAAGTCATGAACATCAAGCCCTACATGAAGAAGGCCCAGAACATGGCTCAGATGAGCCAGCCGCTGGGCCCGCGCGAGATCGCGGATATCCGCAAGGTCTGGCGCGGCAAATTGCTGGTGAAGGGCGTGCTCGACGCGCGTGCCGCCGCCGAGATGATGGCGGCCGGCGCGGACGGCGTCGTGGTTTCGAACCACGGCGGCCGGCAGCTCGACGCCGCGCCCTCGCCCGTCCGCGTATTGCCCGCGATCCGTCAGGCGGTCGGCAAGGACGCGCTGGTGCTGGCGGACAGCGGCGCGGTTTGCGGGCTCGACATCCTCCGGCTGCTGCGGCTCGGCGCGGATATGGTGATGCTCGGGAAATATCCCTATACGGCGGTCGGCGCGCTCGGCCTCGGCGCGGCGCGGCCGGCGCTCGATATCATCTGCGACCAGATTTCGACCGTGATGGTGCAGCTCGGACTGCGGCAGATTTCCGAGATCAGGGACCTGGACTTCGAAGCACCGGTTCTGACCTCCGGCTAGGGAGTGACCGCCCATGCGGACATGCGCTTTCTGGTGTTCGCTCTGCCTTCTGATGCTCGCCTCGGCCCCGGCCTTCGCCTGGGCCAATGAAGGCCACAAGATCGTCTGCGAGATCGCCTATCGGAACCTCGTGCCCGCCGCGCGGAAAGCGGTCGACCGGCTGATCGACGCCGATGGCCGGTTTCGCAGCTTCCCGAATCCTGCCCGTGGGCCGACCATGTCGGCGTCGACCCCGCCTATGACGCCAAGCCGTGGTGGCACTATCTGAACATGCGCCGGAACGATCCCAAGGTCGATCCCGGCGACTGCGACCCGAACCGCCACTGCGTTCTCTATGCCATCGATTTCTATGAGAAACGGCTGCGCGACCAAACTCTCGCCCCGAAAAAGCGGGCCGAGGCCCTGGAATTCCTGGCGCATTTCGTGGCCGACGCGCATCAGCCGATGCATGTCAGCTTCGGAGACGATCAGGGCGGCAACAAGGTTCTCGTGCTCTGGCTATCCGGCGAGCACACAAACATGCATTTCCTCTGGGATCTCGATGTGATCGAGACGGAGGAGCGCGATCAATGGGCCTATTTGCCGGCCGACATCCGGTGGCGTGTCTATGCCGACAAACTGACCAAAGCGATCACGCCCGAGAACCGCAAGGCGTGGACCAGGGGAACGCCAGTGGACTGGGCGCAGGAATCGTACGACCTGACCCGCTCCCCGGCTCTCGAATACATGACTGCCGGAAAAGGACAGGTTCTGACGCTGGGCTGGGACTATTTCCATATGGCCGTCCCCATCGTCGATCAACGGCTCGAAGCCGCCGGCGTCCGCCTCGCGGCGATCCTGAACGAAACGCTCGACAAATAAAGCCGTCAGTCCGTCTTGCCCTTCACCCGCCGGGCGGATTTCAACGCCTCGTCGACCAGGAAGATGTCCGTCAGCACCGCGCGCAGGTGGATCGACGCGTTGAGATTGTCGACCAGCTGGGAGCCGATCGACGGCAGCGAGAGAACCACCTCGACGGCCGCCCTCGCCTTTTCGGCATCGACGCGGATCACGTCGACATAAGCGCCGAACACCGGCCCCTTGCCGGGCTCGCCGGCATAGCCACCGACAAGCGCCGCGATATTGTCGAGGCCGTTGCTCAGGCGCGTCAGATACTGCCGGATCGCGGGCCCGGAGCCGCTCGGGTCCTCGAAGTCGCGGCCCTGCGCGGCATAGGCCAGCATGAATTCATAGCTGCGCTCGATCGCCGTGATGGTCTCGGCGAGCGCGTTCGGGGTTTCGGATGTCAATTATTGCCCTTTTCGTCCACGTCCCAGGCGGCGGGATCGTGATGTTCGAGATAGTCCTTGCGGCTGATCCAGCCCGAGATCATCGACCGGGTGTAGAACATCTTTTCCGGCCTCAGCGCGAAATAGACATGCAGCATGACGAGCGTCACGAAGGCCATCGCCGCCAGATCGTGGAACGCATAGATGACGCCCCAACTGTGTTCCTGCAGCCAATAGGGCTGGCGCTTCCAGAACGGGGTGTCGATCTTCACCAGCATCAGCGCCCCGGTGACCATCGCCGTCAGCACGAACAGGGCGATGACGTGATGCATCAGCTTCTGCGCCCCGGAATACTTCCCGACCCGCTGCTCGCCGCCGATAAAGCCGAATTCCGAGGCCACGCCGCCGAGGTCCTTGAAGCCGAAGAACATCCGGCCGGGTCTCTGCCAGATCAGCGCGCGTACGATATGGAACAACACCACCGCGATCAGAATGATCCCGGCGATCCAGTGGATCGTCAGCCAGTTGAAATCGACCCCGAGCACGGGCAGGAGCCCGGTCGCCATCAGCGTCAGCACGCACACGGCCGTGACCCAATGGAACAGCCGGTCGATCCCTTTGTGACGCAGAACGCGCTCGCTCGCCATATCCGGCCTCAACCCAACTTTCTGAACAGCGACTAGGACTTATGCCGGGCCGACGGGCGCAGCCACGAAACGATCAGATGGATCACGATGATGGCCACGGCGACGCCGAAGAAAGGCCACAGCAGGTCCCATGACAGGCCCTTCAGCGTCTCCTGGCCGTAAACATCGGTACTGACGCGAAACACTTCCACGGCTCAGGAGTCCCGGACGGCCCGCTTTACGAGGTTCTCCATCAGGGGAACCTTGAAGTGGTTGTAGTTCAGCGGCACCGCGCCCTGCGCCGCCACACGGGCCGGCGAGCGCGGCCGTTTCCTCGTTCTGCGGGCTGCCTTTGACGGTCTGCTCCACGCCGGTGAGACGGCGCGGACGGGCCTGCACGGCGCCGCAGACGATGCGCATGTCCTGGATCATGCCGTCGCCGCCGACCTTCATCGCCGACGCGATATTGACCAGCGGGAAGTCCCAGGTGTTCCGGTCCGCGACCTTCTCGAAATAGAACTTGCGCCCCGGCCCATTCGTTCGGCAGGCGGATCGCCTTCAGGATGTCGCCATGCTCCAGAACGGTCATGCGCCGGATATCGGTCGCCGGGCCGATGAAGAAATCGTCGGCCTTGATGGTGCGCTCGCCCGAGGCATTGCTGCACCACCATCGTGGCGTCGAGCGCGACCATGCAGGGCGCGGTGTCCGACGGCGAGACGGCGACGCAACGCGACGCCTCGAACAGGCAATGCTCGCGGTTCATGCCCTGCGGCGTGTCGGCATAGCAGGTCGTGCCGCCGGCCCGGTAGCAGTTGAGGCCCGAGCGGTAATACCAGCAGCGGGCGTCCTGGCTGACATTGCCGCCGATCGTGCCGACATTGCGGATCTGCGGGCTGGCGACGCGCGACGCGGCATGTCGCCAGAAGCCCGAACTTCTCCTTGATCATCGGGTTGTTGGCGACCTCGACCAGCGGCGTCAGCGCGCCGATCTCGATCCCGTCGGCGGTCTCCTTGATCCCCTTCATCTCCTGAATGCCGTTCAGGTCGATGACGGCGGAGGGGCGCTTGGCGCGATCCTTGAACCAATCGAGGCTGTCCTGGCCGCCGGCCATCTTCCAGCCGTCCTCGTATTTGCCGAGAAGGCTGAGGGCGGTGGCCAGATCGGTGGGCTGGAAGAGCGCGAAGCTGGGCATCATATCCTTGGACATTGCGTGCTCCCCCCTACTGGCAATTGACCTGAAGCGGCTTGTGCGACTGTGGCCGCCCCGCCGCCGCGTTCACGATCATGTCCGGCTTCACCGGCGTGCGATTGAAGTAGTGCCCGCCGAGCGCATCCGAAATCGCCGACAGAAGCGCGCTGGCCGAGGCGCCCAAAGGCGGCTCGCCGATGCCCTTCATGCCCATCGGGATGTCCGGGTCGGGCTTGTCGACCGCTGCGACGTCCATCTGGCTCGGCACGTCGAGATAGGACGGCGGCTTGCACTGATAGAGATCCGACATTGGCCGCAAGACCGTTCTGCGGGTCGTAGACCGCATGCTCGAGCGTCGCGAAACCGATGCCCATCACGCCGCCGCCGCGGATCTGATGCTGCCATGCCCATGGGATAGACCACGGTGCCGCAATCGGCGGTCGCGACATAGTCCTTGATCTCGAACTTGCCGGTCTCGGTGTCGAGTTCGATCATCATCATGCCGACCGTGAAGGTGGCGACGTGGTTCTCCATCTTGAGCGTGTCCTTGGCCACGCCGATCAGGCCGGTGCCCGCGAGCTGGGCCACCGATGCCTTGGTCAGGAAGAACACGTCGGCCGGCGCCTCATGGCCGTCGAACTTGCCGCCGAGTTCGACGGCGCGCTTGGCCGCGTCGGCGAAGCCCAGGCTCTTCGACTTGTCGGCCTTCGAGAAGACCTTCATGCCGCCGACGTCGTAGTCCTCGGGCTTGCCGCCGAGATCCATGGCCGCGATTTCCTGCAGCTTCCGCTTGGCATCCATCGCCGCGACGTAATTGGTGCGCGACATGGTGAAGGAGGTGTTCGAGCCGAACTGGCCGAGGTTCCACGGCAGGCCCTTGCGGCTGTCGCCATGCTCGATGATGCAGTCTTCCCAGTCGCAGCCCAGCACTTCCGCCGCGACGCGCGACGTCGTGGCGTAGGAATAGGTGCCGAGATTGCCGACGCCGGTATGGATATGGAGCTTGCCGTCCGGCGTGATGCGCACGATGCCCGTCGAAGCCCGCGCCGCCCGCCGAGTGATAGGCCTGGCCGACGCCGACGCCGATCACCTTGCTGCCCTTCTTCTGGCCGCTCATCTTGATCTTGTCGGCGTAGTTGAAGCGCGCGGCCGTCATATCGAGCGCTTCCTTGACATAGGCGCTCGACACTTTCTGCCGGCCGTCGACCTTGGAATTGATATTCGGCGCGTTCAGTTCCCGGATCTTCAGCCGGTCGATGCCCAGCGCCTTGGCGGCCTTGTCCATCAGCGGCTCCATCGCGACCGCGATCTGGTTCTGGCCGGGTCCGCGCTGCGGGCCGTTCGGCGGCGTGTTGGTCGAGATCGGGATCGCCCGGAAACGCATGTTCTCCGGCTGATAGACCAGAGAAACCGCGTCGCCGGCCGCCTGATAATCGAAAAAGCCCTGCTTCGAGCCGTTCTGGTGGACGATATAGACATCCGCGGCGAGCAGACGCCCGTTCGCGGCGAAGCCGAGCTTCAGGCGGCCCTGGAAGCCCGCGCGGGCGGAGCCGAGGTAATACTCCTCGGACCGGCTGATGCGCAGCAGGCACGGCCGGTTGATCTTCTTCGCCATATGGGCGGAGACGGTCATCACGGCATAGGCGCTGCCCTTGGAGCCGAAGCCGCCGCCGCAATATTCCGAGATGTAGTTCACCTGATCGGGCGACACGCCGAGGAGCTTGGCGAGGCCGGGCATGACGAAGCTCTGGCTCTGGGTGGAGCCGTAGAGCGTGCACTTGCCGTTTTCCCAATAGGCGAAGGAACTGCGCGGCTCCATGGAATGGTGCGGGTTACTGGCGGTGACGAAGCTCTCGTCGAGAACGTATTTCGCCGCCTTCATGCCGGCATCGACATCGCCGAACTTCCATTCGACCAGAGGCTCGCCCTCCGGCAGCTGGCCGTCCTGGGCCATGGCGAAATCCTTCGCCGCCCATTTGACCGTCTTGAGCTGCGGAACGCCGCCCATGCCCTCGCCGCTGCCGGACGTCACGACATTGCCGCCCTCATGGGCGTTCGGGCCGCCCGGCTGAAGGCTCTGCAACGGATCGACGACGAAGGGCAATGCCTCGTAGGTCACCTTGATCTTCTCGATCGCGTTCTCGGCCGTCGTCTCGTCGACCGCCGCGACCGCGAGGATCGGATCGCCGACGAAGGTCGGCTCCATGGTGAGGATCGATTCCTGCGGCGCCGGGAAGTTCGGCACGTCGTCGGCCGTCAGCACCCCGTAGACGCCTTCCATCTTCATCGCCTCGGAGGCATCGATATTGGTCACCTTGGCGTGCGGATAGGGGCTGGTGAGCAGCTTGCAGAAAGCCATGCCCTCCGCCCGGATATCCTCGGCATACATCGACTTGCCGGTGACCTTGGCGCGGACGTCCGGCGGCGTGAAATTCTTGCCAATCAGGTTGAAGGCCATCACGCAACCCCCTGCGCTGCACGCATAATTGAGTTCAGATAGTGGTCATAGGCGCCGCAACGGCAGAGGTTCCCGGCCATGGCCTGGCGCGCCTCCTCGCGGGTCGGTTTCGGATTGGCTTTCAAGAGCCCCACCGCCGACATGATCTGGCCGCCGGTGCAGAAGCCGCATTGCGGGCCGAGCTCGTCGATCATCGCTTGTTGCACCGGGTGCAACTCGCCATTCGGGCCTTCCAGGCCCTCGATGGTGGTGATCTGACGGCTGCCGACGCCGTGGGTCAGCATGGAGCAGGAATTATGCGGGACATCGTCGACCAGCACGGTGCAGGCGCCGCATTCGCCCCGGTCGCAGCCGAGCTTGGTGCCGACGAGGCCGAGCTTGTAGCGGAGCGTCATGGCCAGCGTCTCGTTCGGCAGCACGTCCACCGGGCGCATCTGGCCGTTCACGTTCAGCATCAGCATGCGCTCGACCGAACCGGCCGCCGGGGCGCTCTTGTCGGAGCAGCCGGCGATCGTGCCGAACATCATGCCGCCGCCCGCGACGACGGCGCCGGACGCGATCACGCTCTTGATGAAACTCCGCCGGGAAACCGGGTCCCGAAACGGAAAACCGGCGTCGGCCGCCGCTTCCTCGGCCCCCGCCTTGTCGATTTTCGTGAAGTCGTTCATCGGCCGGCTCTCCTGCTGTGAGGATTTTTCTTGTTTTTGCTTAGGTGCTGTAATGACAGAAGCGCAGTTTCCGATAGTTGAGCGCTATTTTCAAGCTCGCCCGGCGGCGCCTGTTTGGCAACTACTGGTTAAGAATTTTCCGCCTAACTATCCGCTTGAGGCTGGCTGTGGGGTACGGCATCTTCAACTGCGAAATCCGGCGGATCTTGGTCCGGCACATCGTCTGTACCAAAGAACCATTGGCGGTCGCCATCGGAGATAAGGAGCCAGATGCTCAAATTCGCAGCCAATATCAGCACGATGTTCAACGAACTGCCGCTGCTGGAGCGCTTCCCCGCCGCCCGAGAGGCGGGTTTCGAAGCCGTCGAGATCCTGTTTCCCTATGACGAACCCGCCCCGAAAGTCGCCGCCGCCGCCACCAGCGCCGGGCTTGAGGTCGTCCTGATCAACACCCCGATCGCCGCCGGCCAGGGCCGGCCCGGCATCGCCTGCCGCCCCGAGCTCAAGTACGAATTCGAGGACAGCATCAAGCAAGCGCGGGATTACGCGCTCGCCATGGGCGTCGGCCAGATGAACGTACTCGCGGGATCCTGCGATCCCGGCGAGCGGGAAACCTGCCTCGCGACGCTGCAGGACCGGCTCGCAGAGGCGGCCGACGAACTCTCCGCCGACGGGATTTCGCTGCTCATCGAGCCGATCAATCCCAAGGACCGGTTCGATTACGCCGTGCCGAGCTTCGACGCGGCCATGCAGATCATGAAGAAGGCCGGGCGCCCCAATCTCGGCCTGCAATTCGATGTCTATCACGCCGCCATGATGGGGCTCGACCCGATCGAGGCGTTCCAGACCTATCTCCGCCGCATCTGGCACGTCCAGTTCTCGGACATGCCGGGGCGTCACGAACCCGGCTCGGGCACGATCGATTATCCGGCCGTGTTCAAGGCGATAGAGGCAAGCGGCTATGATGGCTGGCTCAGCGCGGAATACCATCCGTCCGCCGGCACCGCCGAAAGCCTCGCCTGGCTGAAGTCCTACGCGGCCTGAAGCCTGACGCGCTACAATTCCTGCGCCGCCGCCAGATCCCGGGCCAGCGTCCGGGACGCGAGATAGAAGTGCAAGGCGCTCCAGCTATAGGCCACGACGACGGTGCCGAGTATGGCGTAGCGCAAGGTATCGTGGCCGTAGACCGGCGTGAAACGATCGCTCGCCATGCCGACGATCAGCGGCCCGAGGCCCGCCGGCAAGGCGCTGGTCAGAAATCCCATGATGGCCGCGATCGTGGCCCGCATCCTCAGCCCCGCCAGACTTTGCATCATGGCATTCGCCGGTCCCATCGGCATGTTCTGCAGAATGACGAAGGCGATCAGCGCGACGAAGGCCGGATAGGCGCTGGATGAAAGATAGATAAAGGCCGCGAACGGAAGGACGCCCAGAAGGCTCGCGGCCGGCATCAGGAAGTGCCATTTGACATCGCCGGTCTTCTTGACGATGAAATCCGACAGAAGCCCGCCGGTCAGGGCACCGCCCATACCGCCGATGCCGTAGATCAGGCCGAGCCATATGCCCGCCTCGCCGCTCGACAGCCCGTAGACGCGCTGGAAATAGGCCGGGGCCCAAACCCCGGAGCCGAGTGCCCCCAGGGCGAAAAGCGCTGTTCCCATCGTGAGATGGTGGTAGGTCTTGACGGAGAGATAGTATTTCAGCGTCTCGATGAATTTGGGGCCGGTCTCGAAGTCCCGCCGGTTCTCTGAATAGCCGCGCGGAGGCTCCCGGAGCGTCAGACGGATAATCGCGGCAACCAACAATCCCGGCAGCCCGACGGCCGCGAAGGCGGCGCGCCAGCCGAAATACTCGTTCACCACCCCGCCGACCATGAAGCCGACCAGCACGCCCCCGGGGATCGACATGCCGAGGACGGCAAAAGCCGTGGACCGGCGCTGCGGCGGGAAATAGTCGGCGAGGAGCGAAGCGCTCGCGGGCGTGCCGCCGGCCTCGCCCACCCCGACGCCGACCCGCGCCAGGAACAGCGTCGCGAAGTTATTGGCGAGCCCGCAGACCGCCGTCATGAGGCTCCAGAGCGCGACGCAGGCCGCCAGCATGTTCCGGCGACTGAACCGGTCAGAGATATTGCCGAGGATGAGGCCGAAGATGGCGTAGAACAGGCTTATCGCGAAACCGCCGATCAGGCCCAGCTCGGTGTCGGTCAGCCGCATATCGGCCTTGATCGACTCCAGCAGCACCGAGAAGACCTGCCGGTCGAGGAAGCTGAACACGCCCGCCACCCAAAGGATCGCAAGGACGTAATTCCGGTAGCCCGGCGTAACCTTGAATCCTATCGAGACGACGCTCATCCGGTTCATGCAGGATTTCCCCAGCGGTGCTGGGCTTTATCATGTCCGATCACGGGGGAAATCTACAACGGAATTCTGCCAAATCGGGCCACTCGGCCGGGACGGCGCTTGAATTCGCCCGCGCCGTCCTTACCTGTTGCTCACGGCCGACACCTCTCTTCATCCCCGATAAGAAAAAGGAGACCGGCGCGTGCCAAGTAAGACATCCGCGTTTTCGGACCGGCTGGAAGACGAGATTCCTCATCTCCGCCGCTACGCCCGATCCCTGTGCCACGACGTCGAACGGGCCGACGATCTGGTTCAGGACTGCCTCGAAAAGGCGATCGCCCGCGGCGACCAGTTCCAGCCGGGCACATCCCTTCGATCATGGCTTTTCACCATCCTCAAGCACGGATTTATCGACGGAAAGCGGAGCACGAGCCGGCGCGGCGTGCATGTGCCGTTGGAAGCATGGTCGGCAACCGCGGCCCATAAGCCCGAGCAACCCGGCAGGATCGAATTCCAGGAAGTGCTTCACGCCATCGACGGGCTGAGGCCCGAAGAACGCGACGTCATCGATTTCGTCGTGTTCAGGGGCATGCGATACCGGGAAGCCTCCAAACGGCTGCATGTCGCCATCGGAACCATCAAAAGCCGCCTCGCCCGCGCCCGCCACTCCCTCGCCGACGTCACTGGCCACGCCGCCTGATCGCTCCGGACCGCCGATCGCGCATCACGTCGAATGGAACATTCGCCGCTGCCTTGCGTTGCTTGATCAGATGACGAATTCAAGCACCCGCGCAGGGGAGATTGGAGTCCGACATGACAATGCGGCATTACATGACACCTGAAGACGTCGCGAACGCTCCCGAGCTTTCTCGTTCCGAGAAACTGTCTGTTCTCAAGGAGATGGAGCTTGATGCTGAGAGATTGATTGTAGCCGAGGAAGAGAATATGGGCGGCGGCGAGCACAGCAGCCTGCGCGACATCCGTCAGGCCATCCGCCGCATGGAGGCCGAGACGGGCGGCGCCAGCAAAGCTCACTGACTCACGCAAGGAGCGACTATCCGAAAACCCGTAAGTGCCTGATCGGTCCCTCCAGGAACGGCGTAATCAGGCAGCCCCGCCGACCCAAGTCGGCGGGGCTTCTTTAACCGGGTAATATTATTATAAATCAATATATTAATAGTCTTTCATAACCTTGCCTGAAAGGACATTCCGGCCAGGCACCGGCCCGATTTTCGCGCCTGCGTTAAGGGTGTGATGATGATTGTCGGGTAAGGCTTCGCGGTAGAAACGATCGACTTTCGCCCAGCGAGGCTTCATGTCATTTGAGCGCGGTTCGCGCCCGGTTCACCTTTTTCGCCGTCTGTTTGCCGCCGTTTGCCTTTTGGGCCCACTCGCGGCCGGCGGTGCGCATGCCCAGAATTTCAACGCGGCCGTCGAGGCCCCTGCCGATTCCGTGACCATGCGGACGCGGCCGGACTACGACGCCGTGGGCATTCGCGCCGGATCCTTCGTGATCAAACCGAGGCTCACCGTCTCCGAAACCTATGACGACAACATCTATGCGACCAGCGCCGCCAGGAAATCGGACTTCATCACCGATCTGAAGCCCCGGCTCGAGGCCCGCAGCCAGTGGAACCGTCACGAGATGGGCGTTACCGTAGAGGCCGATATTGGCCGTCACGCCAGCGCCACGACCGAGGACTACACCAATTTCACCGCCCGGTTCGACGGCCGGCTCGATGTCGGCGGGGCCGACAGCCTCAGCGCCAACGCCTATTTCCAGAAATATCAGGAGCCGCGCAGCAGCGTGGACGATCCGCGCGGCGTCACGCCGGTTAAGATCGACGATGGCGGCGGCGAACTCGTCTACCGTCATCGCGGCGGCGCCATAGCCATAACGGCGAGAGCGGCAGTCTCGGACTCGACCTTCCACAACACGCGGCGCGCCGACGGATCCATCATCAACAATCATGACCGCGACCGCACCGTGGCCACCGGCTCCCTCGAATTCGGGCTCGACAACGGCGGCATGATCCGCCCCTTCGTGCAGGTGAACGGGATCAGAGTTAACTTTAAGCTGCCGGTCGATGACTTTGGTTTAAATAGAGATTCTACTGGTTACGCCGTCAATGGAGGCCTGCTGTTTCCGATCACGGCGCTCATTCAGGGACGTGTCTTCGGCGGCTATATCGCCCGCCATTTCGAGGATCCCGCCCTCACCGATATCCACGCGGCGAACTACGGCGCCCGGCTGATCTGGTCGCCAACGCGGTCGACATCCGTCAGCGCCGAGGCGCTGAAGACGATCGAGGAAACCACGCTGGACCAATCGTCGGCGGCGCTGGTGTCGTCCTTCTCGCTCGGCCTCGATCACGAGCTCCGGGAGAACCTGCTTCTGCACATGGATACGCGTTACGAGCGCGACCGCTATCAGGGCATCGTCCGGCGCGACAATTTCTGGAGCGGCAATGCCGAGCTGACCTATCTCATGAACCGCCGCCTGCGGGCGACGCTCGCCTACGAATACTCGCAGCGCAACGCCAACGCGTTTCCCAGCCTGAACGACTACAAGCGCAACCGGATCACGCTCGGCCTGCGCTTTCAGCTCTAGCCCCTACCAGCCGGATTTCATCCGGTAGGGCACCGTCACCACAACCGCATCCACGCGCTGGATCTTGCCGTTCTTGATCTTGAACAGGTCCACGACCTCGCGGGTGAAGGGGCGGTTATAGGGCGCGTCGACCGTCATGGTCGTCCCGTCCTTGAGGGTCGCCGAGGTGATCTTTCCCGCGTGATCGAAGAACGCGAAGGCCAACAGCAGCCCGCGTTCCTCGTCGATCACCGGAAACCGGCGGTCGCGAATATCCGTCACGATTACCGAAAAGCCGGTATCGAGTTGAGCCTTGCAGCCCATCCGGCGCATGGCCGTCTCGGCCGGATCGCTCGAATTCGCGGTCACGACGCCGTTCTCGGTGCGCTGGCAATCGGCGTCGAACGGTACGTTGGAGCCGGAATTCTCTTCGTCCAGCCCCCGGAAATAGCTGTTGGCGATGCGGATCATCTCCTCGCGCGACGCCCGTTCCGACGGCTTCAACACCTCCAGAAACGCCGAGCCCGGCACCGCCATCCTGGCCGGATCGAAGACTTGCTCCCCCTTGCGCGCGACAACCGCTTCGGCCTCCGAGATCGCCCTCCCGGCGACCTTGAGCCGCAAGGCAAGGACGACCGGCTGGCGGTTTTCCTGAATGACGCCGACGATCCCCACCTGCCCTTCGATGGGGTCAGCGGCGGAAATCCGGTAGTCGGCACCGCCCGTCGCCGTGGCCCAGAGCCCCTGCGTCATGGGCAGTTGCTGGCCGTTCTCGGTATATTTGACCGGGTTTGCGAGCGGCAGCGACGAGGCGTCATGGGCCACCAGCGCCGTCATATAGCGATCGATAAGCCCCTCGAGACAGGCCCGGTCGCAGCTTTCGGCCGCCCGGGCCGCGCCCACCGAGGCCAGAACCATCACCGCGCACAGGCAGGCGAACGCCTTCATCCCCAAACTCCTGGCCCAAACATGTCCAAACTGGGCCCAAACTCCCTAGATCGCGTCCTCGGCCAAGGCGTTCGCCTTCGCCGCCGCCAGATCCTCGCGCACGGACCGGGCCGCGAGGAAGAAATGCACCGCCGCCCAGGCCTGGAAGATCAGCGTCAGCGCGAGCAGGCTGTAGCGCATGGAATCGTTGCCATAGCGCGGCGCGAAATAATCGTTCGCCATGCCGATGATCAACGGCCCGAAACCGTAGGAGACGAGATTGATCAGAAAATAGAACATGGACGAGGCCAGAGCCCGGCGCCTGAGGCCGGCAACCCCCGCAATCATCGCGTTGACGGGGCCGATCCAGGTCTGGCTGAACAGCACCAGAAAGCAGAGCGCGATCAGGGCGGGCGTCGCGCCGGCGGTCATGAAGACGAAGGGCGCCACCGGCATGCCAAGCGCGGTCGCGATGCCGGATACCCAGGGGTACCAGCGATCATCCCCTTTCTTCGCGGCGAGCTTGTCGGCGAGAAAGCCGCCCAGCAGCACGCTCAACGCGCCGAAGACGCCGTAGATGATCCCGAGCCAGGTGCCCACGATGCCGCTGTGAAGGCCGTGAACCCGGATGAAAAAGGCCGGCATCCAGGCGAGTTGCGCCCAGGCGGCCACCGTGAACAGCGCCGCCGCCAGCGGCATGTGCCGGAAGGTCGGCCGCTTCATGAAATATTTGAGCGACGCCCAGACCGAGGGCCGCTTTTCGCGGGCATCCAGCGACTCCGAATGCCCCCGGGGCGGCTCGCGCAAGGTGAACCGCACCAGAAGGGCCAGAATGACCCCGGGAATGCCGACAACGTAAAAGGCCACGCGCCAGCCGAAATACTGCCCGACCCAGCCGCCGAACAGGAAACCCAGCAACACGCCGATCGCGAGATTGAGGCCCAGAATGGCCATCACGCTGCCGCGCCTCTGGGGCGGGACATAGTCGGCGATCAGGGATTGCGTCGGCGGCGCCGCGCCCGCCTCGCCCACGCCGACCCCGACCCGAGCCAGGAAAAGGGAGAGAAACCCGCCGGCTGCGCCGCAAAACACGGTCATTACGCTCCACGTCCCGACCGCGAGCGAGATGATATTACGGCGATTGGCGTTATCCGCGACCCAGGCGATCGGGATGCCGACAGTCACATAGAAGATGCTGAAGGCCAACCCGCCAAGCAGCCCCATCTCGGTATCGGAGAGAGAGAGGTCGTGCTTGATCGGATTCGAGCAGGATCGAAAAGACCTGCCGGTCGATGAAGCTGCACACGCCGACCGACAAGAGCAGCCCGACGACATAGCGCTCATAAGCCGCGGCTGACGGCAATAGCCGCCCGTCCCGTCCTCGCCTGCTCGACTGACCATGGGCGAACCTTCCGTGTCTCAGCGCCCAACCGTGGTCGGAGCGAGGGCCTTGAAGCGGGTGATGTAATAGTGATCGGCGGTGCGCGGCAGATCGGCATGGGACGGAAAGCTGTGATACAGCCCGCTCGAGGCCACATAGACATAGCCATCCGGCCCGACGCTCAGCCCGTCCGGCCAGTCCATCAGCTTTTCGTCGCTCGACCAGCAGTTTATAGGACCGGTCGCTCGCCAAGATCGCGCCGACGCCGAACTGCTGCACATCCGCGAGATAGACATTGCCCGCATCGTCCATGGTGAGACCGGCGCAGGGCGGCTTGTCGGCATATCGTTCGACCTTGGCCGCGAGTTCGGCCGGGCTCAGCGTTTCGTCCAGAAGCGCGCTTACCGGCACGCGGTAGAGCGTGCGGCCCGTCATCGCGCCGTAATAGAGCCACTCGGCCCTGGAATCGATCGTGATCGGGTTGATCGCGCCATGCAGCGGGCGGATGGCGCCGTCCGGTCCCTTGAAGCCCATGACCCGGCCCTTGATGACGACCGAAACATCCTCCGAGCGCAGGCTCGGATGGCCTTCGAGCAGCCGGCGCGCCTTGCCGGTCTCGGTGTCGACCGCGACGATGGCGGCATCGGAATCGCCCGCCGGATCGTTGATGAAAAGGGCGTGGCGTTGCGGCGCCAGCGCTATGTCGTTGAAAAAGCTGTCCTCGCGGGCAACCGGGGCGGTGTAGGTGTATTCATTGCGCCAGCCGGTTCGCCTTCAGATCCCAGCCATAGAGATATTTGACTTTCTGGCCGGAATTGCCGCTCAGCATCCACACCATGCCGTCCTTGCTGACGCGGATGCCAAGCACCGGATGGAAGCCCTTGCCGCCGTCCGCGACGATCTTCGCGGCCTCGGCATTGGGAAATGGGGTGACCTTGCCGTCCTTCACCGCGAAGGCGGCGAGGCTGGGCTTCGACGACGGATGCTCGGTGACGATCACCGTCCCGTCTTCGGCCACCGCGATATTGCCCGGTGTCGGCTCCGGCGCGGCGACGATCTCGATCTTTTCGGCTGAAAGCGCCGGGGAAACGGCGGCGAACCATGCCAGACCGGCGACAACGGCCAATAGCGGGAGACTCGCCCCGGCGCGTCTTTGGCCCAAGGATAGCGTATCCGTCGCGCATGCCGGCATGAACTTCCCCCTCCCGCTCGATCAGCCCCCAACCGGGTTCGATCTTCCGGTCTGCCACCGGCAATGTCAATCAAGCGGGAGGTGCACCAATGGTCAGAACGTGGCGGTCAGAAGGTGACGCTCAGCTGGGTGTAGCCATAGGTCGTGCTGCCCTCGCCGTTCGCATTGGGCGCGTTCTTCGGAAAGCCGCCCTGAAAGATATGCGCGAGGCCCGCTTCGAACTGCAGATTACCGGGCAGGATCGTCCAGCGGAACTGACCCTCGATCTGGGTGCCGAGATAGCGGCCGGACGCGCCGGTCGGGTCCGAAATGCCGGTGCCGGACCACGCGTCATAACGCGAGGCGAGCCAGAAGGCGCGCAACGCGGCCATCGCGCCGATCGCTTTGGACGGACTGATTTCGCCGCGCAGCCCCGGCGAGCTGATATTGCTGCGCGCGAACGCCCCGTAGATCCCGGTCGGCCCGAAGTCGAAACGTCGCGCGCCGTAGAGAGTGTCGAACCGCCCGATCTTGTTGTTGGCGGGGTTCTTGTCGCCGCTCGCATAGTCGTACTGCAAGACCACGCGCGGCGCCCAAGGCTCGGCAAAGGTATAGCCGGCTTCCCCATGCGCGAAATAGGCGAAGACATCGAGATCCGTCAGATCCGTCGCCGCCTTGGTGGCGCGTTCCTTGCCGAATTGCAGCGCGGTCTCGATCTGGAAATCGAACCGGCCCTTTTTCCTGGGGCGATAGAACCGCAGGCCGGGCGTCACGAGCCGCCGGTTATTGGTGGCCTTTTGGGCGCTGTCGCTCTCATCCAGGCCGAGAGCGTAAAGCTCCAGCCTGGCGTTCGCCGCCTTGACCGGTAGCGTTACGTCCAGACCGCCGAAGATCGTGTCGAAATCCTCCTTGTCGAACTGAACGTCATTGTCTTCTAGCCTCGCAAAGGCGATCGGACGGCGGTCCACCGGCACGGTCACGAAAGCCTGCACCACATGGCCGGCCTTGTCCGACCAGTTCCATTCGAACCCGGTGAACGCATTGATCGTATTGCGGAAACGATTTCGCGCGACGAGACGGCGGCTGCCCATATCGATGGTGATGCGTCCGGCCTTGAGCGTGCTCTTCGTGCCCCCGCCCAGCATCCCGTCGAGATCGAGCGCGGCATAGCCCTGCAGCAACTCGGCCGTATCGACCGCGGACGTGTTCAGCGGGGTCTGGCTGTCGCCGAGATAGGCCCGTGAATCGATGAATTCGGCGCCCAGCGTGAGCCGTTTGAAATGCACCTCGCCGAGCAGCGTCGTGCGCAGCGCGATAATCTCGTCATTGCCGGTCTTGCCGGCTCGAAACTGATTGTGCAGCCCTTCGTAGCGGATCCTTAAGGTGCCGCTGAGGCTGATCCAGTCCGGCAATCCGGCCGCCTCCTGAAGCGTCCAAGGCTCCGGCTCCGCCGCCATTGCCGGATGCAGTGCCGAAAACATGACCGCGCCAAGCAGCGCCGGCACGCCGATACCCGAGATTTTCTTGTTCTTTCCGGACACGCGTTTCCTCCGACTTTCTCGTTATATCCGAATCGATATATCTAAATGGATATAACGGAAACCGAACTCGGTCAATCGGGGCAAGCACGTGTTTTCGGAAGGTCAGACCGGCGGCAGGGAGGCCAGGACGCCGCCGTCCGCGATGAACGACGCGCCGGTGGAGTAGCTGGAATCATCGGAGGCGAGGAACAGCATCATGCGCGCGATTTCCTCGGGCTTGGCATAGCGGCCCATCGGCACGCTCCGCGCGATGATCTCGTGCACGGCGCCGGGCGCTTCCGGCGCCGCCTCCTTGTGGATGCGGTCCATCATGGGCGTGTCGATATAGCCCGGATGGACCGCGTTGACGCGGATATTGTGGGGCGCGAGTTCCAGAGCCGCGCCCTTCACCATGCCGACGACGGCATGCTTGCTCGTGGTATAGGCCGTCGTTCCGGCGAGCGCGGCCAGCCCCTGCACCGACGAAGTGACGACGATGCTGCCCCGCCCTCGCCGCTTCATATGCGGAATCACGGCGCGCAGGCCGAGCCACGCCCCGCGCAGATTGACCGCCAGAACGTCGTCGAACAGATCGATCGGAAAGTCCTCGATCGGCATGCGGACGCCCGTGACGCCGGCATTGAGGATCGCGATGTCGATCCCGCCGAAGCGTTCGGCTGCGGCTTTGACGGCGGCGGCCACCTGCTCGGGATCGGTGATGTCGGCGGTGAGATAGCCGGTATGGGCGGCGGCCAGCCCTTTGACCGTCTTGGCGAGATCCGCCTCGTTGCGATCCACCAGAAAGACCTTCGCGCCTTCTGCGACGAACAACCCGGCCGTGGCCCGTCCGATTCCGCTGCCGCCGCCGGTGATGATCGCAACCCGTCCGTCCAATCGGCCCATGGAGCCCTCCCGCGATAATGTGTTGGCGGGCATTGTTGGACGTGACCGTGCGGCGCGCAAGAGCGCTGCGTCAATTGCCGGAGATCAGGCCTCCGTCGACGTTCAGCGTCTGACCGGTCATGTAGCTTGCGTCGTCGGAGGCAAGCCAGAGAACGGCCCGTGCGATCTCCCGCGCGTCCCCGATCCGGCCGATGGGAACGCGGCGGTCGAAGTTGGACTTGGAGGTCTCCTTCGCCCGCTGAGCCGCCCCTTCGGTGAGTTCCGTCAGGATGAAGCCCGGACACACCGCGTTGATGCGGATGCCGTTTCCGGCATATTCGAGCGCCGCCGATTTTGTGAGCCCGATCACCCCGTGCTTGGTCGCGACATAGGGCGCGATCCCGAGGCTCGATCCGATGAAGCCGAAGAAGGACGAGGTGTTGATGATCACGCCCTTCCCCGCCTTCAGCATGTGCGGGATCTGGTATTTCATGCACAGCCAGACGCCGGTGAGATTGGTCGCGATCACGGCGTTCCAGCTTTCCCGCGTCTGGTCCACCGTCATGGTGAAGCGGTCGCCGGGAATGCCCGCGTTGTTGAACGCGGCGTCGATACGGCCGTAACGGCCGATCACCTCGTCGACCAGCGACTTGATGGAGTCCTCGTCGGCGACGTCCGTTCGGATATAAACCGCGTCCCCGCCCTTTTCGCGGATTTCCCGCGCGACCGCCTCGCCCTTCTCCGCGCGCCGGCCCGCAACCACGACCGTGGCGCCCTCCAGCCCCCATTCGATCGCCGTCGCCTTGCCTATCCCCGACGTGGCCCCCGTCACGATCGTCACCGCGTCCTCGAACCGCTTCATGTCACTTCTCCCTTTGAGATCGTATTTCCGATTCTATATACTCGTATTACGCGCATTTGTAATCATGGAATACGGACCGAAGGTTGTGGAACCGGGCTATATCGGCGCGATGGGCTTCAGTCTCGGCGCACGCGTCCCCATCGACGGCGCGGCAGACGATGGCAGACGCCAGTTCATCGATTTCCTGAAGGACGACGGCTTTCGGTCGTTCCGCCGCAGCGGCGCGAGCAGCGCCGATCTGGCCGTCGCCGCGATCCGCGACTGCCTCGAGAAAAGCCGGATCGCCCCCGGTGACATAGACACGGTCATTTTCGCGACTGAGAGCTTGTCCGGGGCAGCCGGCCCGGATCCCATCGGTATCCGAAACACGTTCCTCGCCGGCCTTGCCGCCTGCGGAATCACACCTGATGCGATCCATGCCTGCTGGCTGAACGAATGCGCCAATCTTGCTTACGCCCTCAAGCTCGGACACGCGCTCATCTCTTCCGAAAACGCCCGCAACGTCCTCGCCCTCGCCGCCGACCGCCACGACGACCGGACACCCCGCCTGATGGCGAGCGGCGCCTCGGTCATGAGCGACGGTGCGGCCGCCGTACTTATTGGCGCGCGCGGCCCCTATAGGATCCGCCAAATCGTCACGCGGTTCGCGCCGGATGTCTTCGCGGCCGAGCGAGACAACGATGTCCAGCGGAAGACGCAGGGCCTGATGTCTGCGCTTTCCGGATTTGCGGAGCGGATCGGCCGGGAGACCGGCCGGATGCCCGCCGATTATCCGCTCGTCCTCACGGACAATCTCCACACCATGTATCTCGATTTTATCCGCGAGGGTCTCAGCATTCCGGCCGGACATCTGGTTCAGCCATCGAAGGCCGACGCGGCGCATGTCTTTTCGATAGACGGGCTACTCGGGCTCGACGCCCTCGCCGCCTCCGGCAGGGCGCCAGACGGTACCGTAGCCATCCTGACCGTCATCCCCTGGAGCCTCGGCTTCATCGTGCTGGAGGCTACATGACGACGCTTTCCACCTACCGCCGGCCGCTGCCCGATGTCGCCCGGATAGAACAAGCCCTGAATCACCACCCGGCCGTCAAATCGATCCGGGCAACGGCCATCGGCGACGGCGCGTCCATTGATATCGTGCCGGACCTCCGCTGCGCCGAGATCGAGCACGCGCAGCTCGCCCGTTGGCGGGAGGTCTATGAGGAGAGTTTCGCATCCGGCGACATCGGCGACATGCTCCACGGCTGGACCAGCAGCTATACCGGCCAGCCGCTCCCCCGTGCCGAAATGGAAGAATGGGTCGCCTTGACCGTCGAACGGATCCGCTCGCTCGAACCCCGCCACGTGGTCGAGATCGGCAGCGGAACGGGTCTGCTCGTGGATCGAATCGCGCCCCGGACAGGCAGCTATCTGGCGATCGACTCCGCCGAGGCCTGCCAGACCCGCCTCTCGGCGCTCATCGCGCGGCGGCCGGATCTGGCTCATGTTCGCCAGAGAGTGGCGGACGCCGCCGATCTCCCAACGAAGTTCGGGCCGGGCGTGCAGGTCGACACGGTCATTCTGAATTCCATCGTTCAGTATTTCCCGAACGCAGCCTATCTCGGCCGGGTGATCGGACGCGCGCTCGACTGGATCGAGGAGGGCGCCCTCTTCATCGGTGACGTCCGGGATTTGCGCCTGCTGCCGGACTTCTATGAGTCCCTCGCGCGGGCGCGCGGGCTCGCCGACCCGGACGCCGTATCGCACTTCGTCGCCGACAAATTCGACAGCGAAGAAGAACTCGCGATCGATCCGGCCTTTTTTCACCGCCTGCGGGATACTTGCCCCCGTATCCGCGAGATACGGACCTTGCCCAAGCACGGGCATTACCGGAACGAACTCAATGACTATCGCTACGATGTCCTGATGTCGGTCGGACAAGCCAATTCCGGCGAGCACGGCATACCCGATATCAAGAAGATCGCGGACGGGCCCCTGACCAACGAGCCTGCCATGCCCTTGGCCCGCAGCTTCCTGCCGGCGCTGCTGCGGAAGTACCTCGAAGACCGGTCGCTGATTGAAGGAGCCACCGTCGACATCCGGATCGTCGGCGTTGATGAGAAACCAGCTCGATCAGAGGAAGCCCGGCCCGACGACGGCACAATCGAAGCCCGGCTGACCGCCCTCTGGCGAGAGTGCCTGGGCAAACCTCACCTCAAGCCCGATGCGGACTTCTTCGCCAGCGGCGGCAGCTCGCTTCTGCTGATGCAATTGCGCCGGCGCATCGCGGATGGCTTCGGCGTCTCCGTTCCCCTCAGCGTTTTCGCGACGGCGCCAACGCCGCGCGCAATCGGCGCCTATGTGCGGGACTCGATGCCGAAATCGGGCACGTAAATTTGGGGGCAGAAATCGAATGCGATCCTGAATGCCCGGTCCCGTTCGATCAGGGCACGGATGTCGCAGACGAAACGCTGAACCTCCCGCAGATAGTACTCCACCTTCAGAACATCATCCGCCGGAGCCGGAAACAGCAGGGCAAGGCCATGCCCTGCTGCCCCGATCCGTCTCACATGGCCGATCCATTTCGCACCCGGATAGCTTGTGCCCTTGGCGGCGAGCCAGGCGAAGAAGGCCTGCTCGACGCAGAGCCGCCCGAGATGGAGCGCCAGAACAGCGTCCTTTGCCGCGGCCGCGAAGGCATCTTCGAGCCGCTTGAGCGCAAGCGAGAAATAGGTCGTGGCGCAAAAGACTTCGAGCGATAGCCCATCGCGGAGGCCGGCCAACGACGCGCCATAGCCCGTCGGGTCGTCCAGCAGCCAGCCGCGCTTGAGGCGGGCCAGAACGCGAATGTCGTCCTCCGCGAGCATCACGCCGCCCCGCCCGAGCGCCTTGCAAAGCCGCCATAGTCGCTCGCCCGAGATCAGCGCGATATCGACCTCGAGACCCTCGATGACGCTGTCGACGATGGCGATTTCCAAGCCGCCGGTCGCGCTTGTCTTGACGGTCGCGTCTCCAAAAGGCGGAAGGACGGGCACGTACTCACCATCGATCACGACCATCAAATCGACATCCGAGACCTCACCGCCGATGCATTCCGCCAGAGAACCTGTGAGCAGCGCGGCGCGGCGCGTATTTCCCGGCACGACATGGCCGACGAGGTCACCGACGCTTCTTCCGATCTGGCGTTCGAACGCCATCCGGAACCCCTCCGCATTCTTGCAGTGATGCAGCGCGTGCGGACGTTTAGACGCGTAGAGATTCGGCATGGGCGCGGCTCGTGGCCTCGAACAGAAAATCGGGCGGCGGCACGGAGCCGGCGAAGATCCGGCTCCACGCCTCGCGCGTGAAGGCCGAGGCAGGCAGGCGATCCGGCCCGATATATTGCGACAGCAGCCCGAGGCCGGAGGCCGGGTCCCTGGCGAGCCGCTCGCGGATTGCTTGCCGGCGGCGGAGCGCGGTGTCGGTGAACTCCGCGTCGCGAATAGAGAAGGCAATTGACGTGAACCGCTGACGGCGCAACGCCTCCGCCTTCGGCACCGCATAGCGCCGGAACAGGCCCGGATGGCTCCAGTCCCGCGCCTCGAGCAGGATTTCGGAGACGAGCCGGACGTCCCGGAACGCCGCCGAAAGCCCCTGCCCCGTGATCGGATCGTCGCTGCCGGCGGCATCGCCGATCAGCACGGCTCCGGGCCGATAGAGCTCGTCGGCCCAACTCGGCGAGTTCGGCATGCCGAGACACGCCCCCTGGGGCTCGCCGCGCGCGATCAGATCGAGCCCTGGCACGCCCTCCATGCGCAGCGCCGAAACATAAACCTCGGCAAGCTTCCACGATCCGATGTCATGGAAGGTTCCGGCGTCAAAATAGAGATAGGTCCGGAAACGCCCGGCGCCCACGGCGTTGACCATGACCGCCGTGTTCGCGCCGACGACATTGAGTTCGGTGTCCTCCGGCCAGTCCTGGACGCCGCCGACCAGAAGGCCGCAGATATAGTGATGCAACGGCGCCGTGCGCAGCGGGATGCCGAGCTTGCGCCGGGTCGGCCCCGCGCGGCCGTCCGCGCCGATCACGACACGCGCCCGGATAGCGATCTGCTCACCGGCGCGCTCAATGGTGACTTCGGGCTGTTGCCCGGTCCGGACATCCAGGATGTGAACGCCGTCCAGCAGCTGCGCGCCCGACCGCACGGCCTCGTCCAGAAGCGCCTGCCGGAGTTGGGGATATTCGATGCCGAGCGGTCCCGCGACGCCCGGAACGAGATCGGCCAGATCCAGCACCGATTCCTCCGGCGTCGTCCCGGCCGCGCCCAGATCGTACCGGACATGCCGGGTAATCAGGCTCGCCCGCGCCGCGACGGCATCGAACAGGCCGAGCTTCCGCAATTCCTCGACACCCCAGGGCGCGATCCATTCCCCGCGCAGCACGCGCCGCCGGACCGCCGTATCGTCCAGACGATCCCGCTCCAGCAGCACGGCCGAATGGCCCGCCCGCGACAGGCAGGTGGCGAGCGCCGCCCCCGCCGGCCCCGCCCCGATGATGGCGGCGTCGACGCCGGTCATGACGGCATCGCTTCTTCTAGCAGCCGCAGCAATGTTTCGACGGTTGGCGTCTCGAAGAAGCGCCTGTAGTCCAGATCGACGTCATAATGGCCGCAGAGCTCCGCGAGCATCTGCACGACATGGATGGACCCGCCGCCGAGATCGAAAAAGCTTGCGGCGGGCGCGATGTCGTCCCGCCGCAGGATCCGCCGCCAAAGCGCGATCACGTAGTCCCGGCGCGCCTCGTTCGGGATGGCTTGAACCGGCATGTCAGATCGCCCCGCCGGCCATCAGGAAGTCCCCGGTCATGCCGAAACGCCCCGCGAAACGCCGCCGGCCGAAGGCGGAAGGTGCACGGGGTTCGACCAACTCGGCATCGAAGGTCCCGGCCACGGGATCGAGCCGGACCCACATGTCGCGGAATTCGAGAAAGTGCTGCGCGACCGGGAAGTAGAGCTTGAACATCGCTTCCTTGATCACGAAAAGCAGCTTCAGCGGATCGCACGGCAGCAACCGCCCAAGGCGCTCGGCCGCCCCTCGCTCGGCGGGCGTGGCCACGACATTTTCGAGGCCAAACGGCAGGCCTTCATTGGTATCGACGTCGACACCGACCGCCATCCGTCTCGGCCGGGGCGCGACCACCGCGACGCAGAGTCCCGGACAATGGCTGATCGACCCGACCAGCCCCAGCGGCCAGACCGGCGCGCGCCGCCCATCGGCCGGAACGGCATAGGGCGGTACGCCGATCGCCCGGAACGCCGCGCGGACACAGGCGCGGCCGGCGGCAAATTCGCCCTGCCGCCGAGGACACGCCTGACGGACATGTGACGCCTCGACATCGAACAGGTCCGCCGGATCTCCCGCCGTCCGGCGAGCGCTCACCGCGCACCCGCCGGGAAAGATCGCCCGCAGGATCGCGTCTTCCGTCCCGGCGCGGGGGAACTGTTTTGCGGCCCCGGTCATGACGCACCGGCCGGGCGCGCGGGCGGCGTGTCATGGGCCGCCATGAAGGCAGCGACGTCCCGCCTTGCATCGGGCTCTGGCTCGCTCAGCTTGAAATGACCGCCGGTCGGATAGAGGACCAGCTTCGGCAAACGGGTGCGCAGGCACGCATTGAGCGACGCCGTGTAATCCACCACATCGTCATCGAGAGCATGCATCACCATCACCGGATGGCGGCGCGCCATGATGTCGAACTCCGCGTGGCGCTCGGACATATCGAGGCTCCAGTAGTCCGTCATGAGCCGGGCGAAACGGGTGACGCTCTCCAGTTCCCGGAAATTGACCGATGTCACGCGGCCGACCTCCCCGCCCATCGTCCGGCTCGCGGCCCGGCGCGCGTGGATATAGTCCTGCAGCACCCGCGCTGTGCGCCGCGCCTCCGGGGAATCGCCCGTGCCCGCCTGTTTGATCAGCGGGGTGAAGGAGTCCTGATAGGGCGTGGTGACATCTCCCGCCGCCGCCCCGCTCGGCGCATAGAGCGACACCGAGCGCATCGGCAATTCGGCCAGGCTCGCCGCCCGCGCAATCACCGGCGCGCCCGAGCACAGGGAAACGGTATGGAACCCGGTGAGTTTCTTGTGCGCGGCGATCTCGATGAGATCCCGTGCGTGGCGGCCGAGCGAGATATCGGGCGGCGGCGAATCCTCCCGCATGCAGGGTGCGCCCCGGTTTTCCCAGGCGATAACCCGGTAGCGCTGCGACAGCTCGCTCGCGAGCCGGAGCGAGAGCAGAAACGGCGACACCAGCGCGTTCACGATGATCACGCCGTCCGGATTCCCTTTCCCGAATTCATACACGGTAAGATTGTAGCCATCCGACGCGCGGAACCGGATGACCTCCGCCTCGTCCTTGGCGGTCAGATCGGCGAAATCACCCCAGTATTCAGGGGCTTTGGCCGATATCTGGGCATCGAGCTCCGCGACAGGCATGGCAACTTCCTTTTGCGATCCGGAACGATATGCTCTACATCTTATGAGTGTATTTTAGGGCCGTCAAAAGGAATCTCCACCTGAGCGTGTATCGCGAGTTCGAGAAACAGGTCCGCCGGTCGCCCGATGCCATCGCGGTCGCGCTCGGGGACGAGCGGCTCACCTATGCCGGGCTGAACGCGCGCGCCAACCATCTGGCCGGACAGTTGATCGCAGGCGGCGCGGGCCCTGAAAGCCTCGTGGGGATATGTATGGAGCGCTCGCCCGGCCTGATCGTCGCGATCCTCGCGGTCCTGAAGGCGGGCGCCGGCTACGTGCCGCTCGATCCGGCCCACCCCGACGCGCGGCTCGGCCATATTCTCGGCGATACCGGCCTCGGCACATTGATCACGGAACGGGACCTCGCCTCTCGCTTCACGGGGTTCGGCGGCGACATCCTGTTCGTGGGCGACGGCGAGAAAAGCGCCGATCCGCTGCCGCGCGCGGCCCCTGAGAACCTCGCTTATGTGATCTACACCTCGGGTTCGACGGGGAAGCCCAAGGGCGTGATGGTCGAGCACCGCAATCTGACGGCGCTGTTTCGCGCCACCGACGGGCTCTTCGACTTTTCGGCGCGGGATGTCTGGACGCTGTTCCATTCCTGCGCCTTCGATTTCTCGGTGTGGGAGATGTGGGGCGCGCTGACCCACGGCGGACGGCTGGAGATCGTGCCGCGGGAAATTGCCCGATCAGGCCCGGAATTCGCGACTTTTCTTGGCGAGCGCGGCGTCACCGTGCTCAACCAGACTCCGTCGGCCTTCGCGGCGCTCATCGGCGTCCCGGCGATGGACAACCGAGAGGGGGCGCTCGCGCTGCGTCACGTCATCTTCGGCGGCGAGGCGCTCAACCCGGCGCGGCTCAAGGCCTGGGTGGCCCGCTATCGCGGCAATCCGCCCGCGCTGACGAATATGTACGGCATCACCGAAACGACGGTGCACACGACCTTCCACCGGCTAGGCGCGGCGGATCTTGGGTCCCCGCGAAGCGTCATCGGCCGTCCGCTCCCGCATCTCCGCATCCGCCTCGCGGAAGACGGCGAGATGTTCATCTCGGGCGATGGCCTCGCGCGCGGCTACCTCAACCGGCCGGATCTTACCGCCGAGCGATTTTCCGGCGGGCCGGACGGCGCGCGGGAATACCGCTCGGGCGATCTCGGCCGGCGTTTGCCCGGCGGAACCTTCGAACATCTCGGCCGCAAGGATCAGCAGGTGAAGATCCGGGGCTACCGGATCGAACTCGGCGAGATCGAGGCGGCGCTAGGCGCATGCGAGAACATTGCCGACTGCGCGGTCGCCGCCATCGAGGATGGCACCGGCACGAAGCGCCTCGTCGCCTATGCGGTCCCCAGGACGCGCCACAGGCTCGACCGCACGGCGATCCGGGCGGCGCTGGCCGGGCGTCTGCCGGACCACATGGTGCCGTCGGCGCTGGTCGCCATGGACACGTTGCCGCTGACACCGAACGGCAAGATCGACCGGCAAGCCCTGCCCCCGCCCGGACAGGACGACGTCATGAGGCGCTCCTACATTGCCCCGAGGACCGAGCTGGAAGCACTGGTCGCCGCCGTCTGGGCCACTCTTCTGAAGCTCGACCGGGTCGGGCTGGAAGACGACTTCTTCGCCCTCGGTGGCGATTCGCTGCTGGCGACGGAAATGGCGGTCAGCCTATCCAGGCGCCTCGGCGCGCCGGTATCCCTCGCGAAATTCTTCGAGCGGCCGGTCCTCGCGGACTTCGCCGGAACCCTCCCGGCCGGGGCGGTCGAACCGGAGAACCGGCCGGCCTAGTCGAATGATCGGGCTTGATCAGACGGCTCAAATCGGGTCCTCTATCCGCACAGGACTTTATCGGGGGGTATCAATGTCCATCAAGCAGCCGTACCTGGGCCTCGTCGGCCTGGCCGTCGCTATTGTCATTTCTCTGGTCATCGTGTCGCTGTTCAGCGCCGCCACGTTCGGCACCTGGGTGACCTATTTCGTCGCCACCTGCGTACCCGTCGAAGTCACGCTGGCGCTGGTGCTGCAAACGCAATATCCGGGTTTCCTGAAGGATATGAAGCAGCCGATGAAAGGCATCACGCTCGTCGTCATGACGCTGGTGATCGCCTCGATCATTTCGCTGCTCGTCTATTACACCGCCGCGCAGCATATAGGCCCGCCGACGCCGATGACCCTGATCTATGTGATCTTCGCCGTGCTGGTCACGTTCTGGTTCTCCGTCATCTGGGGCGTCTGGCCGGTTACCGCGATCACCAAGAACCAGTTCATCATCGGCCTGTCGGTGCTGCTGGTGACCTACGTGGTCGGCTATCTGCTGTTTTGCTTGCTGTTCAACTTCGCTTTCCTCGTCGGCGCGCCGGTCTATTTCGAGGCGCTGGACCCGAAAGGCATGTTCGACGCCAATGTCGTGCTGGCCTATTCGGTGACGACTGTCACGGTCCTGTTCGTCCTGATCATGTTCGATTTCTGGCCGATCACGGCGTTCGAGAAGCTGCGCAGCCAGCCCATGATGGGCATCGCGACCACTATTCTCGTCTTGGTCCTCACCACGATCATCTGGTGGATCGCGGTGGACACGATGGGCTTCAACCCGGTGAAATTCCAGGCTTATGGCGCGATCGGGTTGCTGTTCGGCTCGCTCGTGCCGGTCGTGATGTTCGAAGGCCAGCTCTTCGCCGGCCTCAAACAGCCCGTCGCGGGCATCCTGCGGCTCGTGATCGCGGCGATATGCGGCTACGTGCTGCCGCAGTTCTATCTCTGGATCCAGCCGATGGTGACGCCGGACCTCGTCAAACAGACGCCGGATCTCGAAAACTGGCTCGCCTCCGCGCTTCTCGCCATGACCTTCCCGATGATGGTCGCGGTGGCCCAATACTTCAATTTCTGGCCCTTCCGCGGCAACGACGCCGGCGCGAAATAAGGACCAGACCGGGACAACCCGCGCCCTTGACCCTCGCCCCCGGATGGGCGCAGGGTCGAGGGCGCACCTTTATCCAAAGACCAAACGGACTCATCAGACCATGAGCAAAGAAATTGCCGTGATCGTCGGCGTCGGCCCCGCGCTCGGGCGGGCCCTCGTGGCGCGTTGTTCCTCGGAAGGCATGACCGTCGCGGCCATCGCGCGCGACGTCGATCGCCTGCGGGAAACCACCAAGGGCCTCAAGAGAGTGTCGGTCTACGGCGCGGACGCCACCAATTCCCAGGAGATGAAAGCGACGTTCCGGCGGATCGCCGCCGATCTTGGCGAGCCCGATCTCGCGGTGTTCAACGCGGGCACGTTCCAGCCGGGCGAGGTCCTGAACATCACGCCCGAGGAACTGGAGCGCTGCTGGAAGGTCGGCTGCCTCGGCGGCCTGATCACCGCGCAGGAGGCCGCACACCGGATGCTGCCGCGCGGCCGCGGCTCGATCATCTTCACGGGCGCCACGGCGGCGCTTCGCGGCTCGAAGGGCTTCGCCAATCTCGCGGTGCCCAAGTTCGGCCTTCGGGCGCTTTCGCAATGCCTCGCCCGCGAGCTCGGGCCGAAGGGCATTCACGTCGCCCATGTCATCGTCGACGGCCAGATCGATTCCGAGCGCCATGCAGGCCTGAAGGAAACCCGCGGCCCGGATGCTCTTCTGCAGCCGAAGCACATCGCCGAAAACTACATGATGCTCCATCGCCAGCCGCGCGACGCCTGGACGCAGGAGCTGGATATGCGGCCCTGGGTCGAGAAGTTCTAGGCGCTCGCGTCAGCCTACGGTCAGCCCGCCATCGGCGACCAACGTGTGGCCGGTAACGAAAGAAGCCGCGTCGGAGCATAGCCAGACGATCGCGCCCGCAAGCTCCTCGGGCTCGGAGATCCGGCCCATGGGCACGGCCTCGGCGAGATGCGAGGCTTCCATCTTCCCCTCGATCATGCGCGAGAGAAGCCCGGTATTGACCGGCCCCGGCGCGACGGCATTCACCCGGATGTTGGACCGCGCGAGTTCCAGCGCCGTCGCCTTGGTGAGCCCCACGATGCCGTGCTTGCTGGCGGTGTAGATCGCGACATTGGCGATGCCGGTGACGCCGGCGCTCGACGCGGTGTTCACGATCGCGCCGCCGCCGTGATCGAGCATGTGCGGGATCTGGTATTTCATCCCGAGGAACGCGCCCTTGAGATTGATCGCGATGAGCCGGTCGAAATCCTCCGACGTCCGGTCCTGAACAGGGCCGAACTTGCCTTCATGGCCCGCATTGTTGACCGCGCAGTGAATGCGGCCGAAACGCGCGACGGCCTTGTCCATCAGAGAGCGGATATCGTCCTCGCGCGTGACATCCGCCTCGACGAACAATGCGTCCGCGCCGAGTTTCCGGATGGCGGCCTCGACCTCGCGGCCTTCCGCCTGGCCGAGCCCCGAAACGACGACATTGGCGCCCGCCCTGCCGAATTCGATGGCGGCGGCACGCCCGATGCCGGTTGTCGCGCCGATCAGCAGCGCAGTCCTGCCGGTGAAATCCAGTCCTGAAACGCTCATTTTCCCCTCCCCGATCCGTTTGGCCGGATCCTAGCACAAGGAAGGGCAAGTCATACCCGTCTCATGCGGGCCGCGACGAAGCCGCGCGCCGAAAGACGGGTTGCCTCAGCGTGTCAGCCGGTGATCTTTCGCTTGCCGACCAGAACGTCGTCCCTGGCAAGCGAGCCGTAGGGCGCCATTCTGACGACCGTCGATTTGAAGCTCGCGCAGTTACCCGGCCTGACGACCAGTTGGCCATGCTCGGTTTCGACGAGCACCGGGACGGCCTTTCCACCGGTGAAGGTCGCGTCCGACGCGACGCAAACCCGGTAGGGCTTCGCCCCGAAGGTCTCGGCGACCGTCTTCATTTGGCCGCTCTGCAGTTCGAACTGGCCGGGATCGAGAGGCTCGACGAATTGAGCGTTGCCGTTGGGCCCGATGACGATCGGCGGCGCCTCGGCGAAGGCGAGCGGCGCGGCCCCTATTGCAGCCAGGCCCGTCGCTGCGGTGACGAATGCGATCGTCGAGAAGCGTTTCGAGAACATGGGGTACTCCTTCTTCGACAGTGGGGAGGGAGGCGGGTCCATCCGGACTCGCACGCGACTGATGTATGAAGGAGGAAACGGGACTCAAGACGGGCCGGAAGGGCCGACGGGAAGCAAGCCGTCCCAAGTCGCTGCCCCGCAAGGAACATTCGCCTAACACATTGGAAATATTAAATTTTGTTCACGCCGCCGAAGGCCGAATGATCGGGACTTACTGTCTCATGTGCCGATTTGCCGCGACATCCGGACGGGCGGAACCGATCGCCAAAGGATCGGCGCGCCTGGCGCGTGTTATGCCTTCAGACCATGCAGGATCAGGTCGATATGGGCTTCCATATAGCGATCGACGTCGATCGAGGCCTTATCCCCCACCATGAGCTGCATCATGTTGATGTGCATCGCGGGGCTGAAAATGATGTTCGGAAATTCGGCGAACTTCTCCAGGGTGTCGCTCCTGAATTCGCCGCTCGCCACGCCGCGCTTCAGAACCGCGAGGAGCGTTTCGTAGCCGTGCCCCATCAGGTCGTTGACATAGAAGTCCACGATTTCGGGAACCCGCGACCCCTCGATCACCATGAGGCGCATGAATTCGACCGATTGCGGACTTTTCACAAACTCGTGGTATCCAGCGCTGATCTGGCGGCGCAGAAGATTCGAAGCGGATTCGTTCGGATTTTCCGCCGACAGATTTTCCATCCGTTCGAAGATCGGCTGGAGATGAGTTCGAACGACGGCTTTGAAGAGATCCGCCTTGGTCGGAAAATAAAAATAGACTGTACCCTTGGTAACGCCTACGCGACGCGCTACATCCACAATCCTGGCGCCCGCATAGCCCTTCTCGGAAAACTCCGTGAAAGCCGCATCGAGGATCTGGCCAGGCCGTTGTTCCTTTTGACGCTTTCGAATACCGGTACGCTGATTTGAGATCTCACTGCCCCCAAGCATCGCTCTACTTTTTCGTTGACTAACGGGTCAGTCAATAATATACAGCTGTCGGCAATTGTCAAATTCATTACGTAATAAGGCCGGTACACATGTCTAGGGTCGCGATATCAATCGCCGTCAGCGTCTTTCTTGGCGCGGCCTTGGCTGGCTGCGCCAAAACGGAAAAGACGACCGCGCCCAAACCGGCCCTGTCGGTCACCATCACGCATATCGCGACTCGGCCATTGCAGCGCACAATCGTGGTGAGCGGCAGCGTTGCCGCCTGGGAAGAACTGCCGATCGGATCGGAGGCGAGCGGCCTCGCGGTCACCGACGTGCTGGTGGAAGAAGGCGACCAGGTCAAGAAGGGCCAGCTCCTGGCCCGGCTCAACGACAGCGTGTTGCAGGCCCAGCTCAAGCAGCAGAAGGCCAATGTCGACGCGGCCCAGGCGGCTTTCGTCGAGGCGCAGGCCAATCTCAAGCGGACTCAGGATCTCCGGAAGCAGAATGTCGTCAGCGCGCAGGCGCAGGATTCCGCCCTCGCCTCGGCGCGCACCGCGGCCGCGACCCTCGTCGCGCGTCAGGGCGCCGAGTCCGAAACCGAGGCCCGCATCGCCCAGACCCGAATCGTCGCGCCGGCGGACGGCCTCATTTCGTCGCGCAGCGCGGTGATCGGCCAGATCGTCTCGGCGGGCACGGAGCTGTTCCGCATCGTCCGCAACTCGCAGCTCGAATTGCAGGCCGATGTGCCCGAAACGCAGTTGCCGCTGCTGAAGGCCGGCTTCGAGGCCAATGTCTCCGCCGACGGCGTCAAGCCCGTTACCGGCACGATCCGCCTCGTTTCGCCGAGCGTCGACACCCGCACGCGGCTCGGCACCGTTTACGTCACCCTGCCGATGGATTCCGGCTATCGCACCGGCATGTTCGCGCGCGCCACGATCAAATCCGATCCGATCGACGCGATCGTCGTGCCCTCCGAATCCATCGCCTATCGCGACGGCAAATCCGGCCTGTTCGTGGTCGATGCGCAGAACGCGGTTTCCTTCCGCCCGGTCGACACCGGCGAAAGGCTCGCGAACGAAGCCGAAGTTCTGTCCGGCGTCAGCGTCGGCGAGGAGATCGTCGTGAAGGGCGCCGGCCTGCTCGAAGACGGCGATCATGTCGAAGTTGTGAGCCAGGAAGCACGCCTGACGCCTCCGCTGGCCAACTAAGGCGCCCGTCATGAGAAATATTTCCTCATGGTCGATCCTGCATCCGGTCCCGACGGCGGTGCTGTTCATCCTGCTGACGGTCGCCGGGGTGATGGGGTATGGCGAGATCCGCATCAACCGGATGCCCGATATCGACCTGCCCGGTCGTGACGGTGGCGGTCAGTCAGTCCGGTGCGGCCCCCAGCGAACTTGAAACCCAGGTGACGCGCTTCATCGAGGATGCGGTGGCGGGCCTCGATTCCGTCAAGCATGTGAGCTCGACGGTCAGCGACGGCTCGTCCGTGACCACCATCGAATTCGAGCTGGGCACCGATATCGACCGCGCCACCAACGACGTCCGCAACGCCGTGACGGGCGCGCGCGCCAACCTTCCGAACGACATCCAGGAGCCGGTCGTAAAGCGGATGGATATCTCGGGCGGCGCGGTGCTCACCTTCGTGGTCGAAGCACCCCGCATGGCGCCGGACGAACTCAGCTGGTTCGTCGACAACGACATCAGCAAGGAGCTGCTCGCCTTGCCCGGCGTGTCGCAGGTTCAGCGGCAGGGCGGCGTCAACCGCGAGATCAGCGTCAATCTCGATCCCGTCGCGGCTGGAGGCGCTCGGCCTGACGGCAGCGAATGTCAGCACCCAGCTGCGCCTGACCAATATCAACCTGCCGGGCGGCCGTACGACCATCGGCTCGTCGGAGCAATCGCTGCGCACCCTCGGCAGCGCCGAAACCGTTCAGGATCTCGCCAATACCGAGATCTATCTCACCGATGGCCGGCGCGTCCGCCTGTCGCAGCTTGGCGAAGTCAAGGACTCCTGGGCCGAGCCGCGCTCCCGCGCGCGCTTCGACGGCAAGGAAGTCGTCGCCTTCGACGTGATGCGGTCGCGCGGATCGAGCGAGATCGACATGGCGAACGCCGTGCGCAAGGAGGTCAACAAGATCGAGGCCGACCATCCGGGCGTCAAGATCAACGAGGTGACCTCGACGGTCAAATTCGTGAAGGAGAGCTTCGACGCGTCCGCCGAGGCGCTGATCGTCGGCGCCATCCTCGCCGTGCTCGTGGTCTGGTTCTTCCTGCGCGACAAGCGCGCGACGATCGTCTCGGCGCTGGCGATCCCGCTGTCGCTCATACCGACCTTCGCGATCATGGCGTGGCTGAACAATTCCTTCAACGTCGTCTCGCTACTGGCCCTGTCGCTCACCATCGGCGTTCTGGTCGACGACGCCATCGTCGAGATCGAGAACATCGTGCGGCACATGCGCGAGGGGAAGGCGCCCTTCCCTGCCGCGCTCGAGGCCGCGGACGAGATCGGGCTCGCGGTCGTCGCCACCTCCTCGACCATCATCGCCGTCTTCGCGCCGGTCGGCTTCCTGCCCGGCATCGTCGGCCAGTTCTTCAAGTCCTTCGCGCTCGCCGCCTGCGTTTCGGTGATCTTCTCCCTCATCGTCGCGCGCATGCTGACGCCGCTGCTCAGTGCCTACGCGCTGCGCTCGGACATGTCGAAGATCCACGACGAGCCGCGCTGGATGGGCGGCTATCTCAAGATCCTGAACTGGACCCTCGCCCGCCCCAAAACCATCGTCGCGGCGGGCGTTGCGATCTTCATCATGTCGCTCGCGCTTCTGATATTCCTGCCGAGCGATTTCGTGCCCGCCGGCGACAACGCGCGGTCCGTCATGTCCATCGAACTCGCCCCCGGCGCCACGCTGGACGAAACGGACGAGGTGACCCAGAAGGCGACCGACATCCTGCTGAAGCGGCCCGAAGTCCAGTCTGTCTTCGCCTCGGTCGGCACTGCGACGACCATGCAGGGCCCGAGCGGCGGCGGCTCCGTCGAGGGCGAGGTGCGGCGCGCGACGCTGACGATCAACCTCGTGCCGCGCGGCGACCGCAAGCTGACGCAGCGCCAGTTCGAGGAGGCAGTCTCCAAGGAGTTGATGGTACTGCCGGGCGCCCGCATTCAGTTCGGCGCGGACGGCACCAGCAATTCCCAGATTCAGGTAACGCTGGTCGGCAGCGATGCGGATCTGCTCGATGAGACCTCGCAGAAGCTGATCCATGAGATGCGCACGATCCCCGGCCTCGCGAGCGTCGTCTCCAAGGCCAGTCTGGCGCGGCCGGAAATCCTGATCACGCCCAAGCCGGACAAGGCGGCGTCGCTCGGCGTCTCGGCGCAGGCCATCGCTCAGGCCGCGCGGGTCGCGACCATTGGCGACGTGAGCTTCAATCTGCCGAAATTCAATCTCGCCGACCGCCAGATCCCGATCCGCCTGAGACTGACGGACAAGGCCCGCAGCAATTTCGCGGTGATCTCGAACCTGCGCGTTCCGACCACGAACGGCAATTCGACGCCGCTCTCGTCCGTCGCCGACATCACCTTCGGCGCGGGTCCGTCGCAGATCACCCGGCTCGACCGCGAGCGGAGCGTCACCGTTCAGGGCGAGCGCGGGCCCGGATTCACCCTCGGCCAGGCCGACAAGGCGATTCACAACCTGCCGATCATGAAGTCCCTGCCCACCGGGATCGAGGAACTGAAGCAAGGCGATAGCGAACAGCTTTCCGAACTCGCCTCCGGCTTCGCCTATGCGATCATCACCGGCATCCTGCTGATGTATGTCGTTCTCGTGGTGCTGTTCGGCAGCTTCGTGCATCCGCTGACGATCCTGACCGCCCTGCCGCTGTCGCTCGGTGGCGCGTTCGGCGCGCTGGCGATCACCGGCAATTCGCTGTCGGTCACGTCGCTGATCGGCCTCGTCATGCTGATGGGCATCGCGGCGAAGAACTCGATCCTGCTGGTCGAATACGCCATTTTGTCTCGCGACGAGCGGGGCCTGAGCCGGCACGACGCCCTGATCATGGCCGCCCGCAAGCGCGCCCGGCCGATCATCATGACGACCGTCGCCATGACTGCCGGCATGTTGCCGGTCGCGCTGGGCATCGGCGCCAATGCCGAATTCCGGGCCCCGATGGGCATCGCCGTGATCGGCGGCCTGCTGACCTCGACCGTTCTCAGCCTCGTCTTCGTCCCGTCGGCCTTCATGCTGATCGACGATGCTCAGGCCTGGCTGCTGCGCAAGTTCGGCAAGACATTCGCGGCCCAGACCGAACTGCCGCCCCAGGACACCGCGCCGCGGCCGGCCGAATAGAACCTCGTCGAGCGATTAGGTCTTCAACGTAGGCCCGCGAACGGGCATGGTGTGGGCCATGTTCGTTCGACTTTCACCATCATGGCAGCGCCCCTAGCCTCCCTACGGGACTATCTTTCTTCCAGCAACGGCCGGATAAAGATGATGGCCGCCGTACGGGGATTCCTGTCGACCGGCCTGCCCTTCCTCGTCCTGAATGCGACCGGCCACGGCGCGGCGACGATCTTCATCCTGCTCGGCGGGCTCAACACGACCATTGCCGATGGCGGCGGCGAATACCGCAGCCGCCTGTTCGGGATGGCACTCGTGCTGCTGTTCATGCCGTTCGTCCTGTTCTGCGGCATGCAGATCGATTTGCCCTGGCTTCAGGCGCTGATGCTGTGCTTCGTCGCCCTGCTCGGCGGATTTGCCCGGGCGCTCGGGGCGCGCGGCACGTCGATCGGCCTCGTCAGCGGGATCGTTTTCCTCGTCGGCATTCAACTGCAGGCCGCGCCGGCCGAAGCCCTGACGCGTGCGCTGTATTATGCCGGCGGATCGGCCTGGGCGATCTCCGTTTCGCTCACGCTCTGGTGGCTGCGGCCCTATCGCCGCATCCGGCAGGAAGTGGCGGGGGCCATCGAAGCGACGGCCGGCCTGCTGGAGGTATCGTCCCGTCGGCGCAGCGGCCAGCCCCGCGACCGGGACCGCGACCGCATCGTCGCGGCCGAATACCAGAAGGTCCGGCAGACCATCGAACAGGCGCGGCTCTCCATCGGCGAACTGACGACGGCCGGAGCCAACGACAAGGTCATCGCCGATCTCGTCGTCATGCTGAGGGCAACCTCCCGGATCGCCTCGCTCGGCATCGGCCTGCGGGAAATCCGGGTGACCGGCCCGGCGATCGACGAAGCGGCCCTCGCCTGGCTCGACGACGCGGTCAAACGGATCGCCACCGCCTGCCGGAGTCTGGCGCAGGAGCTTCTCGGCACCTATCAGGCCGCGACTCTTCCCTCATCCTTCGACGACGAGGCGGATTCCTACCGGCAGGCCGACGGCGCCGCACCGAACGAACACCTGCGCCAATTGTTGGACATGCCCGGCCGCATGCGCACGCATCTGAGCGACGCGCTGGAAGCGCTCGACAGATTGCTGGACGGCCGTCCGCGCGGGCTGCATCTGCTGCCGACCCAGGGCCCCCGGCAGCTCTTCCAGTCAGCCGCGAGGACGCTGCGGGCCCATCTGAGCTTCCGATCCCTTATCCTGCGCCACGCCCTTCGAGTCGGCGTTGCGGCCGGCGCCGGGCTTCTGATCGCCTACCGCCTGCAATTGCCGCATCCCATCTGGATACCCCTGACGACACTCGTCGTGCTGCAGCCGAATTTCGGCGGCACATGGTCCAGAAGCGTCGGCCGCACGGCGGGAACGCTCGCGGGCGCGGCGCTTGCCAGCGGCCTGTTGCTGGCGTTGCCCGGCCCGTTCGGCATCACGCTGGCGATCGCGACGTTGACCTTCGTCACCTTCCTGTTCTTTCCAAAGCAATACGCCATATCCGTGACGTGCCTTACGGCGCTGATCATCCTCATGCTGAGCCGTATCGCGGCGGGCGACTGGAGCAACGTCATCGGCCGGATCGTCGACACGCTGATCGGCACCAGCATCGCGCTGGCGGTCGGTTTCGCACTCTGGCCGATCTGGGAACGCCACCAGATGCCGGAACAATTGGGTCGCGCCATGTGGCGCTTGCGGGATTATGCAGCGGCCCTGTTCGGGCTCCTCGTTACCGGCAAGACGCCGGACGGCCCGGCCCCGGTCGAGCTGAAGCGGCAAGTCGAGATCGAGATCGCGAATACGGATGCGATGTTCCAGAGGATGCGGCTGGAGCCCCGGGCATCGAAGGCTCAACGCTACAGAAGCTTCGCGCTGCTGACCCAGATCCAGCGGCTCCACCGCCACCTGACGGCGCTCGCCGCCACGCTGGAGATCGATCCGCGCCCGCATCCGGCCTTCGCACCGCTGGCGACCGCCCTGCCCGAGGCCCTGACAGCGCTCGCTAAAACAGCCGAGAAGGACGAGGTGCCGAGCGAGGAAGAGATGCGCGCGATCATGGGAGCGCCGCTGCCAGAAGCGGAGCCGAACGCACGGAAGCCGTCCGCACGGCACCCATGACGCGGCTTGTCGACCGCATCCTCAGCGATGTCGACGCGTTACGCGTGATTGGACGCTAGAGCCGAGCGACGTTCCGGTCAGCCGACGATGGTACCTTCAGTCTTGGCGCGGACCTCGTCCTCGGTCACGCCGGGAGCAAGTTCCGTGATCTTTACGCCGCCGTCGACGATATCGAAGACACCGAGATCTGTGATGATCCGGTTGACCACCTTCGTGCCGGTCAGGGGCAGCGTGCACGCCTTCAGGACCTTGGATTCCCCTGCCTTGCTGGTGTGATCCATCACGACGATGACGCGACGGACGCCGGCGACGAGATCCATCGCGCCGCCCATGCCCTTCACCATCTTGCCGGGGATCATCCAGTTGGCGAGATCGCCGTTATCGGCCACTTCCATCGCGCCAAGAATTGCGAGATCGATATGGCCGCCGCGGATCATCGCGAAACTGTCGGCGGAGGAGAAATAGCTCGTCCGGTCCAGTTCCGTGATCGTCTGCTTGCCGGCGTTGATGAGATCGGGGTCTTCCTCTCCCTCAAAGGGAAACGGCCCCATGCCGAGCATGCCGTTTTCCGATTGCAGCGTAACGTCGACGCCTTCGGGGATATAATTGGCCACCAGCGTCGGAATGCCGATGCCGAGATTGACGTAGAAACCGTCCTCGAGTTCCTTCGCGGCCCGTTCGGCCATTTGATCGCGTGTCCAGGGCATCAGACGGCCTCCTTCTCGCGCGAGCGCACCGTGACCTTTTCAATCCGCTTCTGCGGCGTGGGGCATTCCACAATCCGGCTGATGAAGATGCCGGGCGTGTGGATGCTGTCCGGGTCCATCTCGCCGACCGGGAGAAGTTCCTCGACCTCGGCGACCGTCACCTTGCCGGCCGTCGCCATGTTCGGATTGAAGTTCCGGGCGGTCTTCCGGTAGAGCAGATTGCCCTGCGTGTCGCCCTTCCAGGCCTTCACGATGGCGAGATCCGCGACGAGCCCCGTCTCGAGGATATAGGTCTCGCCGTTGAACACCTTGTGTTCCTTGCCTTCGGCGATGACCGTGCCGACGCCGGTCCGGGTGTAGAAGCCGGCAATGCCCGCACCACCCGCCCGGCAGCGTTCCGCCAGCGTCCCCTGGGGATTGAATTCGAGCTCGAGCTCGCCCGAAAGATACTGCCTTTCGAACTCCTTGTTCTCGCCGACATAGGACGAGATCATCTTCTTGACCTGCCGGGTCTGAAGCAACACGCCGAGACCGAAGTCGTCGACACCGGCATTGTTCGAAATGACCGTGAGATTCTTCACACCGGAATTCCTGATCGCCATGATCAGTTCCTCCGGAATGCCGCACAGGCCAAAGCCGCCGGCCATGATCGTCATGCCGTCGAACAAAAGCCCGTCGAGTGCGGCTTCGGCTTTCTTGTATATCTTGTTCGCCATCGGACACCTTTCGACTGCCGTTGCCGCGCGCGTATTGGTTTTGTCACGCGGACAAACAGGGCTTCATAAGGCTGCGCGTCCCAAGCCTAAACCGACTTTGGATGCCGTTAAAGACGATAGTACAAACGTCTCGCAGGCAGTGAGGGTCCCCGCCCCCCGGAAAATCCCCGGCGGGGTTACCTCGGATAGCGATTAACGCGGATAGAAGGGCGGGATCTTCGCGTCCACGTTCACCCAGACCGATTTCGGCTCGGTGTATTCGTGCATGGCGAAGAAGCCCATTTCGCGGCCGTAGCCGGAATCCTTCACGCCGCCGAACGGCGAGCCCGGATGGAACCGCTTGTAGCAGTTGATCCAGACCATGCCGGTCTCCATGACCTGCGCGAGGCGGTGCGCGCGGACCAGATTATTGGTCCACAGCCCGCCGCCGAGGCCATAGGCGGTGTTATTGGCGATCTCCATCACCTCGTCTTCGGTCTTGAAGCGCGAGACGGAGACGAACGGCCCGAAGACTTCCTCCTGACAGACGCGGTCCTGCGGCTGGGCCGAGACCACGGTCGGCGACACGAAGCAGCCCTTGGCAAGCGCGGGATCTTCCGGCGGCTTGCCGCCCATGAGGATCTCGCCGCCTTCCTGATGGGCGATCTGGCAATAGCGCAGCACCCGATCCTGATGCATCTTCGAGGTGAGCGGCCCCATCTCGGTCGACGTATCCAGCGGATTGCCGAGCTTGATCGACTTGGCGAGCTTGATGAACTTCTCAAGGAACTCGTCGGCGATCGCCTCGTGCAGCAGAAGCCGCGAGCCCGCGATGCAGGCCTGCCCCTGATTGTGGAAGATCGCGAAGGCCGAACCGTTGACGGCGGCGTCGATATTCGCGTCCTCGAAGATGATGTTCGCGCCCTTGCCGCCGAGCTCGAGCTGAACCCGCTTGAGGTTCCCCGCCGAGGCCTCGACGATCTTGCGGCCGGTCACCGTGGAGCCGGTGAAGCCGATCTTCGACGACGCCGGTATGCTCGGCCAGATACTGACCGGCGATATGGCCGTAGCCGGGAACGACATTGATCACGCCTTCCGGGAAGCCGACTTCCGCCGCCAGTTCCGCGACGCGGAGCGTGGAGAGCGGCGTCAGCTCGGCCGGCTTCAGCACGATCGTGTTGCCCGCCGCCAGCGCCGGTCCCATCTTCCAGCTCGTGAACATGAGCGGGAAATTCCACGGCACGATCAGACCGACCACGCCGACGGGCACCCGCATCACATAGTTCAGGAAACCCGGTGTCGACCGGGATCACCGCGCCTTCATTCTTGTCCGCGATGCCCGCGAAATAGCGGAACGTCGCGGTGGTGCGCATGACGTCCAGATTCCGGGTGTCCCGGATCGGATGGCCGGTATCGAGGCTTTCGATCAGCGACAGGTTGTCCCGGTCCTTCTCGATCGCATCGGCCAGCTTATAGAGCAGATGGCCGCGGTCGGACGGCGACATGCGGGACCACTTTGGGAACGCCGCCTGCGCCGCCGCTACCGCGCGGTCGATATCCGCTTTTTTCGCTTCCGCGATCTTCGCGAGCAGCGAATTGTCGAACGGATTGAGGACGTCGAACTCCGCTCCATCGGCGGCGGGAACGAAATCGCCGCCGATGAAGAGCCCCGTTTGGTAACGGGGCGAACCTTCAACTAGACCCATCTAGATCAGGCCCACTTCTCGTCTTCGATCGGATACGGCGGAAGCTCGCCACGAGCGTAACGGCCTTCGAGACCGGGCGTGCCGTTCTCCATGACCATCAGCATGCAGCGCTTCGGCGAGAAGCCCTGATGGCGGATATCCGCCGGCATGGCGCAAACGTCGCCCGGCTTCATGACGATCAGGCCGCGCGGATCGCCGGTATTCTTGTCCTGGAGATCTGCCAGTGGATTTCGTCGGTGAGCTGGATGAACCATTCGTTGCGGTCGTTGCCGTGGATCACGGGGAGCATGTGCTCCTCGCTGGTCACGCAGCAGATGCTCGCCTTGGTCACCGCCGTCACGGACGGGTTCCAGGTCACGTCCGAGCGCGCGATGTGATCGAACAGGTTGATCGCATGCAGCTCGCCCTCGAAGCCCGGCTTCGGCCTCGATATCCGGCTTGTCGAACTTCTGGATCGGCAAAGGCGCGGTTGATCGGATGGCCGGTGCTGTCGGAGCGGACCGGGTTGTCGCCCGCGAGGCCCGAGCATGCGCTTGGCCGGCGTGAAGCCGCGGACCAGCGGGTCCTTGCGCGGCGCGCCCTTCGGGCCTTCCGGATGACCGGTCTCGAGCGGCGCACGCAGCGGATCGTAGCCTTCGCTGATCCAATCCTGCGAAATCGTCTCGAACGCCTTCTTCACGTCTTCCGCGTTGAAGGTCTCGAGGAGATCGACGCCCTTCGCCTTGTGGCCCGAATTATACGTGCCGGCATAGATGTCGACGGTGCCGTAATGGTTCTGCGTTCCGAACACGTCGTCGAAGAAGATCCAGCCGTAGAAGAAGCCCCAGCCGATATCGCGGACCATCGCCCGCAGGAAGCGGTCGATCTCCATGATATGCGTGCCCTTCGGCCACCTGATATGGACGAAATATTCGTCGCGCTGAGAATTCGAAGCTGCCGAACTTGAACGAGCGATAGCCGAGATTCGGATCCGGCTCGGAGGCAATGATGTCTGTCTTTTTGATGCTCATAATCTTCGTTCCTGTACTTTCGGGTGATCAGGACTGGCTTAGGAAAGAGTGCAGATTTCAGACCAGCGCTCGATGGTCACGGGACCAACGGCGGTCTGGATGAGCGCGACGGCAGGCGCCGACGATTTCATCTGGTAGGCGGCTCCGGCCGGGAGCAGCACCTGATGGCCGCGGCGGGCGCGGATACGGCCCATCTTCTGGCCATTCGGCGCGGCGGAGAGCTGGACGGCTCCCGAGGGATTGGCCGGCACGGCGGCGGCATCGAGCTTCACGAAGTTGAACTCGACCTCGCCATCCATCACGATCGCGAACTCGTCATGCGAGCACGCATACCAGGGCGACGTGCCTTCGACGCGGACGGCCTCCGCGACGTATTCGATATTCTTGGCGACCGCGACGCGTTCGAACGGCTTCGAGTTGTTCGCGACCTCGAAGATGTTGGAAAACGCGTAATGCTTCAGGTCGTCTTTGACCTCGATGACGCCCTTATCATAGGACTTCAGAGATCCGATTTGCGTCTTATAGGTCATAATCCCCCTCCGGACTGCCGCTGCCAGTTTATGTGGTTATGGAATGGATATGGTACGTTAGCTGGTGTTACCGGTCGGTATACTAGGCGCTTTTGTAACGAGTGTGAAGACCAGTCCGCCCGAATGTGAGCGTTTTCAGGTCGATCCAGAGAGCACCTTATTAAGCCGAATTGCACCGCCTCTAATCCATTCTGACGACTCGTCACTCGGCCGCTGCGTCCGCCAGCGTCGCCGGACGCCCCAGCCCCCGCCGGAAACCATGCGCCGAAAGCCACCGGCTCGCCCGATCGAGATAGAGATAAATGATCGGAGTCGTGTAGAGGGTCAGCGCCTGGGACACCAGCAGCCCGCCGACGATGGCGATGCCGAGAGGACGGCGCAATTCCGAGCCCGCGCCAAATCCGATCGCCAGGGGCAGGCCGCCGAACAAGGCCGACATCGTGGTCATCATGATCGGCCGGAACCGCAGCAGGCAGGCCTCGTGAATGGCTTCGAGCGGGCTCTTGCCCTCCTTGCGCTCCGCCTCCAGCGCGAAATCGATCATCATGATCGCGTTCTTCTTCACGATGCCGATGAGCAGGATAACGCCGATGATTGCGATGACGCTGAGATCATAGCCGCAGACCATCAGCATGATCAGCGCGCCGACGCCGGCGGAGGGAAGCGCGGAAAGAATGGTGATCGGGTGGATATAGCTCTCATAGAGCATACCCAGCACGATATAGACCACCAGGATCGCGGCCCCGATCAGCAGCGGCGTCGAGCTGAGCGACTCCTTGAACGCCTGGGCCGTACCCTGGAACGCGCCCTCGAGCGACGCCGGCGTATGAAGGCCTTCCATGAGTGTCTGGATCTTTTGCACGGCATCGCCGAGCGAGGTCCCAGGCGTGACGTTGAAGGACAGGGTGACGGCGGGGAACTGGCCCTGATGATTGATCGTCAGGGGCTCGATCTTGTCGCTGTAACGGGCGACGGCGCTGAGCGGCACCTGAACGCCCGTATTGCTCGCGACATAGATGTTGTTCAGCGCGGCCCGGTCGTTCTGGAACTGCGGCTCGACCTCCAGAATGACCTTGTACTGGCTGGTCGAGGTGTAAATCGTCGTCACCTGACGCTGGCCGAACGCGTCGTATAGCGTCTGGTCGATCAACGAGAGCGACAATCCCAGTCTCGACGCGGCGGCGCGGTCCACGGTAACCGCGACATGCGGCGAGGCGATCTGCTGGTCGGTCGCCACGTCCTGCAATCCCGGCGTTTTCGCCATCGCCCGCTGGATGATCGGCGCCCAGTGGTTCAGCTCGTCGCTGTCAGAATCGGTCAGGGTGTACTGGTATTCGGTCTTCGAGGATCGACCGCCGACCGTCACGTCCTGCTGCGCCTGCATGAAAAATTTCGCGCCGGTCACCTGCGCCACCTTCGGCCTCAGCCGCTGGATCACCTGCTGGGCGGTCGCCTTGCGCTTGCCGAAGTCCTTGAGCTGGATGAACATCCGGGCAGAGCTTTCGGACGGATTGCCGCCCGTCGCGCCGGCGAATCCGATCACGCCCTGCACCGCCGGATCGGCGACGAGAATGCTGGCGATCTGGTTCTCGATCCGCCTCATATCGGCGAAGGAAAGATCCTGCCGCCCCTCGGCCTGACCGAAGATGAAACCCGTATCCTGCTCGGGGAAAAATCCTTTCGGGATAACGACATAGAGAACGGCGGTCAGGGCAATCATGCCCAGCGTGAGACCGAGCATCAGGGGCTGGTGCCGGAACACCCATTTCAGTCCGCCATCATAGCCCCGCAGCATCCGCTCGAAGAACCGCTCGGACGCCATGTAGATCCGGCCGTGCTTTATCTCCTTTTCGGGCTTGAGGAACCGCGAGCACATCACCGGCGTCAGGGTCAGCGAGACGAAGGCCGAGACGATGACCGCCGAGGTGACGGTCATCGCAAATTCGCGGAACAACCGGCCGATGATCCCGGTCATGAACAGGAGCGGAATGAACACGGCGATCAGGGAGAAGGTGATCGAGACGATCGTGAAACCGATCTGTCCGGCGCCCTTGATCGCGGCGTCATAGGGCTTGTAGCCCTGCTCGATATAGCGGTGGATGTTCTCGATCATGACGATCGCGTCGTCGACCACGAAGCCGACCGAGATCGCCAACGCCATCAGCGAGAGATTGTCCAGGCTGTAGCCGAGCACATACATGACGCCGAAGGTGGCGACGAGCGCCAGCGGCACCGTCGCGCTCGGGATCAGCGTCGCCCAAAGCGAGCGCAGGAACAGGAAAATCACCATCACCACCAGCACGATGGTGAGCACCAGCGTGAACTCCACCTCGTCGACCGAGGAGCGGATCATCTGCGACCGGTCGGAGACCAGATCCACCTTGACCGACGGTGGGATAGAGGCCTCCAGCTCCGGCATCAGCGCCTTGATCCGGTCGACGGTGTCGATCGTATTGGCGCCCGGCTGGCGGTGGATCAGCAGCAATTCGCTCGGCGTCGTGTTGTACCAGGCGCCCGCGCGCGGAGACTGCGACGAATCAACGACTTGCGCGACATCCTTGAGCTGGACCGGCGCGCCGTTGCGATAGGCGATGATGATGTTCCGGTAGGCCGCCGCGTTTACGAGCTGATCGTTGGTATCGATGGTGTAGGACTGATGCTCGCCCTCGAGGTTGCCCTTCGGCGCATCGAGCGTCGCCGTGGTGATCGCGGTGCGGACGTCCTCGAGCCCGATCCCGCGCGAGGCCAGCGCCAGCGGGTTGACCTGAACATGGGCCGCGTAATGCTGCTGGCCCGCCACGTCCACCTCCGCGACGCCGCTGACCGAGGAAAGCCGCTGCGCCAGCAGGGTGTAGGCGTAATCGTCTACCTTGTAGAGCGGCATCGCATCCGAATGGACGGCATAGATCAGAATCGAGCGGTCGGCCGGATTGGTTTTCCGGTAGGTCGGCGGGCTCGGCATGTCCTTCGGCAACAGGCCGGCGGTGGCGTTGATCGCCGTCTGCACGTCCTGCGCGGCGCCGTCGATATCGCGGTTGAGATCGAACTGGAGTGTGATCCGGGTCGAGCCGAGACCGCTCGTCGACGTCATCTGATCGAGGCCCGGAATGGCCGCGAAATTCTGCTCCAGCGGCGTCGCAACCGAGGACGCCATTGTGTCCGGGCTGGCGCCGGGAAGCGCCGCCCGCACCGATATCGTCGGGAAATCCACATTGGGCAGCGAGGAAACGGCCAGCAGCGGATAGGCGGCCGCTCCGAAGATCAGCAAACCCGCCATCAGCAGGGATGTCGCGATCGGCCGCTTGATGAAGATTTCCGAAATGCTCATCTGGCGACACCCTCGCGAGGGAACATCGGCGCGCCGCTCATGGCGTCACCAGGCTGGCATCCTGCTCGTTGCCGGCCGCCACCTTGACCCTGGTGCCGTTGGTCAGACGGTATTGCCCGTCCACCACCACCTGCTCGCCCGCCGCCAATCCCTTGCCGATCACCGCCAGGCCGTCCTGCGTCGACGCGACCTCGACCGGCTTGCGCTCGACGGTGCGGTCCGGCTGGATGACATAGACGTAAGACCCGTTCGGCCCCTGCATCACCGTCTGCGCCGGCACTGTGACCGCGTTCTTCCGGACGGAGAGGATCAGGCGGACATTGACGAAAGCGCCCGGCCACAGCCGTTCATCGCCGTTCGCGAAAGTCGCCTTCAGCCGCACGGTGCCGGTCGACGTGTCGACCTGATTGTTGATCAATGTCAGCTTGCCGGTAGCGATCATCTTGCTGTCGTCGGCCGTAAAGGCCTGCACATCCGGCGAACCCGCCGCCTCCGCGTCGCGGATCGCGTCGAGCGAGGCTTGCGGCACGGTGAAGCTGACGAAAATCGGCTTCATCTCGGCGATCGTCACCAGATTGGTGCCCTGCCCCGCCTGCACCAGATTGCCGGAATCGACCAGCCGCGCACCGGTCCGGCCGTCGATCGGCGCGGTCACGGTGGCGTAACCGAGATTGAGCTTGTCGGTCTCGATCTGGGCCTGATCGGCCTTGATCGAGGCTTCTAACCCCTCAACCGTCGCCTTCTGATTGTCGAAATTCTGCCGGGTCTGGAAGCCCTTATCGAGCAGCTTGGAATAACGCTGCAGATTCAGCTTGGCGGCATCGAGCTGCGCCACATCCTTCTGGAGATTGGCTTCGGCCTGATCGAGCGCCGCCCGGAACGGGCGCGGATCGAGCTGGAAGAGAGGATCCCCGGCCTTCACCTCCTGCCCTTCCTCGAACAGGACGTCCATGATCTGGCCGTCGACCCGAGACTTGATGGTGACTGTATTGTAGGCCTGAACCGTGCCGAGCCCGCGAACATAGACTGGCACATCCTGCGCCTTGGCCAGTTCCGCGATAACCGGCACCGCGTTGTCGACGGGGGCCTTGGCCATTGAGTGCCGTGGCAAGCGCCACGCCACGGCCGCAACCAACGCTATGGCAATGACGAATCCAAAGAGACGCAGCCGTGTCACCTGAGCACTCCGCCTAAAAACCGCTCCGCCGCCTCTCCGAGAATGCAGCTAGCATATAATTGCAATTTGCACCATCGCAATCCATGGCAATATCCCGCCGAACGTGATGCCGCAAGAAAACATCACAATTGTTACAACGGGATCGATATTACAACGCAGCAGCAGCGAAAATCCTTTCCCCCGGGAACGAAAATAAGATCCAGGCGAATTGCCCGCGGACACGGCCGCGCGACAAGCGGCGAGATCCGGTTGCGATGACTCGGGAAAGAGCCGCGTTGGCCTCCGCGCCACAATGCCCTAGTCTTCCAATCCGATGAGTTTCGCCGTGAGAAAAAAGAGCGCGTCGCGCAGGACGTGCGGGGGAAGTAAATGTCTCAAACCGGAGCGAAAAGCCGCGACGTCGCGCGCGTACCCGTGCCTCAGCCGGAACCGGATCTCACGCCGGACGACCTGATCGGGCGCGCGAAAGCCTTGACGCAGTAATTGAGGGCCAAACAGAACGCCCACGCCGGGCCGCCTCGCCTCGCCTTTGGTCACAGCCTATCTCCCTGATATCAAAGAATAATTTCTATAAGTATTATAGAAGTTCTTTAATCAATAACCATCTAGAAGAAAAGCAGGGCTTGGCCCTCAACGGACGCAGTTATTTAAGTAATTACTTAACCGGTTCAATGTGAATTTCCGCACTATAACTTGGACGCGATCATCTAATACTTAACTCTTCATCCTCTATTTTCCGAAAATCAATTCGTCAGTGTGCTTTCAAAAGTCACTCGGGGGGATCCTGACGGCCAGGGGAGTAACGCCGTCAGATCTGACATTGCAATTGGGAGGGGAACGTTATGACGCTCTTTGCGAGCGGCCGTCGGACTTGGGAAAGTCCGACCCGCGCAAGTCTTGTATCTACAACATCCAAACTTGCTGTTCTATTTGCACTGGCCGCACCGCTCGGCATGGCTGCCTCATCCGGCGCCATAGCGGCGGAAGGCAGCCAGCAATCGACCCAGGCGGACGATGCGGGTGGTCTGCCGGAAATAACGGTAACCGCCGAATTCCGCGAAACAAACCTGCAGAAAACGCCGATTTCGATCACTGCAGTGACCGGCGACATTCTCCGGCAGCGCAGCATCACCAATATCGTGCAGGTTGCGGATGCGGCGCCCAACGTCATCATGCGCGAAGGCACCGCCGGTAACGGCAAGTCCAACCAGGCCTTTATCCGGGGCTTGGGCCAAGGGGACTTCCTCTACAGCTATTCGCCGCGCGTCAGCTTCTATGACGACGAAATCTATCTCGCCACCGTCCAGGGCAGCGTTTTCGAGCTCCTGGACATCGGTCGGATCGAAGTGTTGCGTGGCCCGCAGGGCACTCTGTTCGGTCGTAACGCGGTCGGCGGCGCGTTCCGTATCTTCTCGAACGAGCCGAAAGGCGACGGTTCCGGCAACATCCAGGCCACCTACGGCAACTACAATCACTACGACGTCAGAGGCACGATCGACGTCCCTGTCGTGAAGGACAAGCTGTTCCTGCGCATGTCTGCCGGATACGTCCGTAAGGACGGCTTCGTCACCCGGATGAACTGGGCCTGCCTCTATCCGAGCATGGCCGGCAAGCTCGGCCAGGGCATCGGCACGGACGGCGGAAACCGGCAAGGCTGCAAGGTCGGCACACTCGGGGGCACTGACGTTGCCTCCTTCAAGGCGGCCGCCAAATGGCTGATCGCCGATGGCATCGAGAACACCATCCGGATCGAATATTCGGATGACAATTCCGAGGCGCCGCCGGTAACCAATACCGCGCCGCATAACTTCACAGCGATCAATCCGACAACGGGCGCGATCCGGCCGGATTTCGCCGGTCAGCCGAATGGCCTGGCACTGTGGCTGGATGGCATCGGCAAGACCTATTACGGCTTGGTCGATACGCCGGCCCTACGCGCGTCGATTTACCCGAACAACCCGTATGTCAGCTACGCGATCTACGGCAATCCCGGCTATTGGGACGCTACGCCAAACAGCGATGGCGTGACGCCGCGCGTTCCGCGCCCGGGCGATCCGGGATCGGAGATGTATGATCCGCCGATCTCGACGCTGAAGACGATGCAGATCTCGAACATCTTCGAAGCCCAGGTGACCGACCAGATCCACTTCAAGTCGATCACCGGCTACCGCCAGTATCGCGGTGCTTTCGGTTCGAGCCAGCAAGCGAGCCCCTGGCCGGTGCAGGAAGTCTACAACACCGTCCGGCACCATCAGGTCAGCGAGGAAATCCAGTTGAGCGGCAGCCTGTTCAACGATTTCGTCGATTGGACTGTCGGCGGTTTCTATCTGAAGACCAAAGACTTCAACGGTGGCCGTGTCGCCTTCGAAGGCTTCGGCATTACCATCCCGATTCCCTCCACGACGGGCGATTTCGGTGTCGCGCCGTTCTCTATCCCGTTCCAGCAGGACTTCCAGATCGGCGACCCCGCGACGTTGTCGAACAAATCGGGTTTCGCCCATCTCGAATGGCATCTCACGGACCGCTTAAACTTGACCACGGCGATCCGCTATAGCACCGAGCACAAGAGCTATACCTTCTTCCGCTACTATTTCTGGCCGATCCAGCCGGGCGCCAACAATGTCCGGGCGGATGCCAGCGAAAGCAAATGGACCCCGAAGGTTTCGCTCGACTACCAGGTCACCGACGATGCTCTGGTCTACGCGTCCTTCGCCACCGGCTTTACCGCCGGCGGAATCAATGGCCGGCCTTTCAACCTCGCGACCGACCTGTTCTCGTTCAAAACCGAGAACGTCTATTCCTACGAGGTCGGCTTCAAGACCGAATGGCTGGACCGCAGGCTGCGTGTGAATGGCGCTATCTACTACACGCAGTTCAAGAACATGCAGCTCACCCTTGGCGGCTGCCCGACCGCGCCGGTCGGATGCCGTACGAGTTCACCGTTCTATGTCGACAACGGCGGCAACTCGCGGCTTCAGGGCTTCGAGCTGGAAGCCATCTTCCAGCCGACCGAGCACTGGCAAATCAACGCCGGCGTCGGCATGAACGACTTCAAGTTCAAAACCTTGTCGCCGCTGGTCAACGGTCCGAATGCGTTCCTCGGCGGCGTGCCGAGCCCGTTCGGCCTGAATCTCAACAGCCCGTTGAACGGTCAGCCGAAATGGACCGGAACGGCCAGCAGCCAGTACGACCTGGAAACCGGTGACTTCGGCACGTTCACGCCGCGGGTCGACGTTGTGTACCGCTCGACGATCTATTTCGACACCATCAAGACCAATCCCTACACCCAGCAGAAGGGCATGGCGCTCGTCAATGCGCGCCTGACCTGGAAGCCGCAAGACCCGATTTGGTCGGTATCGTTCGGCGTCACCAACTTGTTCGACAAGCTCTACTACACGAACAAGACCGATCAGCGGAACAACTTCGGCGCCGCGCTCGGAACGGTCGCCGCACCGCGTGAGTGGACCATCACGATACGGCGCGACTTCTAAGATCCAGACTGAGACCTCTACAAGGCCGGGCGGCGTGATTTCCACGCTCCCGGCCTCTCTTTTTTTGCGCAATACGCTTTCGGCCGCCCGTGACATCCTCGCTGGCATCATGCACCATGCCGAAAGGCAGATAGGGCGTCTCGATGGGGTAATTAATGTCGCAAATCGGTCGACGGGACAGGAATATCAAGCGTAAGCCGCTGCCACCACCGGAGCCGGGGCTAACGCCCGAGACCTTGATCGGGCGCGCCAAGTCCCTGCGGCTCCTGCTGCGGGCCGAGCAGGATGCGAGCGACGAACGGGGCCATTACTCCGACGAGGTCCATAAGCGGTTTCTCGAGGGAGGCTTCTACCGCATCGTGCAGCCCCGGCTCTTCGGCGGCTATGAATTCGACTATCCGACCTTCGTGAAGGTCATCCAGGAAATCGCACGCGGTCATCCGTCGAGCGGCTGGTGCTATACGTTGGCGACATCGCATGCCTACCTGATCGCATCGCACTGGCCGGAGGAAGCCCAGGCCGAGCTGTTCGGCCCGACCGGAGACTTCCGCGCCGCCCAAAAGGCCTCGCCGACGCCCGATGCGGTGTTCGAACGGGTCGAGGGCGGTTACCGGGCCTCGGGCGTCTGGACATTCGCGTCCGGCGTGCCGCTGGCGACCCATTTCGTGGGCGCCGCGATCCTGCCCGATGCCGAGGGCCGGCCAGCCGGCTTCAACTTCGCCGTGCCGCGCGAGAGCTTCACCATCCTCGACGACTGGGGCGGCGACAAAAGCCTCGGCATGCGCGGCAGCGGCTCGAACGGCGTGCGGATCGAAAACGTATTCATTCCCGACCGGCACATCACCAGTTCGAACGTCCTCCTGTCGTCCGAGCACATGCCGGAGGGCACGCCCGGCACCCGGTTGCATGGCAATCCGATGTATCTGGGCATCATCGGCGGCTCCTATCACACCGAGTTCGGCGCGATCACCAGCGGCGCGGCCTGGGCGGCGCTGGACGAATATGAGGAATTGATGCGCACCAAGCCGATGCCGGGAAATCCCGGCGCGAAGACGGCTCGACGATCCCGAGAGCCAGCGCTTCTTCGGCAAGGCGATGATGCTGACGGAATCAGCCGAGGCGCTCAATCTGGCCGCGGCGGAGCTTTATATGGAACAATGCCGGCGCTGGCAGCGCGACGGCACGCCGATCACCTCGAGCGATACGATGAAGGTCTGGGGCATGAGCCGCGAGGCGTGCCTGATGGCCTGCGAGGCGGTCGAGATGCTGTTCCAGACCGCCGGCGCCACGGTGACCTACCGCAACAACCGGCTCCAGCGCTATTTCCGCGACGTTCAGATGTACCGCATCCATGTCACGGCCCATCCCCGCGTCGAGGGCCTGAGGGCCCAGGCGCATTTCGGCCTCAACCCCGTCTTCAGCGGTCCGCCGCGCAAGGGCTGACGCAATGGCGACGCGCCTCGACACTTCGTCGCATTAGCCGATATGCCGGTTTGACTCTTTCCGGGCGGGGCCTAACATGGATTTCGCGCATCTTGGGGGAGAAGCGATGAGACAGACGCATCAATCGAACAAACTGACACGGCGGGCCTTGCTGCAGAGCACGGCCGTCACCGGAGCGGCCGTCGTGCTGCTCGGCGGGACGCCGCTGATCCTCGGGCGCGGCGGCGCCTGGGCGATGGAATTGAAGACCCTCTCGCCGGATCAGGGCGCGGCGCTGATGCGCTTCACGCGCGACCTCTTTCCGCACGACCAGCTGGTCGACGCCGTCTATGCCAGCGCCATTGCCCCGCTCGACGACGAGGCGGCGCGCGACGCCAAGACCAAGGCGCTGCTGGCGGACGGCATCGCCGATCTTGACGCCCGCACCATGAAAGTCGACGGCACACGTTTCGCCGACACCACCATCGAAGCGACGCGCATCGCGGCCCTGAAGGAGATCGAGAGCTCCGCCTTCTTCAAGAAGGTCTACGGCGGCACGCTCACGCCGCTCTACAACAACCGCGACGCCTGGATGAAATTCGGCTTCGAGGGCCCCTCGGCTCCCGAAGGCGGCTATCTGCACCGCGGTTTCGACGATCTGGATTGGCTCTGATCATGGCAAAGACATTCGATCTCAACGACGACTCCGTGGTCGTGATCGTCGGTTCCGGCGCCGGCGGCGGCACGCTCGCCAACGAACTCGCCCAGAAGGGCATTTCCGTCGTCGTGCTGGAGGCGGGCAAGCGGCTCGACATTTCGGATTACAAAAACGACGACGTCTTTGCGTTCGGCCAGTTCACCTGGCTCGATCCGCGCACGACCTCGGGCGGCTGGTCGGTGGGAAAGACCTCGCCGAATCTCCCCGCCTGGATCTGCAAGCTCGTCGGCGGCAGCACCAATCACTGGACCGGCGTATCGCTCCGCTTCCAGGAACACGAATTCAAGACCCGCACGACCTATGGCGAGATCAAGGGCGCCAATCTTCTCGACTGGCCGATCGGCCTTGCGGACATGATCCCGTACTACGAAAAGGCCGAGGCCAAGATGGGCGTGACCGGCACCAACGGCCTGCCCCATCTGCCGATCAACAACAACGGCAAGGTCATGTATGCGGGCGCCAAGGCCATCGGTTACACCGGATGCCGGCAATCCCCGATCGCCATCAATTCGATCCCGCGCGACAACCGTCTGAGCTGCCAGCAGACCGGCTACTGCGGACAGGGCTGCACCTTCGGCGCAAAGTGGTCGACGCTCTACACCGAGATCCCGAAGGCGGAGGAGACCGGCAGGGCGGAAGTCCGCCCGAACAGCATGGTCCTGCAGATCGAGCACGACAAAAAGGGCAAGGTCAGCGGCGTCGTCTACATGGATGCCGACGGCAAGACGCAGCGGCAGAAGGCGCGCATCGTCTGCGTGGCGGGCAATTCGATCGAAAGCCCCCGCCTGCTGCTGAATTCGGCCTCGTCCATGTTCCCCGATGGGCTCGCCAATTCATCGGGACAGGTCGGCCGGAACTATCTGCGCCATACGACCGGCCTCGTCTGGGGCGTGTTCGACAAGCCGGTGCATATGTATCGCGGCACGACGATCTCGACCCTGGTTCAGGACGAAGCGGCCTTCAAGCCGGAACGCGGCTTCGCCGGCGGCTATCTGCTGGAGATCCTGTCGATGAACCCGCCGTCGTTGGCCGCGAATATCGCGCCGGGCATGTGGGGCCGCGAATTCGCCTCCATGATCGACGATTTCGCGAATATGGCGGGTACCTGGGTGATCGGCGAAGACATGGCGATGGAGACCAACCGCATCACGCTCAACCATGATGTGAAGGACCAATACGGCCTGCCGGTCGCCAATGTCCATGCCGACGACCACCCGAACGACGACGCCATGCGCGCCCACGGCTACAAGCAGGCCGAAGCGCTCTACCGCTCGGTCGGCGCGACCCGCGTGATCCTCTCGCCGCCCGCCGCCTCGACCCACAATATGGGCACCAACCGGATGTCCGCGAAACCGCGCGACGGCGTGGTGAACAAGCACGGCCAGAGCCACGACATCAAGAACCTGTTCGTCTCGGACGGCAGCCAGTTCACCTCGGCGAGCGCGGAGAACCCCACGCTCACCATCGTCGCGCTGGCGATCCGGCAGGCGGAATTCATCGCCGATCAGATGAGCAAGCGCGCGATCTGACGCCGCTCGCCGCCGCGATCAGAGGCGCCCGCTACCGTCCACCGCCGCCGGCAGGTCCAGCGGATGGACCTCGACGATTTTCGCGCTGAGATCCGTGCGATCGTAACCGGTCGCCGAGAACAGCGCCTCGAAGGAATCCGGCTTGGCGTCTCCCTGAGCTATCAGCATCTGCCTGATGTGCTCGAGTTCGGTCTTCGAGGTCATGCTGCGGACGATCTGCAACAGCCCGATATCCGACGCGACCGACGTGAAGATCATGATGCGATTGCCGTCCGGCCCCCGGAACTCGGCGAATAGCCCGTAGTCCACGCCTTCCCGCGACATCGGGTCCCGCGCTTCCATCACCTTGCCGGTCTTCCGGTCGGTCAGCCGGTTCTTCGGGCGATCGTAGTCGTAGCGGGAGAGCGAATTATAAAGCGCCGCGAGCGGGCCGAGCCGATGCAGCGGCCCGATATAGATGACGTCGTCCTTGCGGATCACATCCAAATCCAACTCGTCCAGGATCGTCGGCTTAACCTCCCCGCGGTGCCCGTGCAGGATGGGGATGATTGCGGCCAGCCCATAGGCCGTTCCCTTGGTCAGCAGGGTCGTATCGGGCCCGCCCATCAAGGCCACGCGATCCGGATGTTCCGTGAGAAACCGGCGCAGGGACTCGCGCGAATTGACCGGCACGTCGCCGATAAACCGCATCCGGCCGAGTTCCGGATCCATCTCGCTGTAGAAATAGAGATCGCCGAGAACGATGGTGATCGGCTTGTTATCCCGCACCAGCGCACGCCAGGGAAAGGTATCCGCCGCCTTGTCGGCAACGTTCGGCGCGTGAGGCGTCTGAAGCAGGCCGAAATAGATATTGCCTAGGATGGAGACGAGAAGGATCACGCCGACAAATCCGTAAAGAAGCAGCGGCGGCCCTCCACGCCGGGGAACCTTGCTCACCATGGGCGACGGCGGAGCGGCTTCCGCCGCGGGTTCTTCCAGGCTTTTCTGGAGGATCGCAACGACCCGGTAGCCGCCTTTCGGGATATCGATCTTCAGTTCGTCGTTCTGGCCGACGTGGCGGTAATACTCGTCCAGCTTGCCGCGCAGGCTGTGGACATAGACCCGCACGATGGAATCTTCATGGACATCGAATGACTTGTCCTTGCCGAAGACATCGAGTGCAATGTCGATCTCTTTCGGCGGCGCATCGCCCTTCAGGCTCGCGTCCACGAGATAAAGAAGAAGTTTTGGATAGAGCTGTGACTTACCGAGTTGTCCCAACTCGATGATTTTTTCTGCGTACGAGCGCAGCAGCCCGGACTCTGCGTATTTCCATCTGCATGGACCGTTTCAGCACCGCCCCCCGGCGGTCTCCCCCGCGTTAACGATCGACTAACACGAGGCTAACACGGAGATCTTCAGTCGACTAACGGTTTTTTACGCTTTTGCGGAACGCGGAAACTTGTAACGTCAACACACTCTGTTTGGGGAGGATCTTTCTATTGCCTCGCGCATTAGAAATCGGCTGGAAATCAAAAACGCCATCAAGAGCCAATAATAAAGGCTGTGGAAACCACGCGAGCTGAGGCGCGTTCGGGGCCGTTCCGCCCCTATCCGCACGTATCCAAGCCCGACATAGGACTCGAGGGAGCCTCCAGGCCCTCTCGTGAGCTGGGGTAAACACACCACCAACAACGTCCAGCCGGGAACGTCGGACAAGGGGGAATAATGATAAACACGTCAAACGAGAGCAAGCCGATCGGGGAGAGACTGGTCCGAGCGGCAACGATGGTCAGCGTAATCGCGCTGACGGTTTCACTCGCGGGAACTGCCGCCTTTGCGGCGGATCAGGGCGCCGGACATCAATCAAGCGATAGTCGGGCAGGCAGTCAAGCGACCGGCCAGGCCAGCGGCCAATCGTCGGATCCGGAGAAAAGCACGGAAAACAATCAGGCGCCCGTGAACGAGATCTTCGTGACCGGCTCCCGCGTTCGCCGGACCGGCTTCGATTTGCCGAATCCGTTGACGGTGCTGGATTCCGAATACATGGAGAAGCTGTCGCTCGTTAACGTCAGCGAGGTTGTCGCCTCGATGCCGCAAAACGAGGCCTATGTCAGCCCGACCAATGTCGGCCTCGGCAACTTCAACGTCGGCGCCAGCCTCGCCAATCTGCGCGGCCTGAACCCGTATTACGGCACCCGCACCCTGACGCTGGTCGACGGGCGCCGCTTCGTCCCAAGCACCAATGGCGGCGCGGTCGACCTTAATCTGATCCCGTCCCTGCTGGTGGCGCGGACAGAGACGGTGACCGGCGGCGCATCGGCGGCCTACGGTACGGATGCCGTCGCGGGTGTCGTCAACGTCATTCTCGACAAAAACCTCAAGGGAATCAAAGCCCAGGTCGACTACGGCCAGACCTTCCGCAGCGACGGCAAGGACAAGCATGCCGCCATCGCGGGCGGATGGGATATCGGCAGCCGCTTCCACCTCGTGGCGGGCGGCGAATACCAGGATTCCGGCGAAATCGGCGATTGCGCCAGCTCCCGCACATGGTGCTCCCAGTCATGGGACGACATCACGAACACGGGATATCTGACCAACGGATCCCCGCATTACATGATCCTGCCGAACTCTAAATCCGCCAACTCGACCCATACCGGCGTGTTCCCGGCGTTCGGCGCGGGCGCGGCGACGGTCGGCAATATGCGGTTCAACGATGCCGGCACGGCCCTGCTCGATTTCGATCCGGGCCAGTTCAACTCGCCGACCAACTTCTTCGTCTTCCAGGGACGTCAGGGCGGCGACGGCGATTCAGTCTACGAAGGGCTGAAGATCCGGGTTCCCGTCAAGCGCTTCGCCTTGTTCGGGCATCTGGACTACGAGCTCAACGACACGACCAACCTGTTCTTCGAAGCGGGCTATGGCCAGCGCAAGAGCGTGAACATCGGCTGGGCCTTCGGCGCCGGCTTCCAGACGATCCTGCCGGATAATGCGTACCTAACTCCCGCGATCGCCGCGCTGATCCCGTCGACCGGCGCTCTGTTCAACCGCAACATGCTCGATCTGGCGCGCCAGACCAACGACACGAAAAACGATACCTATCGTTTCGTGGTCGGCGGCAACGGCAAGTTCACGGACAACTGGGGTTGGGACTTCTATTACCAGTACGGCAAGAACATCCAGCACCAGCGGCTGGCCAATCTGAAGGTCAACCAGTTCTTCAACTGGGCGCTGGACGCCGTGTTCCCCTACAACACGCCGGGTGACGCAAGTTCCGGCTTGAATACGTCGGCGGATCCGGTTTGCCGTGTCGTTCGCGACGGTGTCAGCTCCACCAATCCGCTTGCCAGCTTCGCCGCGGATTGCGTGCCGATGAACCTGTTCGGCCTGAACAACGCTTCCCCGGAATCGCTGGCATACTCTCACCGCACGCTGGTCGAGGACTTCACCTACCAGCAGCACGTCATCGCGGCCAACGTGAATGGCGATCTGTTCGAAGGCTTCGGCGCCGGTCCGATCGGCGTCGCCGTCGGTGCGGAATACCGGGTGGATACGGGCGACGTAACCCACGGCGGTCCCCCGCCCTATTACAGCCAGTTCGCTCTCAGCTATCAGCTTGATTTCGCTGGCAAGCAGGAGGTGTTGGAAGGCTACGGCGAAATCAACGTCCCGCTGCTGAAGGATCTGCCTTTCGCCCGGAACCTCGAACTCAACGGCGCGATCCGCCAGACCCACAACAAGAGCATCAACAGGACCATCGGCGCCGGAGGGACCTCGCGGTCGACCGACATCACGACCTGGAAGATCAGCGCTCTCTATGATCCGATCGACTGGCTGCGGTTCCGTGGAACGCGGTCCCGCGACATCCGTGTCGCCGGCTTCCGCGAATTGTACATTTCTCAGAATCCCTCGACGCCGGGCGGCTTCGGCGGCACCGTCAACAACCCGTGGACCGGCGCAACGGACGCACTTCCGGTTCTCGGCGGCGGTAACGTCAATCTGTTGCCCGAAAACGCCAACACCTGGACGCTCGGCACCGTCATCCAACCGGGCGGCTTCCTGGACGGACTGCGGTTCTCGGTGGACTGGTACGAGATCAAGCTCAACAACGCGATCAACAGCAATATCGGCGCGCAGAACATTGCCAATCTCTGCTACACCGTCGGTCAGTATTGCGAGCGCATCACCGCCACCAGCGGTTACGGCCTGATCACGTTCATCGACAACACCGCCGGCAACTACGCCCGCATCACGAGCCGCGGCTTCGACTTCGAGGTGGACTACATGCTGGCCCTGAACAAGATCAGGGACACCATGCCCGGCTCGATCAACTTCCGGTCGATCGCTTCTTATCAGTATGACTTCATCGTCAATACGGGTCAGAGCAGCCTCGACTATGCCGGCGCCTCCGGCCCGCTCGATGCGTTCGTGGACTGGAACCCGGCACCGTACTGGATCATCAACAGCTGGATCACCTATTCCAACGATCCGCTCTCGCTGACGGTCCAGGGCCGCTATATCGGTGCCGGCGCCTATCGCCGCGATCGCGTCGGCCCGAACGATCCGGGTTACTCTCCGACGCTGATCAACTCGATCAACATGAACCACGTCCCGTCGCGGTTCTATGTCAACCTGGCGTTCACCTACGACATCGAATCCGGCGACACCCACGGCATTCAGCTCTTTGGTTCGATCAACAACCTGTTCGACAAGGATCCGCCGATTGCTCCGGGTGGCAATGGCTCGGCAACGAACCCCGTCTACTTCGATGTGGCGGGTGCGTCGTTCCGCATGGGCGTGCGCCTGCGGTACTAGCTCCCAGGAGCCAGATACGCCCATCTGGGGTGCTTGGGCGACGGTGTGGCCGGATCCGAAAGGGTCCGGCCACTGCCGTTTTACCCCACACGCAGCCGCAACCGGGCCGCTCGTGACGTCCCGAATCCGCGTTGGAACTGTTTCGCACCCTCCCGGCAGCACGTTTCACCTGCCGTTACCGATCCGAATAACACTCCGCTAACAACACGGGATAATGCCGACTAACTATTTTTTACACTTCTGCACATGAATAAAAATTGTAACGTCAACATGACCACGTTGGGGGAGGAACGATCATTGGGGGTCACGCGCAGGGGAATGGGCGCACCAAGAAACTGACGAAAATCCAAAGAGAAAATAAGACCTGTAAGCGGCGTTGAGCCGTGAAATTTCCCTTGCACGAGAATCCAAGCCCGACTCGGATCCTGGGAGAGTTATCAACTCTCTCGGAGGCTGGCGACATGTGAACACCGCTCGGGTCCAACAGGACGCGGCGGGGAGAAGGGGGAACTATGTCAACAGCACGAAGAGAAGACAGGTCGATCGGCACCAGCGTGGTCCGTTCGGCAACAATGGTCAGCGTCCTGGCGCTGACGGTGTCGCTAGCGGGGACTGCGGCTTTCGCGCAAAATCAGGGGGCTGGCGCACAGAAAACTGCGGCGGCGAGCCCATCGCCGGTCAATGAAATCGTCGTCACCGGATCGCACATCCAGCGCAATGGCCTCGAATTCGCCGGTGCCCGTAACGGTCATGGACCAACAGTTCATGCAGCAGATGGGCATCGTCAACATCAGCGACGTCGTCGCCCAGATGCCTCAGAACTCCAACTTCACGTCTCCTGCAAACGTCGGTCTCGGCAACTTCAATGTCGGCGCCACGCTCGCGAACCTGCGCGGCCTGAATCCGTTCTTCGGCACGCGCACCCTGACCCTGCTGAATGGCCACCGGTTCGTCCCAAGCACGAATGGTGGCGCGGTTGATCTCAACCTGATTCCGACGGTCTTGATCGGCCGGACTGAAACGGTGACGGGCGGCGCTTCGGCGGCTTACGGAACGGACGCCATTGCCGGCGTGGTGAACCTCATCACTCGACAACACGTTCAACGGAATCAAAACGCAGGTCGACTACGGCCAGACATTCAGCAATGACGGCAAGGACTTCCATGTCAGCGGAGACGCCGGCTTCAATTTTGCCGGAGACCGCGGTCACTTCTTGATCGGCGGCGAATTCCAGCACTCCGGTGGCATCGGCTTCTGCTCCGAGGTCCGCTCCTGGTGCGCCTCGTCGTACAATGTCTTTACAAATCCAAATTACCTGGCGGACGGCACGCCTCACTACATCATCGGCCCCGACAGCCGCACCAAGCAGCAGCCGCAGAACGGACTGATCCTTGCCGGCGTGGGCGGCGCCCTTCCGGCGTCCCTGGTCAACCAGCAATTCAACGCGGCCGGCACGGGTCTGATCCCGTATATGCCCGGGCAATTACGCCGCCCCGGGCCCGTTCACTCCGCAACAGGGAGGCGATGGAGCGTCAAGTTATGCCAACACGACGCTCCGGCCGCCGATCGAGCGATATAGCTACTCTCACCCGGACGGATTACGATTTCACCGACAGCCTGAAGGGGCACTTGGAGCTTTCGTTACGGACAAGAGCACGACGACGAACAAGCAAGGCGAATTCGGAGGCCCGTCCAGTAGCTTCATCGGCGTCGACAATCCGTATCTGCCTGCGAGCGTCGCTACAGAACTGACGAATGCCGGGTTGTCCGGCTTCCTGTATAGCCGCGACATTGCGGACTTATGTGAGACAGATCAACCATTCGCAGAACCGGACGTGGCGCGTCGAGTTTGGGCCTTGAGGGCGATTTGTTCGGTTCGTGGACCTGGGACGCCTATTATCAGTATGGGCACGACCACCTGACGCAGCGGCTGGCGAACACGCCTAACGGCGTACGGCGGTCCCGTGCGCTCGACGTCGTCATCGACCCGGCAACCGGTCAATCCCGCGTGCCGTGCCGCGACAACGCTTAACCCCGGTGGCGTTCCGGATCCGGCCGCAGCTGGTTGCGAACCGCTCGATGCTTTCGGTCCGATCGACCCGAACTCGGCCGGCGTGAAAGTACGTCTATAACTTGCTTGGCGAAGACTTCTGGGACAATCAGAACAGTCGTCGCCGGTAACATTCACGGCAACCTGTTCGACGGCTGGGGCGCCGGCCCCATCAAGGCCGCCGCCGGTGTCGAATTCCGGTCCGACGCGTCAACGACACCCATCTCGACGATGGCTTCCCGCATAGCGAATTCATCATCAGCTGGGGCCTTGACTGGGACGGAAGCCAGAAGGTGCTCGAGGGCTTACGGCGAAGTTGGACATTCCGCTTCTGAAGGATTTGCCGTTCGCCAAGTATGCGGATCTCGATCTGGCCGTTCGTCAGACCCATAACAAGACCAGCGACAAGCTGAACGGAACCGGCTCGAACAGCACCAACTTCACGACGTGGAAGGCGTCGTTGATCTACGACATCATCGACGGCCTTCGTATTCGGGCGAGCCCGGTCTCGCGACGTGCGCGCGCCGAGCATGCGCGAACTCTTCGCGACACAGCTTGCAGACGTCCGGCTTCTTTGCGATCGTTTCAGAGCCCGTGGACCGTGCCGGCGGGGCAATATGACCCTGCAACGGTCCGCTCTGGCGGCGGCAGCCCAGACCTGGTGCCGGAAAAGGCCGACACCTGGACCATCGGAACCGTAATACGGCCGACCTTCGCGGAAAACCTGAGCTTCTCGGTCGACTGGTATCAGATCAAGCTCAAGAACGCGATTACGGTTGTGGGGACCGCCGAACTGGCCACGGACTGTAACGATCTGGGCATCTTCTGCGATCGCTTGACGTTTGCGCCCGGAGCTGAACCGGGCAAGGCTGGCGGACAATCCGGTTGATATCACCTACGTCAACGGCGGTGAGGTCAATCTGGCCAGCTACACGACCCGTGGCCTCGACTTCGAGTTCGATTACACCTACGCTCTCGACAAGCTGGGTCTGAACACGAACGGCAGTCTCAGCCTCCGCGCGCTGGCATCGTATCTGTATACGTTGGATATCACGCCGCCGGGCGCGACGGCGCCGCAACATCGGGCCGGCATTTCCGGACCGACCCCGGCGTTCGGCAGCTACAACACCAGCCCGCACTGGCTGGGCAATGCAACGCTGACCTATTCGAACATGCCGTTCACGGCAGCGTTGCAGGCCCGCTATATCGGTGGCGGCAAGTTCGGCAATCTGGACACCTATGTCGGCCCGGAAGATCCGGGCTACAACATGACGGATCCGAGAAGCATCAACACGAACAGGGTCTCCAGCCGGCTCTATTTCAACCTCTCGATGTCCTATGACATCAAGGTTGGCGACGACGCACATGCCGTGACGCTGTTCGGCGTGATCAACAATCTGTTCGGCAAAAATCCGCCGATCGCTCCGGGCGGCAACGGCTATCCGACCAATCCGGTGTATTTCGACACCTATGGCGCGGCGTTCCGTATGGGTGTGCGCATGCGGTACTAAAAGTCCCTCTCGGGGGATTTGGGCGGGCGTATGGCCGGATCTGGGAGGATCCGGCCATATGTCGTTCCGAACGAAAAGAATGGAGGTATGGAACGAGATGAACGCGATCAGACTTCTTTCCGGCAAGGCAGCCCTGATGGCCGCCGTCATTCTGGGGCTGGGGCTCGGCGCGGGATTTCCCGCGAAGGCGGCCGAGAAACATCCGGACTTCACTGGCGTCTGGACGGCGCATCGGATCCCGGGCGGGCCGCGCGTTCGCGCGTCCTTGGCCGAAAGACGCCCCCTACTCGGAGCAGGCCAAGAAGAAGATCGCGGCGTATCACGCGCTGATCGATCCGACCGGCGAAACGCCGGGCGGCTATTGCGTCGGGACCGGCATGCCCGGAAACATGCTGAGCTCGGGCGGCTATCCGATGGAGATCATCCAGCGGCCCGAACAGATTACGGTCATCTACGAGGCCTGGAGCGAGCTGCGGCGCATCTATATCGGCGGCAAAGCCGGTCGACCCGAAGGACCTGATCCCGACCCGCAACGGCTATTCCCGCGGCCATTGGGAAGGCGACACTCTGGTGGTGGAAACGACCAGCCTCGAGGAACAGGTCGATCAGGCCGCGGCCCACACCGAGAACGCCAGAATCGAGGAGCGCTACTCGCTCTCGACGGACAAGGACGGCAAGAAGCTTCTCACCGCCGTGATGACCATGACCGATCCGGCTTTCTACACGAAACCCGTGACCGTCACGAAAACATGGGAAGCGGCCCCGGAGACGCGTATGCTAAGCTATGACTGCACCGAGCCGGCCTGGCAGGACCACCTTGAGGAATTAAAACAAAAGGCGGCGGCCAAGGCGGGCGGAAAGACGGAATAATTACAGGGGTGTGACCGTCTCTCCGTTGAAGGCTCAACGAGTTCGTATCGAATTGGGAGCTTCATACATGGCGAAAACACTCACCCCTGCCTTGATTCTATCCTGTCTCTTGCTGGCAACGCCGGCGAGCGCCCATCATTCCGCCTCGAAGTTCGATTTTTCGATCCGCGACGTGAAATGGGTTGGAACGGTCAAGGAATTCAAGGCGGCGAACCCTCACACGCATATCGTGATCGAGGTCAAAGACGACAAAGGCACACGTGATGTTACCTTCGAGGCGCACAGCCTGAACAATATCTATCGCAATGGCTGGCGGCCGGGCGAGGTCAAGGTCGGCGACAGGGTTACGTTGATAACGTCACCAAGAAAGGACGGCGTCGACGGCGGTTATGTGCTAACAGTGGTCCTGGCCGACGGCCGCAAGTTCTAACGTTATCGCAAGCCCATAAGGGACAAGAAAATGAAGACGATGAGGATTGCTTCGGTCTTTGGCGCGGCGCTGATGCGCTCTCTCGGCCCCGGCGCTGGCGCACCATTCGGCCGCCCAGTTCGACCTGACCAATCACAAGGAATTCTGGACCGGCGTGGTCAAGGAATTCAAGGCGATCAACCCCCATGCGGTGATCACCATCGAGGTCAAGGACGCCAAGGGCTCCCACGACATCACCTTCGAGGGCCGCAGCATGAGCTTCATGTATCGCAACGGCTGGCGGCCGGGCCTGATCAATATCGGGGATACGGTCACCATCAACGCCGCCCCCCGCAAGGACGGCGCCGATGGCGGTTTCGTCTATTCGATCGAAACCAAGGACGGGCAGAAGTTCTAGAAACGCCCGGCGCGGAAATCCTCGATCGCGTCGCGGATCTGGGCTTCGCTGTTCATCACGAACGGCCCGTAGCGGACCACGCGTTCCCTAGCGGCCGTCCCGCAACCAGGATGAAGCGGGCCGGGCTTCCCTCCGGCGCGGTGGCGACGACTTTCACGCCCTCGCCCAGTACGGCGAGCTCGCCGGTTTTCACCGTCCGGCTCTCCCCGCCGACCTCGGCCGCGCCCTCGAACACATAGACGAAGGCGCCGTGTTTCTCCGGCAGGTCGTAGACGAACGAGGCCCCGGCCGGCAATTGCACGTCGAGAAAGGTCGGATCGGTGGCGATGGCGCTCACCGCGCCCGATTTGCCGCCGATTTTCCCGGCGACCACCTTCACCGATCCGCCCCCCGGAAGATCGACCACCGGAATATCCTCGGGATCGATATCCTGATAGCGCGGCGCGGTCATCTTGTCGGTCGCGGGCAGGTTGACCCAGAGCTGGAAGCCCCACATCAATCCGTCTTCCTGTTCCGGCATCTCGGAATGCACGATGCCGCGCCCGGCGGTCATCCACTGCACGCTGCCGGGCCGCAACAGGCCGGTGTTGCCCTGGTTGTCGCCGTGCCGCATCCGGCCCGCGAGCATATAAGTCACGGTTTCGAAGCCGCGATGCGGATGATCCGGAAACCCGGCGATATAGTCCGACGCGGAATCGGAGCGGAACTCGTCCAGCAGCAGGAACGGATCGAGGTCGGGCATATCCGGGCTGCCGATCAGACGATTGAGGCGCACACCGGCGCCGTCGCTCGTCGGACGTCCCTTGATGACGCGCGTTACCGTACGAATGGAGGCTGGCTCATTCATGGCTTGGATACTCCGGGATCAGTCTTGCAAATGATCCGCATTTTGAGGTGGTTTCCCGTTAAATGAGGCCTCGGCCCCGATTGTTCAAGACCGATTGTTCAGGACCGTCGCCGCTCCCTAAACCGCCGCCGGCGGGAGGCTCCGGCCCCGGATCAGATCGGATGCCTTCTCGCCGATCATGATGCAGGCCGCGTTCGTGTTTCCGCCCGGCACGGTCGGCATGATCGAGGCATCGGCGACCCGCAGGCCCTCGACGCCGCGCACACGAAGCTGGGGGTCGAGCACCGCCATGTCGTCCACGCCCATCTTGCACGTGCCGACAGGATGCTGGGTCAGCTGGCCGGTCTTGCGGATGAAGTCGTCGAGTTCGGCGTCGGTCTGAGCGCCGTCGCCGGGGTCGATCTCGCGGCCGATGAGATCGGCCATCGGCTTGCTGTGATAGATCTCGCGGGCGGCCCGGATGCCCCGACGCATGGCCTCGAAATCCCACGGATCGGAGAGGATCTTCGTGGTGATCCTCGGCTTGTCGGCGGGATTGCTGGAGCGCAGCGTTACAAAGCCCCGGCTTTTCGGCGTTAGCACGACGACACCGACATTGAACACATGCTCGGGTGTCTTGGTGACGCCGGGGAACCAGATGCTCGCATCCATCCGCGTCGGGTTGCACATGAACTGGATATCCGGCTGGTCGAGCGACGGGTCGGTCTGGACGATGCCGTTGGCGCTGTTGATCTGGGTCGCGAATGGCCCGCTCCCCGTCATGAACCAACGCAGCACCGAAATCGTCGCCTTGTCCGCCCTCAGTTCGTTCAGGAAGGTCACAGGCTTGGTGGCCTCGTAGTTCATCATCACGCAGGGGTGCTCGGACATGTTCTTGCCCACCCCCGGCAGATCGACGACCGGCTCGATGTCCATGCGCTTCAGATCGTCCGCCGGACCGATGCCGGAGAGCATCAGCATCTGCGGCGAGTTATAGGCGCCGCCCGAGAGAATGATCTCGCGGTCGGCACGCGCGATCTTCCTCTCGCCGTTCTGGACATATTCCACGCCGACGGCCCGGCCGTTCTCGATCACCACGCGGCTCGTGAGTGCGTTGATCTCGACGGTGAGATTGGGCCGGCCGCGCGCCGGACCGAGATAGGCTCGCGAGGTGCTGGCGCGACGGGCCTTCCTGTCGATCGTCACCTCGCCGCGCGCAAAACCGACCTGCTGGTCGCCATTGATGTCGTCGGTCGTCGGGAAACCGGCATTCTTCGCGGCTTCCATGATCTGGGTATGCAACAACTTCTTGGTGTCGATCGGAATGATGGTCACCGGCCCGCTGTCGCCGTGATACTTGTTCTTGCCGCGCCAGCTCAACTCCGAGCGGATGAAATAGGGCAGCACGTCCGCATAGGACCAGCCCTCGCAGCCGAATTCCGCCCATTCGTCATAGCAGCGACGGTGACCGCGCATGTAGAACATGCCGTTGATCGAGGACGAACCGCCCAGCATGCGTCCGCGCGGAATCCAGAGCTGGCGTCCTTCGAGCTGCTGCTCGGGCTCGCCCATGAAATTCCAGTTGAATTCAGGCCGGAACATCGCCTTCAGGAAGCCGAGCGGCATCTTGATCAGGATGTCGTCGTCGGACCCACCGGCCTCGAGCAGCAGGACCCTGGCGTCCTTGTCCTCGCTCAGACGGCTGGCGACGACGCAACCGGACGAACCGGCTCCGACCACGATGTAATCGAAACTCTCTCCGGGCTGCGCGGTCATGACTCCCCCACTGCTTTCATTTGACGGGAAACTTTACGGAGCCTCGACGCCGCTGACAAGGCGGGGTCCCACGTCTCGAAGGCGACCGAGGCGGCGTCATGCCGCCATCGCCGGTCATGGCTTGTCATCGAATTCCGGGCTACCCTATGCAGGACGAGCGGAAAATCGCCAGTGTCATTCGACTGTGCCACGACGAAGGCGATTGCTTCGCATCTCCACGGAACCGGGAGGGATCAGACGATGCGTGTTCGCGATTTCGCAAGGTTCACAGGGGTCCTTGGCCTCTCCACGCTGCTGCTCAGCGGCTGCATCGTGGTTCGCAAGGCCGAGAAGCCAACCGAAAAAGCGGAAACCCCACCCCCGAGCCCGCTGGAGAGATGCAGCGCGCTCGCCGCGTTGAAGGGCAGGTCCCTTCCCGACCGCAGCCTCGTCGTGACGACCGCTCAGGTGAATCCGCAAAGCGATGCGAAGCCCGGCGATCCCGCAGCCGGATCACCCCCGATGCCCGCCATGCCCGAAAATTGCGAGATCGTCGGCAAGCTTCGGCCGCACAAGGGGATCGACGGCCAGAACTACGCCATTGGCTTCCGCCTCCGCCTGCCGAGCGACTGGAACGGGCGGTTCTTCTTCGAAGGCAGCGGCGGATCGAACGGCACGCTGGGCCTGACGGCAGGCCAGATCCTGAACATACCCGAGACCGCGCTCTCCGAGGGCTTCGCGGTCGTCTCGGAGGATTCGGGCCACGACAACGCGACGAATTCCAATCCGGACCGCCAGGGCGCGATCGCCTTCGCATTCGATCCCCAGGCGCGGCGCGACTATGGCTATGCGGCCTATGAAGTGGTCGCGACCACGGCCAAGGCGCTCATCAAGGCCTATTACGGCCGGATGCCCGACCGGTCCTATTTCGTCGGCTGCTCCAATGGCGGACGGGAAGGAATGATCTTCGCCCAGCGCTATCCGGATGTGTTCGACGGCATCGTGGCCGCCGCCCCTGCCTTCGCGTTGCCGAAGCCCATGTTCGCGGAAGCCTGGGACACGCAATCCTTCGCGCGGCTCGCGGGCAAGATGGGCCTCATCGGCAAGGACGGCCTCCCGGACATCAACAAGACCTTCTCCGACAGCGACCTGGCCCTGGTTTCGGACGCCGTGATCGAGGCCTGCGACGCGCTCGACGGTCTCAAGGACGGCGAGATCGGCGCCTTCGAGCAATGCACCACCGAGCGCGTATCGCCCGCCCTCGCGGCGCGGACATGCAAGGGCGCCAAGACCGACGCCTGCCTGACGAGCGATCAGGTGGATACGCTGAAACGTGTCTTCAATGGGGCTCACAAGCGGGACGGAACGCCGCTCTACGCCTCGTTCCCGTGGGACCGGGGCATCGGCGGCAAGATCGGAAACAGCTATTACCACGGCTGGCGCGCCTGGAAGATCGGCTCCTACGATAACCGCCTTCCGGCCATCAACGTCTTCCTCGGCGGCCCGGCCCTGTCGGTCTTCAACAGCGCGCCGAAGCCGCTGCATGACGATCCGACGAGCTATCTCACCTTCCTGCTGAACTACGATCTCGACAAGGACACGAACAACGCCTACGCGACCAGCAAGACCTATCCGGAATCGGCCTGGAATCTCGTATCGGCCTATTCGACCGATCTGGCGGGATTCAAGGCGCATGGCGGCAAGATGATCGTGCCCCAAGGCGTCAGCGATCCGATCTTCTCGATCAACGACACGATCGCCTGGTGGAAGCAGGTCAACGAGCGGAACAACGACCGCGCCTCGGATTTCGTGCGGGTCTTTCCGGTGCCCGGCATGAACCACTGTAACGGCGGCCCGGCGACCGGCATCTTCGACAGCCTTACCGCCATCGTGGACTGGGTGGAGAACGGCGTCGCGCCGGACCGCATCCGGGCCATGGCGGGACCGGCAAGCCCGTGGCCGGGACGCACGCGGCCGCTCTGCCCCTATCCCAAGGTCGCGGAATATCGCGGCGAAGGCAGCATCGAAGACGCGTCGAACTTCATCTGCCGCTAGGTGAGCGCCAGGGGCTTTTCGTGGGTTTCGATGCCCAGGAATGCGTAGGCCAGAGCCATCACCACGCAGCAGCCGGAGAGGAACAGGAAGCCCGGCACGACGGCCTGTTCGGTCGCCGCCGGCGTAACCAGATTGCTGGAGCCCGCGAGCAGGCCGAGCACGAGCGGCCCCAGGATCTTCCCGATCCCGCTCGCCGACTGGGACACGCCCATGCCGAGCCCGGCGAGACGCACCGGATAGATCTCCGCGCCATAGGTGTTCAGGTTCGAAAAACCGCCGTCATAGAAGAAGTGGCCGGCCACCATGAACACGAGGAACAGCGAGATTCCCGCCACGCTGTGATCGTGCAGCAGCGCCGCCCCCGCGAGCGCGAGCGCGCCCCCCGTGGCGACCACATAGCCCGTCTTCAGACGCCCTATCCGATGCGGCAGATAGGTGAAGAAGATCCGGCCGATGAAGCCGCACAGGCTGATGTAAATGAAATAGCGGGCCGCTTCCGGCGCAGACACCTTGAGCATCAGCGCAAGAATGGTCGGCCCCCAGAGAATGACGCCCGTCAGGGTCGCCCCGAGGCCGACATGCAGACAGATGAGCAGCCACAGGCGGCGCGGATCGGCAAAGGCCTCGCGGAGGGCCGGCGGTTTCGCAGGCGGCTCGGCGAGACGGGGCGTCGGGATCGAGGCCAACGGCTTCTGAAGCATCTTGGCGAGCGCCTTGCGGGCGTCCTCGATGCGGCCATTGGTGACCAGCCAGCGCACCGACTCGGGCGCCACGAACGCGATCGCTATCGCGATCAGGGCCGGCAGGGCTCCGAGTGCGGCCGTGCCCCGCCATCCCAGCGCGTGAAAGGCGCTCGCCACGATCAACGAGGCCACGATGACGCCGAGAGACGCCGGAATGGCGACCGCGCTCGACATCAGGGTCCGAAGCCTTGTCGGGGTGTATTCGACGACGAGGTTGAACTGGATGGCGACCGCGCCGCCGTAGCCGATACCGACGACGAACCGCAAGGCGGCGAACAGCATCCACGCGCCGTCCGGAATGAGCGCGATCAGTCCCGCCCCGGTGCAGCAGACGAACACGCCGGAAACCACGGCGAATTTGCGGCCCATCCGGTCGGCGATCCAGCCATAGCCGAGCGCACCGAAAATCGATCCGAGGCCGGAGCACAGCAGGATGATGGTCGTCTGGCCGAAAGTCAGATGCCAGGCGGGCGCCAGCGCCGAAACCAGAAACCCGACCAGCACAAGATCGAAGATCTCGGCGGTGAGCTGCATCATGATCAGGCCGAAGGTCGCCCAGTAGCGCGGCGTCAGCGGCGAAGAGTTCGATGATTTCCAGAAGATCGCTCGTGCCGCTTGCGCCGATGGTTTCGGCCTTGTTCATCGTCCCCTCCCCCTCGCCGGCCAAAAGGGCCGCGCCGACGGCATGATAGCGACGATGGCGGCGTTATACACCTGTATACATCGGCGGACTTATGATCCTAACATGTCGCCAAGACGCAGCGAAAACGCGCGGGGGAAATATGAGCTTCGATTTTGACGGCCAAGTGATCCTTGTCACCGGCGGCGGACGCGGTATCGGCCGCGCCACGGCGGAGAAAGTCGCCGGTTGCGGCGCGATCGTCGGCATTCTGGAACGCGATCCCGATACCTGCCGGGAAACGGTGGAGGCCATTGAGGCAAAGGGCGGCAAGGCCCACGCTCTGGTGACGGATGTCAGCGAGCGCGAATCCGTGATGGCGGCCGCCGCCGCCTTTGCCGGGCTGCACGGCCGGATCGACGGCATCGTGAACAACGCGATGTGGATCCGCTACGAGCCTATACCCGACATCCGGGACGAGACATTCGACGGCATGCTCGCCATCGGGCTCAAGGCGCCGGTCTGGGGCATTCAGGCGCTGCTTACCCATTACGACCGGAATCGTGGCGGCGCGGTGGTCAATCTAGCCTCGCCCGCCGGGGTCCTCGGCTTTCCGAACACGGGCGTCTATTCTTCGATCAAGGGCGCCATCATCGCGCTCACGCATACGGCGGCCGTCGAGCTCGGCCCGTTGAACGTGCGGGTGAACGCCGTCGCGCCCGGCGCGGTGCCGACGCCCGGCGCGCGGAGCGTGGTCGACGAAAAAGGCTACGAGTTCCGCAAGGCCCGCACGCCGCTGAGGCGGCTCGGCACCGAGGCGGAAATCGCCAGCGCCATCGCCTTTCTGCTGTCGCCCGAGGCCAGCTTCGTCAACGGCGAGATTCTCCACGCCGACGGCGGCGTTTCCTTCTCGGGCGCATGACGACTTACGGAGGTCCGATATGAACACCAGCACCATCGAAATTCGTCCTCTCTGCGGCGCGGGCGGGGCCGAGATCTACGGCATCGATCTCTCGGGCGATCTCACCAACGAGGAATATGACGCGATCCACACCGCGTTTCTCGAGCACATCGCGATCTGGTTTCCCGATCAGCAGCTGGCGCCGGCCGACATGATGCGGCTGATCCCGCGCTTCGGGGAGCCGCTGCTGCACCCCTATCTCAAGCCGCTCGAGGGCTATCCCTACATCCACGAACTCATCAAGACGCCCGAGCAGACGGTCAATTTCGGACGCGGCTGGCACGCCGACTTCACCTTCCTGGAAAAGCCGTCGCTGGCCAATGCGCTCTATTCGCGGATCGTGCCGGATGCGGGCGGCGACACCATGTTCGTCAACACTTACCTCGCTTATGAGGCGCTTTCACCCGGCATGAAACGGATGCTCGGCGGCATGAGGGCGGTGCACAAGGTGCATGCGCGCTACTATACCGATGTCGACGCGATGTCGAACCGGAAGGCCGGCGTGCAGGATCAGGAGATCACTCATCCGGTGGTCCGCACCCATCCGGAGACGGGCCGCAAGGCGCTGTTCATCAACCCGTCCTTCGTCAAGCGCTTCGAGGACATGACCGAGGACGAGAGCCGCGGCATCCTGGACTTCATCAACGATCACCTGAATTGCCCCGAGTTCCAGTTCCGCTATCGCTGGAAGCGCGACACGCTCGGCATCTGGGACAACCGCAGCTCGCTGCACTACGCGCTCAACGACTACACGGGCCATACCGCGCGTGATGCACCGTATGTGCGTGATGGAGCCGACCCGCCCGGTCTGAATTTTCTACGCGTCAGGCGGTTCGCGAGTGCAGGCGGGCGGCGGCATCGGCGGGCGGCGACGCGAGTTGCGCCTTCAGCTTCGCGATGCCCGCTTCGTCGAGCGTCTCCTTCTCCAGCAAATCCTTGGCGGCCGTTCTTAGCGCCGGTTCGTTCCGCTTGAGGATCGCGAGCGCGCGGTCATAGGCGTGATCGACGATCTCTCGGATCGCGCAATCGATCTCACGGGCGGTATCCTCGCTGTAATTGCGCTCCGAATAGGGGCTGGCCATGCCGTTATCGAGGAAGGTCGGGCGGTCACGGTCGAAGGTGACGTTGCCGAGCTTTTCGACCATGGCATACCGCGTCACCATGCTGCGCGCGATGTCGCTCGCCTTGGCGAGATCGTCCGCCGCGCCGGTGGACAGATGATCGAAAATCAGCTTCTCGGACGCCCGTCCGCCCAGCAGCACCGTCATCTTGTCCTCGAGCTCGCCACGGGTCATGAGGTAGCGGTCCTCGGTCGGACGCTGGATCGTATAGCCCAGCGCGCCGACGCCGCGCGGAATGATCGAAACCTTGTGAACCGGATCCGCGCCCTTGATCGACAGGGCGACGATGGCATGCCCCAGCTCGTGATGGGCGATCACCCGGCGCTCGGCCTCGCTCAGGATCCTGTGCTTCTTCTCGAGGCCCGCGACGATGCGTTCGATCGCGCCGGTGAAATCCGCCATGGAAACGTGGTCCGCATTCCGCCGCGTCGCCAGCAGCGCCGCCTCGTTGACGAGATTGGCGAGATCGGCGCCGGTGAAGCCCGGCGTCATGGCGGCGATCTTGTCCGGCTCGATATCGGTGCCGAGCTTCGCCTTCTTCAGATGGACCTTGAGAATTGCCTCGCGGCCGAGTCTGTCCGGCCGGTCCACGAGCACCTGACGGTCGAAACGGCCCGCCCGCAAAAGCGCCGGATCGAGAATTTCAGGCCGATTTGTCGCAGCGAGCAAAACGAGCCCGGTCGAGGGATCGAAGCCGTCGAGTTCGGCGAGGAGCTGATTGAGCGTCTGTTCCTTCTCGTCATGCCCGCCACCGCCGGGATATACGCCGCGCGCCCGGCCGAGCGCATCCAGCTCGTCGATGAAGATGATCGCCGGGGCCTTTTGCCGCGCCTGCTCGAAGAGATCACGCACCCGCGCGGCGCCGACGCCGACGAACATCTCGACGAATTCCGAGCCGCTGATCGAGAAGAAGTTCACGCCCGCCTCGCCCGCCACCGCGCGCGCCAGCAGCGTCTTGCCGGTGCCCGGCGGTCCGACCAGCAGGATACCCTTGGGGATCCGGGCGCCGAGACGACCGTGCTCCTCGGGCTCCTTCAGGAAGCTCACCACTTCCTGCAGCTCCTCCTTGGCTTCGTCCACGCCGGCGACATCCTCGAAGGTGACCTTGGTGTCGGTCTCGACATAGATCTTCGCCCGGCTCTTGCCGATGGACATGAAGCTGCCGCCGAGCCCCTGCTTGCCCATCATCCGCCGGAACAGGAACATCCAGAGCCCGAAAATCAGGAGGAACGGCAGGACCCAGGAAAGCAATTGGGACAGGAAGTTATTGTCCGTCCCGCCGGTGACCTGCACATCGTATTTGGAGAAATCCTCCGCGAGCGACGGATCCACGCGCAGCGTGACGAAGCCGGTCTCGCCATTGTCCCGCGCCTTCTTGTAATCGCCGAAGATCTTGGTCTCGGTGACGGTCAGCTTCGAGATCTCGCCGTCCTTAAGCTGCTGCTCGAACTTGCTGTAGGGAATCGTCTGGATCGTCTGGTGTTCGGCCCACATTTGCTCGAAGAACAACAGCGCCAGCAGCGCGATGGCGAAGTACCAGAAATTGATTTGAATCTTCTTGTCCATGGTCCTGTCATCCGGCTGTGCCAGGGATGGGGGGCTGGCGGGCGGCTTGTGATTGTATGTATGGCATTTTTGCCGCGTTGCCAGGGTGATCTGGATCATCTTCCGGGGTATACTCGTCGGCATCCCCTCCGTACCAGTCCGCTTACGCGTTCACCGTTCCCATGATCAAGATCAATGCCCGCCTGCCGGGCATCTGAGAAAGAGACGACTGTGATCGAACGAAGACGTGGCTAAGGCTTTCTTAAAGCTCTGATACTAACTAAAAATAACTAACTCTATTGTCCGCAAGGTACAGTATGACAGGACATAGAGTTGCCTTCTTCAACGCATGAACATTGCGGGATGAATCCATGAGCGTCGCTTCGCCAAACAAGCTGTCCCCCTCGCAGAAATCGGGACTCGCGGAATGGGCAATGATCGCCACCCTGGCCGTGGCATCGGCATTGTCCGTCATTTTCATCGCCCGGGCGCAGGATCCTGGTTTCCAGTTCCACGCGTTTCTGTTCTTCGTCGCCGGCATCGCGGGTCTGATCGCGGTCGGCAACAAGCACATGAAACGTCTGGCGGACGAGGCCAAGGGCATCTTCACCCACGCGCCGGACAAGGTCATCTACAATGACGGCGTCATCCGGGCGGGCGTGATCGCCACCATGCTGTGGGGCCTCGTCGGCTTCCTGGCGGGCCTGTTCATCGCGTTGCAGCTCACCTTCCCGCTGCTCAATCTCGGCGAATACGCGAATTTCGGACGGCTGCGGCCGCTACATACCTCGGCGGTGATCTTCGCCTTCGGCGGCAACGCCCTGATCGCGACGTCGTTCTACGTCGTCCAGCGCACCTGCCGCACCCGCTTGTTCGGCGAGATCGCGCCGTGGTTCGTGTTCTGGGGCTATCAGCTCTTCATCGTGCTGGCCGCGAGCGGCTACGTGCTCGGCATCACCCAGTCCAAGGAATATGCGGAGCCGGAATGGTATGTCGATCTCTGGCTGACCATTGTCTGGGTCGTCTATCTGCTGGTCTTCCTCGGTACGCTGATCCGCCGCAAGGAGCCGCATATCTACGTGGCGAACTGGTTCTATCTCTCGTTCATCGTCACCATCGCGATGCTCCATATCGTCAATAATCTGGCGGTGCCGATCAGCATCTTCTCGTCGAAGAGCTACATCCTCTATTCCGGCGTCCAGGACGCCCTGATCCAGTGGTGGTACGGCCATAACGCGGTGGGCTTCTTCCTGACCGCGGGCTTCCTCGGGATCATGTACTACTTCATCCCGAAGCGCGCCGAGCGGCCGGTCTATTCCTACCGCCTGTCGATCCTGCACTTCTGGTCGCTGATCTTCATCTACATCTGGGCCGGCCCGCACCACCTCCATTACACCGCGCTGCCCGACTGGACGCAGACGCTGGGCATGGTGTTCTCGGTGATGCTGTGGATGCCCTCATGGGGCGGCATGATCAACGGCCTGATGACGCTCTCGGGCGCGTGGGACAAGCTCCGCACCGATCCCGTGCTGCGCATGATGGTCGTGTCGGTCGCCTTCTACGGCATGAGCACCTTCGAAGGTCCGGTGATGTCGGTCCGTGAAGTGAACGCGCTCAGCCACTACACCGACTGGACCATCGGACACGTCCATTCGGGCGCTCTGGGCTGGGTCGCCTTCGTCAGCTTCGGCGCGGTCTATTGCCTGGTTCCGTGGCTGTGGAAGAAGAAGCAGCTCTACTCGCTCAAGCTGGTCGAGGTGCATTTCTGGACCGCGACGATCGGCATCGTGCTCTATATCGTGTCGATGTGGTTCGCGGGCATCACCCAGGGTCTGATGTGGCGCGCCCACACCAATCTCGGCTTCCTCGAATATTCCTTCGCCGAGACGGTCGCGATCCTCCATCCCTATTACCTGATCCGTGCACTTGGCGGGGCCATGTTCGTCCTTGGCGCCTTCGTCATGGCTTACAACCTCTACCGCACCATCGTCGACGAACCCGAACGCGATGCGGTAGCGGTCCCTCAAGCCGCGGCTGCCGAGTAGGAGTGCGTCATGAAATTCAATAATACGTTCTTCGAAAAGAACTCGGTCGCCCTTCTGATCGGCATCCTGATCGTCGTGGCCATCGGCGGCATCGTCGAGATCGTCCCCACCTTCTATCTCGAGAACACGATCGAGAAGGTGGACGGCGAACGGCCCTATACGCCGCTCGAGCTGCTGGGCCGCGACATCTACATCCGTGAGGGCTGCTACAACTGCCATAGCCAGATGATCCGCGCGCTCCGCGACGAGGTGGAACGCTACGGTCACTACTCGCTGGCGGCGGAAAGCATGTACGACCACCCGTTCCAGTGGGGCTCCAAGAGAACCGGCCCGGATCTGGCGCGCGTCGGCGGCAAATATTCCGACGAATGGCACCGCCAGCATCTCTCGGATCCGCGCAGCGTGGTGCCGGAGTTGATCATGCCGCCCTATGCCTTCCTCGCGAAGACGCCGCTCAAATACGACCATGTCGACGAGGATCTGGTCGCGAACCGGCGTGTCGGCGTTCCCTACACCGACGAAGAGATCAAGGACGCCAAGGCGGACATCTACGCCCAGACCCATCCGGACTCGGATGACGTCGACGCCTTCCAGAAGCGCTATCCGAAGGCGGTCGCCCGCGATTTCGACGGCAATCCGGAGATGATCTCCGAAATGGACGCGCTGATCGCTTATCTCCAGATGCTCGGCACGCTGGTGGACTTCTCGGTCTACAACGCGTCCGACAACCTTCGCTGAGGTCGAACATGCATCTCGATTACGAAACGATGGTCCACTTCGCCAAGTCGTGGGGACTCGATCTACTTCCTCATCCTGATGGCGATCGTCGTGGTCTACGTCTACTGGCCCGGCTCGAAGAGCAAGTTCGACCACGCGGCCCGCATGCCGCTCGAGGACGATAACCCGATCGACGACGTTTCAGGCGCCGCCCCGGTTAATGGGAACAATAATCATGGCTAATCACACAGGTCGCGAAGTCGACGAAATCACCGGAACCCAGACCACCGGCCACGAATGGGATGGCATCCGCGAGCTCGATACGCCAACGCCGCGTTGGTGGCTCTGGACCTTCCTGCTCTGCATCCTGTTCGCGATCGGCTACGCCATCGCGATGCCGGCGATCCCGCTGATCCACAGCTACACCAAGGGCATGCTCGGCTATTCGCAGCGTGAAGAGGTGGCGGAAGAGCTCGCGGAAGCGAAGGCCAAGCGTCAGACCATGGACAAGGAAATCCTCGCGACGGATTTCAACACGATCGTCGCCACCCCGCGTCTTCTGAACTTCGCGATGGCGGCCGGCGCCGCCGCCTTCGGTGACAACTGCGCGCCGTGCCACGGCACGGGCGGCCAGGGCGGCAACGGCTATCCCAATCTGGTGGACGACAACTGGCTCTGGGGCGGGACCTTCGACCAGATCTACACCACCATCCAGCATGGCATCCGCGCCGACGATCCCGATACGCGGATCAACAACATGCCGTCCTTCCTGAAGGACGGCTTGCTGACCCGCGAACAGGTGAGCGACGTGGTCGAATATGTGCTCCAGATCTCCGGCCAGGAGCATGACGCCGCGATGGCCGAAAAGGGCAAGGTGGTGTTCATGGACCAGTGCACCCTCTGCCACGGCGAAAACGGCAAGGGCAATCAGGAGATGGGCGCGCCCAACCTGACGGACGCGATCTGGCAGTTCGGCGGCAGCCGCGAGGCCATCACCTATACCGTGTCGAACGCGCGGAACTACGTAATGCCGGCCTGGGCCCACCGCCTCGACCCCGGCACCATCAAGAGCCTCGCCGTCTATGTCCATTCGCTGGGCGGCGGTCAGTAACGCAAGTGCACGAGTAGGCAACAGCAAAAATGTCGATTGGCTCGATAACTGACGACCAGGCCGGCGGGGCGATCCCGCCGGCCGAAGGCGTCGAGCGCGCGGATGTCGAGGCCGTAAATGTCGGCCGCGGCAGTATTTTCGAGAAGCGCAAGAAGATCTATCCGCAGCGGGTCCAGGGCAATTTCCGGACCTTCAAGTGGATCGTGATGATCGTCACGCTGGGGATCTACTATCTCACGCCCTGGATCCGCTGGGACCGCGGACCGGGCGCACCGAACCAGGCGGTGCTGATCGACTTCCCGTCCCGTAAATTCTACTTCTTCTTCATCGAGATCTGGCCGCAGGAGGTCATCCTCGGCGCGGGGCTGCTCATCGTCGCGGCCTTCGGCCTCTTCCTGGTCACCAGCGCGCTCGGCCGTGCCTGGTGCGGCTATACCTGTCCGCAGACTGTCTGGACCGACCTGTTCCTGGTCGTCGAGCGTGCTTTCGAGGGCCGGCGCAATCAGCGCATGAAGCTCGACAAGGCGCCCTGGTCCCTGAACAAGCTCGCGCGCAAGACGGGCAAGCATATCGTCTGGCTGGCGATCGCCGTCGCGACGGGCGGTGCGTGGGTGTTCTATTTCGCCGACGCGCCGACTCTCGCCGGCGACCTCATTCACTTCGACGCGCCGGTGACGGCTTATTTCTTCGTCGGCCTGTTCACCTTCACGACCTATATGCTCGGCGGCCATCTCCGCGAGCAGGTCTGCACCTATATGTGCCCGTGGCCGCGCATTCAGGCCGCGATGATGGACGCCGAGTCCCTCGCCGTCACCTACCGCTTCGACCGCGGCGAGCCGCGCGGGCCGCACAAGAAGGGCGATAGCTGGGACGACCGGGGCGACTGCATCGATTGCCATCAATGCGTGGTCGTGTGCCCGATGGGCGTCGACATCCGCGAAGGCGCCCAGCTCGCCTGCATCAACTGCGCCCTCTGCATCGATGCCTGCAACAGCGTGATGGACAAGATCGACCGCCCGCGCGGGCTGATCGGCTACGACACCGACGGCAATATCGCGCGCCGTCAGGAAGGCAAGAAGAGCGTCTACCGGATCATCCGGCCGCGAACCGTGCCTATGCGATTCTCGATCGTCATCGTGAGCAGCATCATCGCTCTATTTCCTGACGCACCGCACCCTGCTCGACGTGTCGGTTCGTCCGGACCGCAATCCGCTCTTCGTCACCCTGTCGGATGGCCGGATCCAGAACGGCTATACGATCAATATCGTGAACAAGCGGCGCGAATTCGGCCGCTTCATGATCGATGCGCCGGATCTGGTCGGCAAGGCGGAGATCATCGGCATCGGCTCGAACGAGGGCGGAACAACGAGCCCATCGTCACGGTCGAACCGGACGAGACGCGCCAGATCCGCATCATCGTCCGGCTGCCGAAAAGCGTGGTGACCAAGCAGTCGATCCCGCTGACGTTCGAAATGCGCGACATGAACACCGACGACGTCGTGGACCTGAAGACCAAGTTCCAGGGGCCTGAATGATGGACTGGAAACTGAACGGCAAACACATCCTCGCGGGATTGATCGGCTTCTTCGCGATCATCTTCGCGGTCAACGGCGCCTTCATCTATTACGCGCTGGAGTCATGGACCGGCCTTGATATCGACAATTCCTTCGTTCACGGCCTCTCCTTCGAGGAAGACATCCAGGAAGCCCATGAATGGAAGGTCGAGATCGATCCCGAGGATCTCGGCAACGACAAGGCCAGCCTGAGCGTCATCATCGAGCGCGTGGACGGCAAATCCGCCACGCCCTACTCGATCGACGCGGAGATTCGCCGTCCCGCCGTCACGGGTTATGATCAGGATATCGAGCTCCGGCAGATCGGGCCCCGCCACTATGTCGGCGAGATTCAGGTGGCCGGGCCGGGCCAATGGCAAATCCGCGTGCGCGGCAGGGACCAGAGCAAGGCCGTCCTGTTCCGCGCCGACAAGGTTATGTTCCTGAAGCCATGAGTGAAAGCTTCGTCGTCAGCAACATCCATTGCGCCGGCTGCATCCGCCGGATCGAGAACGGTCTCGGCTCGGTTCCGGGCGTCAGCGCGGTGCGTGTCAATCTGACGACCAAGCGAATGGCGATCGACTGGGACAAGGCCAGGCTCTCCGCCGACGACATCGTCTCGCGCCTCGCCGACATGGGCTTCGAGGCCCGCCCGTTCCGCATGAGCGCCAAGCCGGATACGGGCAAGGCGCGCGACAAGGTTCTGCTGCGCGCGATGGCGGTCGCCGGCTTTGCCGCAGCCAACGTAATGCTGCTCTCGGTTTCGGTCTGGGCGGGCTCGGACATGGGCACCGCCACGCGCGACATGCTGCACTGGGTTTCCGCGCTGATCGCGTTGCCCGCCGTCGCTTATGCCGGACAGGTGTTCTTCGGCTCGGCCTGGACGGCCCTGAAGAACAGGCAGCTCAACATGGACGTGCCGATCTCGCTTGCCGTGATCCTCGCCTGCGGCATGAGCGTCGTGCAGACCGTGATGCACGAGACCCACGCCTATTTCGACGCCGCCGTCATGCTGCTGTTCTTCCTGCTGATCGGCCGCTATCTCGACCAGCTCGCCCGCAGCAAGGCGCGTTCGACGGCCGAGAACCTGCTTGCGCTTCGGGCCGAATTCGCCACCGTGATCGGCGCGAACGGCGCCGCCATGCGCATCCCGACCGAGGAAGTGGCGCCCGGCGACCGCATCCTCATCGGCGCGGGCGAACGCGTGCCGGTCGACGGCCTGCTGCTGAGCGAGCGCTCCGAGATCGACACCAGCCTCGTCACCGGCGAATCCCTGCCCCGCCCCGTCCCCAAGGGCGCGGAGGTCTATGCCGGCACGGTCAATATGGGGCAGCCCATGGAGATCGAGGCCACGGCGATCGACGACGGAACTCTGCTCGCCCGGATCGCCAAGCTTACCGAAACGGCCGATGGAGGGCCGCAACCGCTATGTGCGCCTCGCCGACCGCGCCGCCGCGATCTATGCGCCGACTGTCCATATCGTGGCGGGCGTGACGCTGGTGGCCTGGCTGGTCCTCGGCATCGGCTGGCAGGGCGCGCTGATGAACGCGATCGCCGTGCTGATCATCACCTGCCCCTGCGCGCTCGGCCTCGCCGTGCCGGCGGTGCAGGTCGTGGCCAGCAATGCCCTGATGAAGCGCGGCATCCTGCTCAAACAGGGCGAAGGGCTGGAACGCCTCGCCGAATGCGACGCGGTCGTCTTCGACAAGACCGGCACGCTGACGCTCGGCACCTTCGAGCCCGAGGATCTCTCGGCAATCGAGCCCGCCAAGCTCGAAATCGCCGCCCGTCTCGCGGCCGCCAGCCGGCATCCGCTGTCGCGCGCGCTGGTCGCGGCCGTTTCGGCCGAGCTCGGACGGGCCGTCGCGCCGGCGGAGAACGTCGTCGAGCGCCCCGGCCTCGGGCTTGAAGCCGAAATCGACGGGACGACCGCCCGTCTCGGCAGCGCCGTCTGGTGCGATCTCGACGCCGCTCAGGATGGCCACGAGGGCAGCGAGATCTGGCTCAGATCCGGCAATGACGCGCCCGTGCGCTTCCGCTTCCATGACCGGATCCGGCCGGGTGCGGCCGAAGCCGTGGCGGCGCTCAAGAATCGCGGCTTCGACATCCAGATCCTGTCCGGCGACCGCACCGAGGCGGTGTCGGCCCTGGCCTCCGTGGTGGGCATCGAAAAATGGCAGGCGGAACTGCATCCCGGCGACAAGATTGCCCGGCTCGAGGCCCTCAAGCAGCAGGGCCGCAAGGTGCTGATGGTCGGCGACGGGTTGAACGACGCCCCGGCCCTGGCGGCGGCTCACGCCTCCATGTCGCCCTCGAGCGCGGCGGATGTGAGCCAGACGGCGGCCGATCTCGTGTTCAGCGGGGAAAGCCTCGCCGCCGTCCCGGCCGCCTTCGATGTGAGCCGCCTCGGCCGCAGGCTCATGTTGCAGAATTTCACGCTGGCCGCGCTTTACAACATGGCCGCCGTGCCTCTTGCCATGCTCGGCCTCGTGACGCCGCTGATCGCCGCGCTGGCGATGTCCGGCTCCAGCCTCGTGGTGACGCTGAACGCCCTGCGGCTGCCGTTGTCGAAGCGGCTGCGGCAGCCCAAAACGAACAAGGCGGCCCTGTCATGACCGCCCTGCTCTATCTCATTCCCGCCGCGCTGTTCCTCGGCCTTCTCGGCCTCGGCGCGTTCTTCTGGTCGCTCAAATCCGGCCAATACGACGACCTCGACGGCGCCGCGTGGCGCGCCATCATGGATGACGACAACCAAGGCGACTGAGCCGCCCGACGTTACTCCGCCGCGACCTCCAGTCCATTCGCATGCGTCTTCACCCTGCCGGTCTGTTTACGGGCAAGGTCCTCAAGCTGCCGCCGCGCGGTGGCAAAGGCGTCGCGGATCGCGACATAGGCATCCTCGTGGGCGTGATGCTGCTTCGGCCCGCGCCGCACCATGAGGTCGCCGCCTCCGGGAGTTGTCAGATGGACGCGGACGAAGAACAGATTGCCTTTGTGGTGGCGCTTGTTCGGCAGCTCGATGACCACGCGGCAGGACGTGATCCGGCCGTGAAACCGCTCCAGCCGCGAGGCCTCCCGCTTGATCCGGGCGCGCGCCGCTTCCGAGGGGGCCATACCTTCAAAGACGATCTCCAAGGGAACCTGCATAGGGAAACTCCGATTGCACTTTTCGTGGATTTTGCCGAGCCCGGCGGGGCCGGGCGCCGTTGATTCTGATCGGGGCCGCTGTCTCAGTTGGATGGAAGCTTGGTCTCCTGAATTGAATCGAGATACATCATCAATTCATAGATATGGGCATGAACCTGGGTTTGTCCCACCCTGTCCTGCCGTCCTTCCGAATATCTTTCGCCCCAGACCGGCATCTGAAGCGTGCCGTGCGCTTTCGGCAGCTTTCGGCCGTCGATCGACTTGGCGACGTAATCGAACGGGAACTCGCCGCCGTGACGCAGTGTCAGCGTTGTGAGGTCCGGCAGGGAAATGGTCATCAGAGCGGCCACCGGACCGTGGCCTTTCGCATCCATGCCGTGGCAGGCGGCGCAATGATCCTGGAATTCGGTCCGCCCGGCGAACCAGGCAGGCGTGCGCTCCGCCGCCTGCTCCTGCGGCGTCTTGTCCTCCGCGAAAGCCGGTCCGGCGATCAGGGCGAGGCCCAGCGCCACGGCGGCGACAGAATACTTTCCAATCCAAGAGCGAAGAGACATGACCGACCTTTCCCGTCCTGAGGCGATGATTGCCTTAGGCTAACGCATTGCGGCCGCCATCCATTGACGCGGATCAAAAGAAAAGCGGCCCGCCGGAGCGGGCCGCCAATCTGAATCAATCGTTTGAAATTACGGGCGTTTCGCCGATATCCGCTCGACGAAAGCCTTCACCGGGCCGGACAGCGTCTCGTCCGAGGTGCCGACGGCGTAAAGCTCGGAAATGTGAGAGTGTCCCTTGAGATAGAGGTGATCGACGGGCTTGCCGGCTTTCTCCAGCGCGGCGACCAGCATGTCGGTCTGCGGCTTGAAGCTGTCGGGGTCGAGCTCGGCATTGGTCACCAGCATCGGCGTCGACGACTTCACGAGCCACGGCAGGGACGACATCGACGGATATTTCGAGATGTCCTCGCCGTAATAGGATTTCCAGATCGAAACCTGGTCCTTCGGCAGCTCGTAGAAGCCCGAGGTCAGAATTGCCCCGGCGATCACCGGCTTCTTGCCCTGCTTCGCGACGCTCGCGACGTAATCGCCGACATGCGCGGCCCCGGCGGAATGGCCCCACAGGAAGATCTTGGCGGGATCGCCGCCATATTCCGCGATATGGGCCTTCAGCCAGGCGACGAGCTTCGTCAGATCCTCGACGCCGGAGGGGAACTGATGGGCGGGCGACAGCCGGTAGTTGATCGTAACGCCGACCATGCCCTGCTTTTCCGCCCAAAGCCCGACATTGTCGTAGAACGGCGAGCCCGGCATGTGCTTGGCGCCGCGCGCGAAGCCGCCGCCATGAACGAAGACGACGACCGGCTTGCCCTTGCCTTTATCCGGCGAGGTGAAGACGTCGAGCACGTTCCGCTCGTCCGGGCCGTATTTGACGTCGCGGGTCAACGAAACGTTCTGATACGGCTCCTTCGGCTGAAGCGGAGCATAGAGCCCGGTCGTTATCTTGCCCTCGATCTTGGGCCCGATCTCGCGGAGCTTCGCCTCGATCTCCGGCGGAATGCCGTGGTCGTTGGCTCCGGTGATGGCAGCGGCGGTATGCACGAGCGGCGGAACCTCCGTACTTCCGGTCACGGGATTGGCGTAGTGGAACGGAATATCATAGACGTTCGGGAACATCGTGAATTTCAGCGTCGGCGGCGCGTCCGGCGGGAAAACCTTGCTCGGCCCCGGCGGCGTGCCCGGCCCCGTGCTCGCCATCCAGCCGCCTGTATAGCTCGCGGTGAAGGTGTTGTAGACATGATCCTTCGAGAGCTTCCAGACCCCGTCCTCCAGCACCGCCTCGTTCTCATAGACGCCGCCCGCCAATGCCGCGCGCGGGCCGAACGCCATCTGCTGCCACACGCGGCTGCGGATCTTGGCGGTCTTGCCGTCGGGCGCGACATCGATCACCGGCTGCAATTGCAGGTGATTGAGCAGCACGTTCTCTGTCGGCCCTTCCTTGCCGCGCCCGAAGACGCGGATCAGGAATTCCTTCACGTGATCGAAGCCCTTGTAGACGCCGCGCTGGGCGAGCTCCATGGTCGCGTTTTTCGAGAACAGATTGGCGAGATCGGTCCACAGCCCCTTGTCGAGATAATAGCCGTAGGAGCCTTCGAGATTCTCGAGCTCCTCATAGGCCTTCACGTGCTGGATCGTGTTCTCGGCGGCGGTCATCGCGGCGGCGGCATCCTCTACCTTCGCCAGCGGCGGCGCCTTGCCCGATTGTTCCATCGCGGCCTTCCGGGCCTTCTCCGAGGGCGCGCCGACCGGCGGATAATGCGGCTTCTCGCCGGTCACCGGGTTCACATAGTGGAACGCCGGCACATAGGCCTTGGGATAGATCTCGTAGACCTCGCTCGGGGGCAAGTCCGGCGGCAGCGTCGTGCTCGCCGTCGGCACCGGCTGCGCGTCCTTGCCCCAGCCCTTCGTATAGTCGGTGATGAAGGTCGGGTAGAAGTGCAGCGACTTGATCTTCCAGACACCGTCCTCTTTCACATAGGTGTTCTCGAAGGTGCCCTCTTCCCAATAGCCCTTGCCGCCGGCATGGCCGAGCATGTCGAATTCGCGCGAGCGCGACTTGGCGGTCTTACCGTCCGGCGAAACGTCGGCGATGATCTGAAGCTGGAAGTGATCGTTCAGCCAGCCGTCATGCAGTCCGTGCGGCCCCAGGAGATCGAGGAAGGCGCGGACGCGTTTCTTGCCGACATAGACGCCGCGCTGGCCCATTTCGATGGTGCCGTCGTCGGCGAAGAGATCGGCGACCTGATCCCACATCGCGCGATCGAGATAGAAGCCATAACGCCGCTGCAGGTTCTCTATGTCCTGCTGATCCTTCAGGAGGTCGGCCCGGCGCGTCAGCTCCGCGATCTTCTTGCGCATCGCGCTCTTGCCGAGCTTCTCGGGCTTCAGGTCGGCCGGAACCTGCCAGGCATGGCCCCATTCGGTCGTGCCGGGATTCTTGTAGTGGAACGGCGCGATGCAGGCCTTCGGGAAGCCGGGGCACTGATCGGGCTTCGGCCGGTCGGAGGCGTGGGGCAGATTGCGCCGGAAGCTGCTGCGGCTTTCGCCGCCGGGTGCACCTTCCGGACGCGGCTTGGGGGCCGCCCAGCCCGTGTCGTAGGGCGCGCCGAAGCCGGCGTAATAATCGAGCTTCGCGATCTTCCAGACGCCGTGGTCCTTCTTGTAGACCATCTCGTAGACGCCCTCGGCCCACACCGCGATGCGGCCGAGGCTACCGAATGTCGCCATCGCGCGCCAACGGCCATAAGCCGTCTTGCCGTCGGGGCCGAGATGGACCACCGGCTGGATATTCATGTGGTTGTAGAGCCGGTTGTCGCCGAGCCCGAGAATGCAGCACTCCTTGTGCCCGCCCACATTCATGTAGACGTGTTCCCGGATGCTTTTCTTGCCGACATAGACGCCGGCGGGATAATTCGCCACGGCATCGTCCGCGAAAAGATCGGCGAGATCTTCCCACATCCCCTTGTCGAGGTAATAGCCGTAGGCTTTTTGTAGCTTCTTGATCGCCTGAATGTCCTCGCCGGCCGTGACATCGGCCTCCAGGACGCTCAGGCGTTGCTGCAAGTCAGCGGTTCCGGCATCCGCGGCCTGCGCCGCATGGATGCCAGAACCGCATGACAATGCCGTCAGGACCGCAAGCGTCCTCCCCCACGTCAAACGCATCGGTCTCTCCCGCTTAAGCTATGGCGATGAAGTCCATCGGATCCCTGACGTCGTCCTCGGTCACCCTCGGATAGACGTGAGGAACGTTCTCGGCATAGGCCGGGAACGCCAGCGACAGATCGATCTCGGTTTCGGGCCGCGTGACGTCGGCCTTGCCGAACACGACCTTCGCCGGCACCGACGCCAGGCTGGACTTGAACGGGATCATCGAGGCGGCCGTCGCACCGGCGGCGGCCATCCCCAGCGTGCCGAAGAGGCGGCGGCGATCCACCAGAAGCGAACCGCCGAGCCCCAGGGAGTTAAAAGGTTTTTTCGTCATTCCGTTTCCTTTCCGATCTTTTCCGTGGATTCCGGGATCAGACCTGAACCGGCAGATCGGCCGACGAGAACCAGTTGGTATGCGTGCCGTTCCGCAAACGGAAAGGCAGTTTCACCGTCGCGATGGCTCCCTCTTCCATCCGTTTCGCATCGACGATGACGAGATCCGAGGACGTGCTCTCGTAGTTATTGGCCACCCCCATGACGTAACCGTCGCCTTCGGCGGTGCTGCCTTTGCGCGGGACGAACATGGGCTCCTGCAGGCTCTGCACCGCGCCGACATAGAACACGTCGGCCTTGCCGGTATGGATGTCGAGCTGCTGGTAGCAGTTGGTCGCGAAGCGGATGCCCTTGCCGGCGCGCTTCTCGTCGAGAGGCTTGCTGGCGTCGCGGTTCTGCACATAGCAGTATTTGTAGGGCAGCGAGAGATAGCGGTCGTCCATGCGGGCGAGCACGCCGTTCGCGGTCGAGACGAGCTCTTCCTTGAAATTGTCGTCCTTGGAATCGAGATCGAAGATCCAGCGCTTCACCTGCGAGGGCGCACCCGGACCATCGTTCACCGGCAATTCCATCACCACCTTGTTGCCGATCGTGTTGGCGTTCAGGAAGTGCAGGGTCATGCGCGAGGGACCCTTGAACCAGCGGATGTCCTTCGCGTCGCCGTCACGCGGCAGGATCGCGACCATGGTCGGCAGGCTGCCGTCCCAGATCCACATCGGCTCGCCGGACTTCAGGCGGTCCATGCTCGAGGTCATCGCGATCAGCGGAATGACGATGTGCTTCTGCGTGATCGCGATGTCGTGCATGATCCCGATATAGGGCGCCTTGAACCACCACTCGCGGGTGATCCTGCCCTTCGGGTTGATCTGATAGACGGCGACGTCGTCGGTCAGCAGACCCTTGGCCTGATAGCCATAGGCGATCATGTCGCCCGAGACGGGGTCGATCTTCGGATGGGCCGACATGGTCTCGGCCTTCCATTTGCCATGGAAGTCCCAAACACCCTCGGTCTCCAGCGTATGCGGATTGACCGCATAGGGCAGGCTGTCCTCCTTGAGGACCAGGAGCTTGCCGCCATGCCAGTACATATGCGTATTGGCGGCGCTGCGGTTCAGATTCCGGACGCTCGGATCGTCCGTGAACGGGTTGCGGTACACGCCGAACAGCCGCTTGCGGGCCTTGCGCTCCGCCATCAACCGCTCGGTCTTCACATAGCGGCCCTTGTAGTCGACATGGCCATCCTTGAACACGAGACTGCTGATATGGCCATCGCCATTGAAGCCGGTCATCCAGTCGTTCTTGGGCGGCACATATTCGAAGTCGCACTGAGTCCGGAAGAAAGTTCCTTCGATATCCGAAGGAATCTGCCCCCACACCTCGCAATCATAGACATCCGCCTCGAAGCGCGTCGGGCTGTTGAAGCCCTGTGGGAACATCGGATGATTTCTGAAATCCACCGTCATTGTAAGCCCTCCATATCGTGCCGTCAACGGCCTCTGAGCCTATGCTCCCGTCTGCCCCTTATCCGGAGCTTCGAAGCAACTATTTATCCATCGCCCGCCGAGGCAAGACCAATGTTGATAATTCTACATTCGATAACGACTGGAGGCAATGGAAGATGGCCCGCCGAGAGCGACTTTGCTCTCGGCGGGCCAGTACTCTCATATTAGGCAAAGCGCCTTTCGACCGACGTTAGAATTCTTCTTGACGGTAATCGCCCACAGACGCGGTCGGCTCGGAACACCGGTCCGGCTGGTTCGCCGGCGCGCCGGTCGGGTCGTATCGGAACTCAACTGCTGCCAATAGAACTTGTCGAAGAGATTGGTCACCGGAACGACAGCGACCATTTGCCCTGGACATTGTTATACGTCACCCGCCCGTTGAAGATGTTGTAGGACGGCACGCAATTTTGCGGGCAGACGTTCGGGATGTGAGTCGAGCCGTTCGTGGTATGCGACTGATAGTACCAGTCCACGCGGGGCGTGATGGTGTCCTCGCCCGATCAGGAAGTCGTACTGAACGCCGCCGCTCATGTTCCAGTTCGGCTGCAACAGGGCCGACGGATCGCGGTAACCGGCGCGACTGGTGGGGTCCTTGATGGAGTTGTTATAGGTGTTCCAGCCAAGCGACCAGTTGATGTTCAGGCGGTCGATCGGCTCCGCCGTCACCTCAACTCGGCACCCTTCAGCTTGCCGGGGACGCTCGTGTAGTAGAACCACGGAAATGCCGGTGCTTCCCGCAAGATCCGTTCCGGCCGGGCAATTGCCGCCGACAGGAAATACGGCGTCGGGTTCAGATTGGTCGCGCGCGTCGCACTGCGTCACACCACTGATCGAGAGCAGACCGCGGACTGTATTCGCTGTAATACCCGTCAGCATTGATCCGCAGGCGATGGTTGAACAGTTCGACCTTCGCTCCGATTTCGTAGTTTGTCAGCTTTTCGGCGGGAAGTGCCCGAAGCTGTCCGGCCGTGAAGATGCGCGGTGTGAAGCCGGCGCCACGGAAACCCGTCGCCGGCGCTGAAATATACGAACGCGTTGTCGGTCACCTGATAATCGATTCCGGCGCTCCAGTCCCATTGCGCATAGCTGAGGTCTTCGTCACCGTCGCCAGATTGGTGTGATCGAAGGCATTCAGCTTGTGCTCGTTGGTATGGCGAATACCGCCGTTCACCGAGAAGCGGTCCGTGATGTGGTAGACCAGGTGAACGAAGGCCGACTTGTTGGTGTCCCGGAACCCATCGTCCGCGACGAAGTTCTTGAGGATCCCGACAAAGTCATAGCGCGTCGAAGAAGGTCTTGTTGTAGGCGAACTCGTTCGAGTGATAGAGGAAGCCGCCGAGCGCCCAGTCCAACTTGGTATCAGGGACGTTCCGTAGCTGCAACTCGAACTGATACTGATCGTGCTTCAGCAGATTGGATCCGCCGATCAGACCGAACGGCGTCTTGTCGCTGTCCGTGGCATAGGCCTGTGGTCCGCAGATAGCTGCCGATCACCTTCAGGCTGATATCGTCCGTGACCTTGTAATCGGCGGTGCTGACGTATCCCCAGATTCTGCCGCGCTTCCGGATCGTAAACCTGGCCGGTGACCACGTCGCCGAGTCGCGAAGTTCGTATAAGGCGTCGGCGACAGCCAGGAGGTGTTTCCGTGGCGTAATGAATGCCGTATTTCGGGTACACGAGCGGTGTCATAGGTGTTGTTGATGATATCGTCCTGTAAGGCGAGAACAGCGGGTTTGCCTGTCGGATCGGACACCTTGCTCGTGTAATCCGCACTGAGATTGATCTCGAGGGCCTCGGACGGCAATAGCGCAACTGCACCCGTCCACCCGTGTATGCGAGCCGTTGAAAGATCCGAGCTTACAACCGGTCCTGCCTTCGGATCGACGGATTGCGGAAGCGAGAACGCATTGTCCGCAGCGCTGCCGACCGGTACGACATCGGGTTGGCCGTCGAGACGCGCCGCCCGCGGACCCGTCCGCGCCGAGACCGTCACCGATACCGGCGTTCTGCGGCGTGCCTTGAGTTTTTGGTAGCAGGTGTAGTCCAGGTAGGCACCGTAACCGTCGGTCCGCTTCTCGACGCCGGAGACACGGGCGAACAGCTGGTCCTGCACGAGGGCGAAGTCGGCGATGGCTTTCACGTCCATCCGGTTGTATCTTGCCATACGTCAGCTGAACCGATCCGCCGTCCTCGCCTGTCCGGCTTCTTGGTGATCAGACGGATCGCGCCGCCGAGGCTGTTCTTGCCGAACAGCGTGCCCTGCGGGCCGCGCAGCACTTCGACGCGCTGCAGATCCAGAAGTCCATGTCGGCGCCGGCCAGCGTGCCGTGATAGATGTCGTCGATATACACGCGACGGCCGGCTCGAAGGCGTAGGCGAAGTCGTTCTGGTTAACGCCGCGCAGACCGATCGTGCTGTTCGGGCCGTAATTGCTGACGTATTCTGCGGAAGAATGCGTTCGGGATCGTCGAGGCCGAGATCCTCTACGTTTTCGATGCTTCTGACCTGAAGCTGATCGGCGAGTAAGCGCGGTGATCGCGATCGGCGTCGTCTGGATATTTTCCTGCACGGAAACGGGCGGTGATGACGACCTCCCCGATGCCCGAATCCGTCGCAGCCGTCTGAGCCTGGTCCGCGGCAAAGGACGGGACGGAACCCGCACCAGTACGCCGGCCACGACAAGCGCCAACGTCGACGCCCGCGCAGTTAGCCGGCCAGAATTGTATTCCCTTTAGCGAAAGCCCTTTAGTCATTATTTTCCCCCTTCTGACTTGACAGTGCTTACCGGCCGCGCGGGGCGTGGCCTACACGTTCACTTGAGCGCGTTCTTTTCCGAACGACTAATCAAGCATTTATGCTTTATCGACTTTCTGAAGCTGCACCGGACTGTCACACCCAGTCGCGGTCAACCTCCTCAGCAACTTAGGGTGCGGAGTTTGCCGCAAGCGACGTTCTGTCACAAGCAGAAAGTTGATTTAACAAACTGCATACTTTGAGTTTTGCGATCAGTGTTATCTCTCTGCCACATGCAGCTCAGCAAAAACTTGAACAATACTACTATTTGACTGACAAATAGCCTGTAAATCTGTCTAATTCCTTCCCTGGCATCAAGTCTCTATTAGTAGACTTATCATCGTCAAACGCTTGCAAGCTGGACCGGCCACGGTCTAGCAATTAGTGTCGTGCGCACGTTGCGAGGGGCCCAACTTGCATGGGATCGAACACCGGCGCCAATAATCAAAATAAGGGGGATGCATGCGCTCGTTCTTCAAATTCGGGAAGGCTATCGCCATTGCTGGCGCTGCCTTGGCCTGCCTGTCGATGGCCGGGCATTCGATCGCCCGGGACCAGAAAATTTCCAAGGCGCCGAGGTTTACCTATAAGGAGCTGACCGCGCTGCCGACGGATGGCTGGTACACCAATGGCGGCAATCTTTATAACCAGCGTTACTCCCCTCTGGACCAGATCAACCGCGACAACGTCGGCAAGCTAAAGGCCGAATGGCGCGCCTCGCTCAACGGGTCCGGCATCAATGCGCGCGCGGGCAATCAGGCCCAGCCGATCGTCTATGACGGCACGATCTACATCCAGACCGGCGACAACGACGCCTTCGCGGTGGACGTGGAGACCGGCAAGGTTCTCTGGGAATACCGCGCAAAGGTCGATCCGAAGGTCGCCCGCCCCTGCTGCGGCTGGCCGGGACGCGGCCTCGCCATCGGCGAAGGCAAAGTATTCGACGGCACGCTCGACTCCCGCCTCGTCGCGCTCGATCAGCGGACCGGCAAGGTGGTTTGGGAAATTCAGGCGGCGGATCCGAAGCTCGGCTACGCCATCGAAAGCGCGCCGCTCTATTTCAACGGGCTCGTCATCACCGGCTTCGGCGGCAGCGACATGGGCACGCGCGGCCGGGTCGATGCCTATAACGCCAAGACCGGCAAGCTCGTCTGGCGGTTCTACACGGTGCCCGGCCCCGGCGAATTCGGCCACGACACCTGGCCCAAGGACAGCGATGTCTGGAAACACGGCGGTGCGGCGGTCTGGCAAACTCCCGCCGTCGATCCGGAGCTCGGCCTGATCTATTTCTCGACCGCCAATCCCGGCCCCGTCCTGAACGGCGCGGTTCGGCCCGGTGACAACCTGTTCACCGTCTCTATCGTCGCGATCGATTCCAAGACCGGCAAATACAAGTGGCACTTCCAGGAAGTGCATCACGACATGTGGGACTACGACGCGCCCAATCCGGTCATCCTGTTCGACGTCATGATCGACGGCAAGATGCGCAAGGCCGTCGCCCAGGCGGGCAAGACCGGCTGGGTCTATATTCTCGACCGCGAGACCGGCAAGCCGTTGATCGGAATCGAGGAAAAACCGGTCATGCAGAACGCGGAATCGCACACCTCGCCAACCCAGCCCTATCCGGTGGGCGACGCCATCGTGCCGCAGGAGATCGACATCGCGCCCGAGGGCTGGGATCTCGTCAACCACGGCCGGATTTTCACGCCCTTCGACAAGACCCCGGTGATCTGGAAGCCGCTAGCCGCCGTCAACTGGCCGCCAAGTTCCTACGATCCGGACGCCCATGCGATGTTCATCTGCGCCACGGATTCGCTGTGGGGCGCGAAGAGCGCGGGCAAGGACTATCCGGTCGATCCGGGCCTTCTCTATTCCGGCAGCGTGGTGGCGCGCGGCGTGCGGGCGGTGCGGCGCGGCATCTTCGCGGCGCTGGACGTAACGACGAACAAGCTGATCTGGCGCCAGCAATGGGCCGACACCTGCTATAGCGGCTCCATCGCCACCAAGGGCGGACTGCTGTTCGTCGGCCGCAATGACGGGCGTCTCACCGCGCTCGATTCGAGCAACGGCAAGAAGCTCTGGGAATTCCAGACCGACGGCGGCGTCAACGCCCCGGCCTCCACCTTCGAATACAAGGGAACGCAATATGTCGTCGTCCTCGCCGGCGGCTCCGCGCTCGCGGGCAGCAAGCGCTCGGACGGGCTGTGGCTGTTCTCGCTGAACGGCAAGATGGAGCCGCTCGGTCGCGGCGCGGCCGATCCGAACGGCCAGTTCCCCCGCCGGGGGCCTCCGGGCGGCGCGCGCGGCGGCCAAGCCTGACGCGTCGAAGGAAGCCGACCGGTCGCGGCCGCCGGCGGCCATGAAGCCCGGCGACGCGATGAAGGGCGGCGAGTTCTACACCCAGATCTGCATCACCTGCCACGGCGAGACCGGCGAAGGCGGCCTCCACGGAGATGCCCCATCGCTCGTCAACAAGTCGCTCACGGCCGAGGCCGTCGTCAACATCGTGACCAACGGGCGCAATCAGATGCCACCTTTCGGCGGAAGCTACACGCCCGATCAGATCAACGACCTCGCGGCCTATATCATCCAGGTCCTCAACGGCAAGAAAAAGGAATAGCGCCTGCGCGCTATTCCTTGTCCGCGCGTACATCGGCGATATAGTACATCCGCTCTGTCGCCCCGGCCGCGCACCGCCGGTGGCTTGACACATCTCGATCAGGATCGATGGGGGATCACGCATGCGCACGATTAATCCCGCAATCCGGCTTGCCCTTGCGGCAACGGCCCTTGCTTTCTCTAGCGGGACATCCGCGATCGCCGCCGACGGCGATATCACCCCCTCGCCCGCCTTCACGGCCAAGCAGTTGACTGCCCCGCCGACCGACGGCTGGTACACCAATGGCGGCAATATCTATAACCAGCGCTATTCGCCGCTCGACCAGATCACCCGTGCCAACGTCGCCGATCTGAAGGCGGTCTGGCGGGCCTCTCTCGACGGATCGGGCAAGAACCCGCGCGACAGCAATCAGGGACAGATCCTCGCCTATGACGGCGTCATCTACGTCCAGACCGGCGAGAACGACGTCTTCGCGATCAGCGTCGATACCGGCAAGGTGCTGTGGAGCTACAAGGCGAATGTCGACGCCTCCAAGGCGCGGCCGTGCTGCGGCTGGGCCGGTCGCGGCGCCGGCATGGGCGACGGCAAGATCTTCGTCGGCAAGCTCGACGCCAAGCTCGTCGCGCTCGACCAGAAGACCGGCAAGGTGCTGTGGGAAATCCAGGCCGAGGACCCGACCAAGGGCTATTCGATCGCCAGCGCGCCGCTTTATTACGACCGCATGGTCATTACCGGCTTCGGCGGCAGCGACCTCGGCGTCCGCGGCCATATCGACGCCTATGACGCCGACACCGGCAAGCATATCTGGCGCTACTACACGATCCCCGCGCCGGGCGAGCCCGGCCACGAAACCTGGCCGCAGGACAGCGACATCTGGAAATACGGCGGCGCCGCAATCTGGCAGACACCGGCGATCGATCCCGAACTGGGCCTGCTCTATTTCGTGACCGCCAATCCCGGCCCGTCGCTCAATGGCGCGGTCCGCGGCGGCGACAATCTCTACACCGACTCCATCATGGCGATCGACGTCAAGACGGGGAAATACAAGTGGCATTTCCAGGAGGTCCATCACGACCTCTGGGACTTCGACGCCACCAACCCGGTGATCCTGTTCGACGCCAAATATCACGGCAAGATGCGGAAGGGCATCGCCGAGGCCGGAAAGACCGGCTGGGTCTATATCCTCGACCGCGTCAACGGCAAGCCGCTCGTCGGCATCGAGGAAAAGCCGGTGATGCAGAGCGCGGAAGCCAAGACCTCGCCGACCCAGCCTTTCCCGGTCGGCGACGCGCTGGTGCCGCAATCCATCGATATTCCGCCCGAAGGCTTCCCCCTGGTCAATCAGGGCAAGATCTTCACGCCGTATGATTTCGAGGATTACCGCCTTCTGGGCGCCGCAGGGCGCGGTCAACTGGCCGCCCAGCTCCTACGATCCCCGGACCAACCGGATGTTCGTCTGCGCGACGGATTCCTTCTGGGGCGGCCGGTCCGCCAGCCCGGACGTGAAGCTGTCCCCCGCCAAGGGCTCGTTTTCCGGCGGCCAGCTTCTCAGGCCCTATGGCGGCGGTGCGGATCGCGGCATCTTCTCCGCCGTCGACCTGACGACCAACAAGATCGTCTGGCATCAGCAATGGACGGACGGCTGCTACAACCCGTCGATCGCGACCGGCGCGGGCATCGTCTTCGTCGGGCGCAGCGACGGCCGCATGACCGCGCTCAGCAGCGACGACGGCAGCATCCTGTGGGACTTCCAGACCGACGGCGGCATCAATGCCCCCGCCTCCACCTTCCTGTACAAGGGCACGCAATATGTGGCCGTGCTCGCGGGCGGCACCGTGTCGGCCCGCAGCAAGCGGAACGACGGAGTCTGGCTGTTCGCCCTGAACGGCACGATGGACGCCCTGCCGCGCGGCTCGGCCGACAGCGAGGCGACCGTCCCGCACGGCCCGCCCTATTTCCCGCCCGCGCGCCCGGCCAATCTGGACCACGGCAAGAAGCTCTTCACCGAGACCTGCGTGGCCTGCCACGGCGACAACGGCGAAGGCAGCACCCACGGCGGCGCGCCCTTCATCGACGTGCTCAACGAAGAGATCGTCGTGCATCTGATCCAGAACGGACGCAACCAGATGCCCGCCTTCGGCGAGATGTATTCGTCGCAGGATCTGAGGGATCTCTCCGGCTACGTGCTGAAGCTCAATGCGGCCTTGAGGGCGAAAAAGAAGTAGCCCCGGGGGCTACTTCTTCTTGGCCAGAACGTCGGCGATATAGCTGCTGATATCCTGCAGATCGGCCGCCGACATCTGGTTGGCGAAGGCCGGCATGTTCTGGTTCTTGCCCGAATAGGCGACCGACCAGATCTCGTTCACCTACAGGCCTTCGACCAGCGAGGGACCGCCGCCGTGTCCGCCCTTGGCATCCTCGCCGTGGCAGGGCACGCAGGCCGTCTTGTAGAGCTTCGCGCCGTTATCGAGGTCGGCCTTGCGATCGGCGGGCGGCATCGCCGCCTTGGGCCGGAGCTGCATTGCAGCTGCACCAGCCGGGCAGCCACCGCCCAGACGGCCCCGCGGCGGCGCGGCCACGGCGACCGGTTCGATCGTGCCCTTCAGCGAGAAGGCCCAGATCGTGTCGCCGCGCTTGCCGTTGCCGAACACACTGCCGCCGGCATGGATCACGACATATTGGTCGCCTTTGTACATGAAGGTCGTCGCCGTGGTGTTCATGCCCGCATCGGTCATGAACTCCCAAAGCATCCGGCCGCTCTGCTTGTCGAGCGCCGTCAAACGGCCGTCGGCGCGGCCGACAAACACCAGCCCGCCCTTGGTGACGATCGAGCCGCTATAGCAGATGTCGCGCCAGGACTGACGCCATTTCAGCTTGTTGGTCGTCACGTCAAGCGCCGCGAAGATGCCGCGGTCGTTCGCCTCGGCCTGCCCGAAATGGCCGCCCATATAGATACCGTTCGGCTTCGGCTCCTCGAGCTTCGGGCTGAGCTGGAAGGTGCTGATCCGGTCGGTCGCGCAGACATAGAGCGTATTCGTTTCCGGATCGTATGAGCTCGGCGGCCAATTCGCGCCGCCCATGGTCGCCGGCTTCACCATGATCTGGTCGGTCCAGAACGGCGTGAAGATGCGGCCATGATTGAGAATCTGGCCGTTCTCGTCGACATTCGCGCCCTCGGGAATGATGTTGATCTCCTGGGGCACGATGGAATCGCCGATCGGATAAGGCTGGGTGGCCGCCGTCTTCTGGCGCGGTTCCTGCGGCACCGGCTTCTCGATCGATGCCGATCAGCGGCTTGCCCGTGGCGCGGTCGAGAATGTAGGCCCAGCCGGTCTTCGAGACCTCGACCAGACCCTTGCGCATCTTGCCGTTCACCTTGGCGTCGAACAGCACGACCGGATTCGGCGAGTCATAGTCCCAGATGTCGTGATGGACCTGCTGGAAGTGCCACTTGTACTTGCCGGTCTTGATGTCGATGGCGACGATCGAGTTCGAATAGAGATTGTCGCCCTCGCGCACGCTGCCGTTGAGATCGGGGCCGGGATTGCCGGTCGAGAAATACATCAGACCGAGCTCTGGATCGACCGCCGGGGTCTGCCACACGGGCGCCCCACCCAGCCGCCATGCGTTGGTGTCCTGCGGCCACGTTTCATGGCCGGGCTCACCCGGTCCGGGAACGGTATAGAAGGTCCACACCACCTTGCCGGTCTTGGCATTGAGCGCCACGACGCGGCCGCGCGTGCCCATCTCGCCACCGTTGAAGCCGGTGATCACCATACCGTCGTAATAGAGCGGCGCCGAGGTTATCGCAAAACCGTGCTGCCAGTCTGCCGCTGCCGTCGACCACACGACCTTGCCCGTCTTCTGATCGAGCGCGACGACCCTGGAATCCAGCTAGACCGACGAAGACCTTGCCTTCACCGATAGCAACGCCTCGGCTCGCGCGGCCGAAAGGACTGCCCGCCTTTGGCGCGGGATTGCCCTCGATAGCTCCAGAGAATCTTGCCGGTGTCGACGCTGAGCGCGAAGACGTCGTTCGCACCGTTGATGACGTAAAGCGTACCGTCATATTCGAGGATCTGGGCCTCTCCGGAGTTGCCCGGCATCGTTGCCGGATCCCATCTTGGCGGTCCAGATCGCCTTCAGCCCGGCAACATTGTCCTTGTTGATCTGGTCAAGCGGCGAGTAGCGCTGATTGTAGACCGTGCCGCCATTGGTCACCCATTGGCTGGTCGGCTCCGCCATGAGCTGCTTGGCCGTAAAGGCCGGCGACTTCTTGATCTTGATGTTGTCCGCGGCTCGCGCTGTGTGACCGGCCAGTCCGGTCAGGAGCGCCGCCGCCACGGCCATGGAAAAAACGGTCTTTGCGGAAACTCGCATGCCTTTGTCCCCCAGTTCGTCCCTTGTTCGGGATCGAATTTGATCTTTGTTTTGGTTGTATAAATCCCTCCGCCCCGAACTCACCTTCGGACGGACGCGGCCCTGCTCAAAGACCGCTCGATGGGCACCTTAGTCCGGGCACGAGGTCGTGACAATTGAATTGCGACGTCAACATAGAAGATGCGCGCGCAAGGACCGGGACGGCACTCTCGACCGCCCCAACAAGTCGGGGCCGGCGTAATCTCCGGCCCCTTTGTGCAAGGATAGGCTGGCCTCAGTCCGCTTCGCCGAGACACCAGCCGCCATCGATACCGATCTGCTGGCCGGTGATATAGCCGCAGGCCGGGGACGCCAGGAACAGGGCGAGGCCCTTCATGTCGTCCGGGAAGCCGACGCGGTGCATGGGGATGTGCTTCGAGACCATCTTCTGCAGGTCTTTGTTGTGCGCGTGCCCGCCGCCGATATTGGTGATGAAGAAACCGGGCGCGATGGAATTGACCGTGATGTTGTAGGCGGCGAGCTCCAGCGCCGTGTTGCGGACGAAATGCGCCAGACCCGCCTTGGCCGCCATATAGGCGACGCCGACCGCGGCTTCCGTGTTGGTGGCGGCGAGCGAGGTCGTCGCGATGATGCGGCCGAATTTGCGGGGCTTCATGTGGCGCGCCGCCGCGCGGACCGTGGCGAAGGCGCCGGTCAGGTTGATATCGATGACGCGCTGCCAGCGCTCGTCCTCATAATTCTCGATGGCCCCGGCCACGCTGCGCGTGCGCGCCCCGGCCCAGCCTTCGAGGAAGCCCGGCCCGGAATCGATGCCCGCATTGGCGAAGACCGTGTCGAGACGGCCGTATTTCTTGGTCACGTCCGCGAAGGCGGCGTCCAGCGCCGGATGGTCGCGCACATCGACGAGCTGGCCGTCGACATCGAAGCCCTGACCGCGAAGACGCTTCACTTCCGCGTCGATCCGCGCCTGATCCACGTCCAGCATGGTCACGCGGGCGCCGTTCGCCGCCATGACTTCGGTAAAGCCGAGGCCGAGGCCGCTCGCGCCGCCGGTCACGATGCAGCCGAAGCCCTCGACCTTGTAAAGCTCTTCGATCTTCATTTGCGGTCCCCCTTGTTTTTGTGACGGCGGATGAAATGTCCTCGTCAATGATGGTGCGCCCTCATTTCATACGATGGCCGGGCATGTGGCAAGGAGAGGGCGGCAAGACGCCGCGACAATATGAACGGCGCGTTTACCCATTTCTCCGCGACGGGTATGAAGGCCGCCCGCGTGTAAGGCATCGAGGGGCGCAAGGAGACGTCGTGAGATGTTGACGAGCGGAAAGTGTATTGCGGCCAATCGCTTCGGATTGGGAGCGCGGCCGGGCGACCTGTCGGTTATCGGCTCGGACCCGCGGGGATGGTTGAAGAGCCAGCTTGAGAAATCGGCCTCGCCCGCGACGGATCTTCCATCCTCGGCCGAGGGCCTGAAGGCCTTTTTCGAGCGGGCGGAGAAACTCAAGGAAAGCAAGGCTCTCGCGGCCTCGAAGGGCAATCCCGACGCCGTGACGGATCTCGGCAAGATGCTGGGCCAGGGCTTGCGCGAATTCTATATCGATGAGGTCGTGTTCCGCACCCGCACCGCGGTCACCACCGACACGCCCTTTCTCGAGCGGCTCGTCCAGTTCTGGTCGAACCACTTCACCGTCTCCGCCAAGGGCAAGCTCATCACCGTCCCGACGGTCGGGGCCTTCGAGCGCGAAGCGATCCGGCCCCATGTGACCGGCCGTTTCATCGACATGCTGATGGCGGTCGAGAAGCATCCCGCCATGTTGACCTATCTGGATAACTATCTCTCCTTCGGGCCGAACTCGCGGGTCGGCAGGCGGCAGGATCGCGGGCTCAATGAAAATCTCGGCCGAGAGATCATGGAGCTGCATACGGTCGGCGTCGATGCCGGCTACAGCCAGGCGGACGTCACCAGCTTCGCCAAGGTGCTGACCGGCTGGACCATCGCCGGGCCGAAGCGCTTCAAGAATTCGGAAGGCACCTTCCGTTTCGCCCGTTTCGTCCACGAGCCCGGCCCGCAGACGGTCATGGGCAAGGTCTATGATCAGGACGGTATGGCCCAGGGCGAGGCGGTTCTGCGCGATCTGGCGCGCCACCCGGCGACGGCGCAACATGTTGCAACCAAGCTCGTCCGGCATTTCGTGGCCGACAATCCGCCGAAATCCGCCGTCGAGAAGATCGCGGCCGTGTTCCGGCAGACGGACGGCGATCTCCGGGCGGTCTCCGCCGCGCTGGTCGACCTTCCCGAGGCCTGGGCCGAGCCGTTCCAGAAGATGAAGACGCCGAACGACTTCGTTCTCTCCACCCTGCGCGCGCTGAAGCTTTCCGATCTCGAGCCGCGCATGACGGTGGGGCTTTATATCCTGATGGGCCAGCAGCCGTTCTTCGCGACCTCGCCCGCCGGCTGGCCCGATACCGCCGCCGACTGGATAAGCCCGGACGCGATCAAGAAGCGGCTGGAGCTCGCCGACCGGATCGGCAACCGCGTCGGCACCACCGTCGATCCTTCCATGCTCGCCGAAGCGGTGCTCGGCCCGGATCTCGGCAGCGACACGAAACTGGCCGTCGCCCGCGCCGCCAGCGGAGCGCAGGGCTTTGCCCTGCTGCTGATAAGTCCAGAGTTTCAACGGAGATAGATCATGACCACCCGCCGGTCTTTCCTGAAATATTCCGCCGCCGGTGCGGCCCTCGCCGCCCTCTCCCTGCGCAACGGCCTCGCCTTCGCCTCGACGCCGGACGACGCCCGTTTCATTCTCGTCATCCTTAGGGGCGCGATGGACGGACTTGCCGCCGTCGTTCCCTACGGCGATCCAGACTACCGGGAGCTGCGCGGCCCCCTCGCCATTGCCTCTCCCGGCGAGGCAAACGGGGCGCTGGATCTCGACGGCCGGTTCGGCCTCCATCCGGCCTTCGAGGCCCTGCATGGTCTCTATGGGGAAAAGCAGCTCGCGGTGCTCCATGCCGTCGCGACGCCCTATCGCGAGCGGTCGCATTTCGACGCCCAGAACCTGCTGGAAAACGGTACGCCGAAACCGATGGGCGCCCAGACCGGCTGGCTCAACCGCGCGGCCGCGACCTTGCCTCAGCGGCGTGGCGGCAAGCCGGTGGGACTGGCGGCCGGCGAGAGCGTCCCGCTCGTGCTGCGCGGCCCCGCGCCGGTGACCTCCTGGGCGCCGTCCACGCTTCCCGATGCGGACGCCGACACGGTGAACCGGCTCATGGATCTCTATCGCAACGACAAGGTTCTCGGCCCCGCGCTCGCCGAAGCGATGGAAACGGAGCAGGTGCTGAAGGAGGCCGGCGAAGGCGGCACCATGAGCTCAGGAATGGCGCGAGGAAACCCCGCCAATCTATTCAAAACACTCACGAATTCTGTCGGAAAACTGATGGCCGAGCCGGATGGACCGAGAGTCGGCGCGGTCGATCTCACCGGCTGGGACACCCATGCCAACGAAGGCGCGGCGAAGGGCGGACTTGCCAATCATTTCAAGGCCTTGGATTCATCTCTTGCGACCTTGCGCGAATCCATGGGCGCCACCTGGCAGCGCACCGCCGTGCTGATCGTCACGGAGTTCGGCCGCACCGCCGCGACCAACGGCACGCGCGGCACGGACCACGGCACCGGCACGGTCGCGTTCCTGCTTGGCGGCGCGGTGAGTGGCGGGCGCGTGGTCACGACCTGGCCCGGCCTCGCCCGCTCCGCGCTCTATCAGCAGCGCGACCTGATGCCGACGACGGATCTCCGTTCGGTCATGAAAGGCGTGCTGCGCGACCACCTGCATGTCGGAAGCGCCGCGCTGGACGAGACGGTCTTCCCGGACAGCGCCGACGCAAAGCCGCTCGACGACCTGATCCGCACCTGACCGCCGGGATCGCCTCAGACGCTCGGCTTGATCGCCCGGTTGAGCATGAACAGCGTCACGCCCAGCAGGATGACGAGCGTCGCCAGCCTGAGAACGACCGTCGGGTATTGAATCGCCGGATACATGTAGTCGAACTGGATATGCGGGATCGACTGCCTCAGGACGGCGGTGAGCTTGATCGCCCTGATGACCGCCGCATAGCCGCGAAGCGCCAGAAGCGCGACGATGGCGACATAGCTCAACTGCAGCAGCCTGACGCTGAGGGCATCCAACCCGCCCGTCCGCCAGACGCCGACCGCCATATAGCCCATCGAGACGAACAGGATCGCAAGCGTCGGGACACCGAACTCCCACCGCGATTCGATGACAAGCTGATGGATCTCGTATTCAGACATCGCCCCCCCTTTGGGCAAACGCCGCCCGGATTACTCAGTGATAGCCGTGCGTGAAGGTCGAGTAGACCTTGTCCTGCGTGGTGATGAATTCCAGCAGGGCGGCCTGCCCGTTCTTCGTCGCCTCGATGCCGCGCTTGATGGCCGGAACGATGTCCTCCGGCTTGACGATCCGTTCGCCGTAGCCGCCCAGAGCCTTGGCGAATTCGGCGTAGTTTCCGGAAATATCCGTCGACTGGAACTTCTCGCGGGAGACGCCCATCACGGGAAATTCCATCGCCATCGCGAAATTGTTGAACAGGATGGAGAGGATCGGCAGGTCGCACCGCACGCCCGTCTCGAAATCCATGCCGGTCATGCCGATCGCCGCGTCGCCCCAGACATTGATGCAAAGCTTGTCCGGCGCGGCGAGCTTCGCCCCCAGGGCAAGGCCGAGGCCGTAACCGAGCTGGGTCGACTTGCCCCAGCCGATATAGGTCAGGGGATCGGTGCACTGCCAGAACGGCGACAGCTCGTCGCGCGGGCTGCCGGCATCATGGGTGATGATGGTGTTGGCCACATCGACCGTGCGCAGCAGCTCCGCGATGACGCGATAGGGCGAGAGCGGGGCATCGTTGCTGGTGAGCAGCGGCGTCCACTTCTTCAGCCATTCCGCGCGCTGTTCGTCGATCCTGGCCTTGACCGCCGCCGTGCGGCCGCGCGGCTTGCCGTGCAGCCGTTCGGAGATCGCGTCCGCCAGCATGGCGAGCGTGAGCCTGGTGTCGCCGACCAGCGGATAATCCGTCGGGATGTTCTTGTTGATGTCCATCGGATCGATGGTGTTGTGGACGAAGATCTTATTCTCGGTCGGGAACTGGATGCCGAATGGCGTCGCCGAGAAGCTGGCGCCGATGCCGAACACCACGTCGGCGTCCTGCACATGCTTGAACACCGGCAGCGGCATGGCCACGCCGCCCGAGCCGAGCGACAGCGGATGCGTTTCCGGAAAGGCGCTCTTGCCCTCCAGGCTCGTCGTCACCGGCGCTTCCAGAAGCTCCGCGACGCGGCGCAGCTCGTCCCAGGCGCGGGCATAATGGACGCCCTGCCCCACATAAAGCAGCGGCCGCTCGGCCAGCACCAGCGCGGCGGCGGCGGCATCGACCGCCGCCTTGTCGGGCGCGGTCAACGCGCGCTTGGTGGGCTTGTAATCCACCGGGACCGGGCAGTTCCTCGGTCCACATATCGCCCGGAATCTCGACCAGAACCGGCCCCGGACGGCCGTTCTTCGCCATCGAGAAGGCGCGGCGCAGCGCCGGCACGATGTCCTTCGCGTTCGTCACCTGCTCGCAATGCTTGGTGACGTGCTGGAAATTCAGCGCCGCGTTGAAGGCGGGCTTCACCCAGGTGGTGCCGCGCGACGAACCGCCCGGAATCACGACCAGCGGCACTGCCTCGGAATAGGCCTGCGCCACCGCGCCGAAGGCATTCTCCGTGCCCGGCCCGGCCTGCATGCAGAACACGCCGACCTTCTCGCCCGAGGTCAGGCGGCTGATGGCATCGGCCATATGGACGCCGACCCGCTCCTGCCGCACGATGATGGTGCGGATATCAGCGGCGGCCGCCGCCTCGATCAGGGGGTTCAGCGGATAGGCGAGCAGCGTGTCCACGCCCTCGCGCTTCAGAATTTCGGCCGCAGCCTCGGCAACGTTCATAGCTCACCTTTTTTGATTATTGAGCCGTCTCCGGCTGCACTCCTGCCTTTCGGCGAGCGGAGTTTGACAGGCCGGGGGTTGGGACGCAACGCCCCACGCGCCGGGGCAGGCCCACAGGACGCGACGGCTAATTTCCTCCGTTTTCATCGACGGCGACCGAAAGCGGCTTGCCCTCGGCGCCCATATAGACGACGAGCACCCGCATCGGGGTTTTCCCGGTATTCGTGCTCTTGTGCGGAACCGAGATCGCCTCCATCACCGCATCGCCCGCGCGGTAAACCCGCTTGCCCTTGTCGCCGTAATCGACCGTCAGCTCGCCGTCGAGAATATAGCCGAGCACCGGAATGCCGTGGGTGTGCAGCCCGGCGGTCTCTCCCGGCGCCATGGTGACGATCGTCGCGGTTACCTTCGCCGGGCCGTCCGGATAGGCAACCGTCTCGCCCATGATCGTCTTGTCCGTCTCGATCAGCGTCCGGCTGTCCGAGGCGTAGCCGGCCTGAGCCGAGCCCATGATCACCGCCGCGAGGGCAAGCCCCGCGAGTGGTCCTGTGCGCATGCCGTGTCTCCTTCTCGGCGGTCCACCCGGCCGGACTTCGCTCACTTGTCGTGAATGGTCGCGAATTCCTCGAGCGGAGCGCGTTCCGTACGCCACTTGTTGATGGGGGCGGAGTTCGTCGAGATAGCCCATGGCCAGGCCGGAGAAGACGGTGAAGTTCTCGGGGATACCGGTGAACTCCTTGATCGTCTTGGACATCATCGACCACGATTCCTGCGCGCAGGTATGGAGCCCCTCCTCGCGCGCGAGCAGCATGACCGTCTGCATATACATGCCGACATCCGACCATTGCGGCGGGCCCATGCCCTTGTCGAGCGCGAAGATCATGCCGACCGGCGCGCCGAAGAAGCGGAAGTTGTTGGCGAACTGACGCAGCCGGCCGCCCTTGTCCTCGCGCGGCACCTGGATCGCTTCATACAGCATCTCGCCGCAGCGGAACCGGCGCGTGCGATAGGGTTCCCACAGATTGGCCGGATAGATCTCGTATTCGCCGCCGTCGCCCATGGGGTTGGCCTTCATCCGCTCGGCGACGGTGCCGAGGAAGCGCTTCAGCGCATCGCCCATCATCACATGAACATGCCAGGGCTGGAGGTTGCCGCCGGACGGCGCCTGCTTGGCGCGCTCGATGATGGATTGCACCAGTTCCTTCGGCACCGGCTTGTCCTGAAAGGCGCGTGCGGAAAAGCGGCTCGCCACGGCTTCGGATACGTTCATGGATTCCTCGTTCCTTTTCTTCTCGGTTTGGTTCGTCGGTCTAGCGCTCGACACCCGGCGGCGCATCGGGCTGCCGGGGCGGCGCGGTCACGGTGAAGGCCTCGTGTTCCTGACAGGCCGCGTCGACCGCCACAATGCCCGGATAGGGATCGAGCGGAAAGTCCCAAAGCCGCGCATTCAGAACTTGCGGCACGAGAAAGACCTCGAAAATGGTCGGCCGGTCCTCGAAGGCGAAGCGTCCGGGATGCTTGTGGCGGCCGAGCATGGCCTCGATCCCGATAAAGCCTTCTGTGAGCCAATGATGATACCACTTTGTAATTTCTGACTTTTCGACATTCAGATCCCGCCGCAAGAACTTCAGGACGGAAGAATTGTTCAGCGGATGAATGTCGCAGGCGATCATCTCGGCCATGGCCCGCGCCACCGCCCGGTCCTTCGGATCGGACGGCAGGAGGGATGGCTCCGGCTTGATCTCCTCGAGATATTCCACGATCGCCAGGGTCTGCGGCAGGATGAAGTCGCCGTGCTTGAGCGTCGGCACCTTGCGCTGCGGATTGACGTCCTTATACGGCCCCTCGCGATAATCCGGCGAACCGAGATCGGTCGGCGCGATCTCGTAGTCCAGCCCCTTCAGCGCCAGCGCGATGCGGGCCCGATAGGCCGCCGACGATCGCCAGAAACTGAAGAGCGTCAGAGACATGGATCAACCTTCTTGATGCCCGTTTCTGAACCCGCGTGAGGATGAAGCATGCCACCGCGCCGACGGCCATCGGAACCGCCGCCCACAGGAACATCTCCTGGATCGGCATCTTCATCTCGATCATAGCGCCGCCGATGATCGGCCCGACGACGGCGCCGAAGCGCCCCACCCCGAAGGCGAAGCCGACGCCGTTCGAACGGATATGGGTCGGGTAGATCATGCCCGCCGTCGCGTTGAGGCCGAACTGAAGTCCGACCACGCAAATTCCGCCGAGCGTCGCGACCAGGATCATCAGCGCGGGCACGGAGGCCGAGTAGCCGAAGGACCCGATCACCGGCACGGCCAGCGCGAACAGCACCGTCACCGGCACGAGCCCCATCTTGTCGACGAAGCGGCTGAGAATGATGCCCCCGATCGCCCCGGACGCGCTGAAGGTCGTCGACGTCCAGATGCCCAGACTCTCCGAACCGCCGGCCTGGCCGATCACGACCGGGATCCAGTTGTTCATGAAATACAGGACGAGGAAGTTGATGATGAAGAGCGACGCCAGCAAGCGGCGTGATCACGGAGAACGGCGGACGGAACAGCTCCGCCCAGCTTCCCTTCCGGTCGGCATGGGTATGGCCGACCGTGAACCGGTCGTTCGGCCCGATCACCAGGCTTGGATCTATTTGCCGGGCGACCTTGGCCGCTCGATCTCGTTTTCGATCGTCCTGCGCCAGGAACTTGATCGATTCCGGCAACACGAAGATCAGGACGAGCATGACGGCAGCCGGAATGAGGCCGCCGACCCAGAAGATCATCTGCCAGCCATGCTGGGGCACGACCCAGGCCGCGACCGGTCCCGGGAGCGAGCTGCCGACCGGCGTGCCGATGAACATCAGGATGATGAGCGTCGCCTGCGCGCCCTTGGGCGCCATCTCGGCCGCGAGGGAAATCGTGTTCGGCATGATGCCGCCGATGCCAACGCCGCAAAGGAAGCGGCAGATCGTCAGTTGGTCTAGATTGGTCGCCAGCGCGCAACCGATGGTCGCGAGGCTCAGCACCGCCGCGCCGAGCAGAATGGTCGTCTTGCGGCCGAACCGGTCGCCGACCCAGCCGAAAATGATCGCGCCGACCATGATGCCGAACAGGCTCGAGGTCAGTGCACCGGTGAGCGGCGCGACCGGCATGCCGATCCAGGCCAAAAAGCCCATGAAGGCGCCGGTGATCGGCGGCGGCGTGAAGCCCGGCGCCGCAAGCTGCCAATCCTTGATCAGCTCCGGCGCCGCGAGCGAGGCCGCCAGCAGGTCGTAGCCGTCCAGCACCAGAATAAAGAACAGCCACGCCATGAGCTTGAAATGGAACAAGCCGAATTTCTGCTTGTCCACGAGCTCCGTGACGTTGATCACCCGTCCGTCCGCCATCGTCATACCCCCCGTTTTGGCGGGCGCCGAATGCGCCCTTTCCTATGTTACTGCGGCTCCGCGCCCCTGCCCTATGTCGTCTTTTTCGTTTCCGTACCCGCCTTGTCGCGCAGGTGCGGAATGACCTCTTTTGCGAACAACTCGATGTTCTTCATGGTCAGATCGTGCGGCAGCGTGGCGAATTGTACAGTCGGCAGAAAGGTTCCGAAACCGACTTCCTTCTGAAAATGCTTCAGCTTGTCGCGCACCGTCGCCGGGCTGCCGCAGACGAACATACCGGATTTCAGCACGTCGTCGATCGTATGCGGGTCGCCGATCATGGTGCCGCGCGCCTTCATGGCGAATTTCATCGACCGGATCGACGTATAACCCGGCGGCAGCAGCATCTGTTTCGGCATCCGCATATATTTCTGCAGGAAAGACTCGATGTGCGGCTTGGCCTCTCGATAGGCGATCTCGTCGGTCTCGGCGACATAGGTCTGCGCTGCCCAGCCGATCTGGCTGTCGGATGCGGTGTAGCCGTACTTCTCCGCCGTCTCGCGATACATGGTCGTGTATTTCTTCAGCACGTCGGTCGGCGCGAAGGTCTGGAGATAGGTGTATTTGCGGGATGGATGCGACGCGAACTCGATGGTCTCGCCGCTGCCCTGCGAGGGAATCCAGATCGGCGGATGCGGCTGCTGGAAGGGCCGCGGCCAGGTATTCACATGCTCGAAATGGAAATGCTTGCCCGTGAAGCGGAAGGGTCCCGGTTCGGTCCAGGCGCGCAGGATCAGGTCATGCGCCTCGTCGAACCGTTCCTTGGACAGGGCCGGGTTCATGCCCGAGGAGTGATATTCCGCGCCGATCCCCCGCACGAACCCGGCGACGAAACGCCCGCCCGTGATGTTGTCGAGCATGGCGAATTCCTCCGCGATGGTGAGCGGATTGTTCACCAGCGGCAGGGCCCGGCCCAGAAGCGCGATCTTGGCGTTCTTGGTGCGCCGCGCCAGCGCGCCCGCGGTCACACCCGGCACCGGCATCAGGCTGTAGGCGGTCTGGTGGTGCTCGTTGACGCAAATGCCGTCATAGCCGAGCTGATCGCAATATTCGAGCTCGTCGAGATAGCGGTGATACAGCTTGTGGCCCTTCTGGGGGTCGTAATAGCTGTTCGGCAGGGTCACCCACGCGGAATCGTAGGATTTGTCGTAATCCTGATCCAGATCGGCATAGGGCATCAGATGGAACGCAAAGAACTTCATTTCGCGATGCCCTCGATAAAATCGGTCACCAGCTTCACGAATACCGGCTCGCACTCGACCTGAGGCACGTGCCCGCAATTGGGGATCGTCGTCAGCGACGCGTTCTTGATGAGCTTCTGGAACGCGGGGCCATAGGCGGCCGGGATCAACTGATCGTTCTCGCCCCAGATGATCTGCGTCGGCAGATCGATCCGGTGCAGCCATTTCTGCAGATGCGGATTATAGAGCGGCGGCTGCCAGGCGAGCCGGGCCGCCGTGACGGCGCTTTTCATCACCCGGTCCAGCTCATCGTCGCCCATCGGACGGGAGAGCACGGCCTTGACCAGTTCCTCGGAATGGAACAGCCCGCGCACGGTCTGCTCGGGGCTCCACAGGAAGACATCCGCCTTCGGCACATCCGGCAGGTTTATGCCGGCGGGCGAGACCAGCGTCAGCGACTTCAGCCGGGACTGATCGCGGATCGCCAGTTCCAGCGACGTCCAGCCGCCGAGCGAATTGCCGACCAGATGAACGCCCTCGAGATCGAAATGCTTCAGGAAATCGAGATAGTAGAAGGCGAGATCGCCGACGCTATCGAGCCATTCCGCCGTCTCGGACCTGCCGAAGCCGGGATGCTCCGGCGCGAAAACATCGAATTTCTCGGCAAGACGGTCGAGGAACGGCAACCAGTCGCTGGAAGCCCCCGCGCCGTGCAGAAACAGCAGCGGCTCGCCCTTGCCCTTTCGCATCACACGGACCTTGCAGCCGGTGATGGTCTCCATCAACTCATTGAACTGCACGCGCTTTCACCCCTAGTTCCGACCAGCGCTCCCCCTGTTGCAGTGGGCTAAGGTGGCATGAAAGGCCTGGCAGCACAACAGACCTCACAGGCCAATCCTGTGACGAAATCGCGCGGACGCGATCAGGTCCAGAGGCTGTCGGGATCGGTGTCGCCGAGTTCGGGCGACGGGCCGGTTGGGCCCAGCGTCTCGCCGTCGAATTTGAGCGGCTGGGCGACGTACCAGCGCGACTTGCCGCCGTCCTTGCGCTCGACGAAAAGGCCGCGCGCCCGGAAATGCGGATCGTGGATCGCCTGCTCCGGCGAAAGCACCGGCCCCCAGGGCACGTCCGTGCCTTCGAGCTTCTCGGCCCAGTAAGAGAACGGATGTTTCGGCGACCGCCTGCTTCAAAGCGTCCTCGACCTCGTCGAATTTGGCGCCGCGCTCCGCGATGTTCATCCCGGCATAGTCCTTCAGCCCGACGATCTCGGCGAAAGGCCGCCAGAAATGGTCCTCGAAGGTGATCGACATGCACAGCCACTTGCCGTCGGCGCATTCGTAGCAACCGTAGCCGGGGAATTCGAGCTTGATGGGCTCCGCGCCGTTCAGGGCCGGACCGAGCCAGCCCGAGGTCCAGACCGCGAGCGTATCCGACATCGCCACATCGACTTCCGCGCCCTTGCCCGTTACGTCGCGCTGGCGGAGCGCGGCCACGATGCCGAGCGCCCCGAAGGTGCCGGACGCCAGATCCGCCCAGGCCATGTAAGGCCCGCGCGCCGCCGTCGATTCACGGCCGTGCAGCAGTCCGACAAGCGCCTGAAGCGAGAGATCGTGCGCCGGATGGTCGCGATAGGGGCCGGTCTGGCCGTAGCCGCTGATCGAGGCATAGACCAGCCGGGGATTGCGCGCCGACAGCGCCTCGTAGCCGAAACCAAGCCGCGCGGCGACGCCGGGCCGGAAGCCTTCGATGAAGACATCCGCCTTGTCGACCAGCCGGAGAAGCGCGTTCTTGTCCTTCTCGGTCTTGAGATCCATCGCGAGGCTGCGCTTGCCGCGATTGAGCGTCGAGAACAGATCGGGGTTGATCCGGCCCGGATCGCCGGTGCCCGGCCGCTCGACGATCACCACATCCGCCCCCATGTCGGAGAGCAGCATGGTCGCGAAGGGCCCCGGATACTGCGTCGCCAGGCTCAAGACCCGGATGCCGTCCAATGGTTTCATCATTTTCCCCTGATTTGAGCCGGTGGCCTTCAGCCCACGACCGCCAGCACCGATGTCGCCGTCGCCGACGAGCGCGCCGGTCTCCGGCGTCCGGAGCTCGCCGCGCACGAAGACCATCGTCCGGCCCTTGCGTTCCAGAATGCCGATCGCCTCGTAGCGCCCGGCCTTCACCGCCTTGAGATAGTTCACCGTCATGCTGGTGGTCGCGCCGCCCTGTTCCTCGGGCAGCACGGCGAGCGCCGAGAAGGCCATCGCGAAATCGAGCATCGCGGCCACCGCCCCGCCCTGCACGGCGTTATTGCCCTGAAGGAAGGTCGCGTCGGGCTCGAAATCGAGCCGCACCTCGCCGGTCGCCGCATCCGCCGCCAGCAAGCGGCAACGCAGCGCCCCGGCCAGCGGATTGGAATCCACCGCCACCGGAACGGATTGATCCGCCATGAATTTGAACAGCAGCGCCTTGTCGGGGTTCATCGCCATCGGCCGGCTCAGGCGATCGTCATGCCGCCATCGGCGACGATGGTCTGGCCGGTGATGAAGGCCCCGGCGCGCGAGGCGAGCATGACGGCGACGCCCGCGATATCGTCCGGGTCGCCGATGCGATTCAGCGGGATCCGGGCGAGTTCGGCCTCGCGCATCTTGTCGTCCTCCCAGATCGCCTTGGAAAAATCGGTTTTGACGAAGCCCGGCAGGATCGCGTTGACCCGCACGTTCTTCGGCGCCCATTCGACCGCGTAGTTCTTTACCAGCCCCACTTCCGCCGCCTTGGTGACGCCGTAGAGCCCGGCGAAGTCGTTGCCCCGGATCGCCGCGATGCTGGAGATCACGATCACCGCCCCGTCGCCGCGTTCGGCCATCGGCGGGATCAGGAGATTGCACAGCCGCCACACGCCCTGAACATTGGTGGCCATCATCTTCTCGTAGGCCGCCTCGGTGAGCGAGCTCAGCGGCCCGAGCGCGATATTCGCGGCCGCGTTGCAGACCAGGATATCGACCTTGCCGTATGTCTCCTGCGCCTTGGCCGCGAGGGCCTCGACATCCTCCTTGCGCGAGACATTGCAGGGGATCGCGACCGCCTCGTGCCCGGCGGCGCGCATCTCCCCGGCGACCTGATCGCAGACATCCGCCTTGCGGCTGGAAATCACGATCCTGGCGCCCGCTTCCGCCATGCGGTCGGCGATGGCGCGGCCGATGCCCCGGGTCGAGCCCGTCACCACGGCCACCTTGCCGGTCAGATCGAACATCCCGGACCCACTCATATCTGTACCCCTCCCGCTTCGGCGATCTGGCGGCCGAGCGCCGCGAAGGGCCGGATCTTCCGGCCTTCCTCCAGCGCCGCCGGATTGGACGCGATGCCGTCCAGCGCCCGTTTCTTGATGCCCTGCACGATAGCCGCCGCGCGGAAGAAATTGAAAGCCAGTTGCTTGTCCCAGCCCGAAATCTCTATCTCCGCGCCGGTCGCCTCGATGGTGGCAAGCAGATAGGCCGCGAGAATCTCGTCCTCGCTCGGAATGCCGAGCGCCTCGAGATCCAGCCCGTCGAGCCCGCCCATCTCCGCCGGCATGTGCCAGATCATGCAGAAATAGGAGAGGTCCGACACCGGGTGGCCGAGCGTCGAGATCTCCCAGTCCACCACGGCGGCGATCTCGGGGGCCGCCGGCTTGCAGATCAGATTGCCGATCTTCATGTCGCCATGAATGATCGCCGCGCGATCGTCCTTCGGCAGGCGCTCCGGCAGCCAGGAGATCAGCCACTCCATGTCCTCGATTTCCTCGGTCTGGCTGGCGCGGTACTGCTTCAGCCAGCGCTCGAAATTGCGCTGGACGTAATTGGCCGGACGGCCGAAATCGCCGAGCCCGACGGCCTCGGCATCCAGGCTGTGCAGCCAGGCGAGCTTGCGCGCGACATCGAGATAGAGCGCATGGCGGCCGGCGGGATCGAGATCCGGCAGGGCGGGATCGTGGAACACCCGGCCGTCGACATATTCCATGACGAAAAAGGCGCGGCCGATCACGCTCTCGTCCTCGCACAGCGCGACCATCTTGGGCACCGGAAAGCCGATCTCGCCGAGCGCCGACATCACCCGGTATTCCCGCTCAATGGCATGAGCCGACTTGAGCAGCGTCGCCGCCGGCCCCGGCTTCGCCCGCAGCGCGAACCGGCGGTTGTCGGCCAGCGTCAAACGAAACGTCGGATTGGACTGCCCCTCCCCGACCTTCTCAAGTCCGACCGCGCCATCGATGCCCTCGACGTGGCCACCGAGCCACTGGCCAAGGGCGTGCAAATCGAATTCGGGGGAAGCGGTGTCCGAGTCAATGGGGTTGCCTCGCGTCCCGCGAGCGGGCCTTGATCGGTCCGGCGAAAGGAAATTTGTCTTCGCCGCCATCTGGCCCGCCATCGGTTGTCTTCCGCTCAGCATTGCCTCTTGTTGGGCGGTAACAGGGGATTTATATTACGCGAGTTCTGATATCCGCAAGTTGGTGCCGTGCACAACCCACCGCTCTGCCTGATGCTCTATTAATCTGACTCTGGGTCTAGGTTAGCCAGCCGTTCGTTCGGCGGTTAGTATTCGCGGTATTCTTTGAAGAGATCTAAACCGGGCAGGTCTGCGATCTCAATGTGCCCTACCCGCAAATAAGGCTTGAGCACCAGACGCATCAGCAAGTTCCGTCTCGATGATAGCGCTATCGCTTTTGGAAATTCGATAGGCCGTGGCAAGCACCTGCGCATTTCCCTGTGCCTTAGCTGTTAGTAGTTCAACATTTTGGCGATGGAAAGCGAAACCCAGTAACACTATCCTGTCCTCCTTCGCCATAGCATCTCGCATAGCCGCCATTCGTTTCTTCTATCCGCTCCGTGGCGTTCTTATCTGTTGGGCAGCTTCTTCTATCTTCGTGCCTCACCCGCCCTATACTCAACGCTGGCGACTATGACATGTTCAAGGCACAGGCGCGGCAATCCCTAGTGCCGTGAACTACAGTTTTTCAATAATCTTCCGAATAGAATTAGGATTAACTCCATAATATCCGGAAAGAGAATATGGAAAATAGTGCTCCAGAGATCTATCGTAATTAAAGTTTATTATCTCTAAGTTATCTAATATTCCTTCTATCTCACTCTTCCTCTATGCCCTCCGTCAAAATTTTTGTAAAACTGCTGTACCAAGTGTCAATTAAAGCGACTGAGGTCTATTCCATCCGCACACGTTCTTCTCTATTGAATTGATGACTGGCGTGTTCAGCCTTCAGATTGCGCCAACTATTTCCCAATTTCCCAACGCGCTCAATCTTTTCGTCCTCAAGAGCGTCAATGACATTGTCAATGGAGATAGCTTGCTGCGCGCACTTGCCAAGCTGTCGCGCCGCCTTCAATGTTCTTGAGTTTAGGGGCAGCCGATCTCGCGCCCGTCTTGAAGAGCTTTCAGCGCATCAACGATCATACTATCTCCTGTCTTTGGTACGTTGAAATCAAATCTGATGTCTGTGAGGTCTACAACTTACTTCTAGCAGTTCTGTGCCTATGCGTAACCCCACCTCTGCGCTCGCCCCCGCGCCTAGCACTCAGACCGTTTTGTCTCTAAACATTAACGCCCTCAGGCGTGGCAGTCCGCCGCGCACTTCCTGTTAGCCTAATCCATATAAACCGGCGGGAAGACATGCCACTCTAGGCACTCGGCAGCGCTCTATAATTTGCCGCTTTTATCTTTCAGGCAAGCGCTTGACCGGAAATTCCTGATTCTGCGCATCTCACTTCCGGTCCACCGCGTGATAGCGCTTGGCGACCTCGTCCCAGTCGATGTGATCCAGAAACGCTGAGATAAAGGCTTCGCGGTCCTTGTAATCGGTCGACCACGCGTCGTCGGAGACGTTGCAGACGACGAGCGGGTTGGTTCCGGCCATGCCGCCCGCATCCGAGACACCCAAAGGCAGGTTGTGCCAGCGGTCGTCATAGGGATCGTAGACCAGAACCGCCCAGGCCTCGGCGACGCGGGCGCAGGCGGCGAAGTCTTCGCGCCAGACCTCCAGCGTTCCCATATGCTCGCTCATATTGCCGCGAACGTAATGGGAGGGCTCGGCTTTGCCGGCGCCGAGATTGCGGAAATAGAACTCGTGCAACAGCACCGCATTCGCCGCCGTGACCTGTTGCTTGCGCACCGCCAGATAGTTCTGCGCCTCGGACGCCTCGCGGGAGATTTCCTGCAAGGCCTTTTCCGCGATTTGCAGCTCCGAGAAGGCGTCGCGATAGGTCTCATAGGTCAGCGCCAGTTGCGCCTTGGAGAGAAAGCCGCGGAATTTCGGCCGTTGGCAAAGGCGCGAGCGTCCTCGGCTGGAAGCCGGGCTGGCCCTTCAGGAGCCCCTCATAGGAAAGCCCGGTTTCCTTGGTGACGGCGGCCAAGGCCGGGCTCGCTGCCGTAAGCGCGGAAATGCCAGCCAGCAGCCCCGCAGCCTTCAGGGCGTTGCGTCTGGCCACGTTTGTTTCGTCGAAAGATGACTTGGAGCTGTTCGGCATGGTGTCCTCCCACCCTGGGTCCGGATTGATCATACCACTATCCGGCGCTTCGCCGATCCCCGTTCCAAACGTCCATGACCTCGCGTAACATTGCCGTGGGTCCGGCATCCGCCGAACCGGTTTGGGGAATCTGGGGCGCATATGGCGCGCAGGGGTAAACGCCGGGCTGGCGTGTTCGCATGATCACGGTGCCGACCGCACCCGGGCTGCATTACGTCGGCGATGCCGCAGCTTGGCTTGCCGCGAGCCTCGGCGGGATGTGGGTTTACCGGCACCGGCGTCTCTCCGTCGAGGGCCTCGCCCGGCAGACCGAGCCGAGCTATTTCATCTCGCTTGCCCTCGGGCGCGGCGTTCGGGGCTTGGGCGTTCGGATCGCTCAACACTTTGCGCTCGGCGGTTCCCACCCTTTCGCACAGCATCGCGGGCGCGATTGCCGGAGCGATCGTGGCGGTCGAGATCTGGAAATGGCGGCACGGCATTCGGGCTTCCACCGGCGGGCCGTTCGTCATTCCGCTCTGTCTCGGCATCATCGTCGGGCGCTGGGGATGCCTGTTCGCCGGTTTGCCTGACGAGACCTATGGCGTGCCGACTGGCCTACCGTGGGGCGTCGATCTCGGCGACGGCATCTCGCGCCATCCGGTTGAAATATATGAATTCTTGGCGATGGCGCTATTCCTTGCCGTCTATTGGCGCGCGCTCGTGACGGGCCGGAGCTGGGCCGCGCGAAACGGCTTTCATGCGCTTCGTGCTGGCCTATGCGGCGCAGCGCTTCGTCTGGGAGTTTCTCAAGCCCTATCCGAGCGTCATCGGGCCGCTCAATGTCTTCCACCTCATCATGATCGGATTGATCGGTTATGCATTCGTCTGGATCGCACGAGACCAGCGCGTTGGCGCCGCCGCCTGAGCGTAAGGCAGCTCCCTATGTCTTCCACGGGCAGACCACCAGCCTGTGCGAGACTTGCCTCACGCCCGTGCCCGCCAAGATCATCATCGAGGACGGCCTCGTCTTCTATCTCAAGCGCTGCCGCGATCACGGCGTGCAGAAGACGCTGATCAGCGACGATCTCGATTACTGGCGGTCGCAGAAACTCTGGCTGAAGCCCGGCGACCGCCCGCTCAGGACCCAGACCCGCACCGAGGCCGGCTGCCCCTTCGATTGCGGCCTCTGCCCGGACCACGAACAACATAGCTGCCTTGCCATTCTGGAGATCAACGAAGCCTGCAATCTGGCCTGCCCGGTGTGTTTCGCCAACGCGGCCGATATCCACGGCAAGCATCTTCCATTGGACACGCATCGAGCGCATGCTCGACACGCTGGTCGCCAGCGAGGGCGAGCCGGACCTGCTGCAGATTTCCGGCGGTGAGCCGACCATTCACCCGCAGTTCTTCGAGATCCTCGACGCCGTGAAACGGCGGCCGATCCGCCATGTCATGATCAACACAAACGGCATCACGCATCGCGCAGGACAAAGTCTTCGTCGAGCGGCTGGCCAGCTATGCCCCGCGCTTAGAGGTATATCTCCAGTTCGATAGCCCTGAACGACGACGCGCTTGAGAACATTCGCGGGGCGAAACTGACGCGCATCCATCAACAGGCGCTCGAAGCTCTTGAACGGGTTGGGCTTTCGACGACGCTCGTGGTGGTCGTGAAGCAGGGCGTCAACAGCCATGAAGTCTCCGACATCGTCGAGCATGCGCTCGAATGGTCCTGCGTGCGCGGCGTCACCTTCCAACCGGTGCAGGATGCGGGGCGCAACGACGGCTTCGATCCCAAGAAGAACCGGGTGCTGCTCACCCAGATCCGCCGCGAGATCGCGAAGTCCGGCGTCTTCGGACTTGAAGACCTGATCCCCCTGCCCTGCAACCCGGACCAGATCTGCATCGGCTACGGGCTCCGTCAGGGCCGGACGGTAACGCCGATCACGTCCCTCCTGCCGCGCGATCTGATCCTCGAAGGCCCGAACACGATCAGCTACGAGGCTTATCCGTCCTTGCGCGGCGCGGTGCTGGATCTCTTCGAGCCTTGCCACCACGCAGGCCAACACCGAAGAGAAACTCGCGGGCCTCCTGTGCTGCTTGCCGCAGGCGATCGTGCCGAAGGAGCTGAGCTATGCGAACAGCTTCCGCGTGGTGATCCTGCAGTTCCTCGACCGCTACAATTTCGATCTCGGCACGGTAAAGCGCAGCTGCGTCCACTTCCTGACGCCGGATGGCCAGATCATCCCCTTCGACACCTACAACACGTTCTACCGCCCCGGCGCGGAAGGCCGCGCCGTATTGGCTAAAGCAAGGACACTCAGATGAAGAAATTGTTTCGCGGCATTTTGCTTGGGCTGGGCATCCTGATCATGTTCGCCAGCGGATTGTGTTCCCTGATCATCACGATCGGCGGCATTGGCGAGGCACTCAAGGACCCGGGAATGTTCTTATTGCCGTTGATGTTCGGCGGCATCCCCTTCGTGATCGGGCTTGCCATGTTTCTCGCCGGGCGATCCATCCTGCGTCAGGTGGAGGCCGAAAATGCTCTGCCACGGGCGGCCCCGACGAACCCCAGTTGAGACGCTCTATTCGTTTAAATCGAGGGTCGTCTTCACTTTCGCGTTACTGATCCGTTCGGCAGTAAATTAGTTAAGCTGATCAATAGACTGCCTATCATTCAGCGCACTACACTTCGCGCGGGATAAATGCGTATTCATTCATCGGCCGATTCGACCCCCGGCATTGCCGCCGAGGGCCTTTCGTTCTTGCCATTGGGGGCACATCATGACCAATCCGACATCTGTCGAGGCGCTGCCGCCGCACGCCCGGCTCATTCAGATGGGCACGGCCTACTGGGCATCCAAAATCCTGCTGACCGCCGCTCAGCTCGAGATTGCCGAGCGGCTCGCGGGCGGTGCGAAGACGGCAGAGGACCTTGCGAAGGAACTCGGCCTTCATGGGCCGTCGACGTATCGCTTTCTGCGCAGCCTCGCGAGCCTCGGCATCGTGACCGAGGTTTCGAGCCACACCTTTGGCCTTACGCCCCTGGGCGAAGCCCTGAAAGCGGATGCGCCGGGCTCGGCGCGCTCCACCATCATATCGTCTGGTGGGTCCCATGTGCAGCCGGTCCTTCGACAACTTCGAGCACTCGCTCAAGACCGGCGAGACGGCCTTCCGGCAAGCCTTCGGCAAGCCGCTGTTCGATTATCTGGCCGGGCACCCGGACGAAGCCTCGATCTTCAGCGAGACGATGGTGGGCTTCCACGGCGGGGAGCCGCCGGCCGTTGCCGAGGCCTATGACTTCTCGGCCTTCAAGAGCATCGTCGATGTCGGCGGCGCGACCGGCAACATGCTGATCAACATCCTGGCCCGCCATAAAGGGCCGCGCGGCGTGCTCTACGACCTGCCGCATGTGGTTACCGACGCCCCGGCCTTCATCGCCCAGCACGGTATGACCGACCGGATCTCCATCGAATCCGGCAGTTTCTTCGAGTCCGTTCCGGCGGGCCACGACGCCTATCTCATGTCGCATGTCATCCACGACTGGTCCGAGGACCAGAACGCCGACGATCCTCGGCAATTGCCGCAAGGCCATAGCCCCGAACGGGAAATTGCTGCTGATCGAGATGGTTCTGCCCAACGGCGACACGCCGCATCCGGGCAAGATGCTGGACATGGTGATGCTGCTCGTTCCGGGCGGTCAGGAGCGCACGGCCGAGGAATACGGCACGCTCCTCGCCAGGTCGGGCTTCAAGTTGACCCGGGTCGTGCCCACGGCCTCCGCCGTCAGCATCGTGGAAGCCGTTCCGGTCTAGGATCGCCACCTTGCCGGGTACGGAGAGATATTCTTTCTCCAGATGCCCGGCGCGGACCATTTGTTTTCGTCCATAACGAAAGCGGTGCTATCCTCTTTGCGGCCGTGGGGTGGCTTGGGAATGACAGACTTCTTCAAGGAATTGAAGCGCCGGCACGTCGTGCGGATCGGCATCGCCTATCTGGTGGTGGCGTGGCTGCTGTTGCAGGTCGCGACCATCGTCGCTCCGATCATTGGTGCGCCGGACTGGACCGACAAGCTGGTCCTCATCCTGCTCGTCGCGGGATTCCCGATCGCACTGGTTCTGGCCTGGGCCTTCGACATGACGCCCGAGGGCGTCAAGCGGGCCGCCGCCGTCAAGAATGATCCCGCGCCCGCCCTGACGGCCGACAGCGCGCCCGCCGATACCCGCCCCTCCGCCGGCCGCTTCGGCCGGCCCCTCCATCGCCGTCCTGCCCTTCGCCGACATGAGCCCGGACCAGGATCAGGAATATTTCTCCGACGGCCTGACGGAGGAATTGCTAAACCGGCTGGTGCCGTTCAAGGGGCTGCGGGTGATCGGCCGCACCTCCTCCTTCGCCTTTAAGGGAAAGAACCTCGACCTGCGGACCATCGGCGAGACGCTCGGGGTCAATCACATCCTCGAAGGCAGCGTGCGCAAATCGGGCGACCGGCTGCGGATCACCACACAGCTCATCGATCCCGCCGACGGATCGCATCTCTGGTCCAAAACATATGACCGCGACCTCACCGACATCTTCGCGATTCAGGACGAAATCTCCCGATCGGTCGCAGACGCGCTTGCCGTCACCATGGGCATCGCGGCGAGCCAGCAAGAAGGCTTCACGCGCAGCATAGAGGCCTATGAAGAGTACCTGAAGGGCAAGGCGCTGATCGACACAACCACGGCGGAGAATATGCCCCGGGGCATAGAGCATCTGCTGCGCGCGACCGAGATCGATCCGAAATTCGCTGCCCCTTGGGCGGGCCTCTCACAGGCCTACGCGCTCGGCTCCCAAACCGGTTCGAGCCGTGCCGCGGAGTGGGTCAAGAAGGCGTTTGAAGCGAATGACCGCCTCCAGAAGCTTGCGCCGAACTCACCCAACGCGGCCTTCCTGGATTCCCGGATGCTGGCCAATCTCGGGCGCTGGTCCGAAGCCGAGCAGCGTCTCAATCCGCCGCAAGACTCGAAGCTTGAGCAGGACGGGGTCCTGAGCGGACAGTATGGCCGGTTTCTCGTCACTGTCGGCCGCGTCCGGGAGGGCATCGGGTATCTGGAAAGAGGACGCCGCGCGGATCCGCTTGCTCCTATATTTGCCGTGTTCCTCGGCGAGGCCTACGCCGATTCCGGCAATTTGAGCGCGGCGCTGGAGGAATTCGACCGCGGCAGCAAACTCGGCGGATTGAAGCCGCTGATGGTCGGCTCGGCGTTGCTGGTGGCGCTCGCGACCGGCGACGTCGGCATGATCCAGAAACGGGCCCAGGCCTCGGCCGAGGTCGACACAAGTGCCGGCGCGCTAAATGCCAGGCTTGGGTCTTTAGCCCGCGACAAGACGGCCCTTCGGACGGCCTTGCGCGAGGCGTGGTCCGATCCCGCAAATCAGCGTGGCTTCCTCTGCAGCGTAATTACGCATTGGGCCGCTTATGCCGGCGATATCGAACTCTCGCTTGATGCGCTTGATCGATTGGAAACCGAGTTCACGGCCTTTGCGAGCTGGCGGCCGATCATGCGGGAAGTCCGCCGCCACCCGCGCTTCAAGGATGTCATGCGCAAGATCGGGCTTGTCGATTACTGGCGCAAGTCCGGCAACTGGCCGGAATTCTGCCATCCCGTCGGCGATGACGATTTCGAATGTGAGTGAGCCATGAATCTGCTCAAGGAGCTTAATCGCCGGAATGTTCTCAAGGTCGCCGTGGCCTATGTCGTGGTGGCCTGGATCCTTCTTCAGGTGGTGAACAATATCGCCGAGCCGCTGCGTCTGCCGGACTGGACGGCCACGCTCGTGATCGTTTTGCTTGGCGTCGGTTTCCCGATCGCGCTGATAATCGCCTGGGCCTTCGAGAAGACCCCGGAAGGCATCAAGCGGAAATCCGCCGCCGACGCCCCTGCCCCGGTCCTGACCGCCGCCGGCGCTCCCGCGATACCCGCCCCGGTCTCGGCCGCTTCGGCCGGTCCGTCCATCGCCGTTCTGCCCTTTGCGGATATGAGCCCGGAGAAGGATCAGGAATATTTCTCGGATGGGCTTTCGGAGGAGCTCCTGAACAAGCTCGCCGCGGATCAAGGGCCTGCAGGTCGCGGGGCGCACCTCGTCGTTCTTCTTCAAGGGCAAGAACGAGGACATCCGCACCATCGCGGAGAAGCTCGGCGTCGCGAACGTGCTGGAGGGGAGCGTCCGCAAGGCGGGCGACAAGGTGCGCATCACGGCGCAGCTCATCAAGGCGAAGGACGGCTATCACCTGTGGTCCAGGAATTACGACCGCCAGTTCGACGATATTTTTGCCATTCAGGACGAGATCGCCGAGGAAGTCGCGACCGCCCTCGAAGTAACCTTGGGCGTCGGCGATCTCGGGCGCATCCCGGGCATGACGCGAAACGCCGAAGCCTATGAGGAATATCTCAAGGGTTCCGCCATCCACCGCCGCTACGAGCCCGACACCTACGCCCGCGCCATCGAGCATTTGCAACGCGCGATCGCGATCGATCCATCCTTCGCCTACGCCCTGCTCCAGCTCGCGCAGATCTATTCCAACGGGGCCTCCATCGTCCCGGAGCGATCGGAGGAATGGCACCGGAAGGCCGACGAGGCGGTGGAACAGGCGCGCCGGATGGTTCCGGATTCGCCTCTGGTGCTGACGGCCATCGCCAATCAGAACATGAATCGCCGGCAGTGGCGCGCGGCGGGCGATTTCTTCCACAACGAGTTGCCGAAGCTTGCCGAGAAATACGGGGCCGGCATCCAGGCCGATTATCAGATGGGGCAATTCCTCGGCAGGGTCGGCCGCGCGAGGGAAGCGCTGGTCTATCACGAAAGGTCGCGGTCCGCCGATCCGCTGAACGTCTTCCTGCTTCCCTATCTCGCCGATGCCTATCTGGAAACCGGCAACACGGCGGCGGGCATGGCCGAATACGACCGCGCCGCGGGCCTTGGCGGCTTCCAGCTCGCGATCCGGGGCAGCGCCGTGGTGGCCGCTCTCGGATTGCGCGACAGGCCGCTTATCGAAAAATGGCTCGCGCTCAGCAAGGAAGTCACCACGGGTCCGTTCAACATCAATGCGACGCTCGGCGCGTTTCTGGATGACCCGGCCACGGCGCTTCGGGAAATCAGGCGCATGATGTCCACGCCGCCGATGGACCGGGACAGCCTCTCGGCGATCGTCCTTTCCTACTGGGCGGCCTATTACGGCGACCCGGAGCTGGCGCTGGTCCTTGTCCGGCGAACCTTCGAATCCCAGGACCTCGCGATGCAGTCCTTCGTGGTCTGGCGTCCGGTCTTCCGAGACATGCGCCGCCTGCCCGGCTTCAAGGATCTCGTGCGCGACGTGGGGCTCGTCGATTACTGGAAGACCTATGGCTGGGCCGACTTCTGCCATCCGGTGGGAGAAGACGATTTCGAGTGTGAGTAGGACGGCGGCTGCAGGCCGCATCTGAACAGGGCTTTGGGGGCCAGGACATGACTCAACTGACCTTGAGCGACGTTACCGATATCGCCGAAATCGTCGGCAGCATCGGCATCATCGTTTCGTTGATCTTCGTCGGCCTCCAGATCCGCCAGAACACGAGGCAGATCGAAGTGAGCTCGCTCGGGTCGGGCTTCTCGTTCTTCCAGGCGCTCAACGAGCTCATGACGAATCCGGAGACGTCCGAGCTGGTCTTGAAGGGCGTTTCCGACTTCGGCGTCCTGTCCAAGGCCGAGAAGGCCCGGTTCAACGGCGTGCTCCTCAATGTCCTGATGAAGTTCTTCATGGCCCGGCAGTTCTATCTGCAAGGGTCCCTGAACCCGAGAGAATACGACGGCTGCGAGGTTGGCCTCGCGCGCCTCATGCTCTCGCCGGGGGTGATCACGTGGTGGGCGGAGGCAAGGCGCCTGATACCCGATCACAGCCGCGGGGTAATCGACGAGGTCACGCAGCGCCATCGCGATGTCGAGCCGACCTCGGACTACCACAATTTCGCACCACGGGCGGAGTGACCGTCATGGGGACAGGAGCAATGAAGGAGAGCGACATGAGCTAACTCTTAACGAAGCCCATCGCAGCCTGCAGGACGAGTTCGGCACGCGGCAAATGGCCGACCGGATCGAGGGGCTGGCCTGCAAGGACGTCGTCGGCGAGCCGGAGAAAGCCTTCATCGAAAGCCGCGACATGTTCTTCCTCGCGACGGTCGATACCGACGGTGCTCCGACCGTTTCCTACAAGGGCGGCGATCCGGGGTTCATCCGGGTCGTCGACGAGAAGACGGTGATCTTCCCGTCCTATGACGGCAACGGCATGTTCCTCTCGATGGGCAATATCGCGTCCAAGGGCGAGGTCGGCTTGCTGTTCATCGATTTCGAGAAGCCGCATCGGCTGCGCCTGCAGGGCCGCGCCGAGCTCTCCCGCGATCCCGCGCTTCTCGCGCATTACAAGGAGGCCGACTTCGTGGTCAAAATCGCGGTGCGCGCGGTGTTCCAGAACTGCCCGCGCTACATCCACCGCTATCAGAAGGTCACGCCGTCCCGCTACGTCCCGCGCGCCGAAAGCGACACGCCGCTCGCCACCTGGAAGCGCACCGACGAGATTCAGGACGTGCTGCCCGAGCGCGATGCGAAGAAAGTCGATGCGGCCGGCGGCACGCTGCCGACCGAGGAATGGATCGGCATGATCGTCGCCGGGCGATCCGGAGGCCTGAAACGCTTCAGAGAAGGAGGCTGGCAATGAACGGTATTCACGACATGGGCGGGCTGACCAATTTCGGCCCCGTGCGGCCGGAAGAGAACGAGCCGGTCTTTCACGAGGACTGGCAGCGGCGCGTCTTCGCGATGAATATGGCGGCGATGGCCTTCATCGGGCCGGTCGATCGCGTGCGCCACTGCGATCGAGCGCATGAACGCCGTCGATTATCTCACGACGAGCTATTACGAGCACTGGCTCGCCGGATCACCACCCTTATGACGGAACTCGGCTACGCGAGCGAAGACGAGATCGAGACCGGCCGCGTCATCCGCAACACGCCCACCGCCCCATCCCGCGCCGAACGCGGAGATGGTCGAAGGGCTGATCCGGGGCGGCATACCGGCGAACCGCGATGTCGACGTCAACGCCCGCTTTCAGCGTCGGCTCGAAGGTCCGCGCGCGGAATATGGAGATCACGGGCCACACGCGGCTCGCGCGCTATGTCCGCGGCAAGGCCGGCGTCGTCACCGCCTATCACGGCTGCCATGTCTTTCCCGATACCGCCGCGCACGACAAGGGCGAAAACCCGCAGCCGCTTTATACGGTCCGCTTCGAGGCCAAGGAGCTCTGGGGCGATAACGTGACCCGGCGCGACTGCGTCCATATCGATCTGTGGGAATCCTATCTGGAACCGCTGCGCGACGGGAGGCAAGTAGCCATGAGCGACGCACGATCACGATCACGACCACGATCACCCGCACAACGCGCCGCCGAACCCGTATCACAACAGCACGCGCTCGGAGGACCGCAACAAGGAGCTGACCGAGCGCGTCGCCAAGCTCGAAGCGCTGCTGACCGAAAAGGGCCTCGTCGACCCGCAGCGCGCTCGACCGGCTCGTCGACATCTACGAGAACGATCTCGGCCCGATGAACGGCGCGAAGGTCGTCGCCCGCGCCTGGACGGATCCCGCGTTCAAGCAGCGCCTGCTCGAAAACGCCACCGCCGCCATCGCCGAACTCGGCTTCGGCGGGCTTGCAGGGCGAGCATATGGTGGTCGTCGAGAACACGCCTGACGTTCACAACGTCGTCGTCTGTACCTTGTGCTCCTGCTATCCTTGGCCCGTCCTCGGCCTGCCGCCCACCTGGTACAAGGACGCCGCCTACCGCTCGCGCGTCGTCATCGATCCGCGCGGCGTGCTGGCCGATTTCGGCACCGAGATCGACGACGAGGTCGAGGTCCGCGTCTGGGACAGCAGCGCCGAGATCCGCTACCTCGTGCTGCCCGAACGCCCCGCCGGCACAGAGGGGCATAAGCGAAGACCAGCTCGCCGAGCTGGTCGACCGCGACGCGATGATCGGCGTCAGAAAGGTGCAGCTGTCATGACCAGGGAAAGACCGACACGGCCGGATATCGCCGAAATGGACGGCGCTTCCGCCCTCCCCCGCAAGAGCGGCGAGCTGGTGTTCCACGACGAATGGGAACGCCGCGCCTTCGCCATCGCCGTCGCGCTCGCCGAACAAGGCCGGTTCGAATGGCGCGAGTTCCAGCAGCAGCTCATCAAGGCCGTCGCGGACGCGGAGCGGGACGACCCGCAAAATCCGAATTGCGGCTATTTCGAAAGCTGGCTCGCCTCGCTCGAAGCGGTGCTGCGCGAGAAGCATCTGCTGGGCCCCGACCAGTGACCCTCGAAGACTATTCCTTCATCGCGCAGATCGTCGGCTCCGTCGGCGTCGTTGCCTCGCTGGTCTATGTGGCGCGGCAACTCGTCCAGAACACGCGGATGATGCGGGCCAGCGTATCGAACGAGCGCGTGGCCCGTGACTTCGATCTCTCCGGCGCTGTCTTCAACAACCGCGAATTCGCCGAGATCTGGTGCAAGTCGCCGCGACGGCCTCGACACGCTGGACGAGATCGACCAGATCCGCGTCGTGCATGCATGCGCGCAGCGCCCTCAAGCATTGGCAAAACATGTTCGCCCTGCGCCAGCAGGATCTGGTCAAGGACGGCGACTGGAACGAGCTCCTGTGGCTGATCCAGCATTTCGGCGACTACCAGAGCACGCGCATGGCCTGGACGTTGTTCAGGGAGTCGTTCGACAAGCCGTTTCAGGATTTCATCGACGGGCAGTTCGCAATCGCCGATCGCGACAAAGCCGGAGGCTGAGATACTTCGGCGGGTTGGGGGCGCCGAACATGAGCGAATACGAATATATCAATCTGATCTCGACGCTCCGGTCTGAAGCCGCCGGCCACGAGACGGACTTCTTCGCCTTCTGGTCGGCCTATGTGGTCGTCGTCTATCTGGTCGGCCGGGAACTGCCGCGGCTTTACGCTGTGCTGGTGAGCGTCCTTTACGCGGCATGCGCTGCCATACCCGCCCTAGGCTTCCTGCTCGCGGTCGAGGATCAGTACGCCGTCATCGCGTTGTACATCGCCGCCTACAAGGACGCCGCGATCACGGGTACAAATTCGGAGGCGGTCCCTCTGATCGTCCTCCCGGTGGATGTCATCGCGTCGGTCGGGGCTATCGCCTTCCTGATCCAACGACGACGGACGGCCCCCGCCGCGTCGGCAGCCTCATGAACATCGGAGGACGACCATGAAACTCGAAAAGCTGTCGTCCCTGATCGAAGCGATCAGCTCCGTCGCCGTCGTCATCACCCTGATCGTCCTGATCGTGGAGATCCGGCAGAACACTGAGGCGCTGAACTCCCAATCAAGGCAATCCGTTCTCGCCAGCGCACAAAACCAGCTTTTGATGGTCGTCGATCATCCGGACATCTTCACCGCGATCATCAAGCCGGAGCCGCTCACGGCAGAGGAAAACGCAAAGCTCGACGCGTGGTTGACGGCCTCCATGCGCGGCCGGGAATACGGGTGGCTGCAATACCAGAATGGTCTCATCGACGAGTCCCAATGGAACACGGAAATGGTGGTAACGGGCACCGTCCTGAGCGCGCCTCGCACTCGGCTCTGGTGGAAGAAGCTCGGCCACAGCTATGTGAGCAAGGAATACGCCGCGTTCGTCGATGACCTGCTCAAGGACGCGCCGACCTCCGACATTTGGGAGATGACAACGAAGTGGTCCAATCCGTAATCGCGGCCACGGTCCGAATTGAAAAAAGGGAAAGGCAGGTCGATGACACCGCTTGTGTTCCCTGTTCCGGCCTACGAGGGCCAGTGTATTTCGATTTGACGACGCTGATTCAAAGGGACACGGCCATGAATAAGTCGACCCGTTTTACCGCCATCGGACTTGCACTCGCTTTGTGCCTGCCCGTGGCCGCGCAAGCCAGGGACAAGGGCCTCTGGAAGGTCTATGACGACGCCCTGCGCGGGGCGAAATATGTCGACCTGACCCACACCGTCGCGCCGGACAGTCCGGTCTGGTATGGCTTCGGGCCGTCGAAATTCTCGCCCGCGATCGATCCCAAGACCGGCAAGCCCTACACCTACAAGAAGGACGGCTTCGAGGCGACGCATTACGATCTCTCGACCGACCAGCTCGGCACGCAGCTCGACCCGCCGGCCCACTGGGCGCCGGAATATCCCTCGATCGACGAATTGCCCGCGAGCTATGCCGTGCGGCCGCTCGTGGTCATTTCGATCGTCGATCAGGTGCGGAAGGACTTCGGCTATCAGATGACCGTCGACGACATCCGCGCCTGGGAGAAACGCAACGGCAAAATTCCGGCGGGCTCGGTGGTCTTCATCCGCTCCGACTGGTCCAAGCAATGGCCGGACCCCAAGCTCGCCACGCTCACCGCCTTCCCCGGCGTGACGCTCAAGGCGCTCAAATTCCTGCATGAGAAGCGCCATATCCTGATGCACGGCCACGAGCCGCTCGACACCGACACCACGCCCGATCTCGAAGGCGAAGCCTGGCTCATGCATCACGGCTACGCGCAGGCCGAAGGCGTGGCGCATCTCGACCAGGTGCCGGAAACCGGGCTGCCTCGTCTCCATCGGCTATCCCAAATTCAAGGGCGGCACCGGCGGCTATGCCCGCTATATCGCGATCTGCCCGAGCGACTGGAAATACGGCGTAAGGATCGGCGACGAACGACGCGCCGCTGCCGAAGTCGGACAAGCCCTTGCACTGGGACGCGAAGACCGGCACGCGGGTGCGGTAAGGGAAGCCGACGCCGCATCCCCGGCCTTTCGGCTTAACTCATCCATAACTGAGTGGTTATTGATTTTATCGATAACCACTCAGTTATGGATTTCAATGCCTCAGTCCCACGATGTCCTCTTCAAAACGCTCGCGGACCCGACCCGGCGGGCTCTCTTCGAGCGCCTCTGCCGCGACGGGGACCAGACGGTCGGCGCCCTCACGGATCAGGCCGGGGTCTCGCAACCGGCTGTCTCGAAGCATCTTGCGATCCTGAAGCAAGCCGGGCTGGTGTGCGATCGCCATGAAGGACGCCAGACGCATTACAGCGCGCGGCTCGACGCCCTGGCGCCGCTGACCGACTGGACGAAACAGATGACCGGCTTCTGGCAGAGCCGGTTCGACGCGCTGGAAGATCTGCTTAAAAGGATGGACCAATGACCGAAGAACAAACCCGTTCGATCGTCGTCGAACGCCTCATGCCTTATCCGGCCGAGAAGATCTGGCGGGCGCTCACCGTGCCCGAACTGGTCGCCGAGTGGCTCATGAAGAACGATTTCGCACCGAAGATCGGTCATCGCTTCACGTTCCGCGCCACGCCTGTTCCCGGATGGAGCGGCGTGACGAATTGCCAGGTCGTCGAAATGGAAGAGCCCCGCCTGCTCGCCTACCGATGGGGCAACGGAACCAAGTCCGATACCGGGCTTCAGACCCTCGTCACATGGACGCTTACGGCGACAGAGGGCGGCACGCTCGTCCGGATGGAGCACTCCGGTTTCCGTCCCGTGGACGAGGCCGGCTATCGCGGAATGGGCTCCGGCTGGCCGCGTATTCTCGAAGGCCTCGAGCGCGCCGCCGCAGCGCTGGATTGAACACGCGATTTGCGCGACCCACCAGCCGCTAAATCTGCTCACAAGGATGGACCAATGACCGATACCACGCCCGAAACGCGCACCGTCGTGGTTGAGCGTGAAATCCCTCACCCGCCCGAAAAAATCTGGCGGGCGCTCACGCAGCCGCACCTCATCGAGGAATGGCTGATGAAGAACGACTTCAAACCCGTTTTGGGCCACGATTTCAAGTTTCAGGCCGAGTGGGGCACGCTCGACTGCCGTATCCTCGAGATCGAGCCGAACAAGACCCTCGCCTACACATGGGAAGGCCTCGGTCTGCAAAGCGTCGTCACCTGGACTCTCGTCCAGACGAGCGCGGGAACGCAGTTGCGCATGGAACAGACCGGCTTCCTGCCGGATCAGAAGCAAGCCTATTTCGGAGCCAAGGCCGGATGGCCACGGTTCTTCACGGCGCTGGAAAAGCTATTGGAGCGGACAGAATGACATCGAAATGGATCCGACAGACCCACCGCTGGCTGTCCATTGTCTTTACCGCGACAGTCATCGCGAACTTCGTCGCGATGGCGCTGGGGAAGCCGCCGTCCTGGATCGTCTATTCTCCGCTGGGCCCGCTCTTCCTGCTGCTGTTTACGGGGCTGTACATGTTCGTGCTGCCCTATCTAGGCAAGCGGCGGCGCTCCGTCGTCCGGTAATAGGCATGGCGAAACGCTGATCCGCCGCATCGCCCGCTTCTGGCGGGGGCCCGTGGTCGGCTTTCCTCTGTCCATACAGAATTCTCCGCGCTAAGGTTCCGCGCCCGCCGGTCCGTCACGGACCGATCCAAGCTAAGGAGAACTATTAATGCTGCTCGTCACCGGCGCGAATGGCCAATTGGCCGGCTGGGTCATCAAGAACCTGCTGAACATGACGGATGTGAAGAACATCGCGGTCTGCTCGCGATCGACCAATTCCGCCTTTGCGGCCGAGCTGCGCGGGCGCGGTGTCGATGTGCGCGTCGGCGACTTCGACCGGCCGGAGACCCTGCCGGGCGCCATGGCCGGCATCACCAAGGTTCTGATCGTCCCGACCTACGCGACCAACGACGTGCGCTTCTCGCAAAATCTCAACGCGGTGAACGCGGCCAAGGCGGCGGGCGTCAAGCACATCGTCTATCCGAGCTTCCTGAACGCCAGCCCGAACTCGCTCGCGGAGCACAGCCAGGTCGTCCATTACCCGACCGAGCAGGCGATCATCGGCTCCGGCCTCACCTACACCATCCTGCGCCACGCGCTCTATGCGGATATCACCATCGGCGACCTCGACGACACGCTGTCGAAGGGCGTGTTCCGCCGGCCCGGCGGCACGTCCGCCTGCGCCTATGTCGCGCGCGAGGATCTGGGACTCTCGGCGGCCACGGTCATGGTGAAGGACGGCCACGACAACAAGCTCTACACCGAGACCATGACCCGGACCTATACCGGCGCGGATATCGCCGCGCTGATGTCGGAAGTGTTCGGCAAGCCCGTCCGCTACGAAGCGATCGCCGCCAAGGACTGGGCTGCCTTCATGACGCGGGAATGGGGCGTGCCCGAAGCGCTCGCCAGTAGCTCGATCGGATCGATGCGCGCGGTGGAAACCGGCGAATTCGATATCGTTACCGACGATTATGCGAAGATCGTCGGCCACCCGCCGCGCGATTTCCGCCAGTTCCTGATCGATCTGAAGGCGAGCCGCGCCTGAGCCGTTCCCGATCCCGCCCGTGCGTCACACCGTCCTGACGAGGCGGTAGCCCGCGTCCAGCGCCTCGCGGTCGAGCAATCCGCCATAACGCCGGGCCCAGGCGCCGGTCTCGAGGTCGTGCGCGAGTTTGCCGAGGCCGTCGGCGATGTTCGGGATCTTCCAGAACGACGATATCGCCGCCCGGATTCGGGGATCGAGATAGGCCGACGGCCGCCGCCAATAGGCGCAAAGGAAGCCGTCGGTGCAGTCATGCGGGATGGGAACGGCGGAAATCTCGACCGGTCCGAGCCACGCCTCGTAATCCGTCATCGGGGGCATCTGCGCCTCGTCCAGCGTCACGAGTTCCGGTATGTAATCCGCGAGCCAGAAGCCCCGGAAGGATGGGTCGTAGGTCAGGATGACGACCGGGCCCCGCGTCACGCGGCGCATCTCCGTCAGGCCCTTCTCCTTGTCGGTCCAGTGATGAACCGTGAGCACCGCCATCGAGGCGTCGAAACTGTCGTCGGCGAACGGCAGATCTTCGGCATGGCCCTGGATCACCGGCGCCGCCGAGGCCCGGCGCTGCCGGATCATCTCCAGCGAGGGCTCGATCGCCGTGACCTGCCGGCCGGCGGGCTCGTAGGACCCCGCCCCGGCGCCGACATTCAGGATCGTGCGGGCCGGCCCCAGCGCCCGCCCGATCGCCGCCTCGATCCGGGCGTCGGGTTTCCGGAGGTCGGAATAGTTGATCCCGATCGTATCGTAGGAAGCGCGCATGACGGCAGTCTATCAGCCAAAGTGGTCATGAAGCGCCACTTAATCAGCCAAATCCACGCACGGTCAAGGAGATGATTGGGTTTGGTCCCCAGACGTAAGACGGTCCCGCTTCAGGGCCTCGTCGAGAGTCCTTGGGATCGACCGTCAATGTCTGGCTGACGCCGGGCACGGTTTCGATGTGGAGCAGCGTGGCGACGCGCCGATAGGCGGGAAACGAGATGCCTTCCATGAGTTCCTCGTCGGTCTGAACGCGATAGGCGCCCGCCTGGAGTAATTGATCGAACCCGGAAAGGATGAATGGCCTCTCGAAGATCACCGTCTTTTCACTCGTGCGTATGGTCACCTCTTGGCTCCCTGCTCTCGATGAACTTAGGCCAGTGGTCTGGGGATTTAGGCCAGCGGTCTGGCGACGGAGGGGGTTTGTCCCCCTCCGCTCGGCACTTTACGACTTCGGCGCGTCGACCAATTTGAGAGGCGCCTTTTCGAGAGGCGCGAGCGGCTTGGCGGCAACCGGCGCGGCCTTCAAATTGTTGTCAGTACCGGCTTTGTTCGGAGCGGCGTGCGCTTCGGACCATTTTTTGAATGACATATAAAATAACTTTCATTTCTATAAGACGATAAGTTTTCGCCTCTTAATATATTGCATCTAGAAAGTATAATTCAATATAGCCGCAAATATATATTTTAATCAGTAAATAGTTTTCTCGATATTCCCCAGACTTTTCCATTTTTTCTTAATAATCGAAAGTCGTCCGAAACACTTCATTTCCCCTATTGAACCTCGTCCGTCCAGACGCGAAAGTTTTTCAGCGTGTTCGGTCCGAAGGTCGTCACCATCGCCACGTCCGCGGCATCCCTGCCGCGCGCCATGAGGACACGGCCGATACGGGGCACATTATTTCTCGGGTCGAACGTATGCCAATGGCCGCCGAGATAGACCTCGAACCAGGCGGCGAAATCGCCCGGCGGATAGGGGGGCGGCGTACCGACGTCACCCAGATAACCGGTGCAATAGCGCGCCGGCATGTTCAGCGCCCGGCAGAAGGCAATCGCCAGATGCGCGTAATCCCGGCAAACCCCGCGGCACTCCTGATAGCCTTCCGACGCGGTTCTGGTCGGCCGCGCATGTTCATAGCCAAACACGATGCGCTGATGCACGAAATCGCAAATCGCCTGAACCCTTCCCCGCCCCGGCGTGGCGGAACCAAACAGCGACCAGGCCAGATCCAGCAGCCGGTCGCTGTCGCAGAACCGGCTCGCCAGCAGGAACACGAGCGCCTCTTCGGGCAATTCCTCCACGGGAACCTGCCACGCGTCGTGATCTTGGGGATCCGGGAGACCGGAATCTTTGATGATGAAATCGGTTGTGATCGTCATCCCGCCGGCCGGCGCCACCAGACGGCTGCACCAGTTGCCGAAACCGTCGCGATAGCCGGAAATCGGCACCGACGGATTGATGATGACGTGATCCGGCGTCTCGAGATCGGATACGCGCGTGAAATGCACGTTCAACATCAGGATGATCGGCGTCGGCTGAGGAAACTCGTATTGAAGCTCGTAACCGGCCCTAAGTCTCATCTTCTTCTCTCCTGTTGCTAAACGGTCTTTGGCTTCTCCCGGGCGGGATCGGTGCGCAACCGATCGCATCGCCGGAGAAGAACGTGCGCAATCGACGAGACTCGGATGGTTCTAAAACAATTTCAGCCGGTAAGATCTTGAAGATCGTAGACGCGCGGGCGCCCCGGCGATAGGCATAATACGGTCGCGGGGCCTCAATTCGGCACCCGCCCGGCGTTCAGCCTCGCCCATCGGCGCTGGCGGATTTCCCTGTCTTCCGGGCAGGACCCGGCCTAACATCCCCAAGTCTGCAGCTATCGATGCGGCATGCATCGGCCATGCACGCCCATCCAGGATCTTTGATCTCGACATCGGCCAGGGGGGTATATCACATGACGACGGCCAATCCTGTTGAACAGATTTTGCAAGTCTCCACCGGGTACATGGCGTCATCCGCACTTTACGTGGCGATGAACCTGAATGTTCCCGACCATCTGGCGCAGGGCCCAAAATCGGCGGAGCAACTTGCATCGGAAACCGGCACGAACGCCGATGCGCTCAATCGCATCCTCCGGCTGCTCGCGAGCCTGGGCTTGTTCGAGCAGGTCAAACCCGGAACATACGGACTGACACCCGGCATCGCAATTGCTCCGAAAGGATGTCCCCGGCTCCATGCGCGGCATCGCTCTGTTCCTGCCGGACCCCATGCACTTCCGGATCTACGCCAACCTGATGCATTCGGCCACGACCGGCGAGACGGCGGCCGAGAAGACCATCGGCATGCCGGTGTTCGAATATCTCGCTCAGAACCCGGACTATTCCGAGATCTTCAACGACGCGATGACCTCGATGAGCGCTCCTGTGGGAGGCGCCGCCGTCGAGGCATACGACTTCGGCCGGTTCGGCAAGATCGTCGATGTCGCCGGCGGCCACGGCGAGATCCTGATGACCATCCTCAAGGCCTTCCCCAACACCAAGGGCGTTCTGGCCGAAGTCGATCACGTGGTCGAGGGGGCGAAGTCCCGGATCGCGGCGGCCGGTCTGGCGGACCGCTGCGAGGCGGTGGCCTGCGACTTCTTCAAATCCGTCCCCGCGGGCGGCGACGCCTATGTCATGAAGCACATCATCCACGACTGGGACGACGAGCGCGCCGCGCGCATCCTGAACAACATCCGCGAGGCGATGGGCGAAAAGGGCGGCACGGTCATCCTGCTGGAATCCGTCGTCCCGACCGGACCGGAGCCCGATCTCGGCAAGTTCATCGACATGGAGATGCTCGCTTTGCCCGGCGGCAAGGAACGGACCAAGGAAGAATTCGCCGCGCTGTTCGATCACTGCGGCTTCAAGCTGACCAAGGTCGTCCCGATGAAGTCGCCGCTGTCGGTGGTCGAGGCGGTCCGGAAATAATCGCCAAGGCGGGATCACACCGCGACCGATCACACCGACCGGGTCTTGCCCTGCCAGTACGGCTCGCGGATCTTGCGCTTGAGGACCTTCCCGGCCGGGCTGCGCGGCAGCTCGGGCGTGACGTCGAACGACTTCGGCACCTTGAAGCGCGCCAGACTCTTGCGGCAGTGCTCCTTCAGCTCTTCCTCGTCGAATTTCGCGCCGGGCTTGAGCTGCACGACGGCCTTCAGGGCCTCTCCCCACTTTTCGTCCGGCACGCCGATCACGGCGCAGTCCTGAATCGCCGGATGGCTCAGGATCGCGCCCTCGATCTCGGAGGGGTAGATGTTGAAGCCGCCGGAGATGACCATGTCCTTCTTGCGGTCGACGATGAAAATCCAGCCTTCCTTGTCCTTGCGGCCGATATCGCCGGTGTGATGCCAGCCGAAGGCCTTGGACCGCGCGGTCTCTTCCGGATCCTTGTAATAGCCGGGGGTCACCGAGGTCGCGCGAATGACGATTTCGCCCATCGCTATCGGGCGGCAGGATATTGCCCTCGTCGTCCATGATCTCGACCCGCGCGACGAGCGTCGCCCGGCCGCAACTCGCCAGCATCGCGTCGTCGCCGGCATTATAGAACCGCATGTGATCCTCGGCGGTCATGACGGTCATGTTGATGCCGGTCTCGGTCTGGCCGTAGCCCTGCCACATGATCGGGCCGAACACCTCGATCGATTCCTTGATCTTGTCGACCGCCATGGGCGCCGCCGAATAGATGAAGAACTTGAGCGAGGAATAGTCGCGCTTGCGGATATCCGGCCGGGCCAGCAGGACGTAAATGGCGGTCGGCGGCAGGAACATGTGCGTCACGCGGTGCTTCTCGATCGCATCCAGCACGCGGTCGCCGTCGAAGCCGGGCAGGATCACGTGGGTCGCGCCCATCGCCATCATGGTCATGGCCTGACCGCCCGCCGCGTGGGTCATCGGGCCGACCACCAGATTGATCGCGTGATCGTCGTAGAGCAGCTGATGGGTGATGCAGGTCATGGTCTCCCAGACCGCCTGGGTCACCATCACGCCTTTCGGCTGGCCGGTGGTGCCGCCCGAAGACAGCATGATCACGAGGTCGGACGGCTCGCGGGCCACCTCCTCGGAGGTTTCCGGCAACCCGGCGATCCATGTCTCCAGGCCCTTATAGCCCTCGAGATCCTCCTCGATGCAGAACGCCCATTTCACGGTGGGGCACTGGGAGAGGATTTCTCCGATGATGTCCTTGAACTCGACGCTGAAGAAGATCAGGTCCGTATCGGTCTTGTTCAGCATGTAGACCGTCTCGGACATGGCGTTGCGGGCATTCACCGTCGTCCAGACTCCGCCCGCGCGCACCGAGCCGATCAGACACTCGAAGGCGGTCGCGGAATTGCCGCTATAGACCGCCGCCTTGACCCCCGGCGGGATGTTGTCGCGCTTGAAGGCGTTCGCGATCTGGTGGGAGCGCGCCTTGACCTGCGCGTAGGTCCGGGCGCTGTGATCGTCGAGAAGGCAAATCCTGTCGGGAAACCGCTCCGCGCCCCGATCGAAAAAATCTATCATCAACATGGACTTACGCACTCCCCCGATCGAAACAGACGGCCGGAACGCGTGCCTCGCGCCCCGGCGTCCCCTTGAACCCGTCCCCGGCCGCCATTCGGCTCCGCCGGGGCTCATCAACCTAACAGCCGTTATAACAAAGGCCCCTCGTCCGGGGCCAGAGCTAAGCAAACAACAATACTTACTGCGTTCGCGGTCTATTTCCCCGGCGTCAAATCGCCGCCCGCCGGTTAACAGTCTGCAAATGTTACTCAACTACAACGGCAGGTGTACCAGAGTATGATGTCCGGACCACCAGGGCCAATGATCCGAAACCGAAACAAGCCGTCCCTAAAGACCAAACGCTCGCGGTCCAGCAAGTTGGTCGGCGCGTCGGTCGTGCTGACGTGGCTCGGCGTGATCTGCGGCGTCGTCCTGCTGACCTTCGCCATCCGGAACGCCAATGCGCTGGCGGAGCACGAGCAAGCCGAGCTGATCCATAACGGCCTCGAGCTCAGCAAGCAGGACATGGCGACCAAGCTGAAATCCATCACGATCTGGGACGAAGCGGTCGAGAAGATCAACAACAACCCGGACCCCGCCTTCATCAACGACAATGTCGGGACGTGGTTCTCGAACTATGTCGGCTTCCCGACCTCGCTGGTGCTCGACGGCAACGACCGCGTCTCCTATTTCTACGAGGATGGCGCGGAGCAGGATGTCGCCAAGGCTTCGAGTGTCGCGGCCGCCATCGCGCCTCTCGTGTCGGAAATCCGCGAGCAGGCGAAGAAGGACGGCTACAAGCCGGTCAAGGATGGCGATACCTACGCGCCGCGCATGGCGGTCGACTTCGTCACCATCGACGGCAAGGCGGCGCTGGTCGGCCTGTCTACCATCGTGCCCGATTTCGCCAAGGTTCTGCCGAAGCCGGGCCCTTCGGCCATCATCGTCACGATCCTGCCGGTAACCGGCGGCCTGATCGAGCACATCGCCAGCAACACCCTCGTCAAGCACGCGCGCTTCACCACGACCGTGCCGCGGAAGGGCGACGGCTTCGTCGTAATAAAGGCGAATAACGGCGCCGATGTCGGTGCCTTCGAGTGGGATCCCTACTCGCCGGGGCGCACCATCCTCAACATGGTGCTGCAGCCCTCGCTGGCGATCATCACGGTCATCCTCGCGGGCTCGCTGATCGTCTATCGCGAGAGCCGCAAGACGAGCGACGCGCTGGTCGCGTCCGAGGCGCGTGCCCTTCACATCGCCCAGCATGACGAGTTGACCGGGCTGAACAACCGGCACTGGTTCACCGAACGGCTGAAGGTGGAGCTCAAGCGAGAAGGACGGCCGGAAACGTCCGCGCTGCTGTTCATCGACATCGACCGCTTCAAGGAGATCAACGATTCCATGGGGCTCGCCGCCGGCGACGAATTGCTGATCCAGATCGGCGGCCGGTTCAAGCGTCTGGTCGGCGAGCAGGGCTTCCTCGCCCGGCTCTCCGGCGATGAGTTCGCCATGTTCCTGACCGACGCGGGCGACCAGCGCATCTACGCCTTCACGCGCTCCATCAAGGAGACGCTGAAGAAGCCGATCGAGCTCGTCGGCGCGTCGACCCCGTCATCCGCCACGGTGGGCGTGGCGCTGATCGACCGGACCATGACCGACGACAGCGAGATCACGCGCTGGGCCGAGCTCGCGCTCAACAAGGCGCGGACGAACGGCCGCGGCTCGGTGGTGCAATATACCGACGAGCTCGACAAATCGATCCAGATGCGCCGGCAGCTCGGCAACGACATCCGGACCAGCCTCGACGGCCACGAGTTCCATCTGCTGTACCAGCCGCTGGTCGACGCGCGGACCATGCAGATCCGCGGCGTGGAAGCCCTCATCCGGTGGAACCACCGCACGCGCGGGCCGATCTCGCCGGGCATCTTCATCCCGATCGCGGAGAGCGCGGGCCTGATCCGCGACGTCAGCAACTGGGTCATGCGCCGGGCGTTCCGGGATTCGCTCCGCTGGCCGAACCTCACGGTCGCGATCAACGTGTCGCCGATCCATATGAAGCATCCTGAATTCGTCAACGACGTGAAGGCGGCGCTGGTCGCGACCCGCGCCAATGCCAGGCAGATCTGCCTCGAGATCACGGAAGGCGTGCTGCTGGATCATTCCGACACGCTGAAGAGCTGCCTTGCGGAGCTCCGGCGGCTCGGCTTCAAGATCGTGCTCGACGATTTCGGCACCGGCTATTCGAGCCTCGACTATCTGCACCGCTACGATTTCGACCGCATCAAGATCGACAAGAGCTTCGTTCAGGGGCTGGACACGGTGATGCAGGCGGCCGGCGATCGTGCAGTCGGTCATCGCGCTGTCGCACATGTCCGGCGCGGACGTGGTGGCGGAAGGCGTGGAGACCGCCGAGCAATACGACTTCATCAAATCCGCCGGCGGCGACCTGATCCAGGGCTTCTACTTCTTCGAGGCGCTGCCGCCGGACGAGATCACCGAGCTCGCCCACGACAAGGAGCACGGCCGCCCGCAGCAGGTCGCTTGACGCCGCGAAAACGCCATTGGCGCGCGGCCGCCGCTGAGGCTATGGTCGGGGCCCGATTTCCGGAACCAGACCGTTGCAGCCACCGAAAAAGCCCACCCCCTCGCCGCTCTGGCTGTTCCTGACCGAACCCGGTCTCGCGCGGATGCTCGGGCTCGAGCTCAAATACCGCAAGATCACCGCCCAGAAGGCCCGCGCGACGACGCTGTTCCTGCGCAATTACGACCTGCTGGTGCTGCCGGATTCCCAGATCACCAGCCGCAGCTTCGCGAGCCGTTTGGCGCTGCATGTGATGGCCTGCCCGGTGTTCGGGCGCTCGAACATCTCGAAGGCGCAGCTCGATGCGCTGGCCGAGGCCTGGAAGCGCGACCGGCCGGACGGCCTCGTCGCCTCCATCGCGGGCAACAAGTTCCAGCGGCAGGACCTGCTGCGCTGGGTGACGAAGGAGCTGACCGCGCGCGGCATCAACGTGCCGAAGGGCGAGACGGCGCGGCGCCCGTGCTGGTTCATGGCGGTGGACGACAGCTATTATTTCGGCCTCCAGCGCTTCAACTATCACGATGCCGACGGCCGCGAGCGCGCGTCCGACCGTGCGGGCAGCCTTCCGCCGGTGATCGCCGCCGCCCTGTGCTTCGCGGCCAAGCCCGCCGCCAACGAGGTGATCTGGGACCCGGTGATGGGCACCGGCACGCTGATCCGCGAGGCCGCCGCCGTCGCGCCGAAAGCGCAGATCATCGGCAGCGATACGGACGAGGCCGCCGTCGCGATTGCCCGCGAGGCGCTGGGGCGCAACAAGGCGATCAGGCTGACGGTCGCGGATTCCACCACGTTCGATCTCGGCCGGACGGATCTGACGCTCACCCTCGCCAACCTGCCCTTCGGCAAGCAGTTCCGGCCCGAGACAGGGGACGCAGGCGCTTTACGAGGCACTGCTCCGCCAAAGCCTCAAATCCGCCGCGCCCAACTGGCGGGCCGTGCTGCTGACCAGCGACCACGCCGCCCTGCACCAGGCGGTCCACGCCGTCGGCGGGCTCATGCTGGACAAGGCCGCGAGCGTCAAGACGCGCGGCCTCGCCGCCGATATCTGGCTGGTGACGCGGCGCTAGGCTTCGACGAAGGCCGAGGCGCCGCCCTTGCTCCGTTTGCGTTCCTGCAAATCGCCGATGCCCATCGCGTCCTCGTAGGCGCGGCGGATTTCGGACGGCTGGCCGGCGAGGAACACGAAGTCCATCAGCGCCGCGCGGGTGAATCGGTTGGACATCAGCTCCTCAAGCGTCGGTCCCTTGATGTTGAACTCCCGGTTCTGGCCGGGAAGCTCGATCGCGACGTTCTCTGCGGGATCGCGCACCAGCCCGCTCGGGTCCTTGCCCTGTTCGATGGCCCTGATATCGCGCAGAAGCCGCTGGCGCATCATCATCACGCCGCGATCGCTCATGCCGGGGTTTTCCTGCGTGCGGTCGGCGATGCTGCCCTGCCCCACCCAGGCGATGATGTCCTGATTGATGACGTGGCTGCTGATCCAGTTGCCCTCGGCGTCCTTGATCGGCGCATACCAGTGCGGGACGGCGTCCTGCTCGAACGGCTCCATGTTGCGCGGCACCCGGGTGAACGACCAGACGACGGTCAGCGTGTTCTCGTCGTCCACCGGCACGCGCCATTCGAAATGGCTGCCGAGATAGAAGGCGTTCGGCCACAGCGCCACGCGCCCGACGGTCCATTGCACGTCGGTTTCGTCGAAGCCCTCGCGGACGCGCTTGTAGACGAGGCCGTAATCGAATTCCTCGAATTTGAGCTTGAGATGCCTGGGGCCGTAGGGGCCGTTGTCGCCATTGAGCCGCCGCGTCCAGTTCTCGTGCATCCATTCGAAATGCACCGGATCGATGGAATTCTCCTGGCATTGCAGCCAGTTGCAGGGCGTATCGGCGAACACGATCTGCTTGAAGCCGTTCGCCCAGGTGAAGATCTCCCAGGTCGGCACCAGCGGCGCGGGCAGCGGCCCCATATAGGCCCAGAGCAGCCCCGCCTTCTCCTCCACCGGATAGGTCTTCGCGCGCACCTGCTCGCGGTACTTGCGGTCGGGATGGGCGGTATCCTCGAAGGGCTGCTCGATGCAGGCGCCGTCCGGCCCGAACATCCAGCCGTGATAATGACAGCGGAGGCCGCAGGCCTCGGGAATGCCGTGGATGAAATCCGCCCGGCGGTGCGGGCAATGGCGCTCGATCAGGCCGTAATTGCCCGAGAGATCCTTGTAGAGAACGAGATCCTCGCCGAAGAGCCGCACGGGCTTGGTGTGCCGTGTCCCGTCGAATTCGGTCGCCGCGGCGATCGGCTGCCAGTAGCGCCGCAGAAGCTCGCCCATCGGCGTGCCGGGCCCGACCCGGGTGAACAGCTCGTTCTGCTCTCGTGTCATCATGGCCTGTCCCCACCCTCACGCATTACATTCCATGCTCGCCTGTCGAGTATTCACCCTATAAGAAGGGCAGGCAATGGCACAGAAGACCGCAAGCAGAACGACAAGGAGCCGCCCCAGATGACCGCCCCCACGCCAGCCGACCGCGAGAAGACCGCCGCCTTCCTGAAGGACCGCTACGGCGAGGGCGTCTCGATCCCGGACGCGCTGATGAACCCGGTGCTCTCCACGCTGCTCTCCCACCGCTCGGTGCGCTCCTATGAGAAGAAGCCGGTGCCGGACGGTCTGCTGGAGACCATCGTCGCGGCCGGCGCAATCGGCCTCCACCTCCTCCAATCTCCAGCTCTGGAGCGTCGTGGCCATCGAGGATGCCGCCCGCAAGGACCGGCTGGCGGGCTTCTCCGCCAACCAGCAGCACATCCGCGATTGTCCGCTGTTCCTCGTCTGGCTGGCGGATGGCTCCCGCGTCGCGCGCGCGGCGGAAGCGCAGGGCGTGAAGGCGGAGGGGCTGGATTATGTCGAGGCGGTGATGCTGGCCGTGGTCGACGCCGCGCTCGCCGCGCAGAACGCCGTGGTGGCGATGGAAAGCCTCGGCCTCGGCATCGTCTATATCGGCGGCATCCGCAACAACATGGACAAGGTGATCGAGGAGCTGCGCCTCCCGCCCTATGTGTTCCCGTGCTTCGGCATGTGCGTCGGCTGGCCGAGCGAGAGCCTGCCCGCGAGCGTCAAGCCGCGCCTCGCGCAGCCCGCCGTGCTCCACCGCGAAACCTACAACGCGGAGCAGGAAGCCGCCCCCATCGCCGCCTACGACGCGACCCTCACCGAGTTCCAGAACCGGGTCGGCATGAAGCCCGTCGGCTGGCAACCCACCATCGTCCGCCGCATGCTGAACGCGGCTTCCCTCACCGGCCGCGACCGGCTGAAGGCGATTTTGGAAAAAGCCGGCTATCCGATGAAGTGACGCCCCTCAACCCGCGCCCGGGATCGGCTTGCACTCCATGATCTCCACGCTGTCGCCGGGGAAGATGGTGAAATGCGGGTGGCCCTCGAACATGCGCGCGGCTTCGTCGTGCAATTCCGCCTCGACGATCACATAGGCGGCGAGGTTGTTGCGGATATCCGTGATGCCGCCGGGGCCGACCTTCTTGGTCGTGCCGAGCGGCCCGCCCATATCGACGATCCGGCCGGCGTATTTCTGCATCCACGCGCCCCAGGCGGCTCCGCCCGCCGCGCGGTCCGCATCGGAAATGACGGGCGGCTTGCCGTCCGGCCGCGCGGAACCCGTATACAGCGCCATGAACTTCTTCATTCCGGCCTCTCCTCTGCTGCCGCCCATCAATCCGCCCATCCTATACCCGGCCCGGCGCGGGCGCCACGGACGCCTCTAGACCGGCCGTTCCAGAAACAGCACCGCGTCACCCTGATACATGCCCTGCCCGAAGGCGCGGTAGCCCAGCCGCACGGCGAGGCGGAGCGAGGGGACGTTCGCGGGATGGATCATGCAGACGGTGCGGCGCGGGCCGTGGGTGGCGTCGAACCAGTCGGCGGCGGCCGTCATCGCCTCCCGCGCGATCCCCTGCCCGCGCAGGCGCGGATGGATCTTCCACATCGCTTCCGGCGCGTCGTCGAAGCCGGGCGCGATATCGCGCCGGATCTCCGAAAACCCGACCTCCCCGATCAGCGCCCCGCTCGCCTTCTCCGTCACCATGAACGGCCCGAAGCCGAACACCTCCCACTGCCCGATGGCGCGCAGCAGCCGGGTCAACACCTCCTCCCGCCGCAACGCCGGCAAATCCGGCACCCCCTCAAACGCCGACGGCTCCTCGCCCCAAAGGGCGCGGTAGGAGTCGAAGTCGTCGATGGTCGGGAGGCGGAGGATGAGGTGGGGGGTTTGGAGGTTCATGAGGCATTAGCAGCATTGGTTAAGTGTCAGCAAACCGAACTTTGCAGCTAAGGGTGACTTAGCGCCAAATAACGGCATTGCGGTGGCACGAGTTAAGAGTTGTTATAATCTCATCGCCCACAACCTAGATATAATCTTTGGAAACATGCGCATCATCGCTACAGGCAGTTTTCGACGCTCATGACTGAAGGCTACAAGATACTTCTCGATACTCCGATCACTGACCATCTCGCGCTCGGGTACAACGATCTCGCTAACGCGCTGAAGAGCGTTATTGAAGAGAGCGAGCCACAATTTGCAATCGGACTTTTTGGAGGATGGGGTTCCGGGAAGACAACGCTGATGGAAGCTATAGCTACCCGTCTGGACCCGAACCGGCATGCCGTTGTGCGCTTCTCAGCGTGGCGATATGAACGAGAAAGTCATCTAATCGTTCCGCTTCTTGACGTGATCCGTGAAATCGTTAGTTTCGTGGGCCGACAACTACGCGACGACATCGGAAGGCATCGGCGCCAAAGTCAAGGAAATTGCAGCAACCGTTGGCACTGCCACTACAAGTCTTCTTGCTGGCTTCTCTATCGAAGCAGGGTTTCCAGGTGCGTTGAAGGCCTCGTACAAGGTCAGCGAAGCGCTTTCGAAAGCCAAGGAGTTTGATGACGTCGAGAAAGCTGCGCGTGTTCCGAAATCATTCTATCATGCAAGTTTTCGCGCGCTTAATGATGCGTTCTCTGATTTTGCGGGTGAAAACTTTGACCGACGCATAGTCGTGTTCATTGACGACTTAGATCGATGCTTACCTGAGAATGCTCTGGAAATTCTAAGAGTTCGATGAAGCTCTTTTTCGATATGAAAGGCTTCGTATTTGTCGTTGGGCTCGATCGGCAGATCGTCGAACTAAGTATCGAAGGAAAATTGCGGAATCTGCACTCCTCAGGCCCAGACCTCAACACTGTGTCGACGGCCACCATTTTGACCGGGGCAAACTATATTAAAAAGATATTTCAAGTCCCGTACGCGCTCGCGCCTGTATCGGCCAGCCAAATCGAAGAATTCTTGTTCTCAATTCAACAGGCTGCAGGTTTGCAAAAAGATCAATGGCAAGAGATCGATCGTCACGTTAAACCAAATTTGCGTTTTCTTATCGATGAATCGGGAATGAACCCTCGGGAAGTCAAGCGCTTCATTAACGCGTACACGATACAACGCAAAATAAAGCCGAATTTGGACAAGGACATAATTCTTGCGCTACAGACTATCTCCTTTCGCCCTGATTGGAACTCTGTGAACTTTGCTATCTTGGGCTTCCGCCGAGCGTTTATCGATGCGCTCAAACGACATGCTAAGGAACCGCACCAGCGGCATCTGGAGACCTTGGATCCGGAATTGGCCCACGTACCCCAAAGTTTCTACATCTACATCGGCCCGGGAAATCCCGGCCAAGTGTTGACCGAGAAGAACTTCGAAATTGACGAATATCTTTACAGTGGCGAAGCCACTCGAACATCCGAGTCAGCGCCCTTTGTTAAGCTATTTGGCGATCTAACGAGTTTGAAAGTTACCGTCGAGAAGGCGTTCGACGGAGAACTGGACTTTGAGGCCGCAGCTTCAACGGCTCAAGAGATCTTGAGCAAGCTTAGGTCAACTTTTCAAGGTGGCACGTTCCCCGGTCAACGAGTGGGGCTAGAGATTTCAGCAACTGTCCGTTCGTTGCAAAAGAACGATCTTCCCGAGCTATTTAGCCGCTCAGAAGCGACGCCGGGTTCGGATGTCGGCTTCGAAGACAGAGGCCGCATAACAAGGGAAGTGGAGGAGGCAGCCACAAAGCTGGCGGGCAGAAGAGAAGAGACGATCGGCCATATTCACAAGGCGATCACTTTCCTTCGAGAAATCTATCAAGCTGGCTCGCTTTGAACTTTGTAACCATAAAAAATGCGCCGGTGTCGGCCAACGCTAACAGGCACAAAGGTCTTGACTTTATTCCTATGTTCCTGTTATGTTCTATGCCTTCGTTCCGATGATCGCGACATCGGGAGGGCCAGTGGATGGAGGGGTTTGCTCCTTTAGGCCACAGGCGACCGGTGCGGGAGCCCCGGGCCTTCGCCGCGCCGAAGAGGCTACGGCCTCGCAGGCGGGTTAAAGACGGGTCCCGCTGGAACAGGTCGTGCGTCAGCCAAAGCCGCCCGTCGTCCCCTTCTCGGGTAACTGGCCCTTCTCGGGTAACTGGGCGGACCGGCCACCGGCGCACATAAATCTCGACGCTTATTTGCTCTGCTGCCCCAGTACCGAACAAGTCGTCGAGCCCGGGCACAAAAGGCGACACCCCTGCACCGGTCGTCCGCTTCCTTCACACCCCTGCCCATCGCGGGCGGGCGTTTTCGCGCGTCCGGAGTTTGCCCATGCGATTCGACAAGTTCCGGCATTGCGAGGAGGCCGAAGGCCGACGCGGCAATCCAGTTCCGGTCCGGGTCCGGCGTCTCAGGTTTGTCTCGGATCGCCACGGCCGCGATGCGGCCTCGCGATGACGGCTCGCACCGTCTCTCCTTCGCGCCTCCGGCCGCTGTTTTTTCCGCGTTTCACCCGTGTTTTTTCGCGTTTCGGGGCAATTTTCTCGTGTTTTCGCGCCCGGTTTCGGCGCCGTTTTCCGGGCCTGCTTTAGCCCCGAAAAGCCCGGATTTCCGCCGTTTCCGGCCAACCGACAGGACAGACTTGATGCCCGTTTTCGCCCATTTTCCCGCGCCATCGCCGGAATTGCCGATTCAAACTCGCGGTGACCGGTCAGTCGGCCTTCGCGGGGCGGGCGGCGGCGGCGAAGATTCTGGCGAAGCCGTCGATGAGCTGGTCGTCGGAATAGACCAGCGGGTCGTCGACGCTTTCGACCATGCCCTTCATGGTGAGCAGGCCCAGCGCAGAGAGATAGGCAAGGAAGGCCATGAGGCGCGGCTCCACACCGGCCGCGCTTTTCGTGCCGGCACGGCCGCTTTCGGCGAGCTTGGTGGCCGTGCCCTTGAGCCAGAGATCGTTCAGCGGGCGGATGCGCGCGAATTGCGCCTCGTCGAAATGCACGGAGCCGGGGCTCGCCACCTGTCCCTGCAGGAAGGCGAGCCGGAAATCGTCCAGCCGGGGGGCGAACTCCGTCACCGAGGTGCGGATCAGGGTGCCGAGCGCCGCCGCGCCATCCGCGGCGTCTTCCACCGCGTCGTGCACCGCCTGCGCATGGGTCTGCAACACGCCGTACATCAGCTCGAACAGCAACGCGTCCTTCGAGGGGAAGTAATAATAGAGCGCGGTCTTGGTGAGGCCCGCTTCCCGCGCGACGGCATCCACCGTCGTGCCGCCGACGCCCTTGTTCAGCAGCACGCGCCGCGCGGCCTCGAGAATCTCCTCGCGGGAGCGGTCGCGGCGGCGTTCCCGGCGGGCGAGTCGCTTCTCCGCCTGCTCGGCTTCTTCGGGGGTGGGGCGGCGCTTGGTCGATGGCATGGGAGCTCCGGGCCTTGAATTCGTTCGGTTTTTCGTCTCCGTTTTTTGCCACAGGAAAATAAATTTGTCTAGTGGTTGACAATTTGACCATTGGTCAATAAAACGTCCGCTAGTCGATATCACCGAGGCACAAGGGGGACACCAATGGATACGCTGAGCCTGCACAACCCGCTCTTCGCGACCTATGCCATCGCCGCAACGCTCATGATCCTGAAGGTTGTGAGCATGTCGTGGCTCACCGTCGTCCGCATGCTGTCGGAGAATGGCGGCTTCCGCGCGCCCGAGGATCTGAAGAAGACGATGATAAACAAGGCGCCGGATCCCAAGCAGCTCCTCCCCAACGAACGGGTGGAGCGCGTGCGGCGGATCATGATGAACGATCTGGAGAACGTGCCGTTCTTCCTGGCCGCCGGCTTCCTGTTCATCCTAACCGGGCCGTCGCTCGTCCTCGCGCAGTGGCTGCTATACGGCTATGTCGTCTCGCGCCTGCTGCACTTCATCGCCTATTTCTCCGGCCAGATCCACGACATCCGCGCCACCTTCTGGACCGTCGGCTCGGTCATCATCATCTTCATGACCGTCTGGGTTCTGGTGGCGGCGATACAGGCGTGAGGGGCTATTTCATCCCGGCCGTGCCGTAGAAATCGATCAGTTTGACGATGTCCTCGTACTGGCGGCCCTGGCCGACGAAATAGCGGTAGATTTCGGCCACGGTTGAAACAAGTGGCACCGGGTGGCCGGAGGCGCGGGCGGCGTTGGTGACGCTGTCCAGATCCTTCAGCATGGTGGAAAGCTCGCCCATCTTGCGGCCGGGATTGATCATCAGCGGGCCGAAGACCTGCAGCACGATCGAGTCCGCGAAGCCGCCCTTGAACGCCGCGGGAAGCTTGCTCACATCGATGCCGTTCCGCTGGCCGAGAGAGATCAATTCCGCGATCGCCGCGAAGGCGGTGCCGACGATGAGCTGGCTGCACAGCTTGGTCATCTGGCCCGCGCCGATATCGCCCATGCGGTTGATATTGCTGGAGAACGCCGAGAACACCGGCCGCGCGCGCTCGACATCGGCCTCCGACCCGCCGGCATAGACCGCGAGCGTGCCCTTCTCCGCGCCCGGCACGCCGCCCGAGATCGGCGCATCGACCCAGCCCATGCCGGTTTGCTCCTTCAGCCGCGCCGCCAGCCGTTTGGTGAGATCGGGCGGAATGGTGGAGCAATCGAGCAGCAGCTTGTCCGGCGCCTTTCCGGTGCCCTGCACCACGCCGTCCTTGCCGAACACCACCTCCTCCACCGCGGGACCGTGGGTCACGCAGAGGATGATGACATCGCTGGCGGCGGCGAGCTCGGCCACGGTTCCGGCCTCGATGGCGCCCTTCTCGACGACCGGCTTCAGCTTGTCCTTCGAGCGGTTCCAGACATGGACCGTATAGCCCGCCTGCAAGAGCCGCACGCTCATCGGCGCGCCCATCAGGCCGACGCCGACGAAGCCGATGACGGGTTTGGTTCCGGACATGATGCGTTCCCCCTCCTGTTGATTGCCTCTACCGCGTTATAGGGCCATTTGACGCCGGATAAAACGCCCATCGTCGGGCTTAACGGCCGGTTGACAAGTCAGGCGCAGGATGTCGGAATAGAAGCTCTTGGGGAACGAACCATACTGGGGAGTGTGGTTGCGATGAGCGCAGCAATGCGGCGGCCTGTCCGCCGGGGGAATATTCTATCCATTCTGAGCGTCGGCGCGGCGATGGCCATGCTGAGCGCCTGCGGGTCCGGCGACGAGAACGCCGAGGCGTCGCGGCCGCTTTCGATGCTCGCGCCGGCCGCTCAGGCGAGCCCGGCTCTCGAAAATGCGCTGATGTGCGACCGGACGTGCCTGCAGGGCTTCGTCGACCGGTTCCTCGACGCCCTCGTGGCGCATGATCCCGACAAGGTCGAACTCGCGGCGGATGTCCGCTACACGGAGAACGGCCAGGACATGCGTGTCGGCGACGGGCTCTGGAACACGGTCAGCGACAACACGTCCTACCGGCTCTATATGGCCGATCCCCAGGCGGGCGAGGCCGCGATCTTCGGCGTGATCAAGGAAAACGGCGACCAGGATATCCTCGCGCTGCGCCTCAAGGTCGTGGATATGCAGGTCCATGAGGCGGAAGCCATCGTGGTGCGGAGCGGCGGCAATCTGTTCGATCCCGGGAAGCTCGTCACCCCGCGCGCGGCCTTCCTGCAGGACATCCCGGCGGACCAGCGGCCGTCGCGCACCGGGATGAAGCATGTCGCCAACCTCTATTTCGACGCGCTCCAGTCGAATGACGGCAGCAAGGTGCCCTTCACCGGCACCTGCAACCGGATCGAGAACGGCCGGCAGATGACCAACAATCCGGCCCTGACGCCGGTGCCCGCGCCGCAATTCAACATCCGCGCCATGAACTGCCACGACAACATGAACAGCCGGATGTGGGCCTATATCAGCCGCATCGAGCCGCGCCGTTTCGTGATCGCGGATACGGAGCGGGGCATCGTGCTGGCGATCGCCACCTTCCAGCACGACGGCGTGCCGCATCCGGTCGACGTCCCCGGCGTCGGCGCGGTGGAACGCGGCATCGGCAAGCCGTTCACCCTGCTGGCCGCCGAAGTCTTCAAGATCTCCGACGGCAAGATCGACCAGATCGAAGCCGTCGGCGCCTCGCTTCCCTATGGATCCGGCACCGGCTGGGATCAATTCGGCTCCTGAGACGTTATAGTCGGCAATCGTGATCGTTGCGCCGGCCGTGGCCGCGCGCTACAAATTCGACAGGCTGCTAGAACATCAGCTTTGGAGCAGAACGCCCATGACAATCCTCATTGTCGCGATCGTGGCGTTAGGCGTTGCCGGCGCCGGTTACTGGTTCATGCGGCGCGCGGGAACGTTCAGGCTGCGCGACGCCGCCAACGGCATCTTCACCCGCGCCGAGGCCCGGGGCCGCTTCCCTCGCCTCGAGGCGTTCCAGCGGGATTACCGCCGCGATTACCCCGAGCTCGAACTGCTGGAACAGGACTATCCGGCGATCCGCGACGAAGTCCTGCGGCTGCTCGACATCAAGGACCGCATCACCAACATGGAAGCCCTGGTCGGCGACTATACGGTCGGCGGCATCCATTCCGCGAAATGGAAGAGCTTCCTGCTGAAGGCCGGCTTCTTTGTCGAGGAAAACTGCGCCCTGGCGCCGCGCACGGCGGCCGCGATCCGGCGCATTCCGAATGTCGAGACGGCGTTCTTCTCGATCCTCGATCCCAACCAGCACATCAAGCCGCATTGGGGCTACTGGAAGGGCTTCCTGCGCTATCACCTCGGCGTCGTCGTGCCGAACGACAACGCAAACGGCGAATGCTGGCTGAGGGTCAACGCCACGCCCGGCGACAACGCGCGGCGCGACCGCGCGCTCATCGAGAACGGCGAGAAATATTACTGGAAGAACGGCGAAGGCGTGATCTTCGACGACACCTTCCTGCATGACGCCGCTAACACCTCGGACGAAATCCGCGTCGTCCTCTGGCTCGATCTCCGCCGCAGGATGCCGCCGCACCTCCGCGTCCTCAACCGGATGTTCATGCTGCTCGCCCAGCTCGATCCGGCCATTCGCGGCATGCGCAAGAATGCGGCGATAAGGGCGTAAGCGGCTATCCACATCCGCGCGGAACATGCTAGCGTTTTCGAACTCAATTTAGCGGACTGAAGAAGTGGGGGGAACGCGATGCGAGTACCACCGGGGGTTAGCCGCAGCACGTTCGTCGACGCCGTCCGTCTGTTCCGGGAAGCCGTCGGCAAGGAATGGGTCTTCACCGACGACGAAGACGTCGATCTCTATCGGGACGCCTATTCGCCCCTGTGGGGTCAGCCGGACGAGCGTATCGCCTCCGCCGCGGTCGCGCCAAAAACGGTCGAGGAAGTGCAGCAGATCGTCCGGATCGCGAACGACCGGCGGATCCCGATCTATCCCATTTCCACCGGCCGCAACCTCGGCTATGGCGGATCCGCGCCGAACTATTCCGGCAGCGTCGTCCTCGATCTCAAGCGGATGAACCGCATCCTCGACGTAAGCGAGCGTCATTCATCCGCCCTCGTGGAGCCCGGCGTCAGCTATTTCGACCTTTATCGATACATGGAAGAAAAAGGCATAAAACTGTGGATCGACATGCCCGATCCCGGCTGGGGCAGCCCGATCGGCAATTCGCTCGATCATGGCGGCGGCCACACCAGCACGCCCTACCGCAATCACTTCGATTCCCATTGCGGCATGGAAGTTGTACTTCCCGATGGCGACATCCTGCGCACCGGCATGGGCGCCATGCCGAACGCCCAGACCTGGCAGCAATACAAGATGGGCGTCGGTCCGTGGATCGACGGGCTGTTCTCCCAATCGAATTTCGGCGTCGTCACCAAGATGGGCTTCTGGTTAATGGCCCAGCCGGACGCCTTTCTGACCGGCACGGTCTATGTGCCGCGCCACGACGATCTGATCCCCCTCGTCGATATACTCAGTTATCTGGAAAATTCGGGCGTCGTCAACGGCATGCCGGCGCTCGGCACCCCTCTCCTGCGCGGCAACAAGGATGTGCAGGAAATGATCGCCAAGGGCGCCGACAAGAACCAGATCGAAGCCTATGGCCGCGAAAAAGGCATTCCCTATTGGAGCGCCACCCTGAAATTCTACGGCCCGGAGAAAGCCATCCGCGAGCTCTGGAACTACTCGAAGGAGAAATATGCAGAGATTCCGGGTGCCACTTTCGAGGACGGCGAATTCTACAAGATGCCGCTGACCGCCGAGCAAATCCGCGACAAGATCCGCAAGTCGGAATTCGGCATACCGAGCCTGGATATATTCTCTATCGGCGCGCGTACGGAAACGAACCCCACGCCGACGCATGGCCATGTCTGGTTCTCGCCGATCATCCCGCGCACCGGCGAGGCAATCCTCGAGGCCAACCAGGTATTCGAGGACACGGCCAAGCGGCTGGACATTCCGTTCCTCGGCTTCTCCCTGCCAACAACCTTCTGGAACCGCGCCTTTATCTATCTGTTCGGCTTCCCGATCACCCGCGATCCGGAAAAGGACAAGAAGATGCGAGAGTCCTTCGAGGAAATAGTCAAGGTCGCCGCCGAACACGGCTGGGGCGAATACCGTACTGCGGCGGTGTTCCAGGATGCCGTGGTCGACACATATTCCTTCAACAATCACGCCCTGCGGCGCTTCCACGAAACCCTGAAGGACGCCATCGACCCCCACGGCATCATCTCTCCGGGCCGTTACGGCATCTGGCCGAAGAACCTGCGGAAGAAATACGTACCGACATCGAAATAGGCGACGCTCGGTCCCGTCCTCTCTCCCCTGGAGGGAGAGGGTTAGGGTGAGGGAGACCTTCGGACGAGACAGATCGCTGTACCCCGCTTTCTATAAAATGTTAGAATCGTCGGGACTCGACCTTTGCGCATAGATCATTGGGGGACGCGATGCGAGTACCACCGGGGGTTAGCCGTAGCACCTTCGTCGACGCCGTCCGTCTGTTCCGGGAAGCCGTCGGCAAGGAATGGGTCTTCACCGACGATGAAGACGTCGATCTCTACCGGGACGCCTATTCGCCCCTGTGGGGTCAGCCGGACGAGCGCATCGCTTCCGCCGCGGTCGCGCCAAAAACGGTCGAGGAAGTGCAGCAGATCGTCCGGATCGCGAACGAACGCCGGATCCCGATCTATCCCATTTCCACCGGCCGCAACCTCGGCTATGGCGGATCCGCGCCGAACTATTCCGGCAGCGTCGTCCTCGATCTCAAGCGGATGAACCGCATCCTCGATGTGAGCGAGCGTCACTCCTCCGCCCTCGTGGAGCCCGGCGTCAGCTATTTCGATCTCTACAAATACATCGAGGCCAAAGGCATCAAGCTGTGGATCGACGTGCCCGATCCCGGCTGGGGCAGCCCGATCGGCAATTCGCTCGATCATGGCGGCGGCTACACCAGCACGCCCTACCGCAATCACTTCGATTCCCATTGCGGCATGGAAGTCGTGCTCCCCGACGGAGACATCCTGCGCACCGGCATGGGCGCCATGCCGAACGCCCAGACCTGGCAGCAATACAAAATGGGCGTCGGCCCGTGGATCGACGGGCTGTTCTCGCAGTCGAATTTCGGCGTCGTCACCAAGATGGGCTTCTGGTTCATGGCCCAGCCGGACGCCTATCTGACCGGCACGGTCTATGTGCCGAACCACGACGATCTGATCCCGCTGGTCGATATCCTCAACTATCTGGAAAATTCGGGCGTTATCAACGGCATGCCGGTGCTCGGGACCCCGCTCCTGCGCGGCAACAAGGACGTGCAGGAGATGATCGCCAAAGGCGCGGACAAGAACCAGCTCGAATCCTACGCCCACGACAAGGGCATCCCCTATTGGAGCGCCACGCTGAAATTCTATGGCCCGGAGAAAGCCATCCGCGAGCTCTGGAACTACTCGAAGGAGAAATATGCGGCAATTCCGGGCGCGACTTTCGAGGACGGCGAATTCTACAAGATGCCGCTGACCGCCGAGCAGATCCGCGACAAGATCCACAAGCCGGAATTCGGCGTACCGAGCCTTGAACTGTTCTCGATCGGCGCCCGTTCGGAGACAAACCCGACGCCGACGCATGGCCATGTCTGGTTCTCGCCGATCATCCCGCGCACCGGCGAGGCGATCCTCGAGGCCAACCAGGTATTCGAGGACACCGCCAAGCGGCTGGACATTCCGTTCCTCGGCTTCTCCCTGCCGACGACCTACTGGAACCGCGCGTTCATCTATCTGTTCGGCTTCCCGATCACCCGCGATCCGGAAAAGGACAAGAAGATGCGCGAGTCCTTCGAGGAGATCGTCAAGGTCGCCGCGGAACACGGCTGGGGCGAATACCGCACCGCGCCGGTATTCCAGGACGCCGTGGTCGACACCTATTCCTTCAACAACCACGCCCTACGGCGCTTCCACGAAACGCTCAAGGACGCTATCGACCCCCACGGCATCATCTCGCCTGGCCGCTACGGCATCTGGCCGAAGAACCTCCGGAAGAAATACGTGCCGAGGTCGAAATAGACGGTCCAACGTCATGCCCGGACTTGATCCGGCATCGCTGGCCAAGACGTGGATCGCCGGGTCAAGCTCGGCGATGACAGTTTTGGCACACTGATTTTAAGCCGGAACCAGATCAGCAGGATGATCCCCAGCACGATCCGGTAAACGCCGAAGGCGCGGAAGGTGTAGTGCGCGAGGAAGTGGATCAGCCAGCGTACGGAGAAGAACGCGACCACGAAGGCGGTGAAGAAGCCGATGGCGAGCGTCGTCAGATTGCCGCCTGCGAATTCGCTGTGATGCTTCATTACCGCGTAGCCGGTGGTCGCCAGCATCACCGGCATCGCCAGCAGGAACGAGAATTCGGCCGCCGTCTTGCGTTCGAGGCTGACGAGAAGGCCGCCGACGATGGTGGATCCCGACCGGCTGGTGCCGGGCAGCAGCGCGCAGACCTGGGCGCAGCCGATCAGAAAGGCCTGTTTCCAGCTCACCTTCTCGATATCGGTGATGTGATGCTCCTGACCGGGCGTATAAAAATGCTCCAGCACCAGGAAGATCACGCCGCCAATGATGAACATCGTCGCCACCACCGTGACGGAAAAGAGCGATTCGATCTGGTCCGCGAAGATGAAGCCCACCGTCGCGATCGGCAGGAAGGCGACCGCGATCTTCATCCACAGGCCGATATAGCGCGGCGTGAACTTTTCCCGGTAATTCGCGATCACTGCGAAAATCGCGCCCAGTTGGATGATGACGTCGAAGCCGTTCTGGGCCTCGGTTTGGGCAAGCCCAAGCCAGCTTGCCAAAAATGATGAGATGGCCGGTGGAGGAAATCGGAAGGAATTCCGTGACGCCTTCCACGACTCCGAGAACGAAAGCCTGCAACAAATCCATGACCGGGGGAGTCCACACTGACCATAAAAACAAGACCCGACAAATCGGACCGGTACACTATCGATCTTTTTGTTGAAATACAGATGAAATCGATTTGATCGCTTATGCCAGGGCCGCAACCAGCACCCAGATGCCGATCGCCGCGAAGATGGCGGCCGCTATCATCCGGACATATTTCAGCGGCAAAACGCGGGTAGCGGCCTCGCCCAGCAGCACGGCCGGAACATTCGCGAGCATCATGCCGAGCGTCGTGCCGACGGTTACCAGCGCGATCTCATGGAAGCGCGCGGCAAGCAGCGAGGTCGCGATCTGGGTTTTGTCGCCGATTTCGACGATGAAGAACGATACGAGCGTGGTGAAGAAGATGCCGGCCCGGCCCATGCCGGTGATGCCGTCGTCCTCCTTGTCCGGGATCAGGGCCCAGACGGCCATGGCGAGAAACGCGACGCCGACCGCCACCTGGAACCAGAGGCCCGAGAGATATTGCGCGATGAAATAGCCGATCGTGGCCGCCGCCGCGTGATTCAGGATGGTCGCCGCGAAAATGCCCAGGATGATGGGCACGGGCTTGCGGAATTTCGCCGCGAGAATGATGGCCAGAAGCTGCGTCTTGTCGCCGATTTCCGCGATCGCCACGACGGCGGTCGAAATCCAGATGGCATCCATGGAATATCCCTCGAGAGCCGTACAGACACGACGATGCTTGACCCCCGCGGCTCTATACCGGAGGCCTGCATCGTCGGTCTCGCCAATCTGGATCGGATGACCCACCGCACGCACCATGACCCAAGGCGCTGTCGCCCAAGCCAATTGTGTTGACGCGTGCTCCGCTAAAGCGGACGGCTACTCCCCGCGACCCGCGTTATCTATCGAAATCGGACGGCGATGTAAACGGGCCCGTGTTCCCGGAGGCTGCGCTACATGGCACGGACGCTTTGGAGGAACTCGTCCACGCGTGACTGCAACTGTTCGGCGATGCGCACCTGTTGCCGTGAAACGTCCAGGACGCCCGCAGCGGACCTGCCATTTGCATCCGTTGCTTGACGCACGGCTTCAATATTGCCGGCGACTTCCCGCGTCGCAGCCGATTGCTCCTCGAATGCACTGGAAATCGATGTATTGACCTCACTTACCTGGCCGATGACGCTTCCAACACCGCGCATAGCGCCGATCATTGCTTCGCTCGATGATTGTATCCCCTTTATTTGAGATGCAATCTCGCCGGTCGCCTTGGATGTTTGTTGGGCCAATGCCTTGACCTCGGAAGCGACCACGGTGAAGCCCTTGCCGTGCTCGCCCGCGCGCGCCGCTTCGATCGTGGCGTTGAGCGCCAGCAGATTGGTCTGATTGGCGATCTCACTGATCATCTGGGTGACATCTCCGATCTTTGCCGCGACGGCCACCAGATCGCCCGCGATGCGCTCGGAACTCGGTCGTCTCGTTCACCGCACGGGACGCTATTTGGCTGGCCTCGGAGACCTGCCTGGAAATCTCGGCAATCGATGCGGTAAGTTCCTCCGTCGCCGACGCAACCATTGCCGATTGGTTGTTCGCCTGTTCGGCCGCGGCCGCGAGGCTTTCGGCCTCTTCTCGCACATCGCCCGCCGATTTCATTACCGAGGCGACGAGCGACTTGACCGACGTCTCGAACTGGTCCGCCATCTCGCTTGTCGCCCGCTTCCGGTCGGTAAGATCCGTCGCGTATTTCACGACCTTGAAGGGCTTTCCGTTCAAATCGAAAATGGGATTGTAGGAGGCGTCGAGCCAGACCTCCTTGCCCCCCTTCCCGACCCGGTTATACCGGTGCGCCTGACCTTCTCCGCGGGTTAGCGACGCCCAGAACTCCCGGTATTCAGCGCTCTTTTCGACACCGGGCAGGGCAAACATGCTGTGATGCTTGCCCCGGATTTCCTCGAGCGAATACCCCATCATCTCTAGAAATCGCCGATTGGCCGTGATGATAGTGCCATCCATGTTGAATTGGATCACTCCCTGCCATCTATTGATAGCCTCGATCTGGCCACGAAGATCGTTGAATTCGGCCTTGTGCGCGGTGACATCCGTGAGATGTTTTACGACCTTGAAGGGCTTGCCGTTCGCGTCGAGGATCGGATGGTAAGTCGCCTCAATCCACACTTCCTTGCCGCCCTTGCCAATTCTCTTGTATTGAGCGCTTTGAAACTCACCGCGGCGCAACTTGGCCCAGAAAGCCTGATACTCGGAGCTCTGTGCGAGCGTTTTATCGACAAACATGCTGTGATGCTTGCCGACAATCTCGTCGAGCGAATACCCCATCACATGGAGAAACGTCGGGTTTGCCTTGATGATGGTACCGTCCATCTGGAACTCGACAACGGCATGCGAGCGATTGATCGCCTCCACCTGCCCCCGAAGATCGGCATAGTCGGCTTTCTGCTCTGTTATGTCGGTAGCGAACTCGATGATTTTGTAGAGCTTGCCTTCCGCGTCCACGACCGGATTGTATGACGCGCCCAACCATACCTCCCGGCCGTCTTTGGCAACGCGCTTGAACTGACCGGCGCGATATTCTCCTCGCTCGAGAGCCGCCCAGAACGTCCGATACTCATCGCTTTGTGCCGTGACAGGCTCAACGAACATACGATGATGCCTGCCCTGAACCTCGTCGAGCGAATAGCCCATGACGTCGAGGAACCGCGGATTGGCAGTGATCACCTTGCCGTCCAGACCAAACTCGATGACCGCCTGGGATTTGCTCAAGGAATTCAGCTTGGCCAGAGCATCCGCCGCCGCCTCGCTCGCGGCCTGTTCCGAGTTCGTGTTGCGGGAAGTCTTGCGTGAGAACCCCGTCATTTGGGTGCACTCCATTTAGACCATGTATCACGTGCAGGGGCTTGGTCGTACGAAGCATGGAGTGGGCATCGTGCAGGTCGGCCGATTGCTAAAGCAACGCTGCAGCGACTGCCTCTTGGTGCCCACCGATCGAACGCGGCTATTGCACCTGCAAGCTGCGACTATAGTCCAAACATCATAAATCAAATGCTAACCGCACCCACCCGGGTTGCAGAGTGGTGCCTCACGAAACCAGCAGATATTCGATGGCTACAGCGTAATTGCGCCATTCGGGACGATCCCTTCGTTCTCCGCCGCAGTGTCGGTTGGATGAACTGGAAGGCAGTTTATTCGGACTATACCCTGGATCAATCAAACGTCCGTTCCACAACGAAAAACCGGCTACCCGGAGGGGCAGCCGGTCATTTCCTCTCGGCGAAAAAGCGGGCTTTGGGCCGACGTCAGACCTTCGCGGATTTCGCCGGCTTGTCCCAATCCTTGCCGGCATCGGTGTCGCCGGCGACGGAATAGAGCACCTGCGCATTGCGGGTCTTCTGGAAATCTTCCAGCGTCTCACCGCGCATGGCCGCGTAGATGTGGAGGTTGGAGACACCAACCACCGCCCCAAGCTTCTCGAGCATAAAAAATATGACGCCGTAATGGATTAGCCCGCGCCAGTCGCGCTCGCGCACCAGCTTGCGCTCCTCCTCGGTGAGCCCGACCTCGTCGAACGCCGCTTCGGGCTCGGAGAGAAACTTCTCGCGGTTCGGCTTGTGGATCAGGTCATGGAGGAACTTGTTGAGCCGATAGGCCTTCACGCTCCGCTCGAAGTTGAAGGGATAGGTGCCTTCGAGCTTTTCGACGCCCTTCAAGCTGATAGCCGATATGCTCCCGGTAGGCTGAATTCGTATCGATCTCCATCGGCTCCATCGCCTCGTTCTCATAGAGGCCGACGGCGATACCGGTCATGGACGGCAGGTAATAGGCCTGATGGAGCTTGCGGACATTGGCCGACAGCGCGCCGCGCATGATCAGCCACATGATGATCTCCGCGCCTTCGAAACCGCCCAGCCGGGCATATTCGGCATGCGTGATCTCGGTGAGCTTCACCGGATCCTTCTCGAACAGATCGAGGAACTGCATGTCCCAGGGTGTGTTGTTAAATCCCGCGCGCTCGCCGTGCACCTGGTGGGACACGCCGCCGGTGGCCACGATGGCGACCTTGAGATCCTCCGGATAGCTCTCGATCGCCTTACGCAGCGATTGCCCGAGCTTGTAGCAGCGGCGCGCGCTCGGAATCGGGAACTGCAGCACACCGACCTGAAGCGGCACCACCTGCAGCGGCCAGTCCGGCGTATGCGGACACAGCATGGAAAGCGGCGAGAAGAAGCCGTGGTCCATTGGCTTGTCCTGGAAATAGGACATGTCGAACTCGTCGGCCATCAAGCGCCGCGCCAATGTGATGCGAAACTCCGGTATGGCCTTTGATCGGCGGCAGGTGGCGCGGTCCGCCACCCTCATCCGCCGTCCGGTACTCCTTGCCGATGCCGAGGCAGAAGGCCGAATAATGATCGAAGAAGAACGACGTCACATGGTCGTTGTAGATGAAGAACAGCACATCCGGCTTCTTCTCGGCGAGCCACTCCTGCACCGGCTCATAGCCCTTGAAGATCGGCGCCCAGACGGGGTCGTCCTGCTTCTTCTTGTCATAGGCAAAGCCGATTGTCGGCGTGTGCGAAGTGGCGATGCCACCGATGATTTTAGCCATGTCGTCCCTCCGGTTCGGTGCAAGTCATCTCTATACGATGCCCAGACGGGAGGAGAGATGATCTACGTCAATTTTCGGCTGCGCGCAGTCTACATCAGCCGCCCGGATTGGCTAGAGGGTAGAAAAAACTGTTAGTGATAATAATAGTATCACCTATGACCTATCTGTACGCATACAATTAAGTATAACCTTCGGCACTACCGAATGTTCTAACGCGGTGAAGCTTGATTCACCGGAGCGGTCACGGAGCGAATTGGGGTTTCCGGGGCTGGAACGTCGGTACACGGGGAATGTACTTGGGTTAACACCACTAGATGTTCTGCTTGGCACGCTCGATGAGCGGGCGACGGGGGGTTCTGCGCCCGCGATGGTGCGCCCTAGCGGTGGAAGAGAGTCCTGGTGCATTCGGTCCGCTTGGGGAGGGGATCGCATGGGCACGACAGAGGCTCATGTCAGCAATGAATTGAAAATTGCTGCGGACCATGACGCCAACGGCAATCACGACGAGGCGATAAACGCGCTGTCGCGCGCCACGAAGCGTGGCGATATCGAAGCCATGACCCTGCTCGGGAAGCGGCTTCTCGTCGGCGACAAGGGACCGTGCCTGCCTGAAGCGGGCGCGCGTTTCATTCTGGACGCCGCGAAGCGGGGTGGCGCCGAAGCCGCCGCTCAGCTCGCGGTTCTCGTCGGCGCCGGCGCTTACGTCAAGCAAAGCTGGAACGACGCTCTCAACATCCTGCTGACGGCCGCCGAACGGGGCTGGAAGCCGGCGCGCGACCAGATCCGCGTCCTTGCGATGGACCAGTCCCTGATCGCCGAGGCGGACGCGAAGTCGCCGCCGCAAGACATCTGGCGCCGCCTGGTGATGTCGACCGATTTCACCTTCTGGAACCGCCCGCCGGTGCCGGATACGCTGAGCGAATCCCCGGTTATACGCCGCTTCGAGGGCCTTGTTCCGCCGCGGGTTTGCGCATGGCTGATCGAGCGGGCGCACCCCCGGCTGGAGCCGGCGCGCGTTTACGACGCTCTCGACGGCGAGGAAAAGGTCCACGAAACCCGGACGAACAGCGCGGCGACCTTCGATCTCGCGAGCACGGATCTGGTCGCGCTGCTGGTCCAGACGCGGATGGTCGCGGCCTGTGGCATGCCGCTCAATCAGATGGAAGCCTCGACGATCCTCCACTACGGCGTCGGCGAGCAGATCACCGAGCACTTCGATTTCATCGATCCGCGAACCCCGAACTACGCCGAGGAAGTCCGGACGAAGGGACAGCGGGCGATCACTTTTCTTATCTATCTGAACGAGGACTACGACGGCGGCGAAACCGCCTTTCCCGAAGTGGGCATCTCCCACAAGGGGCGGACGGGCGAAGGGCTCTATTTCGTCAACGCCCATGCCGATGGCCAGCCGGATCTCCGGACGGTCCATGCCGGCCGTCCGCCAAAGAACGGTGAAAAACTGGTCTGGTCGCAATTCATTCGCGACCGCGCCGTGCCCGGGCTTCAGTCCGCCGGCACCTGAGTTAAAGGCCGCATTGCCGCGGAGACAATTGGGGGGGCGAAGCCGAGTTGAGCGACACCCAGACAAGTTCGAGTAGCCAAGCAACTAGTAAGCGTACTGAGTTTTCTTTTGGAGGTATGGGGAGCACCGAAGGATCGGCGCCAATAAAGAAAAGTAGAGAGTGAGTGCTGTGGTGTGACTTTAGGGGAACAAAGTCACGAATTTAAGAACTCAGTGATCTATCGACTTAAATCAGGGGATACCACCAAATGTCCAAATCCAATATCAGCAGAAAGTCGCGCCTGATATCGGTGCCCATTGCGGCACTACTCGGCACGACCGCGTTATCTGCCGTCTATATCCTGCCCGCGGCAGCGCAGGACGAGGCGCCCAAGCCGTCCGCCGAGGCTCAGGCTCCGGCGCCCAAAACAAGCGCCAGCCAGGAGGCAACCCAGGAAATCACGATTACGGGCTCTCGCATCGCCCGGCGTGACTTCAGCGCTTCCAGTCCGCTCGTCACGGTGCAAAGTCAAGTGCTTCGACCAGACCAGCACGATCGGCGTCGAAAACGTCATGAACCAGTTGCCGCAATTCGTTCCGGGTACATGGCGGCGGTGGTCCCGGATAGGGAACGCAGTTCGGAACCACCGACGTGCAGGCCACGCCGTTCAACACGCCGGGTCTTTCGACCCTCAACCTTCGCGGCATCGGAACTTCCGTAACCTCATCCTGATCGATGGCCGGCGCGGCCAGCCCGCCAATGCCACGCTGGTCGTCGACGTGAACACGATCCCTGCCGCAGCGATCGACAGCGTCGAAATCATTACCGGCGGTGCGTCCTCAGCCTATGGCGCCGACGCCGTGTCACGGCGTCGTGAACTTCAAGCTCAAGCATGACTACGAGGGCATGACGCTCGACGTTCAAAGCGGTATCAGCGAGCACGGCGACGGCACCGAAACCCGCATCAGCACATTGGTCGGCACAAATTTCGCGGACGGCCGGGGCAATGTGATGATCGGCGCCGAATGGGATCACCGCGAAGGGATATTCGCCCGTAACCGCCAGTGGCAGCGCGACTACTGGGCCGATCCGACAACAAACGGCAACCAACCGGACCTTACGTTCTACACGCCGACGGCTTTCAACCACCCGTCCCAGGCCGCCGTCGACGCCGTATTCTCGGATCTACCGCCGGGTTCCGTGTCTCCGACGTCAACCTTCTTCGTCAATCCGGGAGGTGGTTCGATCTTCACATTGTCAGGGCCGGGGCTCTCGCACTACACGGGCCCGATCGACAACTACAATTACAAGATCGCGAATGGCTCCCTTCAACAGAACTTCGTCGAGGGTTACCTCAGCAGCCCGCTGGCGCGTTACACGTTCTACGGCAAGGCCGAGTATAACCTCAACGATGACATGACTTTCTATGCCCAAGGCAATTTCAGCGACGTGAAGGTCAAACAGATCTTCAATTACGTGCCTGCCACATCGTTCTGGATTGCAACTCCGGCAAATGACGCCAATCATCCGGTCCCGTCGGACCTAGCCAACTTGCTGGATAATCGCGTGGATATCGGAGGCAACCCGATTCCCGCCGACGCCACCTACCAGTTGTCCCGCAACCTCAACTTCCTCGGCGGACCGCGCCGGGGTGACAACCTGACCACTTCTTATCAGGTTCTCGCCGGATTGAAAGGTAATCTGCCGTTCAAGGACTGGACCTACGACGTCTATGGCTCGCACGGTCAGACGACGACGATCAATAAGGGATACAGCTATGCTTCGACGACGCGTTGGCGGGCCCTCGTGCAGGGTATCCCGAGTCCGAACGTGCCGCTCTATTCGGGTTTCCCCGGACCGGGCGTTCCGTCGGTCAACTGGGGCCAGAACTTCCTCTATGCTCCCGTTCTCGGTACCCAGATCTCCTGTACGTCGGGCTTGCCGTTGTTTGCCGACTTCACGCCGTCGCAAGACTGTCTCGATGCCGATCGGCCTGACCTTGGTCACCACGTCGATCATCAAACAGGATATCGCGGAAGCCAACTTCCAGGGTGGCCTGTTCAATCTGCCGGCGGGCGAGCTTCGTGGTGCGTTGGGCATGACCTATCGGCGGGATCGCTCCGTCTACAAGCCGGACACGATCCTCGACCGTGAGTTGGTGTTCGATCAGCCGATCGGCCTGTTCCCGTCCAACGACTTCGGCCGGTTCAACCAGCGTGAAAGAAGTGTACGGCGAATTGCTGGTTCCGGTTTTGAAGGACCTGCCGGTCATTCAAAGCCTGAACCTCGAACTCGGCGGCCGTCTTTCGGACTACAAGGGCATCGGCACGATCGAGACCTACAAGGCCCTAACCAACTGGCAGGTGAACAGCTTCATCTCCCTGCGCGGCGGCTATCAAAGGGCCAACCGGGCGCCGAACGTCGCGGAACAGTTCACGGCTCCAACCCAGAGCGTGGTGTTCTTCCCCGGCGCGGATCCTTGCCTGGCCAATACGACAAATGCCTGGGGTAACCTCCCGAGCAATCCGAACCAAGCTCAGGTTCGGGCGTTGTGTTCCGCTCTCATCAACAATCCGGGCTCGCAATGGAATGCCGATCCGACCGCGAACGTATCGCCATTCCCATTCAACTTCCCGTTCGAGATCGGCATCACATCAGGCAATCCGAACCTGCAGAACGAAACCGCCAATACGATTACCTTCGGCGGAGTTCATTCGTTCGCCAGCCGATACGGGCATCTTCAGCAATATGACGATGACGCTCGACTACTACTCTATCAAGATCTCCAACCTGATCGCGCAGGCGGACGCGTATACGATCTACGCTCAGTGCTTCAACGTTTTCGGTGGCAACCCGAGCTACGATCCGAACTACGCTCCTTGTCAGGCGATCAATCGTGCACCCGACACCGGGTATCGTCAGTCGGTCGACACGCAATACATCAACACCGGCGCCCTCCATACGAGTGGCCTCGACGTTGCGTTTGTGTGGAATATTCCGACGACCGAGTTCGGGCTGAACGATACCGGTATCATAAACGTCAATGTTCAGGGCAACTATCTGTTCGGCTTCAAGGAACAGAACGCTCCGGGCCTTGCATTCGAGAACGATAAGGGCACCTTGGCGGATGGCGGTCACTACAAGTGGCGCACTACCACCAACGTGACCTATATGCGTAATAGCTGGTCGGTCGGGCTTCGGTGGATTCACCTGCCGTCCATCAAGGCCGAGGAATACCCGATCAACCCGGCGACGACCAAACTGCCTATTGGCTCTTACGACAATCTCGCGCTCTACGGCAGTTGGACGATCACGGACAACGTTGCGCTCCGCTGGGGCATCGACAATCTCGCGAATGTCGGGCCGCGTCGGACCAATGTGGATCCGGCCTCCGGAAGCGGCGGTGATGGTTTCCAGACGACCTATTACGATCCGATCGGCCGGCGTTTCTACGGCGGCATTCGCTTCAGTATGTAAGACGGTACGGATTTGAACTCGCGGCGGGTGGCAACACCCGCCGCTTCTTTTTCAGGCCAGCGTCAGGTCAGAACCGCGAGCCTGTCACGTTGTAGCCCTGAAAGATACTCGCGGGCAGATTAGTCGCGTCGGCGGGATATTTGCGCGCCTTGCTTCCGGACGCGTCGTTAGCCGCAGCGTCTTTTTGGGGTAAAGGATGCTGGCCGGCACAGCCGAGCGTCACGATCGCAACAGCCACCAGCAGGGCCGCATTCCGTATGTGCAACATGTCAGATTCCAGTTCGCGTCCATCGCGACAGGCCTCTAATTTAGGCGACTGCCGCCAGACATTCAACTGACACGCGTGCCGGCTTACATTGCCCGGACATCCTTGAGGAAGACGTTCACCTGCTCCTGCAGCCGTTCGGCGAGCTGGAATTGTTGGCGGGCGCCGTTGAGGACGTTGACCGTCGACCGGCCATTGTCGCCGGCAGCCTGCCTGACACCATTGATATTGTTCGCAACCTCCGAGGTCGCCGAAGATTGTTCCTCGATCGCGCTCGAAATCGAGATGTTCACCTCGCTCACCCTCGAAATCACCGTCGCGATCTCGCGCATCGCCTCGGCCATGACGCCGGTCGACGCCTGAATATCCTTGATCTGATGGCTGATCTCGCCCGTCGCCTTGGCGGTCTGCTGGGCGAGCTGCTTCACCTCCGACGCAACCACCGAAAAGCCTTTGCCGTGCGCCCCGGCGCGCGCGGCCTCGATCGTCGCGTTGAGCGCGAGGAGATTGGTCTGCCCGGCGATCTGGGTGATGATCTCGGTCACCTCACCGATCTTTCCCGCCACGTTGACCAGATCCGAGGCCGTCGTTTCGGACTGCACCGCTTCGTTCATGGCCTTGGAGGCGATCCGGCTTGCCTCGCCGACCTGCCGCGAGATCTCGTTGATCGACGCCGAAAGCTGATCGGTCGCGGTCGCCACGGCGGCGGATTGCTGATTGGTTTGCTCGGACGCGGCCGCGAGCGATTCCGCGTTCCGCTGCATTTCGGCCGACGACGCGGAAACGGAATCGACGAGCGTCTTCACGGTGCGCTCGAACTGGTCCGCGAGCGCCGCGTTCTCCTGCTTCCGCGCTGTGAGATCGGTCGCATATTTCACGATCTTGATGGGTTCGCCATTGAGATCGAAGATCGGATTGTACGTCGCTTCGAGCCAGAGCTCCTTGCCGCCGCTGCCCCGCCGCTTGAACTGGCCGGCCTGAAACTGGCCCTGCCGCAGCTTCTCCCAGAACCCGGCATATTCCTTCGTGCGTTCGACGCCCGGCTCGACAAGCATGGAATGGTGTTTGCCGCATATCTGATCGAGCCGATAACCCACCGTCCTCAGAAAGATTTCGTTCGCCGTGATGATCGTACCGTCCAGTTCGAACTCGATCACCGCCTGCGACCGGTTGATCGCATCGATCTGGCCTCGCAGATCGTTATATTCGATCTTCGATGCCGTCACGTCCGTCGCGTATTTGACGATTTTGAACGGCTTGTTGTTGAGATCGAAGATCGGGTTGTAGCTCGCCTCGATCCAGACTTCCCTGCCGCCCTTGCCGATCCGCTTGTATTGCGCGACCTGATATTCGCCCCGGCCGAGACGTGCCCAGAAATCCCGGTATTGCTCGGAAGCGGCGTAGCCCGGCTCGGCGAACATCCGGTGATGCTTGCCCTGAATTTCCTCGAGCTCATAGCCCATGGCGGCCAGAAACTTGTCGTTCGCGGTGATGATCGTGCCGTCGAGATTGAATTCGATCACGGCCTGCGAGCGGTTGATCGCGGCGACCTGCCCCCGGAGATCGGCATATTCCAGCATCGACCGCGTGACGTCGCTGGCGCTGTTCACGATCGACTTGAGCTTGCCGTGGTCGTCATAAACCGGGCCATACGAGCCCTCGATCCATAGCTGCCGCCCGCCCCTGCCGATCCTCTTGGTGCGCGCCACCTGACGTTCGCCACGCCGCAAAGCCTCCCAGAAGCGGCCGTACTCCGCACTGTCCGCATAGGAGGGCTCGACAAGAATGCGATGATGCTTTCCGCGAATTTCGGCCAGTGTATAGCCAATCAGATCCAGGAAGTTCCGATTTGCGCCGATAATCGTGCCATCCGGCTCGAACTCGATGATCGCGAGAGCCGCATCGAGCCCGCGAAGCCGCGCCAGATCGGCGCTGTCCTTCGTCGAGACCGCCGATGAACCCTGAGCCTTCCCGTCCTGTTTCTTTTCCAAGCCAAACATCTTCCGCAAACGCCTTTCCGTACACGTCGTGAGAAAGCGATCGCTCCCCGTCGGTTCGCGGGGTAGCGGCGCTTGGGGGAAGAATTTGGCTTAAATCGTAATTGAACTATTAAATTTAGCGGCTTAAGTGACGGAAATAATTATGAAAATGCCGTTTTCGACAAATCCTGCCGATAGCATTTAGACCGCGCAAACTACGGCGCAGGCGCGGTCTCGATAATTCCGACTGGAAATATCCAACCCACAATGAGTAGGTCACTAACTCAAAAAGATGTCAGGGGAATTGGTAGCGGAGGAGGGATTTCGAACCCCCGACACGCGGATTATGATTTCGCTGCTCTAACCAACTGAGCTACTCCGCCACAAGAGCGAGCACGGCGCTTGGGGCCGCGGTGCGCGAAGCCTTATACAGGCGGGCCCTCCCGGTTTCAAGAACCGGGTGCGACTTTCCTTTGTCCCGATCTAGCGCCGGATCCAGCCGCCGCCGAGAACACGGTCTCCGTCATACAATACGCAGGCCTGGCCGGGCGCAACGCCCTCCTCCGGCATGTCGAACTCGACCTCGGCCCAGCCCTTGCCGGCCGGATAGACCCGCGCGGGCGAGCCGGGCCGCGTGGAGCGGACCTTGGCGGCGACCGCCCTGCCCGCTTCCGGGATTTCCGCGCCGTCGAGCCAGTTCATCTCGTTAACCCGAATCCGGGTAACACCGAGCGCCTCGCGCGGACCGACGATCACCTGCCGCGCGGCCGCGTCCAGCCGGACGACGTAAAGCGCGTCACCGCCGCCGATGCCGAGCCCGCGCCGCTGGCCCACGGTGAAATTGATGATCCCCTCGTGGCGGCCCAGCACCCGCCCCTCGAGATCGACGATTTCGCCGGGCTCCACCGCACCGGGCCGAAGCTTCTCGATCACCCGGGCATAGTTGCCGTTGGGCACGAAGCAGATGTCCTGACTGTCGGGCTTGTCCGCCACCGGCAGCCCGTAGCGCTCAGCCAGAGCCCGCGTCTGCTCCTTGCGCAACCCGCCCAGCGGAAACCTGAGAAAGTCGAGCTGCTCGCGGGTCGTCGCAAACAGGAAATAGCTCTGGTCCTTGCCCGGATCGGCCGCCCGGCGCATTTCGGCGCCCGCGCTTGCCGCCGCCCGCCGGACATAATGGCCGGTTGCCAGCGCGCGCGCGCCGAGGTCGTGCGCGGTCTTCACGAGATCGCGGAACTTGACCGTCTGGTTGCAGCGGACGCAGGGAATCGGCGTTTCGCCGGCGAGATAGGAATCGGCGAAATCCTCCATCACCTCGCTACGGAAGCGGTCCTCGTAATCCAGAACGTAATGCGGAATGCCGAGCCGGTCCGCCACCGCCTTCGCGTCCCGGATGTCCTGGCCCGCGCAGCAGGCGCCGGGCCGCGCCGTGGCGGCACCGAAATCATAGAGCTGGAGCGTGATGCCGACCACGTCATAGCCAAGCTCGGTCAGAAGCGCGGCTGTGACGGAGGAATCGACGCCGCCCGACATGGCGACGACGACCCGCGTCCCGGCCGGATTTCCCGGGAGATCGAGCTCCCCCTCGATGCCGGTCAAAAGCGGCGCGGCTATGACATCCATGTGATTCATAGCCCGCGAATATAGGGACTATTTGGCGCGCGGCAACCTTTGCCCGGCCTTCCCGGCTACGGCAGATAGTTCAGGAGGCTGAGCTGCGAGAGCTGTGACATTACCTTGTAAGAGGCCTGAAGCGCGGTCTGGTCGCTGTTCAGCTTGGTCACCGCGCTCGCCATGTCGACGTCCTCGATGTCCGAGATGACGCCCTTGACCACGTTGCCGGTCGCCGTGTGCTGGTTGAGGATGCTGTCCAGACGGTTCTGACGCACGCCATTCTCGACCTGCGTGTTCAGGACGGTCTGGCGCGCCGATTTGAGGCTGTCGAGCTGCGTCTGGATGAAGGCCTTTTGCGTGGCGGTGAGCTTGCCGTCCATCGGACCGTTAGGACCCGCGTTGAAATCCGCGATCGACTTCAGGACGTTCATCAACGGGCCCGCGACGTCGCTTGCCAGAATGCCGTATTGCAGCCCGACGCCATCATCCACCTGGGCCACCGGCTTTTGCTGGTTGTTCTGGAACGCGTCGGCCCCGGATGCGAGCCCCTGGAGATCGGTCAGCGACTGAATGTTGACCGGCTGCGCATCGGTTCGCGTGCCGGCGAAGATGTATTTGCCGCCGACCTGCGTGTTTAGCGTCGTGACGACGGAATTGAGGCTCTGGGACAGCGATTCGGAGAAGCCGTAGACCTCCTCGTTCGCCAAAGCCTGCTGCAGGGTCTGCTGCAGATCCGTGGTCACGTTGTCGAGCACGCCGACGCTGTTGTCGTAGATGTCGAGCGTGCTTTTGATCTGCGTGCCCGCGGACGTGTATTGATCGATGCGGCTCTGCAGGGTCTTGGCGCCCAGCAGGGTCTGGGTCTGGCCGGCGAGGCCTTTATAGTCGCTCGCGACCTTGCCGGTGTTCACCTGCTCCTGATCCTGGAACAGGTTCGACTGGTTACGCAGCAGCTCCGAAATCAGGGTCTGGCTGTGGCCGAAACTCGATACGCGGGTCATGGAACCAACTCCGATTAATTCATGGTCTGCAGCAGGACGTCATAGATATCCTGCGCGGCCTTGATGACGCGGCCGGCGGCCGCATAGGCATTTTGATAGACGATCATGTTCGACAGCTCTTCGTCGAGATTGACGCCCGACGCGTCGGACTGGCGCTGATTGATCTCACCAAGGAGCGATTTCGCATCCGTCGAGAGCTGGCCCGACTGATTGGCCTGAGTGCCGATATCGGAAAGGATCGTCGCGCCGTATTGGCTGAGAGTCGTCGACACCGATTTGAGGTTGCCGAAATTCTGGTAGCTGATGCTCTTGTTGGCGACGTCGGCGAGAGCCAGCGCGCCCCGGTTGTCGCTCGCCGACAGAACGATGTCGCCGACCGCGCCGCCGGTATCAAGTTCACCGAAGGCGAGCTTGCTCTTGTCGGAGGACACTGCCGAACTTACCGAAAGGCCGTTCGCCGCATTCGCCGTGTAGGGCGAGCCGATACCAAACAGCGCCGACAGCGAGGTTCCGGTCGCACCGCGCGACGTGGAATCACTGACGACCTTGATCTGGTAGTTGCTGTAATTGGCGGCGGGCGTGGCGGACAAGGCTCCGTTCGAGTCCAGTGCGAACGTCACCGTGCCGCCCATATTGGTGTTCAGCTCGTTGATGATGTCACCGAAAGTGCCGCCGCTGGCGGTGAGCACATAGTTAGAAGCGACCGTGCCGTTAGGCCCGACGAGCTGGAGATTGATGGTCCCGCCCGGCGTGAAGCCGTTGGCGTCGGCCGCCGTGAAGCCGGTATTGTAGTTCGAGGGCACGGACGCCTGCACGAGATCGTTCATGCCGAAGAACTGGAAAATCCGTGGCCGCCCCGATCGCTCTCGTTGCCGGCGATCTGGCCGATGGCGACGCGATTGTCTCCCGCGCCCGTGAAACTCATCACGCCGTTGCTGAACGACATGGTCGCGTCGCCGCCGAGCGCCGTATTCACCTGATTGACCACATCGTTGATCGTTGCGCCCGGGCCGAGGGCGCCGAAATCGACCGTGACCGTGTTGATCAGCGTGCCGCTGGCGTCCGTGACCGCGAATTCGGCCTGACCGGTGAAACCCTGGGGGTCGGTCGACAGCAGGCCGGTGTCGCGGCCGACGAGGCTGTTGGGCGGCGGATAGGACGTGCTGGCGTTGTGCACCGCGTTCACGCTGTCCGCGAACTGTGCCGAAAGCTCGCCGACCTGGTTCGAGAGATCGGGCAGGACGTTGTCGCGCATATCCATCAGGCCCTTGATCTCGCCGGATTTGAGCGACGAGTCCAGAACATGGGTCGTTCCAACGGGATTTCCCGTCAGGGGATCGACCCGGCTGATCTCGATCGGCGAGAACGTCGTGTCGGACTTGATCGTGCCCGGCTGATTGTAGGACAGCTGATAGAGATTCGCGCCATCGACGAGTGACAGGCCGGAGCCGGTGGCGATGCGTTGCGAGCCGTCGCCATTATCCTGCACCTGGATATCGACCAGCCCGGAGATCTGCGAGATCGCCTTCTGCCGGGCTTCCTCCAATGCGCTGGTGTCGCCGCCGAGCTGCTTCTCGTAGACGATCTGCGAATTCAGCTTGTAGATCTGCTTGAGCGCCGTGTTGATCGTGGTGACGTCTTCCGAAATACGGTTGCTCGCCTCGAGGCGCAGGTCCTGGATCTGGTTGGAGACGGTCTGAACCTCGGACCCGAAATCGTTGATCGCCGAGAGAACGCCTTCTCTCAACGAGGACGCGGTCGGATCGACGGAGAGGTCGGCGATGGCGGAAAAGACCTTGTCGATCTTGCCCGAGAAAGACGTGTTGTCGCTCGGCGAGCCGAGCAGCGACTGCAGGCGGTCTTCCATGTCGCTGATGACGGTGTAGCGTCCGCTGTCCGCCGAGGCCGAGTAGGACGCGCGCTGGAGAAACTGATCCACGACCCGCTGGATGCCCGCGATCTCGACGCCCGCCGACTGGCTGCCGGCAAGGCGGTTCTGCATCTCGACGACCTTATGGACGTATCCGGCCGTGTTGACGTTCGAGACGTTATCCGCAGTGACCTTCAGCGCCTCCTGGTTCACCTGGAGACCGCTGAGACCGATGTTCATTATTGAAGAGATGCTCATGGCGCCTTACCAGCCTGTGTCTTCAAGCATTGCGATCGCCGGGGCGACGAGGCGGAAATATCTTCCGCGTCCATTGCCCGTGAGGCTGTCCTGCGGCAGTAAATGCCCAGCGCGACGTTTCCACGCACGCGGGCTCCGGCCCAACCCGGAAGTCACGTAACTCATTGCCGCTTCGCAATTCTTTTCGACTTCTATCAACGTCGTTTCATCCATTCCGCCCGATGCGCTCGATCGGGTCGCCAATGAATAGTGCAAAGTTGAGGCCAGTTTTTTTCACGCAGGATGCGCAGGCCTTTCTCGCGCGCGAGAGGCGGTGCATAGAGCTTCGAAAATCGCAAAAGCCGACGCGGAAAATCCGGCCATGCCGAGGGGAAAAATCTACCGTCCAGGGCAGTTTCTGACCGCCGACACCCAGCGCCGCCTTCGAACAAACATATGAATTTTCAATCTGTTACGGAAAACCGGCGCACTGGCCCGGTCCTTGCTTCTATCTGCGCGAACGAAACAAACGGCGATTGACATGAGCATCGACGCAAACAATCCGGCAGGTCTGGCGCCTCTCCCTTCTCCGGGTGCGCCCTCGGCCTTCGCCAATACGAATTCGACAGGGACGAGCAAGCCGGCGACGGACGGATCGGGCAAGTCATTCGGCGACTATGTGTCGAGTGCCGCCAGCGCCTCGTCGAACAAGAAGCCGGTCAATTCGAATTCCTCTTCGGCCAAGTCCGAGAAGACCTCGGCGACCAATTCCCCGGCGCAAAAGGACGATCAGTCCGGTGCGACGTCGTCCTCGACGGACAAGTCCGGCAAGACCGCGAAAGCTGACGACAAGGGTAAGGCGGCCGAGACCGGTTCCACGGACTCCAAAGACGCCAAAGATACAAAGACGGCGGACAAGACGGACAAATCTTCCGAGAACAATGGCGCGGTCGCCGAACAGCAAACAGCGAATACGCCGGCGGCGGCTATCGTCGCCGCCGCTCATGAAGCTCCCCAGACCGTGTCCGACGTCGCGAAGGCCGGCAAGACCGATGAAGACGGCGCCACCGCCGTGACCGGAGCGGGCAACGCGAAGACCGGCGGCGCGGCGAAGACGTCAGACGCATCGGCGCCGGGCGAGGCTCTCGAAGCCGCCTCGGCGGATGGCGACGAGAAAGCCCCCGCCACGGACGCGAAAAGCGCGGCTAATAGTAATAAGGAGTTGGCCGGCGCCGAAACGAAGGCGCCGACGGCCAAATCCGCCGCGGCCGATGCCAAGCCGTCGCTGCCGCAAAGCGGCCAGGCATCCACCGATAACGCGACCAGCCCCACCTCGCCGGACAAATCGAGCCAGTCCGCCGACGCCACGGCCAAAACGGACGCGGCCACCGTTGCCTCACAAAGCCAGGCGAACAACGCCAAGGCCCAGCAGAGCGACGTGACGGCAACTGCCGAGAAGACCGAACAGGCAGCAGAAGCCACGCCTTCGACGGCGGGTGACGGCAAGACCGGCAAGTCCGACAAGGCGGATGCGAACGCTCCGGCGGCTCGCGCCGAAGCGGCGCGCACTGCGGATGCCAAGGACGCGGCGGCGGGCGATTCAGCCAAAGCGGGCAAGGCCGGTGACGCCACCGACAAGGCGAGTGGCCAATCGCAAGCCGCCACAGCGCATACGGCGACCAACGCGGATAGCGCCAAGACGCAGGCGGCCGCCCAGAAGACCGATGGCCTTGCCAACGCTCAGGCGCACGCCAACACGAACGGCCAGGACAACGGCCTGACGACGGCGCTCAATGTAAACGATCCGAGCGCCGCCCAAACTCAGGCGACACAGAATGCCGCTGCGGCCAAGGCCGTGACGAACGCCTATGGCACGCAGCCGGGCGTGGTTCAGCAGGTTGCCGTTCAGATCAACAAGGCCGCGCTCGACGGATTGAACCGGTTCTCGATCCAGCTCCATCCGACGGATCTCGGACGGGTCGATGTACGGCTCGACATCTCCCACGATGGCCACGTCACGGCGATGGTTTCAACGAGCCGCCACGACACGCTCGATCTTCTGCAGCGCGACTCCCAGAACCTGCAGCGGTCGCTGGAAGATCTGGGCTTCAAGATGGATTCGGGCGGCATGCAGTTTTCCCTGAACAATCAGGGCGAGGCTTATGGCCAGGCCGCGCCAATCGGGCACCGGCGGGTCCGGTGCCGATATTCCGGGGTCTGAACAGGACCTGCAGCAGACTGTCATCGCGGCCTCGGCGAACAATACGCTGAGCAACCGCGCCCTCGATATTCGGGTTTAACAAAACGGATCTTCGGACTTTACGTCGAAAGAACAGAACAATGACCGTAACCGCAACCAACACAACCCCGACCACGACTCCGACCGGTACCACAGGCACGAGTTCATCGGACTCGGCCGCGACGTCGCTGTCGTCCAATTTCGATACGTTCCTGAAGCTGCTGACGACCCAGATGCAGAACCAGGATCCGCTCAATCCGATGGACTCGGCCCAGTTCACTCAACAGCTGGTGCAGTTCTCGGGCGTCGAGCAATCGATCAAGACGAACCAGAAATCTCGAGCAGCTGATCAGCCTCACCACGTCGAACAGCCTCAACACCGCGATGGGCTATCTCGGCAAGGAAGTTGAGGCGGACAATGCGAACATGGGTTTGAGCGGCGGCTCGGCCACCTGGAACTACTCGCTCGACGGCACCGCCGAACTCGACCACGCTCCAGATCACCGACTCCAAGGGCAAGGTGGTCTACAAGGGCGACGGCTCGAAAGAGGCCGGCGCCCACACCCTCACCTGGAACGGCAAGGATCTGAATGGCGTTCAGCTTCCCGATGGCGGCGTCTACACCCTGGCCGTGAACTCGAAGACCGCGGACGGCACCGACGTGACGTCTCACGTCACCCTCAAGGGTCCGGTCACCGACGTCAATATCGTGAGTGGCTCTCCGGTTCTGTCCGTCAATGGCGTTCCGGTTCAGCAGTCGACGATTTCGACGATCCATCAGCCTGGCACGACATCCAGCTAATCGAACGAATGAGCGCGCAAGAAGGCCGCAAATCAGAAAATATCGCCTCGCATCCGAACGGGTCGGGCGTCAGTAAAAAGAATGAGGAACAATAAATGAGTATCTACGGCGCGCTTTATTCGGGTGTTTCCGGCCTCACGGCGAACAGTAACGCCATGGGCATGATCGCGGATAACATCACCAATCTGAACACCGTTGGCTACAAGGGAACGGACGCGCAATTCGTGTCTCTCGTGACCTCGTCGGACGGCAGCTCCAATTACGCGCCCGGCGGCGTACGGTCCAGCCCGCGCAGCCTGATCGAGAAGTCGGGCCTGCTGCAGAGCTCGAACTCCGCGACCGATCTCAGCATCGAGGGCTCGGGCTTCTTCATCGTGAAGAACGCCACGAGCGGCGGCTCTCCGGACGGAGAGATCGAGTTCACCCGTTCCGGCTCCTTCACGCCGGACGCGGAGGGTTACCTGCACAATGCGGCCGGCCTCTATCTCCAGGGCTACAAGATGGCGCCGGACGGTTCGATCCCGACAAATCTGGGCGACCTGACCAAGCTCGAGACGATCAATACGTCGGGCCTGACCGGTACAGCCGAAGCGACGACCAAGGTGACGCTCCGCGCCAACCTTCAGTCGACCCAGGCCGTCAGCGCCCAGGAAGCGACCTATAGTGCCGCCACCTCCGCCAACAACATGGCGTCCGGCGCGGTAACCCCCGATTTCACCCGCGACGTGCAGGTCTATGACGCCCAGGGCGGCAGCAAGACGCTGACCATGTCGTTCCTGAAGAGCAGCACGCCGAACCAGTGGCATGTCGAGGTATACGCCAACCCGGCTTCGTCGGTGACAACCAGCGGCGCCAATGTGGACGGGCAGGTCGCGACCGGCACGCTGGCCTTCAATCAGGACGGCACACTGGATCTGACCGGCACCAGCCCGGCCTTGCAGGGCGCCATGAATATCGCCTGGACCGGCGGCGTGTCGCCGAGCACCATCAACCTCAACCTGGGCACCGATGGCGGAGCCGACGGCCTCACCCAGTTCGCCAGCGACTCGGCGCTGATTTCGTCGTCGGTCGACGGCGCGGTATTCGGCAACGTGACCGGCGTTTCGATCGGCGAGGACGGTGTCGTCACGGCCCTGTTCGACAACGGCCTGTCCAAGTCGGTCTATGTGCTGCCCGTGGCGACCTTCCAGAACGCGGACGGCCTGAGCCGGCGTAACGGCAATGCCTATGCCGTCTCCGATCAGTCCGGTGCGTTCACGATCCAGATCCCGGGCACCGGCGGCGCCGGCAAGATCGCGCCCTCCACGCTGGAGTCGTCGAATATCGATCTCGCGACCGAATTCACGAAGCTCATCACGACCCAGAGAGCTTACTCCGCGTCCGGCAAGATCATCACCACGGCGGACGAGATGCTCAGCGAACTGAACAACGTGAAGCGCTAAAGCATCTGACCTGACCGCCCTAACCGGCGGTCCATAAATCGGGGCCCGAAGGTACACGCCTTCGGGCCCTTCTTTCTAAACCATTGACCGAATTATTAAAATCTTAGCCGTACTTTAGTCCGGCTTAACGGTCTTCCTTAGCTGTTTTTTAAAACCCAATTGGTATCGTCCGGTTTCGAGTGTGACAGCAGAGCGATCTTTAGTAATGCAAGAGTACCGGTCTAACCGCCCCAATCGCGTGATTGGTCCCCATGGAGAAACGTTGACGCGCGACGACCTTCCGCCGCCCAATACGAAACGTTGGGTCATTCGTCGGAAAGCCGAAGTCGTCGCGGCAGTTCGTGGCGGCCTTTTGTCGCTGGAAGAAGCCTGCTCACGCTATCAATTGTCCGTCGAGGAGTATCTCTCCTGGCAGCAGGCAATCGAACGCAACGGCATCGCAGGCCTGCGCGCGACACGCCTCCAGCATTATCGGGCCAAGACTTCCAACGACAACTGACGTCCTAAGTCACGCCGGCGGCCCTTCGCGGGCCGGCGGCGCGGCGCCTTAGGACCTCATCGCGATCCCGCCCGGGTGAAATCGGATAGTGGGCAAAATTTGCCCGGCAGTTAACCGGTTGTTCACCCCAGCGCCACTAAGCTTCGACAGCAACGAAGGAAGGCCCTTTGTTCGTTGGCGTATGCTTCAGTTTTGCGTTTGGTGCGGGATTAGCGAGTGAACGGTTTTCTGGGTTTTGTGCGTAGCCTCGGGGTCGGCCGGATCATAGCCCTGGGTGGGGTCGCCGCGGCTCTCCTCGGCTTCTTTTTCTTTCTCACGGTCAGATTTACGACGCCTCCGATGTCGCTTCTGTATTCGGGGCTAGACGCCTCCGATTCAGGCGCCATCGTGCAGCAGCTGGAGAGCATGCAAGTGCCCTACCGGCTGGTCGGCGACGGAACCACGATCATGGTGCCGGAGGATCAGGCGCTCCGCCTGCGCATGAGCATGGCGCAGCAGGGCCTGCCATCGGGCGGCGCGGTCGGTTACGAGATCTTCGATCGCGGCAACTCTCTCGGCTCCACCAGCTTCGAACAGAACATTAACCGGTTGCGCGCGCTCGAGGGCGAGTTGGCGCGCACCATCCGGTCTCTCAATCAGGTCTCGGCGGCGCGCGTTCATCTCGTACTGCCGGAGCGCGAGCTCTTCAGCAAGGACGACCGCAAGCCCAGCGCCTCTATTATATTGAGAACGCGCGGCACGCTGTCGCCGGGCGAGGTCCAGGCGATCCAGCATCTGGTCGCTTCGGGCGTTCCCGATCTCAAGCCGGGCGAGATTTCCATCGTCGACCAGAACGGAACCCTGCTGGCCGCCGGCGACGGCACGCCGGTCGGAGAAGCCGCCACGGCCAACGAAATGGCGGACCGCCGCAATCAATATGAAGACAAGGTCAAATCAGCGATCGAGAAGCTGATCGGCAGCGTGGTCGGCACCGACCACGTCCGGGCGGAAGTTTCGGCCGATCTCGATTTCGACAGGTCGACCGTCAATGCCGAGATCTACGATCCGGAAAGCCAGGTCGTCAGCTCCAGCGAGACGAACACAGAAACGTCGAACTCGAACGAGAAATCCGGCGCAACCGCGTCCAAGGATATTTCCGTCGCCGGTAATCTCCCCGAGGCCGCGGCCGCGCAAGGCACAGGCAACGGACGGACGAGCAATGAGAGCAAGTCTCAGGAGTTGGTCGTCTATTCGATTTCCAAGACGGTCAAGAACGAGATCCATGAAGCCGGTGCGGTGAAACGCCTTTCCGTCGCCGTGCTGGTCGATGGCACCTATGCAAAGGGCGCCGACGGCACCCAGACCTACCAACCGCGTTCGGAAGCCGAGCTGAAGCAGATCGACGAGCTCGTCCGGTCCGCCATCGGTTTCGACGAGAAGCGCGGCGACGTGGTGAAGGTGTCCAATCTTCAGTTCGAGCAGCCGGACCTTCCGGCCGTCGACGATGCGCCCGCGGGCATGTTCGACTTCGGCAAGCCCGACATCGTGCGGCTCATCGAGCTCGGCGCGCTGGTTCTGATTTCGCTGCTGGTCATCCTGCTGGTCATCCGGCCGCTGATCAAAGGCATCCTGAAGGCTTCGGCCGAGTTCGAACGGACTCGCGCTCGCTGGCCCAGGCGGGACACAGCAGATCGCGGGCGGCGGGCAATATCAGGGCGCTCCGGCGCTGGCCCCGCCTTCGGCGGCACATCCCGGCCAGCCCCAGATCGCCTATTCCGGCGGTCAACAGGCGCACCCCCAATTCTCGACGCCGGCCACCATCACCGGCAACTCCTCCCGTGACGGCGAGTTGATCGCGCAGCAGATCGCAGCCGCGCAGGCCGGCCAAGGCGAACTGCCGCAAAACATGGAAATCGAAACCATGATCGACATCGCGAATGTCGAAGGCCGCGTGAAGGAGTCTGCGCTGAAGAAGGTCGGCACCCTGGTCGAGCGTCACCCGGATGAAGCCGTCGCGGTCATGCGCAACTGGCTCTATAGCGATTGAGATAGACCATGGCAGGCCCTGCAGACCTGAAGAAAGTCCCCGGTTCCGAGAAGACAGCGATCATGTTGCTGGCGCTCGGCGAGGAATATGGCAAACGGCTTTGGGAGCTGTTTGACGACGAAGAGGTGCGCGAAATTTCGTCCGCCATGTCGTCGCTCGGCTCGATCGACTCGAAGATGGTCGAGAAGCTGTTCATCGAGTTCGCCTCGCAGATCTCGCGTGTCGGCTCCCTCATGGGCAGCTACGACAATACCGAACGGCTTCTCAAGAAGATGCTCCCGGGCGAACGCGTCGCAACCATCATGGACGAGATCCGCGGCCCCGCGGGCCGGACCATGTGGGACAAGCTCGGCAATGTGAACGAGACCGTGCTCGCGTCCTACCTCAAGAACGAATATCCGCAGACGGTGGCCGTGGTTCTCTCGAAGATCCGCCCGGAACACGCGGCGCGCGTCCTCACCTGCCTGCCGGAAGATTTCGCAATGGAAGTCGTCATGCGCATGCTGCGTATGGAGGCGGTGCAGAAGGACATTCTCGACAAGGTCGAGAACACGCTCCGTATCGAGTTCATGAGCAATCTGGCGCGCACCAACCGGCGCGACAGCCATGAAGTGATCGCCGATATCTTCAACAGCCTGGACCGCAATTCGGAAACGCGCTTCCTGACCTCGCTCGAAGAGCGCAACCGCGACTCCGCCGAACGCATCCGGGCCCTCATGTTCACCTTCGACGATCTGGCGAAGCTGGATCCGGGCGGCGTGCAGACGCTGCTCCGCAATGTCGACAAGAACAAGCTTGGCCTGGCGCTCAAGGGGGCGTCCGACAATCTCAGGGACCTGTTCTTCTCCAACATGTCCGAACGTGCGGCGAAGATCCTCCGCGAAGACATGGAAGCGATGGGACCGGTGCGGCTGCGCGATGTGGACGAGGCCCAGATGGAGCTCGTCCAGGCGGCGAAGAACCTTGCCGAGTCCGGAGAGATCGTCCTCTCCGACAACAAGGGCGACGACGAGTTGATTTATTAGTGACCTGCCCGACCGGGGCGTAGGCCGGCCGGGCGAAAGTGATGACCATGACAAAGCCAACAAAATTCACGTTCGGCAACGTGTTCGACATCAGGGACAGCGTCGGCAAGCGCGGCATCGCGGCGGCCAACGCGCGCCCGCGTCAGTACGACGAGGATGCCCTCGCCGCCGCCTTCGCGCAGGGCCGGGCCGAGGGTGCCCAGGAAGCCTATGCCGAGATCGAGGCGCGGATCGCGAGCGCTCTTGAGGCCGCTTCCGGCCAGATCGCGCAACTGCTGCAGCGTCAGGCCCAGATGACCGGGCGGATGAAGCAGGACGCGGCGATCCTGGCCCATGCGATCTCGAAGCATCTCGCGCCGGCCCTGATCAGCCAGAAACCGCTCGCCGAATTCGAGACCCTGATCGAGCAGTGCTTCACCGAAATGCACGACGAGCCGCGTGTGTTGGTGAAGGTTGCGCCGGCCATGGTCGAACCGATGAAAGGCAAGGTCGTCGAGCTGACCTCGCGCCTCAATCCGAGCGGCGAGATCATCGTCACCGGCGATCCGGCGCTATCGAACATGGATTGCCGCGTCGAATGGTCGAACGGCGGCATCGAAAGAAATTACGCCCAGCTGGAGGCGATGGTTGCCGAGGCCGTGCAGCGCCACGTCAACCAGCCCGCGGGCGACGAGTTGGCTCCGGTCAACGACAATATAGACACCGAGCCCTGGCGCACAGGCTGAGCCAGGACCTTACGCCGCAGCTGATGCTGCCGGAAGGGAGACGTAGCGATGAGTGACGAGTTGGAAGATCAGGCCGGGCCCGGCGACGAGCGAGACGACGATCTCGGGCAGGCCCCTAGCGAGGCGGAAAGCCCCATGGACGACAACAGCGAAGATCCGGGCCACGGCGCGGCGACATCGGTCGATCTGAAGGATCTGTCCGAGCAGCAGGCGCAGGGAAATGGCGAGGACGAGGAGAACATCGAACGGTCGGGCGGCGATCTCGAGGCCGTTTTCGACATTCCGGTGAACGTCTCCGCCGTGCTCGGCAAGTCGCATCTGCAGGTGAGCCAGCTTCTGAAGCTTGGCCGCGGCGCGATCGTCGAGCTCGACCGCAAGGTCGGCGAAGCGATCGACATCTACGTGAACGATCGCCTCGTCGCACGCGGCGAAGTCGTTCTCGTGGACGACCGGCTGGGCGTCACCATGACCGAAATCGTCAAGGGAGAAGGCTGAGCGGCATAGCGACCATTGGTTCGTAACGGCCACTCCAGGAAGACACATATGCGGGCAACGGACTTTTCCACGCTGATCGGTCTTTTCGCGGGCATCCTTCTGATCGCAATCGTCGCGGTCCTGGGCGGCACGCCGGCGGCTTTCTTCGATGGGCCGGCGCTCCTGATCGTCATCGGCGGCACGGCCGCGGTGACCGCCGTCAGCTTCACGATGGAAGAGTTGGCCGATGCCTGGCGCTCGGTGGTGCGGACCTTCTCCAAGCCCAAGATCGGCCCCCGGGAAGCCGCCTTCATGGTCATGCGTCTCGCCGAACGGTCACGCAAGAACAGCCTTCTGGCCTTGCAGGGCAACCTGCCGGAACTACAGGGCGAGCCGTTCCTCAAGCGGGCTGTCGTGCTGGTGCGCGACGGTCACGACGTCGGCCATATAGAGAAGCTGCTGACCAGCGAGCTCAACGCGACGATGGACCGCAACCGCAAGAGCGCCGCCGTGCTGCGCCGCGCCGCCGAGGTTTCCCCGGCCATGGGTCTGATCGGCACGCTTGTCGGCCTGGTGCAGATGCTCGGCCGCCTGAACGATCCCGCCAGCATCGGCCCGGCCATGGCAGTGGCGCTGCTGACGACATTCTGGGGCGCGGTGCTCGCCAATCTGGTGTTCTCGCCGCTCGCCAACAAAATGGAGCGCAATTCGACGGAGGAAGCGCTGGTGCACTCGGTGTACACGCTGGGCGCCTCGTCGATCGTGCGCAACGAGAACCCGCGCCATCTGGAGGCGCTCATCAACACGCTGCTGCCACCGGCGCATCGCATTCAGTATTTCGATTAAGACCCCTAGGAGCTCAGTCAAATGCGTTTACTTATCGTTGGAACACTCAGCGGGCAAATGGGCACCGCCTCCAAGATTGCCATGGGCAGGGGGGCAAAGGTCGCTCACGCGGAGAGTAACGATCAAGCGCTCCAGGCCTTGCGGTCGGGACACGGTGCCGATCTGGTCATGATCGACGTCGCGAACGACATCCGCGACTTCATCGCGCGCAGCGAAGCCGAACACATCCATGTCCCCGTCGTCGCTTGCGGCATCGGCACCGATGCCCGCTCGGCGGTGGAAGCGATCCGCGCCGGCGCGAAGGAATACATCCCCCTGCCCCCCGATCCGGAACTCATCGCGGCGGTTCTCGAAGCGGTCGCGGAGGAGAACACGGCGCTGCTGTTCGCCGATCCGCGCATGGGCGACGTCATCCGTCTCGCCGATCAGGTCGCGCCCAGCGAGGCCAGCATCCTGATCACCGGCGAGTCCGGCACGGGTAAGGAAGTGCTGGCGCGCTATGTCCACACCAAGAGCCGCCGGGCCGACAAGCAATATGTCTCCGTGAACTGCGCGGCGATCCCCGAACACCTTCTCGAATCCGAATTGTTCGGCCACGAGAAGGGCGCGTTCACCGGCGCCATCGCGCGGCGCATCGGTAAATTCGAGGAAGCGAGCGGCGGCACGCTGCTGCTCGACGAAGTCAGCGAAATGGATATCCGTCTGCAGGCCAAGCTGCTGCGCGCGATCCAGGAACGCGAGATCGACCGCGTCGGCGGCACGAAGCCGGTGAAAGTGGACCTGCGCATCATCGCCACGTCCAACCGCGATATGCTGGAGGAGGTCCGCAAGGGTAACTTCCGCGAGGATCTTCTGTTCCGCCTGAACGTGGTCAATCTGAAGATCCCGCCGCTGCGCGAACGCCCGGCCGACATCAAACTGCTGTCCGATCACTTCGCGATGAAATACGCCGAGATCAACGGCGTGCCGCATCGCCCGATCTCGCAGGAAGCCAGCCGGGAGCTCACCAGGCTTTACTGGAAAGGCAACGTCCGCGAGCTGGAGAACACCATCCACCGCGCGGTGCTGCTGGCGACCGGCGACGAAATCGGCACCGACGCCATCATGGCGCCGGACGGCGGTATCAGCGCGACAGCCGATGACGGCGGCAACGCGGTCGCCTCGAGCGCGGCCACCACGGCAAACCAGACGGCCGCCGGGCTCGTCGGCCGCACCGTGGCCGATGTCGAACGCGACCTGATCATCGATACGCTGCGCCATTGCCTCGGCAACCGGACCCATGCCGCGAACATTCTCGGCATCTCGATCCGGACGCTCCGCAACAAGCTCAAGCTGTATAGCGAAGAAGGAGCCGAAATTCCGGTGCCGGGCGAAGGCACGGAACCGCGCCGCGCCGCGCTTTAGGCGACGCCGGTGACCCAATTCGGCTTCGGCCAACCTCGTTCAGGACACGGACTCGCCAATGAGTGACGTCGGCTCCCAGAATTCGCCCAATACGGCCGCAAGCCTGCTCGGCCGGTTCAGCGAAAGCATGCGCCGCGGCGATGTGGCGCTGGCGCTCGGTCTCGTCTTCATTCTGGTCGTTCTCATTCTGCCGATGCCCAGCTGGCTGCTGGACATCTGCCTTGCGGTCTCGATCACCTTCTCCGTCCTCGTGCTGATGACCTGCCTCTTCATCCAGAGGCCGCTCGAGTTCAGCGCCTTTCCGACGGTGCTGCTGATCGCCACCATGTTGCGGCTCTCGCTCAACCTCGCCTCGACGCGTCTGATTCTCGCGAACGGCCATGAGGGTACCGGCGCCGCCGGCCACGTCATCCAGGCCTTCGGCAGCTTCGTGATGGGCGGCAATTTCGTGATCGGCATCATCGTGTTCGCGATCCTGGTGATCGTGAACTTCGTGGTCATCACCAAGGGTTCCGGCCGTATCGCGGAAGTGGCGGCGCGTTTCAGCCTGGACGCCATGCCCGGCAAGCAGATGGCGATCGACGCCGATCTCTCCGCCGGCCTGATCGACGAAAAAGTGGCGCGCGCCCGGCGCAAGGACCTGGAGGACGAAAGCTCCTTCTTCGGCGCCATGGACGGTGCCGCGAAGTTCGTCCGCGGCGATGCCGTCGCGGGCCTGCTGATCATCTTCATCAACATCATCGGCGGCATCATCATCGGCGTCGGACAGATGGGCCTGTCCTTCTCGGACGCGTCGCATTCCTACACGCTGCTGACAGTCGGCGACGGCCTGGTCAGCCAGATCCCGGCGCTGATCGTTTCGACCGCCGCCGGCCTGCTGGTCTCGAAGGCGGGCGCGATCGGTTCGGCCGACAAGGCGATCTTCGGTCAGCTCGGCGGCTATCCCCGCGCGATGGCCCTTTCGTCGTTCCTGATGGGCGCGCTGGCCCTGTTGCCGGGCATTCCGATGGTGCCGTTCCTGGCGCTCGCGGGTCTGACCGGCTGGGGATCCTGGCAGATCATGAAGCGCCAGGCCGCGGCCGAACAACGCGTGGAAGATGAAGAGCAGCAGGCACTCGCCGCCGCCCCGGTGGAAGAGCCGATCTCCTCCGCGCTCGCGCTGGATCAACTGCGGCTCGAACTCGGCTACGGGTTGCTGCCGCTGATCAACGACACCGAAAGCTACCAGCTCACCGACCAGATCAAGGCGCTGAGACGCCAGCTCGCCAGCGAGCTCGGCTTCGTCATGCCTTCGGTGCGTATCCTCGACAACATGCAGCTTCCCGCCAACGGCTATTGCATCCGCGTCAAGGAGGCCGATGCGGGACGCGGCGACCTCCGCCCCGGCCAGTTGCTGGTGATGGATCCGCGCGGCGAGCCCGTGACGCTTCCCGGCGAGGAAACCCGCGAGCCGACCTTCGGCCTCCCGGCGGCCTGGATCGAGCGAATCTGCGCGAAGAAGCCATGTTCCGCGGCTACACCGTCGTCGATCCCGCGACGGTCGTCACGACGCATCTCACCGAGGTGATCCGCGACAACATGGCGGATCTGCTTTCCTACGCCGAGACCCAGAAGCTGCTCGACGACCTGCCGAAAGCCCAGCAGAAGCTGATCGGCGATCTGGTGCCGAGCCAGATCTCGGTCAACGGCATCCAGCGCGTGCTTCAGACGCTGCTCGCCGAACGCGTTTCGATCCGCGATCTTCCGACCATTCTGGAAGGCATCGCCGAGGCAGTGGGCTACACCCAGAACATCACGCTGATCTCGGAACATGTGAGGGCCCGGCTGGCGCGCCAGATCAGCTCCGCCAACACCTCGCCCGAAGGCTATATCCCGATCATCGCCCTCTCACCCGATTGGGAAATGGAGTTCACCGAGGCGCTCGCCGGACAGGGCGAGGAAAAGCAGCTCGCCATGGCCCCCGCCAAGCTTCAGAAATTCATCATGGCGATCCGGATGGTCTTCGAGCAGAAGGCCGCCGAGGGCTATCTGCCGGTTCTTCTCACCAGCCCGAATGCGCGGCCCTATGTGCGGTCGATCATCGAACGCTTCCGCCCCTCGACCATCGTGATGTCGCAGAACGAGGTTCACCCCAAGGCCAAGCTCAAGTCGCTCGGCCAAGTGAACATGGATTAGAGGGCGGCACGGCATGAGGCTTCGCACCTTCCACGCCCCGACCATGGCCGAGGCCATGAGCCAGCTCCGCAAGGAGCTCGGACCCGACGCCGTGATCGTTTCGAACCAATCGGGCCGCCGGGGTGTCCGGATCACCGCCGCCGTCGAACAGGCGCCGCCCGGCCCCATCGAGCCGGTGGGCCTTCCCGCAAAGCCCAAATCGCGACCGAAGACGCGCTCGGGCGCGCGTTCCGAACTCACCGGCTGGCAACCCGAGACCGCCACCGTCATCCGCCATCACCGCGTACCGGAAGCCTTGCAGCACCGGCTCGAGAAGGCCCTCAAATCCTTCGACGGGGGCATGGTCGAGCAGGCCTTCGCCGACGCGCTGGATACGCTCTATCAGTTCGTGCCGCTCGTCGGCCTCGGCAACCGCCCGCTGATGCTGGTCGGACCGCCGGGCGCGGGCAAGACGGTGACCATCGCCAAGCTCGCGACGCAGGCGGTGATCGAAGGCCGCAAGGTCGCCGTCATCACCACCGATACATTGCGCGCGGGCGGCGTCGATCAGCTCGAAGCCTTCACGCGCATTCTCAACGTCCCGATGACGCCGACCGAATCCCCCGCCGGACTGACCCGCGCGGTCAACCGGATCCGCGCCGATAACGAGAACACGCAGATCCTGATCGACACGCCGGGCCTCAATCCCTTCAACCGATCGGACATCGCCGATCTGCGGCGCTTCATCGACGGGATCGACGTTTCGTCCGCCCTTGTGCTGCCCGCCGGCGGAGACGCGGATGAGGCTGTCGAGATCGCGACGGCCTGCGCGGCGATCGGCGTGCGCCAGCTCGTCGGAACCCGGGTCGATGCCGCGCGCCGATTCGGCGGACTGCTTGCCGCCGCCGATGCCGGCGCGCTGGCCTTCTCCGAGATCAGCGTGTCGCCCTATGTCTCGGACGGCCTGATCCGGCTCGATTCCACCGGACTTGCGAAACTCCTGATGCATGCGCCGTCGGGCGCGCTATCCCCACCCGCCATGGAAATGATGAAGCAATGAGTTCCCCAGTAACAGCGAGGCCCCAGGCCTCGGTCCATGCGTTGGGCCGCAATATCATCACGGTCGCATCCGGCAAGGGCGGCGTGGGCAAGACCTGGTTCGCGATCAGCCTCGCCCAGGCCCTGGTCAGGAGCGGCAAGCGCGTTCTCCTGTTCGACGGCGATCTGGGACTCGCCAATGTCGACATCCAGCTCGGCGTTCTGCCGGAGCAGGATCTGGCGACCGTCATCAGCGGCAAGATCACGCTTTTCGAGGCCGTGACGCGGGTGGAAAGCACGGGCTTCGATCTCATCGGCGGACGGTCCGGCAGCGGCGCCCTCGCGCGGCTCAACCAGGCGACGCTCGAAGACCTGCAACGCAATCTGATCGGCATCGGCCGGCATTACGATCACGTCATTCTCGACCTCGGCGCCGGCGTGGACATGGGCGTTACGACGCTCGCGCGGCACAACGGCACGACGCTGGTTGTGGTGACCGACGAGCCGACGGCCCTCACCGACGCCTATGCCTTCATCAAGCTGATGATCGCGAACAACCCGCGGGCCGACATCCGGATCGTGGTCAACGTCGCCCAGAGCCGGAAGGAAGGCGAGCGGACATACGAGACGCTGAAGCGCGCCTGCGAGGGCTTCCTGAAGATCACGCCGAAGCTCGCCGGCATCATCCGCCGCGACGCCAAGGTTCCCGAATCGATCCGCCGCCAGACCCCGCTCCTCACCCGCCATCCGACGAGCAATGCCGCGAGCGATGTCGAGGCGATCGCGAAGGCCCTGAAGCCCTAAGAGAACCGGAGGACCCGGAGATGGCGCGAAACGCAGAGATCCTGAGATGAACGACCTCGTTGCCCCGGCGCCAACCTCTCGCGGCCTGTCGAACGACACGAGCCGGATCGGGCGCGGCGGGTCGACGACGGACGCGCCGACCGGACAGCCCGGTTCCGGGCAATCCGCGCAATCCGCGCAACCCCAGGATCAGGATGCTGCCGCCTCCGGCGATCCGCGCAGCGATCCCGCCGTCATCCTGTCCAGCACGCTCGCGCAGCTGAAGGCGGGCCAGCGCTTCAACGGCGACGTGATCGGCCAGTTGCCGGATGGCCGGATCGTTCTCGATTCCGGACATGGCACCTTCATTCTCGATCTGAAGACCTCTCTCGCCCTCGGACCGCTCGTGCAAAGGACCAGCCTTCTGCTGCAGGTGGTGACGGTGGGCGACGACATCGAGGCGGCGATCCTGTCGCTCAACGACACGCACATCCATCCGCCGCGCGCGGTGATCCTGACGCTTTCCAACGCGCCGCGAACAGCGATTCAGGCGGATCTCGCCCGCCTCGCCGAGCCGGTTCCGCTCGCCGGACGCCCGCCCGTGGATCTGGGCCCCGACGCGGCGCGGGCCGCGCAGCAGCGTCCTGTCTCCGGTCCGGCGCCGAGAGCGGCGCCATCGCCTCAACAACCCGCAGCCCCCCTCCTTGCCGCCACCACGGCCACTGGCGCAGCGAGCTTCGGTACCCGCCACGAAGTCGCCGCTGACCGGCGTCACGCTGGTGGCCGAACGGGCGGATGCAACAGCCTCAAGAAATCTCTCCGCGGGAACCCAGTTGACGCTCACCATCGTTTCCGTGAACGACGGCCCACCGGCGTCCCGGCCCGCTTCCGCCAGAGCCAGCGGGTCCGCACCACCGTCGCCCACGCCCGCCGCCATTCCATCGGCGCCAGACGGATCGGTTCCGGTCAGAACCGGGACCACCTTGCGGGCAATCGTCGTGCCGCAATCGGCCGCCAGCCCCGCGCCGGCGGGCGCGGCCCAGGCCGGCACCGTTTCGACCGAAGCGCGGGGCCCGGCCGAACCGGCCATGCTGCTCCGGACGCCGCTCGGCCTTCTCAAGATAACCAGCGGCCCCAGGCTCCCCGAGGGGACCGAGGTCACGGTTCAGATTTCGGATGTCCGCGTACCGCCGACCCCGGCGCGGCCAATCCGCCCGCCATTCGACACCGAAGCGATCGCCGCGGCGGATCTCACGCGCGGCTGGGACTCGCTGAACAAGGTTTTGAAGGCCGTCGATTTCACGCCGCCGCCCGCCTCGGTCGGCCAGGTCGTCGTACCGGCCTTCGCGGGCACCAAGGCCGCGTCCGCGCCGCCGTCATCCATGATTCAATTCCTGCTCGCGGCGCTGCGGCTGGGCGATCTCAAGAGCTGGCTGGGATCGGACATCGCGAGCAGGGCGAGCCAATCCGTCGATCCCGGCCTGCAAGGCAGTCTCTCCAGAGACTTCGGCACGATGAGCCGCGCGGCGCATGACGGTACGCGCACCGAATGGCGGCCCTTCGTGTTGCCGGTCCATGACGGCAGCGGCATTCAGCCGGTGGCCTGGTTCATCCGCCGTCCCTATCAGGACGCAGATCGCGCCTCCGGCAGCGGCGGCAACCCCGATGGCCGGCCCGACGACGGCACGCGCTTCCTGCTGGAGCTGGATCACAAAAGTCTCGGCGAGATGCAGCTCGACGGCCTCGTGCACCGGCAGCGCTTCGATCTCGTCGTGCGCAGCCACGCGCCGCTTGCCGACAAGATCCGTCAGGACATCACCGAACTGTTCCACAATATTCTGGATCGCTCCGGCGTCACCGGCGACGTGATGTTCCATCCCGGCCGGAAATTCCCCCTCGCCCTCCGTGCCGACATGGCGCACCGGGCATTCGAAGCAAGGCCGCATCCGGACCGGGCCTAACGCCAGCACGAACTCGTCACCGCTCAACGTCATTCCCGCGAAAGCGGGAATCTGGTGAAAAGGATCGAGCCTGGATCCCCGCTTTCGCGAGGATGACACCAATGGGATGGCGACGGAGTTTGTCCGCGCCTAACCCACCTTCCGGCGGTGGGCGTTCAGGGCGATTTCGTCGAGGGCGATCTGGTCGCGGCGTTCGGCTTCGATGCGTTCGCGTTCGAGCTGGCGTTCGAGAGCCACCTCGTATTTCTTGAGTTCCTTGAAGGCGTCGGCGACGCGTTCCTCGGCGGCGTCGATCTTCACGTCGAGCTCGGAGACGGAATTGGCGATGGCCTCCAGCTGGCGGCCGACCGCATCGGCATAGGGCGGAATCGCGAAGAGCCAGTTGACGCTAGTTGCCTGCTTGCGCTCATGCGCCAGATTGGCCCGGATCTGCGCCGCGCGGTCCTGGAGATCCTGACGGGCGGACAGCAGCGCGGCGAGCGCCTTGCGCTCCTCCTCGAGGTTCCACTTGTTCAGGCGGATGAGGCTGCTGAGGCCTTTCATCTACGGGCCCTCACGGCGGTCTGCGGCGGTTGAGCCGGCGGTGCGCCCGCCGCCGGACGATCGCCCAGGATCATCGCGAGCCGGGCATAGCCGTCGGCGAGCGTCGTGTGATCGTTGCGGTCCTGCGCGAGAAAGGCTTCGAGCGCGGGATGATAGTGAATCGCCTCGTCGACCGCCGGATCCGATCCCTTGCGATAAGCGCCGAGGCGAATCATTTCCTCCATGGTCTCGTAATTCGCGAGATGCCGCCGCGCCGCGCCGACGATTTCGTTCTCTTCCGGCGAATTGCAGTTCGGCATGGTCCGCGACACGCTGCGGAGAATGTTGATCGCCGGGAAGCGCCCGCGTTCGGCGATACGGCGTTCGAGCACGATATGGCCGTCCAGAATACCGCGCACGGCATCCGCAATCGGCTCGTTGTGATCGTCGCCTTCCACGAGAACGGTGAAGAATCCGGTGATCGAGCCCTTGCCGCTGCCGGGGCCGGCGCGCTCCAGAAGCTTCGGCAGTTCGCTGAACACGGTCGGCGTGTAGCCCTTGCTGGCCGGGGGCTCGCCGCCCGACAGGCCGATCTCGCGCTGCGCCATGGCGAAACGCGTCACGCTGTCCATCATGCACAGCACGGAATTGCCCTGATCGCGGAAATATTCGGCGGCCGTCATGGTGAGATAGGCGGCCTGACGGCGCATCAGCGCGGATTCGTCCGACGTCGCCACCACGATCACGCTGCGCGCGAGGCCTTCGGGACCGAGATTGTCCTGAATGAATTCCTGCACCTCGCGGCCGCGCTCGCCGATCAGGCCGATCACCGCGACATCCGACGCGGTGAAGCGCGCCAGCATCGACATCAGAATCGACTTGCCGACGCCCGAGCCCGCAAAGATGCCCATGCGCTGGCCCTGGCAGGTGGTGAGAAACGTATTGAGCGCCCTCACCCCGAGATCGAGCTTTTCGCCGACCCGGCGGCGCGTATGCGCTTCCGGCGGCTGGGCGCGCAGGGAATAAGGGACGGGGCCGCGCGGCAAGGGCCCCTTGCCGTCCACGGGGTCGCCCATCGCGTTCACGACGCGGCCGAGCCAGCCCATGTTCGGATAGACATGCGGATCTTCCTCGGCGACATAAGTCTTCGAGCCGATGCCGATCCCTTCGAGCGATTTGAAGGGCATCAGCAGTGCATGGCCGTTGCGATAACCGACGACTTCCGCCGGCACATCACCACCATTGCGGGCAACGATACGCACCCGCGCACCGACGTGCGAGACCTCGTCGATGCCCGTGGCTTCAATAAGAAGACCCTGCACACCGGAGACCCGGCCGAACCGGAATTGGCTCGGTAATTTCGAAATTTCGGAGAGAATTGCGTCCACGGAACACTCTAAAGACTATGGGACTTGACGCGAAGCACCTGAAAAGTCTAGGAGATTCCCCGCGCCACAGTTTTGCCATATCGTTGCGCAAAAGCGTTTAACGTTCTGTAAAGTCCCGCACGTCCCGCCAAATTTAAATTCCGCATTAATTCTGTCCGTGGTCACGGAAAATTAACGAAATTCCTTCTAAAAATTAATGGTCATTAACCAAGCGCTTTCTATAATCCGCCGGTACCTGGTGAATGTGAGGATACTATCCAATGAGGGTTCTGTTAATTGAAGACGATTCCGCCACGGCCAAGAGCATCGAGCTCATGCTGGCCGCGGAAGGCTTCAATATCTACTGCACTGATCTTGGCGAAGAGGGCCTGGATCTGGGGAAGCTGTACGATTACGACATCATCATTCTTGACCTGAACTTGCCCGACATGCACGGGTACGACGTTCTCAAGAAGCTGCGTCTCTCCAAAGTTGATACGCCGATCCTGATTCTCTCGGGAATGGCCCAGCTCGACAACAAGGTGAAGGCACTTGGCTTCGGCGCGGACGACTATCTGACCAAGCCGTTCCACAAGGACGAACTGGTTGCTCGCATCCATGCGATCATCCGCCGCTCCAAGGGTCATTCGCAGTCCGTCATCCGCACCGGCAAGCTGAGCGTCAATCTCGACACCAAGACGGTCGAGGTCGAAGGCCAGCGGGTCCATCTGACGGGCAAGGAATACGGCATGCTGGAGCTGCTCTCGCTCCGCAAGGGCACGACGCTCACCAAGGAAATGTTCCTCAACCACCTCTACGGTGGCATGGACGAGCCCGAGCTCAAGATCATCGACGTCTTCATCTGCAAACTCCGCAAAAAACTCGCCGCCGCCACCAACGGTCAGAACTACATCGAGACCGTGTGGGGCCGTGGCTATGTGTTGCGCGACCCGGTCGAAGAGACCCAGTCGCAGCCGAAGGCGTCCAGCGCGGCCGCCTAGGACCGAACAGAGGGGCAACGGGGGAGCCAAGCGCGCCCCCTCCTCCCCGCTTCAGTACGCTTAAAGAAAAGGCCACCCGGATTTCGGGTGGCCTTTTCTTTTTGGGGCGCATCACTAAACGTGATCGTCATCCCCGCGAAAGCGGGGATCCAAAGACGATGTCTGAGCCCGGATTCCCGCTTTCGCGGGAATGACATTGGTAGGGTTTGCAGACTTCCGGCGAAGCGGATTACGCGCTCGCGCCTTCCCCATGCTCGGCGATCACTTCCAGAAACTCGTCGCGCATAGCGGTCCAGCTTCGCCGAGCCGACGCCCGGGATCCGGGCCATGGCGTCGCGCGTCGTGGGGCGGGCGCCGGCCATTTCGATCAGGGTCTTGTCGTGGAAGATGACGTAGGGCGGCAGGTTCTGGATTCGGGCGAGTTCGAGCCGCTTCTCGCGCAGCCGATCGAACAGGGCGCGGCTTTCGCCGGACATGTCTTCGGTGACGCGGGCGCGCGAGGCCTTCTTCACGGCCTTGCCTGCCTTGGGCGGCGGCATGCGGAGCCTCAGAGGAAGGCTTCTCGCGCAGGAACGTCGCCCCTTCCGGGGAGATCGACAGCCCGCCATGCCCGGCGAAATCCACCGCGATCAGGCCGCGCGCGACGAGCTGGCGCAGGATCGATTGCCAGGTGCGCTTGTCGTATTCCGTGCCGATGCCCCAGGTGGAGATATTGTCGTGGCCGAGGCGCTCGATGCGCTCGTCCGTCTCGCCAAGCAGCACCGCGATGATATAGGCCTGCCCGAAGCGCTCGCCGGTGCGGTGAATGCAGGACAGCGCCTTTTGGGCCGCGATCGAGCCGTCGAATAGCTCGGGCGGCTCGTCGCAGTTGTCGCAATTGCCGCAGGGGGCAATCGTTTCGCCGAAATATTGCAGCAGGACCTGACGGCGGCATTGGCCGGTCTCGGCGAGGCCCAACAGCGCGTCGAGCTTCTGGCGCTCCATCCGCTTGCGCTCCGGCCCGGACGTCCGAGTCCTCGATGAAGCGGCGGCGCATCACGATGTCCTCGAAGCCATAGAGCATCAGGGCGTCGGCGGGCAGCCCGTCGCGCCCCGCGCGGCCGGTTTCCTGATAATAGGCCTCGATGCTGCCCGGCAGATCGAGATGGACGACGAAGCGCACGTCCGGCTTGTCGATGCCCATGCCGAACGCGATGGTGGCGACCATGACGATCGCCTCCTCGCGCTGGAAGCGCTGCTGGTTGGTGTCGCGCTGCCCCTTGTCCATGCCGGCATGATAGGCGAGCGCCGTAAAGCCGTGATCGTTCAGGAACGCCGCCGTCTCCTCGGTCTTGCGCTTGGAAAGGCAATAGACGATGCCGCTCTGGCCCCGGCGCGTCTCGAGAAAGTCCAGGAGCTGCCGGCGCGGCGTCGCCTTCTGGGTCATCGCATAGCGGATGTTCGGCCGGTCGAAGCCCGCGATGAAGCTGTCCTCGGGCGCGATATGAAGATGGCTGACGATCTCCGCCCGCGTCGGCGCATCGGCCGTGGCGGTGAGCGCGATGCGCGGCACGCCGGGAAAGAGCTCCGCCAGACAATCGAGCTTGCGATATTCCGGCCGGAAATCGTGCCCCCATTGCGACACGCAATGCGCCTCGTCGATCGCGATCAGCGCCAGCGGCACGCCGCGCAACCGTTCCAGCGTATCGGATTTCAGGAGCGTTTCCGGCGCGACATAGAGAAGATCGAGCTCGCCTCGCGAGACCGCGCGCCAAAGCGCCTGCCGATCCTCGAACGCCAGATTGGAATTGAGCGCCGCCGCCCTCACCCCGGCCTCGCGCAGGGCGGCCACCTGATCCGTCATCAAGGCGATCAGCGGCGAGACGACCACCCCGAGCCCCGGCCGGCACAGCGCCGGGATCTGGTAGCACAACGACTTCCCGCCCCCGGTCGGCATCAGCACGAAGGCGTCATGCCCCGCGATCACATGCTCGATAATCTCCCCCTGCCGCCCACGAAAGGCGTCGTAACCGTAGACTGTCTTGAGGATTTGGAGGGGATCGGGTGTCATAGGGCGGACGAACGGATTTTCATAATCCGCCCTTCATAACAGGTCCGGATCTTTTGTGCAGTCTATTCGAAAAACGCGAAGGACCGGCATTCGATGCTGGCGCGGATCTTCCGGTTTGGGAAGCTCGGGTCCCAGAAGGCGGTGTGGGGCACCCGCCAGGCGACCGAGTGATCGGAGTCGTGGAACTTGATCATCAGCGCCTCGTCCCGCGTCATGTTCGAGAAGTACCACCAGCGATGGTTCGGGTTGTAATGGAAGATCGCGGCGGCGGGCTTCTCGGCGTCCGGCATGGGGCCGAGCCACTCTTCTTTCGGCGGGATCTCGTCGACGACATACATCACGTTCGGCACGCCTTCGTCGTCGCCCACGCTGCGGTGATCGCAGACGGCGAGCGGGCAATCCTGCGGCGGCTCGGAAAAGGCGCGCCAGAAGCTTGAATAGATGAACCGCTTGAAGCCGGGCCCGTTCGGCCGGGCCTGCGCGTAAATTCGCCGCGCCTGACGGTCGGCGCGGCCCGGTTCCGTGTCGATATGCGCCTCGCCCGCCGGCGGCTGAACGCTGCCGGAATGGACGTAGGACTCTTCCTTTTTCTTCTGGTGCTTGTCGATGTCGCCGGACGTCCGGAGCAGCCAGGCCATCGGCGCGACGAAATCCGCGCCGGTCAGCTTCTGCACGGCCGCCGCGACCTCGTTCGCATAAAGGCGGTCGACCTCTTCACGGTCGTAGAAATCCTTCACCGCGCTCGGCATGTCGGCCAGCACGAAGCCATGGGTATCGAGTGTGAAATGCCGCTTGATCGTGCGCCCGTCGCGGATCCTGACCTTGTACGGCCCATAAGATCCGGTATTCACTTCGACCCCGGCACTCACGAAGCGGCGGTTGATAGCGGGCCCCGGCAGCAGATAGTTGATCTCCGCCTCGATGGTTCGGACACCGCCCTCGATATCCTGCTCGATGACACCCATGTCATTCCCCTTCGATGAGCGTAATCGCGACTTGACGGAATTACTCATGCCATTCCGAGAGTCGGATGCATCTTATCGAATGGGAACGGCTGCCGACAGGTCGCCATTGTCGCGCTGGCGCCCCCGGCGAGTCGATGAAGGCGAAGCCTCGCCTAGTGCTTGACCGGATTCACCAGGCCGTATACGCCGCGCTGGTTAGGGACCGGCTTGAATTTGTCGGAGACGCCGATGACCGTTTCCGCCGCGCCGAGGATCAGGCGGCCGTCTTCGGGCATGGCTTTGCTGATCCGATCGAGCACGCCGTTCTTGGTCTCCTGATCGAAATAGATGAGCACGTTGCGGCAGAAGATCAGGTCGAACTGGCCGAGCCGGGAGAAATCCTCGAGCAGGTTCAGTTCGCGATAGGTCACCATGGAGCGGATGGCTTCGTCGATCTGCCACAGCTCGCCGACCTGCTTGAAATACTTCACCAGATGCGTGATCGGCAGGCCGCGCTGGACCTCGAATTGCGAATAGAGACCGACCTTGGCCTTCTCGATGACCTCGCGCGAAATATCGGTCGCCAGGATCTCGACGCGCCAGCCATGCAGCTTTGCGGCGTTCTCCTTGAGGATCATGCTCAGCGAATAGGGCTCCTGTCCGGTCGAGGCGGCGGCGCACCAGATCCGCATGGATTTCTTGGCCGCGCGGGCCTGCAACAGATGCGGCAGGATATCGTCGCGGAAGGTGTCGAACGGCTTGCTGTCGCGATAGAAGAAGGTTTCGTTCGTCGTCATCGCCTCGGTGATGTCGCGGACGAGCGTCTCTTCCTTCTTCTTGCGCACTTCCTCGACGAGCGCCTCGACATTCTCCAGGCCGCGCTTGCGCGCCACCGGCATAAGCCGCGTCTCGAGCAGATAGACCTTGTCCTTGGAGAGAACCAGGCCCGATCGGGTTTTGAGCATTCCGCTCAGAAGGTCGAAATCGGCCGGCTTCATAGCTTGGCTCCCGCTGCGATGCGCCCGATCGCCGGCGCGAGTTCGCCGATATCGAGCACGGCGCTACACAATTTGGCATTGGCGACGGCGCCCGGCATGCCCCAGACGACGCTCGAAGCTTCGTTCTGGGCGATCAGGCTGCCGCCGGAACTGATCAGCACCTCACTGCCCTTGAGGCCGTCGTTACCCATGCCCGTCAGGATGACCCCGAGCGTCGCCGGGCCATAAACGGCCGCAACGCTGCGGAACATGGGATCGACCGACGGACGGCAGAAATTCTCCAGAGGACCTTCGTCGATCCGAGTGACGACACTGTCCTTCTGCTTTTCCACCTTCAGGTGGAAGCCGCCCTTCGCGACATAGATCTTGCCCGCGGTCACCACTTCCCCACCCTGCGCCTCGGCGCAATCCCGGCCGGTCGCGCGCTGGATGTGATCCGCCAGAATGGCGGTGAACGTCACCGGCATATGCTGCGTAATGAGGATCGGCAAATTGAAGTCCGCCGGCAATCCGGACAGAAGCTTGAACAGAGCCTGCGGGCCGCCCGTCGAACTGCCGATCGCCACGATCTTCGGCCGGATCGGAGACAACGCGCGAAGCTCGATCTTGCCTTTGACGGCAGGAATGCCGCGCGCGACATCGATGACCGCCGCCTGCTGCGGGCGGACGGAGAATGTCGCGCGGCTGCGCCGGCGGGCATCGCCCAGCGCCTTGACCTTGCTCACGATCTCGCGCCGGAAATCGGTCGAGCCGCTGACCTCGCGGACCGCCTGCGGCTTTGGAATATAGTCGGCTGCACCTTTGGACAAAGCCGTCAAGCTGATCTCCGCATTTCTGAGCGTCAGCGTGGACGACATCAGCACCTTTACGCCCGGCATCGCCTGAAGCAGCAGGGGCAGCGCCGCCATGCCGTCCATGACGGGCATCTCGATATCCAGAATGACGACTTCCGCGCCCGAACTGACGAGATTGCTCACGGCCGCCTTACCGTTAGGCGCGGTATGAACCACCTTGATGTCGGGTTCGCTATCGAGCCACTGCCGGATCATGCCACGAATTACCGCCGAGTCATCTACGACCATGACTCTGATAGGGCCACTATCCGGGAGCGCCTCTCCTTGGGCGATCGCGTTGGATGACGACATTTCTACATAAGCCCGACTTGCGTGAACTTCGCCTCGATGATGTCGCGGTCAAAAGGCTTCATGATGTATTCGTTCGCACCCGCCTCGAGGGCCGCACGAATATGGGCGATATCGTTCTCGGTCGTGCAGAACACGACGACCGGCTGTTCACCGCCCGAGGTCCCGCGAAGTCGCCGCAGGAAGGAAAGGCCATCCATCACGGGCATGTTCCAGTCGAGAAGCACCACGTCAGGCATTCTCTCCTGACACCGGTTCAGCGCCTGCTGTCCGTCTTCCGCCTCCACGATATCGAAGCTCAGCTCTTCGAGAATCCGGCGGGCAACTTTTCTGATGACTTTTGAATCGTCGACTACAAGGCAAGATTTCATTGGAAAACTCCGGAGGCCGGCGGCTGCTTTGTGTAGCTGTGAACTTTGATGAACATGTTTCGAACGTCAGGCGGCGAGGCTCGTCTCGAATTCGAGAAGCCGGTCGACCTCAAGCACGACCAGCAACCGGTCATCGAGACGGAAGATACCGTCCGACACGGCGCGCCACCGGGGATCGAGGGTCGGCGGATTGCGCTCCATGCGATCCGCCGGCACGCTGAGAACCTCGCCAACATTGTCGATGATCAGGCTGTAAGGCTCGCCGTCATGCTCGACGACGACGCTCATCGCAGGTTCGCCTTCAGTGCGTTCCTCAAGGCCGAGCCGACGGCGCACGTCGATCGCGGTAACGATCCGGCCGCGCAGATTGAGCGCTCCGGCCACCGCTTCCGGCGCCAAGGGGATACGGGTCAGCTTTTGCGGACCGAGCACGTCGTGCACGGACGAAACGGGAATTCCCAGCAGCTGGTTGGCGATCGTCATGGTGACGAGCGTCCGCGCCGAGGCATCGTCGCCGTGATCGGCTCCCGCCGTGGCCGTATGTTTGGACTCAGAGCTCATGCCGCTTCCTCATGCTGGGACAACACACGCGAAAGGCAACTCATCAGAGCCTCCCGATCGAACTTTGGAACGTAGTCGCTGAAGCCGACCGCCTCGCTGCGTGCGACATCCGGTTTGCCCGAATAAGACGACAACGCAATCATCGGCATTTCGCTCCACCGCGAGTCCGCCTTCACGGCGGCAGCGAAATCGAAACCGTTCATGCCGGGCATCTCGATGTCGCTCACAATCAGATCGAAAGCCTCGCCGCGCTCGAGCAGTTGAAGCGCATCGGAGGCTCCCTGCACGGTCGTTACGCTGTAACCCGACCGCGCGAGCAGCGGCTGGAGCAGGCCCCGGAAGAACGCACTGTCGTCGACGACGAGCACGCGGGAGCTTCTTCCCCCGGCACTGGACCTGGTGGTCGCCTTGCGGAACCAATCCGGATACGCCTTGCCGAGATAATAGCCGACATCCATCACCTCGGTCGCCCGGCCCGCGACGACGGCGGTGCCAAGGATGCCCGAGCCCTGAGACGTCATTTCGATGTCGAGCGACTGTTCGACGATATCGATGATCTCGTCCACCGCGAGGCCCATGGTGTGGTCGTCGTCGGAGAAGACCAGCACCGGCTGGAGCCCTTCGGTCCGCCAGGTCACGCTTTCGCTGTACCGCAGGATCGGCATCAAGCTGCCGCGATATTGTACGAAGTCACCGTTCTCGGTGTGCTCGATCGAGGTGACCTCGACATTTTCGAGACGGGCCACCAGCGCAAGCGGCACCGCCTTGGGCGCCTGCTCCCCGACCTTGAAGACGAGAAGCGACGTGGATTTGTCGTGCATCGACCGCTGGCCGACGGCCGCGTCGGTTGCGTCGCGGCTGCCGATCTGAATATCGCCAGCCAGGGCCGCGATGCCATTCGGATCGAGGATCATGATGACGCTGCCGTCACCCAGGATCGTGTTGCCCGAATAAATCGGGAGGCTACGCAATAGACGCGCGACCGGCTTCACTACGATTTCCTCGGTGTCGTAAACCTGATCGACCACCACGCCGTAGATGAAGTTGCCGACCTGCGTCACGACGACATAATCCTCGTCGCGGGCGCGGCGCTTCGAAAAGCCGGCGCGGACCACGCCATTCTCGCCCTGCTGATCGGTGGTCTCGTTCCGTTCGGTTTCCGTCACGGCCGGCTTCGGCGGCAGGCCGAGAACGTCGCGCAGATGCACGAGCGGCAGAAGCTGGTCGCGCAGCCGCAGAACCGGAGTCTTGTTGATCTTCTCGATCTTGTTGCCCGAATGGCCGCCGGCTCGCACCAGCTCGACGACGCTGAGCTGCGGGATCGCGAAACGCTCGCCGCTGCTCTCGACGATGAGGGCCGAGACGATCGCCAGCGTCAGCGGGATCTTGATCGTAAACTTGGTGCCCTTGCCGCGCTCCGATTTCAGATCGATGGTGCCGCCGATCTTTTCGATATTGGTCCGCACGACGTCCATGCCGACGCCACGGCCGGAGACGTTGGTGACCTTTTCGGCGGTCGAGAAGCCGGCGTGGAAGATATAGCGCTGGACCTGCTGGTCCGGCATCGCCGCAACCTCCGCCTCCGACGACAGGTTGTTGGCGAGGATCTTCTTTTTGATCCTGTCGATGTCGAGCCCGCGGCCGTCGTCCGAGACCTCGATGATGATGTGGCCGCCCTCATGGAAGGCGTTCAGGGTCACATGGCCGACTTCCGGCTTGCCGTTCTCGATCCGGTCCTCGGTCGTTTCCAGGCCGTGATCGGCGGAGTTGCGGACCATATGGGTCAGCGGATCCTTGATCAGCTCCAGAACCTGACGATCCAGTTCGGTTTCCGCGCCGAGCATCTTCAGCTCGATCTTCTTGCCGAGATCGTGGCCGAGATCGCGGATGATGCGGGGCAGCTTGGCCCAGGCATTGCCGATCGGCTGCATGCGCGTCTTCATGACGGCTTCCTGCAGCTCGGTGGTGCACTGGTTCAGACGCTGCAAGGGCCCATTGAATTCGCTGTCATCGAGACGGCGGACCATCTGCATGAGCTGGTTGCGGGTGAGCACCATCTCGCTCACCATCGTCATCAGATCCTCGAGCACGTCGACATTCACGCGGATGGACTGATTGGCGAGCGAGGACTTCGACGCGCCCGTCTCCAGCTCGTTGGACTTGCCGGATGCCGGCTTGCCCGCGCTGGCGGTTGCCTTTTTCGGCTGCTCGGCGGTGGTGGACTTTGCCTCCGTCGCCTGCGGCTTCTTTGTCGTTTCCTTGGACGACGGCAGCAGATCCTCGCGCGTCGAACGCATCACCGCGACAACCTTGCCGGCGAGATCGTCCTCGATCTCGAAGTCGCTCAGCGCTTCGCGCATATATTTGAAAAACGCATCAACATGCGAGGCGGTCAGGCCGCGATCCCGCACGGATTCATGGGCCTTCGCGATTGACTTGCCGGTGTAGCGGGACGGTCCGCCGAGGGCCATCGTGACGAAGGACGAATATTTGAGCTTCAGCTCCTCGACATCGACGTTCTCGTAGAACGGCGCGAACGACTTGTCCTTCAGAAGCTTCGAGAAAAGGATATCGATCAGCCCGTCGACGCCGATCGGACCACCGAGCCGGCTGAACAGGGTATCGCTCTGGGAGGCCTCGGCTTCCGCGCCTGCAGCCTCTTCAACGGCGCCGGACGCTTCTTCGACGCTGGTTCCGAAGGTCTCCGCCGCGTCGCCATTGGCGATCGCGTCCAGACGTTCGATCAGATCGTTGTCGTCGCCGTCCGGCTCCTCGCCGGTCCGCTCGAGATGAGCGACGATGTCCCGGATGCGGTCCAGACATTCGAGGACCACGGTAACTGCGCTTTCGGATACGTGCAGCTTCCCTTCGCGGAACTGTCCCAGCACGTTCTCGCCGGCGTGCGCGATCGCCTGAAGCCGCGGAAGGCCCAAAAATCCGCAGGTGCCTTTAACGGTGTGAACAAGACGAAAGATGTTGCTGAGAGTGCCTTGATCGTTCGGATCCTGTTCGAGCTTCACGAGTTCGACATTGGCGAGATCCAGGCTCTCGACTGTCTCCGTGACGAATTCGCTCAGTAGATCATCCATGGCATCAACATTCGACGTAGAGGTGAAGGGTTGGCCGGCGAGAAAACGAAATGCAGTTAACGCGGCATTCGGTGCACCCGAGTACCGGTTAAAAATCGCGGAAATATCTTAAGAAGCTGTAAAGCGTACAGCCGCGAAAGGCGTGGAATTGCTCAGGAAATAGCCATTCGGGGCAGATCGGCAACGATCATCAATTCGTTGCCGCCGCCGCGGCGGCAGGCAATTCGCCCGCCGATCTCATCCGCCAGAATCACGGCCAGCGCAGCGGGCACGCTTTTCGCGTCGACCGAATCTTCGGTCGCCGTTCCGTCAAAAATGGCAGCGATGTCATCCGAGACGAGGATGCGGTCGCCGGACGCAGTCGCGGCCAGCATCACCCCGTCGGCGGTGTTGGCGGCCTGTATCGTCAGGGTTCCGGCGCGAATGATGCACTCGGTCGCGACCAGCGCCATGTTCATCAGCAGTTTCATCGCCGGCTTCGTCAGGGCGTCGATCTCGGCGTTCCAATCGAGGGTCACCTTCGAATTCGCGAGAAATTCGCGCAGGGCGAATTCACCGTCACCGACGCTGATCACACCACCGAGAGACGAGGACCCGCCAAAGGCGAGCCGCAAAAATTGCAGCCGGCCCGTGGCCTCGTTAACGCTGTGAGTCAAAAGGGCGATCGTCTGGTCGCGCATCTCGTCGTCGACTTCTTCCGCAAGGATTTCAATCCCATTGGACAAGGCCCCGACCGGACTGATCAGATCGTGGCAGATGCGCGAGGAGAGAAGCGATGCGAGGTCGATTTTGCCTTTGATTTCAAGCATTCCGGGTCATTCAATCTAGGTGGGGCCACGGCCTGTTTGAAGAAGTCGGCCGGGGCGGCTAGTGTAATGCAACGAATTGAGGCGCGATAGAGTTAAGGAAACGTTATGACGCTCCTCATCAAGCCCGGCGATTTCGTACGCCATCCCACACAGGAAGACTGGGGGATTGGACAGGTGCAGTCCGTGGTCGGCGACCGCGTGACGGTGAATTTCGAGCATGCGGGCAAGCTGCTGATAAACGCCAAGGTCGTCGATCTCCAGATCGTGCGGATCGAAGGCCGCTCCTATTAGCCGCACTATCCGGCCCCGCGGGTTGTCGGTATACTGACGTTATCGCCGACACTCGCCGGCAAGTATCATCCAGTGCGTTCATCATGTCAGCTCCCAGTAAACCTTCGAAACTCACAGAAAAACTCGTGAAGAAGGATCGCCGTACGACGGTGCAAACCTTCACGGACTCCGAGGACGGCGTGCGCCATTTCGTTCAGACCCGGACGGCCTACGATTCCAAGGCCATCGACACCATCACGCGTTGCGAGGACGATCCCGGCGCCTGGCGCGTGGCGTTCAAGGGGCGGCGAGTTATCCGGGCCTTTGTCGGCACCCATCCGCGCGCGCCGGACTTCGAAATCGAACGCACCTAGCCGGGAGACCCAATCCGCGCGACGCCGGAAGGAAACGCATCCCGGCATCCGCTTTCGCCAAATCCGCCTGAACGGCCAATTCCAAACGGGGGAAAATCAGGACGTAATGACCCAATATCCCGCTCTCCACATGATCATCGACGGCGAGAAGGTTTCCGGCGGCGGCCGGCGCACCTTCAATGTCGTCAATCCCGCGACCGGCGAATCCATAGGCGCCCTGCCCATGGCGGAAGCCGCCGATCTCGACCGCGCGCTGGATGTCGCCAGGAAGGGCTTCGCGATCTGGCGCAAGTCGACCCCGCAGCAACGCGCCGCCGTCCTGCAGGGAGCCGCGCGGCTGATGCTCGAACGGCAGGACGAACTCGCCCGCAACGCCACGATGGAACAGGGCAAGACGCTGGGCGAGGCCCGCATCGAAGTGATGATGAATGTCGGCCTGTTCAACTTTTACGCCGGAGAGTGCCAGCGCCTTTATGGCCGTGAGCTCGTCCGGCCCGAGGGAAGCCGTTCCGTGGTTCGGCATGAGCCGGTCGGCCCGGTCGCGGCCTTCGCGCCGTGGAACTTCCCGCTCGGCAATCCCGGCCGCAAGCTCGGCGCACCGATCGCGGCAGGCTGCTCGGTCATCATGAAGGCGGCAGAGGAGACCCCGGCATCGGCGCTGGGCGTCCTGCAATGCCTTCTCGACGCGGGGCTCCCCAAGGAAGTGGCCCAGGCCGTGTTCGGCGTGCCGGACGAGGTCAGCCGCCATCTCCTCGCCTCGCCGATCATCCGCAAGCTTTCCTTCACCGGCTCGACCGTGGTCGGCAAGCATCTGACGAAGCTCGCGGCGGACAACATGCTGCGCACCACGCTGGAGCTGGGCGGACACGGCCCCGTACTCGTGTTCGGCGATGCCGATATCGAAAAGGCATTGGACACCGTCGTCCCGCACAAATTCCGCAATGCCGGGCAGGTTTGCGTCGCGCCGACGCGCTTCATCGTGCAGGAAGATGTGTTCGACACGTTCCGCGACGGCTTCATCAAGCGCGCGAAAGCGCTCAAGGTCGGTGATGGCCTGGACGCCGGCAGCCAGATGGGCCCGATGGCCAATGCCCGCCGCCCGGAAGCCATGGACCGGTTGATCGGCAACGCTAAGAGCAAGGGCGCGAAGGTTCACACCGGCGCGGAACGGCTGGGCAATCAGGGCTATTTCTACGCCCCGACGGTGCTCTCCGAGATCCCGCTGGATGCCGACATCATGAACGAGGAGCCCTTCGGTCCGGTCGCGCTGATCAATCCGTTCGGATCCGAGGAAGATATGATCGCCGAAGCCAACCGCCTGCCCTACGGGCTTGCGGCCTATTGCTGGACCAACGACTATAAGCGCCGGCAGCGACTCGGCAACGCGATCGAGGCGGGCATGGTCGGCATCAACACCTCGATGATCGCCGGATCCGACTCGCCGTTCGGCGGCGTCAAATGGTCCGGCCACGGCAGCGAGGACGGACCGGAAGGCCTGCGCGCCTGCCTGGTAACAAAAGCCGTACACGAAGGGTAGAATAATGACTCACGAACTGAAGACAGGGGGCGATCGCGGCTATCTGCGCATCGCGACGGAGGAAGCATTCGCGACCCGCGATCAGCTCGACGCCATCATGCGGATGGTGCGCGCCGGCAAGGCCGACAAAGGCACGACGTCATTGTGGGGCTTCTACGGCGCCAGCCAGTCCGAGCGGGCGATGCAGATCTTCGAACGGTTGCAGGATCTCGGCGAGCGGCGCATTGCCGACATGGACGTCACGGGCATCGACAAGGCGGTGCTCTCGCTGACCTCGCCGGGCGTGCAGTCGCTGACCGATCTCGACGAGGCCCGGAATATCGCCGGCCGGTCCAACGACATCCTCAAGGACGCTTGCGAGAAATATCCGGATCGGTTCTACGGCATGATCACCATCGCGCCGCAGGATCCGAAATGGTCGGTCGCCGAAATCCGCCGCGGCAAGGAGGAACTCGGCTTCCACGGCGTGATGGTGAACAGCCACACGCAGGGCCACTATCTGGACGAGGCGCAGTTCGATCCGATCCTGCGCTGCTGCGCCGAGCTCGACCTGCCGCTCTACATCCATCCGCAAAGCCCGCCCGACGGCATGATCGGCACCATGGTGGATGCCGGACTCGACGGCGCGATTTTCGGCTTCGGAGTTGAGACCAGCTTCCACCTGATGCGGATCCTGACGACCGGCGTGTTCGACCGCTATCCGAGTCTGCAGATCATGGCGGGCCACGCCTGCGAGGCCCTGCCCTACTGGCTCTATCGCCTGAACTACATGCACCAGGCCGGCGTCCGGTCGAAACGCTATGACCGGCAGAAGCCGCAGAAGCACGACCTGTTCCATTACATGCGCAACAACGTGCTCGCGACCACCAGCGGCATGCCGTTCGAGCCCGCGATCAAACTCATGCTCGACGTCATGGGCGAGGATCGGGTGATGTATGCGATGGATTACCCCTACGAATACGTCGCCGACGAGGTGCTCACGCACGACAATCTCGACATCCCGGCGGCCCAGAAGAAGAAGCTGATGCAGACCAACGCCGAGCGCTGGTTCAAGCTCTAGGACGGCCCGGCCAGCTCAAGGCCTGGAGGACTATAAGTGCGGGGGTTTTCGGGGGGATTTAAGTCCTCGGCCGGGCTCCCGCCGACGAGGCGGACCGGCGGCACCGGTTCGCCCCTGCATCTTACTGTTACTCGCTACGAGGACCGGTCCTGAATACCCGTCCGGGGTAAATTTTTGATTATTGGCTCGACGTTTTTATCGCGCCCGTCATCGGGGACGGCGCCGCAGGCTCTCCGCTCACGCGCCGCAAGGCCTTTCTGAACAAATGTTGCGCCAGCAGCAGGGGCGGCATTCTGAGCCAGTGCGACCGGAGATACAGCAGGAAGGCCGCGAGCGAGGTCAGTCGGCTCGGATGATCGGCATTGCGCGGCATGATCGCTCGTGGCACCAGATGATCCATGAATAGAACCGCAAGGTACGACGGCGCGCTGCGCGCCAGACCGGCGATGGCCTCGGCGGGCACGGGCGTGCCGAGCAACGCCGAGCAATAGCGCAGCGTATAGAAGAGCGGGGTGGTGAGATTCATCACATCCGCGCGCCGCACGAGAGCATCCCAGAAACCGGGCCGCTGGCCGAAATGGACCAACATCCGGTCGAGGTCGTAAAGATCGCGCAGCCGCCGGTCGAAATCGCCGTCGTAGAACAGATGCGCCGCCGCGTGCAGGACCATGTCCTTCGGCGCCAGAACGTGAAGCCCGGCCTCCCCCGTCCGCGTCATCTCGCCGAGCAACAGACCCGCGTCAGGATGCAACCGGCTCGTTACCGGCAGAATCGTGTGATGGATATCGATGATGGTGTTGCTGTCATGATGGCGGAGCGGCGGCAGCTCGTGCATCCAGGTCCGGTAATAGTAATCGTCGTATTCGTCCTGCTTGAGCGGCACCCAGCCAGCGTCCCGGACCGCCTCCTCGGCGTTTTCGAGATCCTTCCTCGCCACCAGTATGTCGACGTCCGAACAGAGCCGGCCGCGCGCGAGATCGAGGTCGGACCAGACATAGGCAGCGCCCTTCAGCAGCGCGAACGGAATCTTGACCCGGTCGAGAGCTTCCGCGATCCGGCGCACGTCGTGCCCGACCATCCGGTGGTTGTCCCGGCTGATCGCCTCGGCGGACTCGAAATGCTGCCGCGCCTTGTCCGGGATCCGCTCCCAGACTCCCGATGACCGCGCGAGATGAGCCAGCCGCGCCGACAGGCCGGTCTGGCGGCCGAACCTCAGCACGGTGTTCCACTGACGCACCGTCAGACCTTCCATGGTCTCGGGCCGCATCAGCGCGTTCAGGAATTCCGGCAAGCCGGAGACGCCGGGCAAACGGGCGGTCATCGCTCAGGACCCCGCCACATTGCCGGCCGCGACCGTTTCCTCGACGAAGCCGATGGCGTCATCGAGGCTGGAATAGGTCGCCGCCTTCAGCGGGCAGCGGTCGACCAGTGCGGCGAGCGCGTCGAAGCCCGGCTGCCCGAGCAATGTGTAATTCACGGAAAAGAGGCTCAGCCGTCCGAGCCCGGCCGCCTTCGGCCATTCATCCGTTTCAAGCGCCGAGCCCGCCTTGTAGGTCGGGAAGACGACCGCGGCGGGCACTCGCCGGCGTCTGGTCGTTCTCGATGGCGCTTCGGGGCGGCGCGAGATAGGAAATCGTGCCCTTTGGCGTGCCCTCGAAGGGGCCCACGAACGTCCCGTCCGGGAACAGCTCCCGCATGCGCGGAATGGATTCGTTCTTGAGCGAGATGGGCCGGGGATAGGGCATGACCAACCCGTCCGACAGACGGATCAGCGCGAATTCATCGGAGAGCAGCCGCCAGCCGCGCGACACCAGGGCCGCCGCGAGCGTGCTCTTGCCGGAACCGGATTCGCCGGGGAGGATGACGGCCTTGCCGCCCTTCTCGACCACAGCCGAATGCAGGATCAGCATGTTGCGGATGCGCGAGGCGACGCACCAGTTGAGCGCCGTCTCCATCATCAGGAGAGAGAGGTCGGCGGGCAGCGGAATGAACGGGCCGGGCCCCTCGACATCCGCCATCACCTGACGGCGGAACATCTGGCGGAGCCGCGAGGGCGCGAACAGATTGAGGTTGAAGTCGGTGATCTCCGTGTCGCCGGTATCCGCCTCGCAGGGGCCGTAGAGCCGCTGGAAATCGTGGATCATGCCCGGATAGCAGGAGCGCATGCGCGTGGTGAAGCCGCCCAGACGGAAATAGAGTCCGTCCGACGTCAGTCTTTGTCTTATGTCTTGTTCAGAGAGGTCTTGCACTCTCACGCGGCGATCACCTCAACGAGTTCCGAGGTCTTCTAATTCGCCCAATAAGGTGTGCAATTGGTTACGGAGCGCGGCATCAGGCTCCACTCCCGCGGTTTCGCTGACCCGGTCGGCCAGTTCCCGGACGGACGCCGGCGCCTCTTCCAGCTCCAGCACGACAAGCCGCGCAAGCAGATCGAAGATATGAGTTTGGCCCGAGCGCTTGTCATAGACCGCCGAGCCGTCGTCCCAGTCACGCCAAACGAGCGACCCGCTGTCTCGAGCCGCCCATTTCACGGAAGTTTCGGTCATGCGTTGGGTTACGTGCCGTCCGCGTTACGTCTTCGACATCATGATAGACGCGACGCAGGAATAGCCCGGCATGCCCGACATACGGGAATCCTTCGACAATGAATTGAAGTATTTGCGGTGTTCCGGGGACGTATTGTTGAACGGCACGAGGGTACCCTGAGAATGGGTCGGGTTCTTCGTGTCGATGTTCTCGGGGACCTGAAAATTCTGGAGGCAGGTGAGCGAGGCGGCCCAGCCCGAGTTGCTCCGAAGCGTGATGACAAGCGGCGCTCCCACGGCGCCCGCCTTGAGGATGCGGCGACGAAGCGCGCGCTTTGCGTCTTCCGGCGACACGGCGCCGTCGACCTTCTTGGTTGTTTCGGAGGGCATACGCTCGGTACCAGCCATTTTACTCATCCATACTCAAAACAGGCGTTCCAACAGCATCTAATATATCAATAATATTGACAACTTGTCACCACAAGTGGCGCCGCCGGATCAAAGCTTTCAAGCAAATAAAGCAATTTGCGCACCAAGCCCGGCAAATGCCGGGAAAAGGGGTATTTCGGCTCCCGACACCTTGCATGGTGTCCGGGTTCGATACGTCTACTGTCGCAAAATGATACAAATTTTCGAGTTGCCGCGCGGCGGCGGACGAGTAGGTTAACGGCCATGTCCGCGCCGCGTCTGATTCTCCTCGGCCTTCTCGTCCTGCTCGCCGCCGCGCTCGCGCTGGGCGCCGTGAGCGGGCTTGCGCCCATCTGGGTCGAGGCCATCTTGCTGGCCGGCGGCGTCGCCGCCATCGGCGTCGGCTGGAACGCGACCGCGCCCCGCACGGCCGATGCCGTCCAGGCCCTGGCAAATCCGGCGGCCGACGCTGCCGACGAGTCGACGGTGTTCAGCGCGGCGCTGCTGAACGGATTGACCGACCCCTTCCTTCTGCTGGATTCGAAACGCCGGGTCATCTTCTCGAACTCCGCCGCCGACGCCTTGTTCGACCGAAGCATCGCCGGCGAGGACGTATCGCTCTATCTGCGTCAGCCGGCGGCGCTCGGCCTGATCGACGGGACGCCGGCGGACGCGGGCGAACGGTCGACCGAGATCACCATGCCCGGGCCGGTCACGCGGACCTTTCTCGTCCGGGTAACGCGGATCCTGGATCCGCGCATCGCACCGCCGCCGAGAATCCTGGCGCGGAACCGCTATACCACCGCGATCTCGCTCCACGACATTACCCATATCCGCCATGCCGAGCAGATGCGCGCCGACTTCGTCGCCAATGTGAGCCATGAATTGCGGACGCCGCTCGCCAGCCTGGTCGGCTTCATCGAGACCCTGCAGGGTCCGGCCAGCAAGGACGACGAAGCCCGCAAACGCTTCCTCGGCATCATGCAGCGCGAAGCGGCTCGCATGGCGCGGCTGATCGAGGACCTGCTTTCCCTCTCCCGCATCGAACTCGACGAATACACCCCGCCGAGCAGCCGGGTCGATCTCGCGGGCGTCCTGCGCGGCCTCGGCGAATCGATGCAGCCACGCGCCGAGAAGCGCAAGGCGACGATAAAGATGAACATCGCGGAGGAATTACCGTCGATCGCCGCCGACCGGGACCAGCTCATCGAGGTGTTCCAGAACCTGATCGACAACGCCCTCAAATACGGCGGAAACGGCGGAACGGTTACGGTAACCGCGAGACAGGTCGATTCGGTGCCCAAGGTGGTCGGCCCGGCCGTGGTGGTCTCGGTGACCGACGAGGGGCCGGGAATCGCCGCCGAGCACATCCCGCGACTCACCGAACGGTTCTACCGGGTGGATTCGGCCCGCTCGCGGGAGCTGGGCGGGACGGGACTCGGTCTCGCCATCGTCAAGCATATCGTGAACCGTCATCGCGGAACCCTGACGATCACGAGCAAGGAAGGCGCCGGATCGACTTTTTCCGTCAGCTTTCCGATCCCGAGACCCGTTCAGCCGGCAGTCTAACTTATTGCTTATACTTATTCTTTCGCGCCGGATCGCTATTGCCGCCGGCCATCGCCGGATTCTCCGTCCGGCCTGATCCCGCGCAAGACGGCCCCATCACAAAACTGCAACATAACTGTCGTATTTGGGTCATTGCCTGACACTAGGGTCACCGCGGATCACACCTCATGACCATGTCGGCCTAGTGAAAATTCGCCGACGCATGAGGCGGTCTCACTGACAATCACAATCTTGGGAGAAGCAAGGTGAAAGCCAAAACGACTATTGTCGGCCTCGTGGGCGCACTGGTCATCGGCGCCGTGAGCTTCGGAGCCTCGATCGCGAAAGCGGACGACATCTCCGGCGCGGGCGCGACTTTCCCGTATCCGATTTATTCGAAATGGGCCTCGGCCTATAAGGACAAGACCGGAATCGGCCTTAACTATCAGTCCATTGGTTCCGGCGGCGGTATCAAGCAGATTTCCAACAAGACGGTCACGTTCGGCGCGTCCGACATGCCGTTGAAGCCCGAAAAGCTGAACGAAATCGGCCTCATTCAGTGGCCGATGATCATCGGCGGCGTCATCCCCGTGGCGAACATCCCGGGCGTCAAGCCGGGCGAGCTCACCATGGACGGTGCGACCCTGGCCGATATCTATATGGGCAAGATCAAGAAGTGGAACGACCCCGCGATCAAAAAGCTGAACCCGGGCGTGAACCTGCCTGACATGGCGATCGCTCCGGTCCACCGCGCTGACGGTTCGGGCACGACGTTCCTGTTCTCGACCTATCTGAGCGATTCGAGCCCGGCGTGGAAGGAAAACGTCGGCGCGAACACCTCGCTTGAGTGGCCGGCCGGCATCGGCGCCAAGGGCAACGAAGGCGTCGCCAACATGACGACCCAGACCCGTGGCGGCATCGGTTATGTCGAGTATGCCTATGTGGTCCAGAACCACATGACCTACATGAAGATGATCAACAAGGAAGGCGCCGTCGTTTCGCCGACCGCCGAGGCCTTCCAGGCCGCGGCCGCGAATGCGGACTGGAAGTCGGCTCCCGGCTTCTATCTCCTTCTGACCAACCAGCCGGGCAAGGCCAGCTGGCCGATCGTGGGTGCGAGCTTCATCCTGATGTACAAGCAGCCGACCGACGCCAAGGCCGCTCAGCAGGCTCTGGACTTCTTCAACTGGGCCTATCACAACGGCCAGGATATGGCGAAGGCACTCGACTACGTTCCGATCCCGATGGAAGTCGTGAACCTCGTCAACGACGAGTGGAACATGATCAAACGGTAGACACGTGTTTTCCTGAGGATCCTATAAGATCCCAGGCACGTCCTATCTGATCACTTGCGCCAGGTGGAAGGGCCGAACTTTAAAGTGTCGGCCCTTCCCAATGGCCAAAACCCGGAAGAGAGCCCCCGTGTCCACGACAGAAGTCACCCCTCAACTACTCCACGGCCGAGGCAGCGTCATCAACGGCGACAAGATTTTCGGCTTCTTCGCTCATGTCGCAGGCTGGGGCGTTCTCCTTATCGTCGGCGGCGTCATCCTTTCGCTCGTTCTCGGCGCCTGGCCGGCGATCACGCATTTCGGGATCAATTTCTTCCTGACCGACTCGTGGAACCCGGTCACCGAGAAGTTCGGCGGCCTCGGACCGATTTACGGCACTCTGGTCACGTCGATCATCGCAATGGTCGTGGCCGTACCGGTGAGCTTCGGCATCGCGATCTTTCTCACGGAGCTGTGCCCCAAATGGCTGCGGCGCCCGATCGGCATCGCCATCGAGCTTCTGGCGGGCATCCCCAGCATCATCTACGGCATCTGGGGCCTGTTCGTGTTCAGCCCTTTCCTGCAGCAACATGTTCAGCCCTTCCTGATCGATACCATCGGCAACGTCCCTTTCATCGGCGCGCTGTTCCAGGGCCCTCCCTACGGCATCGGCATCCTGACCGCGGGCCTTATCCTCTCCATCATGATCCTTCCCTTCATTACCTCGGTCATGCGCGACGTGTTCGAGACGGTTCCGACAATGCTGCGCGAATCGGCCTACGGCATCGGCGCGACAACCTGGGAGGTGGTGTGGAAGGTGGTTCTGCCCTTCACCAGCACGGGTGTCGTCGGCGGCGTCATGCTCGGTCTCGGCCGGGCGCTGGGCGAAACCATGGCGGTCACCTTCGTGATCGGTAACGCCCATCGGGTCAACGCATCGCTGTTGGCTCCCGGCACCAGTATCTCGGCCGCGATCGCCAACGAGTTCACCGAAGCTCTCGGCGATCTCTATACCTCATCGCTGTTCGAACTCGGCCTGATCCTGTTCCTCATCACCTTCGTGGTGCTGGCGTTTGCGCGGCTGATGTTGATGCAGCTTCAAAAGAAAGCGGGTGTGTGATGAACAGCGTCCTCTATCATTCGCGGAAGATCCGGAACACCGTCGCGCTGACCCTGGCGCTGCTCGCCTCCGCTTCGGGCCTGCTGATCCTGGCGCTCATCCTGATCGCCCTTTTCGTCAAGGGCGGAGCCGCGATCAAGCCATCGCTCTTCACTGAAATGACGCCGCCACCGGGCGAGGCCGGCGGCCTGCTCAATGCGATCTACGGCAGCGCCATCATGACCCTGATCGGTATTGTCGTCGGCACGCCGCTCGGGATCATGGCGGGTACGTATCTCGCGGAATACGGCCGGTCCAGCAAGCTGGCCCAGACGATCCGTTTCGTGAACGACATCCTGCTCAGTGCGCCTTCGATCGCGATCGGCATGTTCATCTACGAGATCATGGTCGCGCCCGTGCATCATTTCTCCGCCTGGGCCGGTTCCATGGCGCTGGCGGTGATCGTGGTGCCGGTCGTGGTCAGAACCACCGAAGACATGCTCAATCTGGTTCCGAACCACCTGCGGGAGTCGGCCTTCGCACTCGGCACGCCGAAGTGGAAGTCGATCTTGTCCGTGACCTACCGCGCGGCGCGGAACGGCATGATCACGGGTGTGCTGCTCGCCCTCGCGCGCATCTCGGGCGAAACCGCGCCCCTGCTCTTCACGGCGCTGAACAACCAGTTCTTCAGCACCAAGATGAGTGCTCCGATGGCCAACCTTCCCTACGTGATCTACCAGTTTGCCACGAGCCCTTACGACGACTGGCAGGAATTGGCCTGGGGCGGCGCGCTGATGATCACGATCGCCATTCTGGCTCTTAACATCGTGGCCCGTTACCTGGCGTCGCTAGCCAGCGAGAGGAGATAAATTTCCATGTCGGGAACAGAACGTATTAACGTTGGCGTCGAAGCCAGTTTACCCGATACGAGCCTTTCGTCCGGCATGGACGAATACAGGGAGGCAGATGGCGTGAAGATCTCAGTCAAGGACGTGAATTTTTATTACGACACGCATCATGCGATCAAGCATGTGACGATGCCGATTCACGAAAAGAAGGTGACGGCGTTTATCGGTCCGTCGGGCTGCGGCAAGTCTACGCTTCTGCGCATCTTCAACCGGATGTACGACCTCTATCCCGGGCAACGGGCCGAGGGCGAAGTCCTGTTCGACGGCATGAACATCCTGTCACCCAAGGTCGACCTCAATCTGTTGCGCGCGCGGATCGGCATGGTGTTCCAGAAGCCCACGCCGTTCCCGATGTCGATCTACGACAACATCGCCTTCGGCGTGAAGCTCTACGAGCGCCTGTCGAGCGGCGGACATGAACGACCGCATCGAGCAGTCGCTGCGCCGGGCCGCGCTGTGGGAAGAAGTGAAGGACAAGCTGAAGAAGTCCGGCCTGAGCCTTTCCGGCGGTCAGCAGCAGCGCCTCTGCATCGCCCGCGCGATCGCGGTGAAGCCCGAGGTCCTGCTTCTCGATGAGCCCGCTTCCGCGCTGGATCCGATTTCGACCGCGAAGATCGAAGAGCTGATCGACGAACTCAAGACCGACTACACGATCGCCATCGTCACGCACAACATGCAACAGGCCGCGCGTGTGTCCGATTACACGGCCTTCATGTATCTGGGCGAACTGATCGAATTCGACCAGACCTCGGCGGTGTTCACGAGCCCGGCCAAAAAGCAAACACAGGATTACATCACCGGCCGCTTCGGCTAGAGCGCCCCGGATTGATCGCACATATCGGAGAATTTCATGGTTCGCCATACGATCACGGCCTTTGAAGACGAATTGAACGAGTTGAAGTCGATGATCTCCCGGATGGGCGGCCTCGCCGACTCCGCCCTGGCGACGTCGATCGACGCTCTGCTGAAGCGCGATCTCGGCGTCGCGCGCCGGGTTATCGAGGAAGACGTCAAGATCGACGAACTCGAGCGCGAGATCGAAGCCCGCGCGATCGAGATTCTGGCCCGCCGCCAGCCGGTCGCCGACGATCTGCGCGAGATCGTGTCGGCGCTGAAGATTTCGAGCGATCTCGAGCGCATCGGTGACTACGCCAAGAACATCGCCAAACGGGCAACGGTAATCATCCAGTCGCCTCCCCTGAAGCCGATCAGCGTGATCCCCGAGATGTCGCGCATCGCCCGGCAGATGATCAACGAGGTGCTCGACGCCTTTATCGAACGCAACGCGGCCAAGGCGATGGCGGTCTGGCAGCGCGACGAACAGATCGACGAACTCTACAACAGCCTGTTCCGCGAACTACTTACCTACATGATGGAGAGCCCGAGCGCGATCACGCCGTGCACCCATCTGCTGTTCGTCGCCAAGAATATCGAAAGGAGTTGGCGATCACATTACGAATATCGCGGAGATCGTGCATTATGTGGCCCGTGGAGAGTTGATCGATGCGGCCCGGCCGAAGAGCGACAATACGAGCTACGCGGTGGCGGGAACGCCCGGCGAAGAGCGGCACATAGCGCCGCTTGTGATTGATGAACACGATTGAGGATGCACTGGCTTTAAAATGAATCCATCGATTCTCGTTGTCGAAGACGACGCCAGCATGGCGGAGCTTTTGCGCTACAACCTCGAGCACGAAGGGCTTTGAAGTTTCCTACGCGGCGGATGGCGAAGAAGGCCTTCTGCAGGCCGAGGAAAAGACACCCGACCTGGTGCTGCTGGACTGGATGCTGCCGATGGTCAGCGGCATCGAAGTCTGCCGCCGCCTGCGCCGCCAGCCCGAGACCCGCAACACGCCGATCATCATGCTGACGGCGCGCGGCGAGGAAGCGGACCGCATCCGCGGCCTCGATACCGGCGCGGACGACTACATCACCAAGCCGTTCTCGCCGGCGGAGCTGATCTCCCGCGTCCATGCCGTGCTGCGGCGGGTGCGCCCCGCCCTCGCCGGCGACGTTCTCGAATTCGGCGGCGTCAAGATGGACATGGCGAGCCACAAGGTGACCCGCGACGGCAAGCCGGTCCATCTGGGTCCGACCGAGTTCCGGCTGCTCAAGCACTTCCTCGAGCACCCGACCCGCGTGTTCTCCCGCGAGCAGCTGTTGAACGCGGTCTGGGGCAACGAGGTCTATGTCGAGATGCGCACGGTCGACGCGCATATCCGCCGCCTCCGCAAGGCGATCAACGTGGACGGCGCCGAGGATCTGATCCGCACCGTGCGGTCCGCGGGCTACGCGCTCGACGAACAGACCGCGACGGTCTGACCGGCTCCGGCCCTTCCCTTTCCTCGACATTTCCGCGCCCGGCGGGCCGCCTTACGGTGGTCCGCCGTCGAAGTTTTACACAGCCAGGAAATTAGGTGACCGTCTCCAGAAATTGTGGTTAAATTAACCATGAATTTATAGATCTGGTATGCGCGCATCGCTTTGCACGCATGTTTATTGGGGCAAATGCGGGCAGGTCGGATAAGGTCTTGGTAGGCCAGAACCGTATCCGGGCGAGTAGTTTTTGACTGCCGACTTGCGATAAGACCGGAGGCCAGGCATGAACCGCACACTCGATACGGAACCACAGCGAGAGATCTTCACGCTTCGGCGGTCGATGTTCGTCTGGTTTTGCGGCGGTGTTATCGGCTGGGCCGCGATGATCATGCTGATCTACAGCGTCTTTCAGGGCGGCGACAGGCAGATAGCGGACAGCAAACCCGCGACCAATTCTTCAACCGTCGCTTCGGGCGACCAGAACAGCGACGATCCGAACGTTCTGTCAAAGATCGCGCCGGCTGCCGGTCCGGATACCGGCAAATCGGAAACCGCGCCGGCTCAATAAGGCGCCATCAACATGGCGGCGCGGTTTTCCAGGGGGAATCCGTCATGGCGAAAGTTACGATCAGCGGCTACGCGACCTATTACGACCTGGATGATTTCACGATCCCCTGGGCGTCGCCGAGCCGTACTCCGCTTCTGATCCAGCACGGCATGGGCCGGAACTGCGCAGTTCTGGCGCCATTGGCCGCCGATCCTCGCGACGAATTGGCCCGTGATCCGGCGCGACCTTCCGGGCCACGGCGGCTCGGGCGATCCGCCGGCCGACTATCCCTGGACGATGGATTCGCTGGTCGACGATCTCGTCGCGTTTCTGGACGATCTCAAGCTCGAAAAGATCCATTTCCTGGGTGAATCCACCGGCGGCATGCTGGGCGTCGCCTTTGCGGCGAAGCATCCCGAGCGCATCAGAATCCCTGACCCTTGCGCCTCGCCGACCACCATCGGTCCCGCCGGGCAGAAGCTGTTCGCGTTCGGCTATCCGACGTGGCAAGACCGCGATCCGGGCGCTGGGCTCGCGCGGCTGGGCGGAAGCGCTATCCAAGCTCGGCGGCACCATGGGCAACATGACTCCCGCCGAGAGCAAATGGACGCTCGATCAGGTCGGCAACATCTCGGTCGAAAGCCTCGTGCACTACAGCACGCTGATCTCCACGACCGATGTCGCGCCGCTGCTCGGCGGATATCAAGGTGCCGACCCTGATCCTGGCGCCGACGCACAGCGCGGCAACGCCGCTGGCGCTGGAACAAGCACATGCATGAAGCCATTCCGAGCTCGGAACTCGTCGTGATCGACGGCGTCGGCCACGAGATCTACAAGGACAAGGCGCACGAATGCATGACGTCGCGTCGCGGCCTTCATCACCAGAGCGGAACGCGGCGCCTGAGCCTTCAGGGCCGGACTTTGAGGCGTTTCGTCGCGCGGTCGCTGCGCGGGCTTCCGTGTCGTCTGGCTGCTTCCGTAAAGATTCCGGAGCGAGGATTCGAACATCAGCAGCGCCCACAGCGCGGGCGAATGCTCGGACACGCCGGACTGGTGCTGGTCGACGAGCTTCTTGAGAAAGCCATATCGAACATGCCGGTATCGGCCAGAACGTCGCTCGCGAAGCGCATCGCCGACCCGCTGGCGCAGCGGTCCGCGGAACCATTCCGAGATCGGCACCGCGAAGCCCATCTTCTCGCGATACATGATGTCGTGCGGCAGATAGGGCTCCAGCGCCTTCTTGAAGATGTACTTGCCTTCGCCGGCCCTTGAGCCGCATCGCCGCCGGAATGCCGGCGGCCCATTCCATGAATTCGTGGTCGATGATCGGCGCGCGGACCTCGAGCGAGACCGCCATGCTGGTCCGGTCCACCTTGGTCAGGATATCGCCGGGCAGATAGGTCTTCATGTCGGCGTATTGCGCGCGCGACAGGTCGTCGTCGGTCTTGGCCGAGCGCATGGTGTCCACCAGCACGTCCGAGGCGCGGTAGCCCTGCAACTCGCGGCGCATGTTGTCGTTGAACATGCGGCGCGCGAAGCTCGTCGCGCAGGATCGACACGCTGTGGAAATAGCCGACGAACGGATCCTCCGCCAGCGCCTGGAAAGTCGATTTGGCGCGCAGGAATTTCGGCGCCCAGTCGAGCTTGGGATACAGCCGGCCGAGCACCCTGAACAGCGGCCCGCGCATGCGCCTGCGGGAACCGGTTGCGGATGGACTGCTCATAGGCATGCCAGCGATAGCGCCGGTAGCCCGCGAAAAGCTCGTCGCCGGCGTCGCCCGACAGCGCCACGGTGACGCGCTCGCGCGCCAGTTCGCAAACCCGGTAGGTCGGCATCGCGGAGCTGTCCGCGAAGGGCTCGTCGAAGAAGCCCGCCAGCCGGTCGACGAGGTCGAAGCTGTCGGGATCGACCAGCTTCGCGTGTTGTGGTCGGTGTTGTAACGCTCGGCGACCTCGGCGGCGTATTTGAACTCGTCGTATTGCGGCACGTCGAAGGCGATCGAGCAGGTATTCACCGGATCGCTTCGACTGCTGCGCCATCAGCGCCACGACGGCGCTCGAATCGACACCGCCCGACAGGAAAGCACCGAGCGGCACGTCGGCGATCATGCGGATCTTCACCGCTTCGCGCAGCCGGATGGATCAGTTCCTCGGCGATCTCCTGCTCGGAAAGGCCGAGCGTCTTCTCGAACGAGATGTCCCAGTATTCCTTCGGCGCCGGAACCGGCGGCATTGCGCCGGACCGTCAGCGTGTGAGCCGGCGGCAGCTTGTAGATGCCTTTGAAGATCGTCTTCGGATCGGGCACATAGCCGTAGCCGAAATAGTCCTCGACGCTGCGCGGCTCGATGACGCGCGGCACGGCCGGATGCGTCGAGCATCGATTTCAGCTCGGAGCCGAACACCAGCGTGCGGTCGGCGAGCACGGTGTAATGCAGCGGCTTCTTGCCGAGCCGGTCGCGCGCCAGGAACAGGGTCTCGGAATTGCTGTCCCAGATCGCGAAGGCGAACATGCCGCGGAACCGCTTGACGCAATCCTCGCCCCATTCCTCCCAGGCGTGGACGATCACCTCGGTGTCGCAATGGGTGCGGAACTTGTGGCCCTTGGCCAGCAGTTCCTTGGTCAGTTCCTGGAAATTGTAGATTTCGCCGTTGAAGGTGACGACGACGCTTTTGTCCTCGTTGAACAGCGGCTGCTGGCCGGACGACAGATCGATGATCGACAGGCGGCGATGGCCGAGCCCGACGCCGGGCGCGACATAGAGGCCCTGCTCGTCGGGTCCGCGATGGATCTGGCTGTCGTTCATACGCGCGAGCAGGCCGCGATCGATCTCGCGCTTGCCGCCCGTATCCATATGCCCGTTATTCCGCACATCGACTTGTCTCCAACCCACTTACTTTCGCCCGACGCCTGCCGCCCTTAGTCTTCTGGAACCGATATCGGCGGCGAGGAGCAGATCCGTCGACCGGCGGCACATGCGCCAGAAAGTCGTCGAGATCGGCCCGCGCGGCCTCAACATCCGTCCCGATAGGGCACCCCACCGCAATGACGGCAGCTCCCTGAATACCACCCAATAGTTTCGAACGCGCAAACAAGAGCTTCGCCCGATACGGGTTGGCGGTGAATTCGCCATCCACCCAATACCAGTAGCGAATCAGCCGTTTTTCCTTGTCGCGATCCACCTCCAGCTCCTGAACGACGGTATCATGGCCCCACAAGCCGACCGATACGGAATCATGGTTAACGACACGCCAGACATCCGGGTTCACGACTTCGTTATCGTAGCCGAGCAACTCCGAATTCCGGCGCTGATGGGTGTAATAGCCGACAAGAGGTCGCTTCCGAGCCCTTGGGCGATCCGATAGCTCTTGAGCAATGTGGAATCCGCCCCGAGGAATTGGGGCAGCCAGCCGGTTCGCGGGTTGTGACGCGGGCGTCCACGGCATCGAGGACTGCGGCGGCGACATCAAGGGCAAGAACCGCGGCTGTTCCGCCGTCAGACGAGCATAACCGGCGTAACCTGCGGGCAGGATAGCGATCAGCAGCGCCGGCAGCGACACAGGACAGCATCTTTGCCGGCGCAAGGCTTACGGCCCGCGCCCTTTGCCAGAATTCGGGAGCTTCCTCGTGACGGCGGTCGCTGAAGCTGTAGCCGATCGCCAGCAGCACGAGAGTCACGATGGCGAGGAAAATCCAGCCCGTGACGATGTGATCGAAACCGCCGGCGAATTCCGTGTTGGTGTGAAAACCGACCAGAATGATCCCGAAGGCGCGGATCGCATTGGCGATGATGGGCACCACGACGGAAAGCGCCATGAAGGCGGCCCAGCGCCACGGCGAGCGGTAATAGAGATAGCCGAACAGCATCCCGAGCGTGACCGTGGCGATCAGAAATCTGAGCCCGGCGCAGGCTTCCGCCACGAAATAAGTACCGTTCGGGATCGTGATATAGGTGCCTTCCGTGAAGACCGGCACTCCGAACAGCCTCAGCAGAGAAACCGCCGCTTCCGCCGTGACGACCTGAAGATGGGGAATGAGAAAGTCGCCCATCGGCACGGCCATGAACAGATAGGCCAGCGGGAACAGATTTATCCGCGTCACCTCTTTGCCGAAGATGGCGAGGTGCATGCCGATGATCATCGTCACGAAGGCCAGTTGCGCGGCGAAATCGATCGAGGCGGCATCTCCGACCAGCCAAACCAGTGCGGCTACCGCGACGACCGGAAGGCCGAGAAGCGACGGTGCCGGGACGGTTGCGAGGAAGCGGTGACGTTGGCGCCAGATCAGAAACAGGCTGATCGGCGGGATCAGAAAGCAGTGGTTGAAGGTCGCCGAGTGATCCCAGGTCTCGACCAGATCGGTGACCGTGCGATGATAAAAGACGAAGAGTATCAGAAGCGCGGCAGACATCGCGAAGGCCGCGATCGGCCACGCGGTATCGCCCTTCAGCCGGTCGGCGAAAAGGAACGGCGTGACCCGGCTCTCGATGTTCGCCCGAAGCCCCATGCGTCACTCTGATTGCGCGGCCGAACCGGACTTCGCGAGCGCCGCCGCCCGCGCGCCCGTTCAGGCCAGGAAAGGATCCAGGACGGACAGGCTCGCGTCCCAGGAATAATGGTCGACCATGCGCTGGCGGGCATTCCGGCAGAGCGCGGCAATGTCGATCGCCCCGCCGCCATCGAGCACGCCCATGACGGCTGCCGCGAAGGCCTCCGCCCCGTCGGCGAGGATGAGATCGTGTCCCGGCGTGGCGTCGATCCCTTCGAGGCCCTGCGAGGTCGTGACCACCGGACGCCCCATCGCCATGCCTTCGAGAACCTTGTTCTGCACGCCGCGTGCGATGCGCATGGGCGCGACCACCACATCGGCGCGCGCGATATAGGGACGCACATCGGCGACGCGGCCGGTCACCACCACGCCGTCCAGCTTCGCGAGATCTTTGACGTCCTGCGTCGGATTGCCGCCGACGATATAGAAGGCTGCGTCGCCGGCGGCTCTCGCGGATCGACGGCCATACGGCCTCGGCGAACCAGCGGACGGCATCGACATTGGCCCAATAGTCCATCGCCCCCGTGAAGGCGATGACCGGTCCGGCATGTTTCGTCGACGTCCTCGAAGGCGTGAGTCGGGCGAGAAGTAATCGAGATCGACGCCGTTGTTCATCGAATGAACGGTGGACGCCACTTCCGGCGCAAGCTTGCGGAAGAGCTCCGCCTCGGCGGGAGACACGAAGAGGCTCGCCTTCGCCGCCGCGGCGGCGCGGCGCTCGAACGCCAGAAGGGTGCGGGCCTCGCGCGCGTAGATCCATTTTTCAACGAGCTTCTTGTGCGCGGCGTATTGCGTCCACTTATCGGAATCGACATCGACGAAATCGATCACCGACCGGCGCGCGCCGCGTGCCGTTGCCGATCACGTATTGGGCCATGGGCGAGGAGAACACGACGACATGGTCGATGTGATGCATGGCCAGACAATTATCCACCCAGGCCTGCAATTCCGCGTCGCGGAAATAGCCGAGCGACAGCGCCTCGCCGCGCAACAGGCCGGACACGAGCCCGCGAATCCGGGCGGATTTCGGCTTTAGCGCGGCGAAATGCGCGCTTGCCGTCATACCACGAAGCGTGTCGGTAAACTGCCAGTCGCGGGCATCGTCGACGAAGCAGCCGAGATGCACGGTGTGATGCGCGATCAGATGACGCAGCAGGTTCCAGGAGCGGATCTTGTCGCCTTTATCCGGCGGATAGGGGATCCGGTGAACCAGAAACAGAACGTTGCCCATGGGCCGGGCCTCAGCCGAGGGCGCGCGAAACGAACGGACCGATCGAGTTGGCGACTGGAACGGGCAACTTCTTCCAGACCGCGATCATCGCCTGATATTTCGGATTCTTCGGGCTGATGTCGGGCAGCTCTTCGCTGTTCCGGAGATAGAATTCGTAGTGAAGCGGCGCGGGCTCGAAACCCCAGTTCTTCTTGAACGAATAGGACCCGGTATCGACCTTTGAACGGCCGTAGTCGAAGATACGGAACCCGCGATCGGCGGCCCGCCGCATGACTTCCCAATACATGAAGTCGTTCGCCGCCAAGGGGCGCGCCGCGAAGACGCTGCCGCCGTAATAGGGCAGCACCTCGTCGCGGAAGTAGAAATTCATCACGCTCGACAGAGCCTCGCCCTTATGGGTGATGGTGATGATGTCGCGTATCGCTGCCGAAGGTTTTCATCAGGTTCGAGAACAGGCTCTTCGGAAAGACGGGCGTGCCCAGATTGCGAACGCTTTCGGAATAGATGCGATAGAGCCGCTCGGGCGTCGCGTCGATTTCGCCCTGCAACTCGAAACCGATGCCCTTGCGCACCATCGCGCGCTGCTTGCGCGGAATGGCCTTCAAATTCGCTTCGTGATCGGCCGAAATCGCCTTGCGGAACGTGACGTAGAGGCTGTCCTTGCATTTGTAGTCCGGGAAGGACCGCTCGATGCTGCGATATTCGAGATAATCGACCTCGAGATCGTCGGCGAGCGCGCGCGCCCGCTGGTCGAGTTCGGCGATTGCTTCAGGCGTTCCGATCGGCCCGCCATAGGTGCAAAAAGCCATTGAAATCAGCGAATTGCCGAACAACCGGCTCTTGACGTGAACGAGCGGCAGAACGCCCTCGATCGCCCCCCCCTGCTCCGCGACGAACAGATAGGTGCGATGACGGAAGGTTTCCTCCATCACGTCCTTCCAGCCCGAGAGATGGAAGAAAGTGCCTGCGGGCGACGCCTTCACGAAGGCATCCCAATCGCCGCGACGCGCGTTGTCCAATTCCTTGATAATCACGATACGCCTGTCAGTTCGAGCGATTGTCGTTGGCGCTGCCGGCCGGAGGCCCGCCGAGGAAGACCTCGTCCATCCGTCCCCAGGAGAAGTCGCGCAGGGCCGCGCGGATCTTGCTCTCCATGACGCCGAGATTCACGTAATGGCGGAATTTCGATTTCCATCCCGCCTGCTGAATTCGCGGCTGTTCGGGATCGATCTCCCAGGGATGGAAATAGAAAATGCACGGTGCGTGATCGTTGTTGTTCACATGGCGTGAACGCGGCCCGCGACACCGAATAGGGAATCAGCCGGAAAAACCCGCCGCCGCTGAAATAAGCGAGATTGCGGCCAAGCGCCCGGACCGTTGTCAGCGGCACCTCGATCAGATTCTTGCTCTCGCCGGCACGATAGGCCGTGCGCGGGGCGTCCGGCATGCCGTAATTGTCGCGCTTCACGGGGAAGATGCTGGACGAATAGAAATAGCCTTCCTCCGCCAGAATGTCGTGCGCCCAGAGGCATCGCTTGTCGAGCGAGAACGTGGCCGCGCGATAGCCGCGAACCTGCACGCCGCCGATATCCTCGAGAATGGATTTGGTGCGCCGGACATCGTCGCGGAACTCGTCGGGCGACTGCGAGTGAATCAGGACGTGGGAATAGCCGTGGCTCGCGAGCTCATGCCCGCCCGCCACGATCCGGCGAATCAGATCGGGATGGCGCTCCGCCACCCAACCCAGCGTAAAGAAGGTGGATTTGACCCCGGCCTCGTCGAAAATGCCGAGAATGCGATCCGTGTTCCGTTCGACGCGGCTTTGATGCGAGTCCCAGTCGGAACGGTCCACACATGACGCGAAAGCCTGCACCTGGAAGTGCTCTTCCACATCGACCGACATGCAATTGAGGATGCCCGTGCGGCGGGCGCCGGGCACGGCGGCGTGGGTTTCGACGCGGTCTCGGCTTGGATCTGGCGACTGGCTCATACTGCTCATTTCAGTCACCGCTTAATCCAAGTCGGGCGTCTCGCCCCTTTCTACCCGGTCGAAATAGCTCGCGACGATTTCGAGCGCGCGGTCCAGCGTCTTCTGCTGAGCGAGAACGTGACGCTCCAGAACGTCGATCCTCCGGCTGAGATCCGAGTCGATGACCTTGGGCTTGGCCGCGGCCGAAGACGACGAAGAGGTCGAGACCGACGCTCCCGCAGCGGGTTGCTTCTCTACCGTCTTCTTCGTCGGAATTTCGACGTCGCCGATCACGGGCTCTTCCGCCTCACGGCCCTCGTTGTCGCGCTCGAGATCGTCGATGACCTCGTTGACGACATCGATATTGATCTCGTGCAATTCCTCGAGATAGCCGAACAGCAGGAGGCGCGAGGCCAGCGTGTTCACGCGGCGCGGCACGCCGTCGGTATATTCGTGGATGCGGCGGAAGGCTTCGCGCGTGAAGACCGGATCGTCCTTCCAGCCGACATGCTGCAGGCGGTGTTCGATATAGGCGGCGGTTTCCGGTTCCTGCATCGGCTCCAGGTGATAGGAGGCGATGATGCGCTGGCGAAGCTGTTCGAGATCGGGATCGCTCGCCAGCTTGTCGCGGAACTGCGGCTGACCCAGAAGGAAGGTCTGCAGCAACGGCCGGTCGCCGAACTGAAAATTCGACAGCATGCGCAGCTCTTCGAGCGCGGCGGTCGGCAGATTCTGGCTTTCGTCGACGATCAGCAAGACGCGCTTGCCGCGATTGTAGCAATCGATCAGGAACGCCTCGATGCGCTCCAGAAGCGTGGCCTTGTCGAGACCCTCCTGCGCGATACCGAACGCCTTCGCGACCATGCGGAGAACGTTGTCGGCGTCGAGCTGAGTCGTGACGACATTGGCCGCGATATATTTTTCGCGGTCGAGCTCGTCGAACAGACGGCCGACCAGCGTGGTCTTGCCAGCGCCGATTTCACCCGTGATGACGATGAAGCCCTCGCCCTGGTTCATACCATAGGTGAGATAGGCCATCGCCTTCTTGTGTGTCCGGCTGCTGTAATAGAACCGCGGATCAGGCGTTAGCTGAAACGGGCGGCCGGTCAGATTGTAAAAAGCTGCGTACATGAGGTGAGCTTAGAACGTCGTAGTTAACAGCAGCGTAACAGCATTCTCTTGAACGTCGAAAGTTGGGTCGGTCGACGACCGGTAACTCAGACGATAGGTCAAGGACGCCTTGATGCTTCTCGCGAACTGATTGGTCAGACCGATCTGCGCGGCGTAGATATCGTCCTGCCGGGCGACGAAATTGTTGAAGTTCTGATAGGTGTAGAGAAACACCGTATCGAACGTCCATTTGCGGTTCATCTGGCGCGAATAATTCACGCTGCCGCCATAGACCCAATCGCGCAGCGGCAATATCCGATACGCACGGCGCTCAGCGAAGGCACTCGCGCCGATCGTGTTCTTGCCACGGCTGACATCGAGCGTCACGTTTCCTCGGCGAGACAGGAACTGTTCGTCGGAAAGCGTGAAGCTAGGATCGAGATTGAACTGCGTGGCGAAGTCGCTTTGCGCCGCGAGGCCCAGCAACTGAGCGAGTCGCGCCGCGGAGGTCGTAACCTCTTCGCTATAGCTCGCGGTCAACGACGTCCGGGACGTGAAGTTATGAGTGACGCTCGCGATGATGCTTAGATCGCTGTAGCGCTGACCGATCAGGAACCGGACCTGAGACTTCGGACCAACCAGTTGGAAGCCGCCGTGATAGACGACGCCGCCCGTCACGAAATTGCCGGCCGCCAGAGCGTTGGCGTTGTTTCCGAGGTCGTCATAGCCGACATCCGCCAGCAATCCGAACCACGAGTTTATCTGATAGCCCGCGCTGAACAGGCTGTTGATCTGACGGACGTTGACCGCAACGCCGCCGACCTGATTGCCCGCCGTCGTGTGACTGTGATTGTAGGCCGCGGTTACGTCCCAGGTGAACTTCTCGAACCTGTCACCGCTCGTCAGCGAGAAGGTGACGTCGTGGAGATAGGTACCATTCAGGAAGTTCTGCGGTGCCGCAGTGATGATCTGCGTCGAATCCGTATTCACATAGGTGAAAAGGTAATCGAGCTGAGCGTCCGCGAAGGAGCCGAAGTGATGATAGAGAGATGGACCGGCCGAATAGATCTGAAGCGTCTGCCGGTTCGGCGTGTCGTTGAACTGGGAAACGGTGAAGGAGCCCGCTGGGTCGATCAGCGTCTGCTGAATGAGCGCCTGGCCGTTGATCTTCAGCAGATCCGGAACCGCTTCAATCGTCGTCGTCCCCTGCAGATATGGCCGGAGATCGTCCTTGTTCAGGCGGTCGAAATAGAGGTAATCGCCTCCGCCCGTAAGGTTCAGATCAACCCGGTTGCCGCTTTCCGTGATCTGTAGTCTCGGGGAGATCGACTGAACCCAATCGTACTGCCGATTCGTGGGAGTCAGCAGGACGTTGTCAGTGAAGGTCTCTCCGAACTCTACGGACGGAGTGAACTGCAGGTTATCTGCGTGGGCCGAACTGGAAGCGGCCGCGGCGATGAGTGGGGCGAGGAACACTCCAGTGAGGAGCGTTCCCTTCCATCCCATGACCGGCCGTTGGATCGCGTTTTTATAGATCTGTTCAACGTTCACGTCGCTTGACTCTATGGATATCCATAACCTTCGTACGAACCGAAACGCTTGATGCCACTGGTAAAGCGTGCCTTGTTGAGCAGCAAGCTGATGTGCTTGCAGGAGCTCAGCATGGACAGGGCTTCTTTGGCCTGGCTTTCTCGCGTGCGTTCCGCTTCGACGATGAAGAGCACCTGCCCGACATGCATTGCCAGAACACCGGGCACGCTGCTTGCCAGAGCGGGGGCGGAATCGAAGATAATTACCCGATCGGGATAGCGCTGGGCAATTTCCTTTACGAACTGGCCCATGCGCTCGGACGCCATCAACTCGGTCGACAACTTGTGCGCCCGGCCAGCCGGCAGGAGCGTCAGGTTCTCGATGTTGGTCTTGAGCAGGCAGTCCGCCATATCGACAGTGTCGTCGGCGATGATGTCCATGAGACCCTTGCCGGCCTGCACGCCGAGCGACGAGAGAACGTCGGGCTTGGAGACGTCCGCGTCGACCAGCAGCACGGTGAGATCGCGTTCGGACGCGATGCTCATGGCCAGGTTGATGGCGCAGAAGGTCTTGCCTTCGCCCGGCTCGGCACTCGTGACGAGCATCAGGTTGCCGTTCTTGATCGCCTTGTCGCCGGTCGCGAACGCATTGTTCAGCAGGTGGCGTTTGACGATCCGGAACTCTTCGAAGGTCTGGCCCGGGTCGCTGTCCGGCGTCAGGATATTGGCGGCCCGCAAACGCTCGAGATCGATGATCGCTCTCTTGCTATGGCGTCCGTTGTCTCCTGCCGGCTCGGCGGCACGCGGCGCGACGGTAGCGCGGTTTTCGGCTTGAGGCGGCGCGGCCTTGCGGCCCTTGGCCTTGCCCTTCGGAGCTGCCGGCTCGCTGTCGGCGATCTTACCGCTGGCACGCTCTACCAGCGACGAGCCTTCAGCTTCCTTAGCCTTCGCTGCCGATTTATCGATAATTGACATGGTTTAATCCTCGCATACTCACTGGACGCCTAGACGCCCGCGCCCATGAACAGATGGTCAAACAACAGCACACCTCCATACGCGATCATCAAACCGGCGAAGGATGCCGCGAATGTCATCGCCTCGATCCGACGCTGACGGCGCGCTTCCGGCAGCAGGACCGCGGAGATCGATCCGAGGACCGGGAGGGCGAACTCTTCGCGGAGACGCTGCACCGTCAGATAGGTCGAGTGGATCTGGCTGAGCAGGAAGGCCACGCCGACACCGGTGATCAGGCCGATCAGCAGAACCAGCGACAGGAGAACCGGCCGGTTCGGGGTGACGGGCCGCAGCGACGAGGTCGGCGGATCGATCACGCGGAACTGGACGTTGTCCGTGTTGGTCTGCATGTCCGTTTCGAGCTTGGCGCTCTCACGGGTCGAGAGCAGGCTGTCATAGTTTGCCTTGAGCACGTCGTAGTCGCGATCCAGGCGGGACATCTCGGCTTCGACGACAGGAACCGTCTTCGCCTTGGCTTCGAGATCGGCGACCTTCTGCTTCTGGTCGAGAGCCCGGCCCTTCAGAACCGCGATCTTGGTCTCCTGGTCGATCACCTTCACGAGCATCTGTTCGTAGACCGGGTTGGACATGGTGGCGTTGGCGGCCATGCCGGTGCCATTGTCCTTGCTCCCGTTCTTGCGAGCTTCTTCCTGCTTCGCGAGCTGGGCCTGCAGTTCGTCGAGCTGCCGCTGAGCCACCACGACGTCCGGGTGATTGGCGGTGTAGCGCGACTTCAGATCGTCGATCTGGGTCTGCAGGGTCGCGATGCGGGCGACGATCGTCGTGTTGACCGTGCCGGTGTTGGTGTTGCCACCGATCGGCGGACCCATGACGGCCGGATTGGTCAGTTCGAGATACGGCGACAGGCCGGAAAGATACTTCTTCATAGCCACGAGCTGCGTCTCGGCTTCCTTCAGATCGTCGGCGGTCTTGCCGTAATCCGTCCGGGCCTGGTCGAGCTGCTGGTAGTAATTCTCTTCACCCGGCAGGTAACCGATATTGGCCCGCTTGAATTCCGAACGACGCTTTTCGGCGTCTTGCAGCTGGCGCTCATATTCCTTCAGCTGATTGTCGATGAAGCGCCGGGCGCCGGCCAGTTCCTTGCGGTTCACGCCGAGATTGCTCTCGACGAAGATCGTGATCAGGGACTGAACGACCCGCTTCGCCATCGCAGGATCGGCGTTCGAATAGGACACGCGGAAGATATTGGTGCCCTGCAATTCGACTTTGACGTCCTTCGCGAGCTCGTTGATCTGCTCCTGCATCTTGGTATCGGAGCTGGCGTCGAGATCCAGATCGGTCATCCGGAGAACCTTCTCGAGGTTCGGCCGGCTGAGCAGCGTGTTCTGGATCGTGACGAGCTGATCGGCGACGTTATTCTGTTCGACCGCGAGGTTTCGCATCAGCGGACGCAGCACCGTGTCGGTATTCACATAGATGCGGGCAAACGATTCGTATTTGTCGGGCACCGCGTAAACGACGACCCAGCCGATGAAACATACCGCCCAGGCGGCGATGATGGCTTGCCAGCGTCGTTGCCAAATCGCGTATAGCAAGGCAACAATTTGCTGATATACGTCCTTCATGGTCCTGTATCCTGTTTACTTACAATCGCGTTACTTTATGTGACTGGATACGAGCTGCCTCGGCACTTGTCTCGTCGATACCGGTTGTCCCGATCTCTTTCGTGATACTTCGACGCCCCATGTCATGCCGCTTCGTTCCTTCTCCAAGGCGGGTTGCTGTCCATTGCAGACGGCTCATGTTCCGCATCCGGGAAGCCCCTCGCCCTCGGTCGTCTCCGGCGCCGGCGGGCGGCTCATGAAGCCGCCCGTCCCGCACCTGCGTTCTTAGAAGAAGCTCTCTGGGATGATGATCACATCACCCGGAAGAACTTCGACATTCGCGCGCACATCGCCGTCCTTGATCAGGTCGCTGACATGCACGTGGTATTGTTTCTGCTGGCCATCTACCATGCGCACCAGCTTGGCGCGGTTACCGGCGGCGAACTCGGTCAACCCGCCGACCTGGATCATGACGTCCAGGAGGGTCATGTTGGCGCGATACGGGATCGCCTGCGGCTGCTGAGCCTCACCGACAACCCGGACCTGCTGCGCGAACGGACCGGTGAAGTTGTTCACCATCACCGTCACCAGCGGATCCTGAATATATTTCCTGAGCGCGGTCTCGATGTCGCGCGCGAGCTGGGAAGAGGTCTTGCCCGTCGCCGGGAGATCGTCGATCAGCGGAACCGAGATACGGCCGTCCGGACGAACCGTGACGGTCGTGGAGACCTCGGGGTTGCGCCACACGAAGATCTGGAGGGTATCCAGAGGACCGATCATGATAATCGGGCCCCGGCCCTTCTTTTGCGCTGACGAACTGCGCAGAGGGCAATTTCCCGCTGCTGGCGCATGCGCCGAGCACAAGGGCGACCATGCCGACCACGACTGGACCGAACCCTAAGAGCTTTTTGCGAATATCAGACACGACAGTTTCCCGCCTTTCTCAACTTTTTCGACCCGATGGAGATAACGAAGCAACAGGTGCATTCCGAAGGTGAAATGCGAAGACTAATTGGTGAAGACAAAGCCCAGTATCAGCCCCCGGACACAGTAGGAATGCTGGTCCATTTACCTTGAAAGGTGTTAAGAAAGTCATACTGCTTCCGCACCAGTCATCGTTTGTCCTTCGATGGTTAGCGCAAAATGCGAGGTGCAGGACTTACCTCGTCCGGCATCGCGGCCAGCCACCACTCTGGTCTTCAGGAATGCAAGCGGTATGCCACCGCAGGTCGGTCGATTCGGGGCGGAAATCCGCGGGCTGCCGGCCAAGACAGGCCCGAAATGTAAAGGCGAATTCTTGAATTCACACAGAACGGGCCGGGACACTGTCCCAATTCCGGACAGATCCGGTTCCGGCTAGCGGCGGGCCTGACGCTTGTCGGCGGCCGGCTGATCCACGTGTTTCTGCATCCAGAGCTCGAGGAAGGAAAGGTCGAGCGCCATGGCGCTGAACTCGTGGTTTTCGGCCTGTTTCTTGTGAGCTCGTGACGTCGTCCAGGAATGCCGGAAGCAGGATATCGCGCTTGCGGAACGACGCGACGCAATCCTGGATGTAATCATGCAGGTCGCCCCGTTCGATCAACCAGGTGATCACCGGAATGAAGAAGCCGTGCTTCTTCTTGTTAATGATGCCGTCGGGCAGGAATTCGGTGAATGTACGCTTGTAGAAGTCGCGCAGCCGGAGGCCCGGCATCATCATATCGGGCGGTATTTTCGCCGATACCTCAATGACTTCCTCGTCCAGCATCGGATAGCGAACGCGCACGCCGGCGAGCTCGCACATGCGGCTCACCTTGCGCAGATCGTTGTCCGAGAGAACCGTCTGCAGGTCGAGATGAAGCATCCGCTGCAGGATCGCGGGCGAGTTCGTCGCGTGGTAGGTCTCGTCCATTATGGTTGCATCGCCGGCAAGGTTAACGCCGTCCAGCATATGCGGCTCGAAGATCGATTCGATCTCCCAGTGGTCCAGTTCGCCGCGATCGCGCATGCGTTCCGGCATGGGTGTGCGGTACTGCTCGATCCAGCGGCGGGCCTTGCGGACCGGCCCAACACGGTTAAGACCCGGAATTGCTCGCGATCGGTTCGATGAGAAGGCTGCGGAGCGCGGACGGGATGTTGGCGTAGGATTCGATCCGCATCATGTCGGTATAGTGCTTGTTGCCGCCGAACAGCTCGTCGCCGCCGTCGCCCGCAAGCATGAGGTCGACGCCCGATTCCTTCGCCTGCTTGGCGCAGTAGAACGCCGGCACCAGTGACGCATTGCCGAAGGGCTCGTCGTAGATTTCGCCGATATGCGGAATCAGATCGAGAATATCGCCCGGCGTGACGAAGATCTCGGTGTGATCGGTCTGGAATTGCTCGGCGGCCATGCGGGCAAACGGGGTTTCGTCGAAGCCCTCGACGTTGAAACCGATGGTGAAGGTGCGCGAGCGGCCGCCCACTTCCTTGAGAAGGCCGGAGACCGTGCTGCTGTCCAGCCCGCCGCTCAGATACGCGCCGACCTTGTCGATATCCTCGCCCTCGATCGCGCGGGCGACGCCGTTGCGCAGCGCCTGGCGGGTTTGTTCCATCAGCTCGGCTTCGTCGGCCGGCCCTTCCGCACGGTAGGCAACGTCCCAATAGACGCCGATATCGACCTTGCCGTTCCTGAGTTCGACATACTGGCCGCGCTGAAGTTTGCGTCTGCTCCTTGAAGATCGTCACCGGCGCGAGCACGACGAAGCTCTGAACATAGTTGTAGAGCGCCTGAGGCGAGATCGTCGCCGTGATGCTCGGATGGCCGCGCACGGCATCCGTGCGGCTGCCGAACACGAGCACGCCGGGACGCGGCGTCGCATAGCACATCGTCTCGATGCCCATGCGGTCGATCGTCACGAGCGCCGCGCGCTCGGCGAGATCGATCGACCGCGACGGAGCACGGCCCGCCGAATTTCTGCAGGATCTCGCGGCCCATCTCGCGGTAGCCGTCGGCGAGCGCACGGGCGTAGCCGAGGTCGCGCGCGAGGGCGGCGAGCGCTCGTCCTTCCAACGCGGATAACCATGCACGACGGCCCAGATCCGGTCATCGAAATAGGACGACGCCATCTTCTTGTGGGCGCACAGAGCGAGGCCCGCATTGGCACTGGCGCGGGCGACCGTGTCGCCGCCGATCCCATTGCCAAGCCCGGCCGCCATCGTTCCGATGACGTCGTCGGGGGCGCCGACCGGTTGCGAAAAATCGATCCAGCCCGTGATTCCAACCATACTAGACCAACACCTCGGCAGGGGGTTCGTGACTCAGGAAGCCGGCCGGGACTCGCCGTCGGCCCGTAAGCGCCCGAATGGAAGATGACGATGAGATCGCCCTCCTCGCCGCGCGGCAGATGACATTTGTCGCCGAGCCGGTCGAGCGGCGTGCAGAGGCAGCCGACGACATCGACGGTCTCCACCGCTTCGAGATCCATCTTGTTGGCGATCGCCAGCGGATAGTTCTTGCGCAGGATCTGCCCGAAATTGCCGGAAACCGGCAGGTGATGATGCAACCCGCCATCGGTCACCAGGAACACCTGACCGCGCGAAATCTTGCGATCGATGACGCGCGTCACATAGATGCCCGCCTCGCCGACCATGTAGCGGCCGAGCTCGATGATGACTTTGGCTTCCGGCATCGCGGAGGCGACCTTCGGCATCAGCCCGCCGAGCTTCTCGCCGACCGCATTGACGTCGAGATGTTCGTCGCCGGGAAAATACGGAATGCCGAAACCGCCGCCGATATTGAGCATCGTCACCGGCGCGGGCGCATGGGCCGCGAGCGAGATGGCGAGATCGACCGTCTTGCTCTGGGTCTCGATGAGCTGCTCGGCCTTCAGGTTCTGCGAGCCGCTGAAAATATGGAAGCCGCGAAAGTCGAGATCGAGATCCTTCATGCGGCCGAGCATCTGCGGCACGGCCTCGGCGTCGACCCCGAACTGCTTGGGCCCGCCGGACATCTGCATGCCGGCCGATTTCAACTCGAAATCCGGATTGACGCGAACCGCGACCTTCGGCCGGACGCCGAGTTCTTCGCCGATCTCCGTGATCCGCTCCATCTCGCGCGGACTTTCGAGATTGACGATGATGCCAGCGGCGACCGCTTCGCGCAGCTCCGCATTCGTCTTGCCGGGGCCGGCGAAGCTGATCTCGTCCACCGGCATGTTCGTTTCAAGCACGCGCTGCATTTCGCCCGCGCTCGCGACATCGAATCCATCGACGAGGCCTGAGAGATGCTGAACCACCGCCGGCATCGGATTTGCCTTCACGGCGTAGTGCAGCAGCACCTCGTCGGGGAGCGCCTTGCGAAGCTGCGCGACGCGGCTCGAGATCAACTCGCGCGAATAGGCGAAGAACGGCGTCCGCCCGATCCGCTCGGCAAGCCGCGGCGACGCTCATGCCGCCGATGTGCAGTTGGTGATCCCTGGTCTCGAAGCCCGTGAACGGGCGCGTGGACTTTGGGCGCCGCACCCGCCATCAGGCCTGCCCCTTGAAGAGCGACGCGACTTCTTCGGGAAGTTTCTTGCGGTCGATCTTTCCGTTGGGATTGGTCGGCATGTCGTCTCTCTCGATGATCTGGTGCGGCACCATATAGGTCGGCATCTGCGCACGGCAATAGGCGGTGATTGCGTTCACATCCAGCGCGGCGCCGTTCACCGGCGCGGCGAACACGACGATCGCCTGGCCGAGCTGCATCGATGCTCGACACCGACCGCCGCGGCCACCCTCACCTGCCCGCTCGCGAAGATCACTTCCTCGACCTCGTTCGGGCTGACGCGGTAACCGCTGGTTTTGATCATCTCGTCGCGGCGGCCGACGAAATAGAGGAAACCCTCCTCGTCGCGCATCACCGTATCGCCGGACCATACCGCCATCTCGGTCAAGGGAATGCCCGAAGGCTGGCCCGGCGCGGGCTTGAACCGTTCGGCCGTTCGGCCCTTGTCGTTCCAGTAACCGAGCGAGACGAGCGGACCGCGATGGACAAGCTCGCCGGGCTCGCCCGGATCGCAGAGCGTGCCGTCCGGCCGCACGACCATGACCTCCGCGTTCGGGATCGCCTTGCCGATCGAATCCGGCCGCTTGTCGACCTCGCTCGGCGGCAGATAGGTGGAGCGGAAAGCCTCGGTCAGGCCATACATCAGATAGGGCTTTGCGTTCGGCAGGCGCGTGCGCAACTGATCGAGAATGGCGCGCGGCATCCGGCCGCCGGAATTGGTGAAATAGCGCACGGATTTGGATGCCGCCTCGGGCCAATCGAGCCCGGCGAGCTGGATCCACAAGGGCGGCACGCAGGCGAGGCCCGTGATCTTGTATTGCTCGACCGCGCGAACGACATCGCGCGCCAGCAGGTAATTCATCAACACCACGGACGCGCCGGCATGGAAGGCCGTCGTGAGCTGGCTCATGCCGTAGTCGAAGCTGAGCGGCAAGCACGCTCAGGATGCGGTCGTCCGGCGTGTTTTCGAGATATTCCGCGACGCTCATCGCGCCCGCCACGACATTGCCGTGGGACAGCACGACGCCTTTCGGCATGCCGGTGCTGCCGGAGGTGTAGAGGATCGCCGCCATGTCGCTGTCGATCACGCGGTACGGCTTCGCGGACGCATTCGCGCCAAGCGCCAGCATTTCTTCCCAGCCGAGCATGCGGATGCGCTCATCGGCGCTGTCGGGCACGGAGCCGGTCAGGACGACGACGCGGAGATCGGGAATCTGATCGAGGATTTCCTCGAAGCCGGCCCAGCGATCCGGGCTCGTCACCAGAATCCGCACGTTGCAATCCGCCATGATGTGACCGACCTGACGCGGCTTGAGACCCGGATTGACCGGCACGTAGACGCCGCCAGCCGCCGCCGCGCCGAACATGGCCGCCACGGTTTCGATCTGTTTCGGCAAGATAGATGGCGACACGCTCGCCGCGGCCGAGGCCGCATTCGAGGAAGCCGCGCGCCGTCCGTTGCGTCAAAGCGTCGAGATCGCCATATGACAGCGTCTCCGCCTTGAAGATCAGGGCGGGAGCTTGCGGCGTCTTAAGCGCCGCCGAGCGAATTAGATCGGAAACCAGCATGACGGTCCCAAGGCTCTGAACTGAGACTACCGTTCGAGGAGAGTATTTCGTCTGTTCTTCATGGCGAAAACGGCTAAAGAATTGCTTAACAACCCCTTGTCACTATTGGAGTCATCGCTTTTCAAGCCACCAATTGTGACAGAGTTCGGGCGTTATTGAAATTATGGTTAACGCAGCTATCGAGCGCGGCCGGTCCGTGCCCCCGAAGGCCCGGAAAAATCGCCGCCTGGGCACCATCGCCTCGGCGACCACGAAAGATGCCGCCGGCGGCAAGCGCCTGATCCCGGAGCCGCAGGAGCCGCTGTTTCCGATTCTGTCGCTCAAGGGCCTGCTTGCGCGGTCTGGCGCGAATATACCCTCCATCATCGAGCACGGCGATCTGCTCGAAGTGATCGCTGGCCGATATGCCATCGGCATCGCGCTGGACATTCTGAAGGTCGGCACGGGCGACGAGGTACTTGTGCCCGCCTGTCATTGCACGGCGATGATCGATCCGATCGTCGCCAAGGGCGCAACGCCGGTGTTCTACAAGATCGACCGTCTGCTCAATGTCGATATCGCCGATGCGGGCGCGAAGGTGACGCCCGAACACGAAGGCGATCATGGCGTCCCACATGTTCGGATTTCCGCAGGATGGCGCGGCTTTGCGCCGTTCGCCGACCAGCACGGCATCGCGCTTCATCGAGGATTGCGCGCACGCCTTCTTCGGCGCGGGCATGGGAACGCATGGCGATTTCGTCATCGGCAGCAGCCGGAAATTCTTCCCGATCGCGCAGGGTGGCTGCCTGATCACCAAGCGCCCGGAGTTGCGCGACGTGGACCTCGAATCGCCGGGGCTTGTCGCGAATTTGCGGGACGGGCTGACGCTCGTGGAGCGCGCGCTCAAATTCGGGCGGCTTTGGCTGCTCGATCCGCCGCTCACCCTGCTCGACATGCTGCGCGGCAAGAGCAAAGCCGCGCCGGAGCCGCGTCGACGGCCTCAATCCCGAGCCGCCGCCCGAGGAACGCGAGATCGATTACTTCCCGGAAGAGGAACACCTTGGAATCTCTGGACTTTCCAAGATTTCTGTGGCGAATCACCGTCGGGCGGATGGATCGCCCGCAGACGCCGGGAGAACTACCGGAAGATGCTGGACCTGGTGGGCACCGGCCCCGGGCTCCGTCCCCTCTTCCCGGATCTTGCCCGACAATGTCGTGCCCTTCATGGTGCCGTTCCGGGTGGACCGGCTGGAAGACGTCTTTCCGCGCCTCGAGGACGCGGCCCTGCCGATGCAGCGCTACGGCCAGTTCCTGTGGGACGGTGTGGACGAGACGGTCTGCCCGGTCAGCGTCGACATGTCCCGGCATCTGATCCAGCTCGCCTGCCATCAGGACCTGACGGACGAGGAGCTCCGGCGAATCGCCGGGGCATTCCGCGAAATAGTATTAAGGGAAAATTGACCGGGCTCTCCTACTCAGGGTGGGAAGAACAGGGGTCGCGGATGCGTGCTGGTCAATGGAAAATATATGATCTCTCCGCGTGGCAGGATCATGCCGCGGGATGGAGGTCTCTGAACGAGGGACAGGCGGATTCTCCGCTTCTGGACCCCGATTTTATCGAGCCTTTCTTTTCGGAGCTCGTGAACGGCAGCGAGAAGCTCGCCGTCTGCACCGGCCCGGACGGGCCGATTGCGATGGCCCTGCTACAGGATGACGGACGCGGCCGAATCGGCACCATGTGGCCGGATCAGGCGCCTTTGGGCTTCTGGGTCCAGCGCCCGGACCTCTCCATGACCGAGCTGATGGGCGGCCTCGTTTCGGCCCTGCCGATCAGCAAGCTGCTGTTCTGCCTGACCCAGCAGGACCCCGACATCATGCCCCGGCCGCAGGATACCGGACATGTCAGCACGATCGATTACGTGCCGACGGCGCGGATCCCGATGAGCGGTTCGTTCAACGACTATTGGGCCGCCCGCAGCAAGAAACTCCGCGAGAATCTGCGCCGGGCGCGTAACGGGCTCGAACGCAACGAACGCGCGCCTCGTCTCGTCGAGCTGACGAAGCCCGAGGACATGGCGCGGGGCGTCGCGGCCTATGGCGAAATCGAATCGGCGGGCTGGAAGGCCGAGATTGCCGGCGCGATCCATGCCGACAACGCGCAGGGCCGCTATTACACCGAGATGCTGACGCGGCTGGCGAAGCGCGGGAACGCCTCGGTGTTTCACTACTATTACGGCGACAAGCTGGTCGCCGCCGACATCTGCGTCTATCGCAACGGCACCATCGCCGGCCTCAAGACCACCTATGACGAAGCCGAGAAGTCGACCTCGCCGGCGCTCCTCATGCGCCAGGACATGATGCAGGACTTCCTGGATAACACCCGGTTCAGCCGATACGAATTCTATGGCCGCGTGCGCGACTGGCAGACCAAGTGGTCCGATGATTTCCGGGTGATGTATCACGTGAATTATTACCGCTGGGGCCTGCTGAAGACGATCCACAACCGGGTCTCCGCGCATGAAGAGGCAAAGATCGGCGGGTCGGCGCGGCACGACGAACTGGCCAAGAACGGCAAGTAATCTCCGTACTTCCGTGAGTTTTGGATTTGCTATATAAACCAGCGCTTTGCTTCGAGGGCTTGAGAGAATGTCGGTAGCCGAGGAAATCAGGGACGTCCTTGCGCAGACCCTTCAACTGGGGGACCGCGCCAATGACCTTACGGAGTCGACGCTCCTGCTCGGCAACCTGCCCGAACTCGATTCTATGATGATCGCCACGCTTCTGGCCGCCATCGAGGAAAAATTCGACATCTCGATCGAAGACGACGAGATCAGCGCCGAAACCTTCAAATCCGTCGGCAGCCTGCGCATGTATGTCGAAATCGAAGCTGGCGGCCTGACCGAAAAGGATTTGCAGGCCTTGAGACCGCTCTACCTGGAGAGCCGCGCCGGCAAGGTCTTCCTGCTTTATTTTCCGCCGTCTGACGGCTTGCCGGTCAAAAGCCGGCTTCTGTTTATCCCCCCTTCGCCGAAGAACTGAACCGCACGCGCCATGTGATCGCGGCCTTCGCGCGCGGTTGCGCAGCGCGCGGCATCGGCGTCGCCGTGCTCGATCCGTTCGGAACCGGAGACAGCGAGGGGAATTTCTCCGACGCGAGCTGGGACATCTGGAAAGCCAATGTCGAGGCGGCCGTCGACTGGCTGGAAGCAGACGGCACCACGCCGATCGCGCTCGGCGGCTTGAGGCTCGGCGCAACGCTTGCGGCCGATGTCGCGGCGGGTCATCCGGGCAAGTTTCAGCGCCTTGTGCTCTGGCAACCGGTCACCAACGGCCAGAACTATCTCAAGCAGGTCCTGCGCATCCGCCTCGCTGCCGACATCTCTGACGGCGGCGAAGGCCAGGACACGAAATCTCTGATGGCCGCCCTCAAGGCCGGCGAGACGATCGAGGTCGCGGGCTATGAATTACCGCCCGCTCTCGCTCTCGGCATCGATGGCTTGCGCCTCGGCACGTTGGGCACGGCGGCGAAATCGCCCGTGATCTGGCTCGAAGTCGCAGCGCGCGAAGACGCCACGCTCAGTCCGGCCGCGAGCCGCATGATCGACGGCTGGACAGAAGCCGGCCTCGCGGTCACGACGAAAACGATCGTCGACGAGCCGGTCTGGAATCTTCAGCTCCGCGTCGAGATGGCGAATTTCGTTCAAGGCGCGGTCGAGGCGATGGAGGCGTTATCGTGAGCGAGCGCGCCGTCATCTTCTCCTGCAAGGGATCGGAGCTTCTCGGGATCATCCATGAACCCGCCGCGCCCGCCGAGACCGGATTGCTGATCCTTACCGGCGGCGACCAATACCGCGTCGGCGCGCATCGCCAATATGTCATGCTCGCGCGCCGTCTGGCGGCCGAGGGCTTCGCCGTGATGCGCTTCGACGACCGGGCGAATGGCGACGCGGAAGGCGAGCGCTACGACATCGAGCTGCATCACTTCGAGGATACGCACGACGACCTCTGGGCCGCCGCAGAGGAATTCCAGCGGCAGGTGCCCACGCTGAAGCGCATCGTCCTGTGGGGCCTGTGCGGCGCCGTGTCGAGCTTCCTGCTGAGCCCGAAACTGCCGCCGGAGGTCTCCGGGCTGGTACTGCTGAACCCGTGGGTGCGCACCGAGGCCGGTTCCGCCAAGACTTATCTGAAGCACTATTACATCCAGCGCCTGCTCGCGCCCGATTTCTGGAAGAAGATCTTCAGCGGGCGGTTCGCCCTAGGAACTCTTTGCGATCCTTTTCCTCGCTTCTGTCCGCCGCGCGCGGCCCGAAATCCGAGACGCCGGCGGATGCGCCGGGCCAGGCGGGCGACAGCGACCTGCCCCTCCCCGACCGCATGGCGAACGGATTCGAGCGCTTCAAGGGGCGCGTGCTGTTCATCCTGTCGGGGGACGATTACACCGCGCAGGAGTTCAAGGATCTCATCGCCCAGATCGGCGCGCTGGAAGGCGCTCATGCAGCGTCCGCGGTATCGAGCGGCGCGATTTGAAGCCCGCCGACCACACCTTCTCAACGCGCGAGTGGCATGCTCAGCTCGAAGACTGGACGCTGGACTTCATCGCCGCCGTGTCGGCGGAACCGGCGCAGGATTAAGGGGAAACCGCCATGGGGGCATTCGTCCTCATCACGGATCAAGGCCAAGCCCGACCTCCAGACTGTCGGAGACCACAGCTCGCCGGTCTCTGGCCCGCCAGGGATTTGCCGAACCGAACCGCCGTCCGCTATCAAGGCGGCTTGCTGCTGCTCTATGCCAAGCAAGTGGCCCCGGTCGCCAATCTCGTCACGCTTTCCAGCGGGGATTTTTGCGCCGGGAACGGGAGCTTCGTCTACAAGGGCGCGACGGGAAAAACGGGCCTCGCCGGGATCCATGCGGATTTCGACATCAATTCGACCGACGCCGACTTCGGCATCGATCTCGACCGGCTGCACGGCGCGTTCTGTATCGTGCTTCGAAAGCACGGCCGGACCTTCGCCTTCATCGACCGAATCGGCGTCTACAAGGTCTATCGCGACGCCGGCGAAACGATGTTTTCGAGCTCGTTTCTTGACGTTCTCGAAACGGCATCGAAACGCCGCGCCGATATCCAGTGCGTCTACGAATATGTCTTTCAGGGCGGAACCTATGGCGACGATACGTTGGCCGAGGACATCAAGCTTCTGAGCCCGGATTTTCTCGCCGAGCCCGGCGTTTCCCTGCGCGCCGGATCCTGGACCGCCTATGCCGCGCCGGGGATCACTCATGAGCGCTCGAATGGCACGCCGAGCACCTCATCGCGACTCTGAAGCGCGGCTTCGGCGAGATCGTGAGGGCCTATGACGGCCATATCGATACCGCGCTTTCGGGGGGTTACGATTCCCGGCTGATCGTCGCGCTGCTGTTCAGCCAGAAGTGCCGCCCTGATATCCATGTCTACGGCAAGGATTCCGATCCGGACGTCATCGTCGCCAAGCGAATCGCGGAGGGAGAAGGTTTTCCGCTCAAGCACATCGATAAGGCGACGGGCGCCAAATTGCCGGTCGATCAGGCCGCCGAATCGATCGCGCGGACCTTCAACGCCTTCGATGGCGCACCGGCGGACGGTATCTTCGACAACGGTACCGATCTCGCGACACGCCGCGACCGCTGCCGAACCGGCGCGCTGATGCTGAATGGCGGCGGCGGCGAGGTTTTCCGGAATTTCTTCTATCTGCCGGACCGGGATTTCACCGTCCGGGACATCCTGTGGAGCTTCTACTCCCAGTTCGACCCCGCCACGGCGACCGAAAGCTTCGATGAAGACGCTTATCACGCCCGGCTCGGCGAAAAAATAAAACGCACGATCGGCACCACGAACGACCGCCTCACGCGGCCCGAAGTCGAGCTGGTCTATCCCCTGTTCCGCTGCCGCTACTGGATGGGACGCAATAACGCGGTAAACAGCCGATTCGGCAGCGCGCTGACGCCGTTCATCGATGCGGCGCTGATTCGCCAGACCATCCGCGTGCCGCTGAAATACAAGAATGTCGGGCGTTTCGAAGGCCGGCTGATCACCCTGGCGAGCCCTGCCCTCGCCGCCTATCCATCGGATTACGGTTACGCTTTCGACCGCGCCGCCGCCGATCGCGGCGCGCCTCAAGGCCATGACGACCTATATGCGGCCACCGACTCCGTGAGGCGCTATACCTTCCGGCTGAGGACGCGGCGGCAGACGGCTTCGCGGCCCTATTTCCTGGACGACGCGTTCAGGGATGCGGTGATGGAACCCGGATTTCCGCGTACTTGGCGGGCTGTTCCATCCCGGAAAACTGGTCGATTCCGGCCAGTTCAACCGCCTGTGCACGGCGGAATATCTGTTTCAGAAGATGGATATGGCGGCCGGTGACAAGCTGCGCTGACGGCCGCGCAAACGGCCGGCGCGCGACTATTCGTCCACGGGTTCCTCGACACCACCGACGGCATAACGTTCCTTTTTCTTGCGGGCGCTTCAGAGCTCGTCGTTCCGATCGACCAGAAACACACATAGGCCATGACGGCCGTCACAACTACGAGGACGAGTGCTTCCACGTCTTCGCTCCAGGTTTCGCGATCGCTGTACCTCCTGCTTATCCGCTCTTCTTAAGGGAAAGCTTAACGGATCCTGTCCCGCTTTCCTCAGCTAAATGGCCCGATGAGTTATCAAAAATTAACTTTGGTTCGGTACTTCAAACGCTTCGGGCAGGCCGACCGCGATTGTGTAAACCCACCAAGCCAAATTATCGCCATGCGTGACCTTGCCATTGCTTTTTTGATTTTTGCTGCGTTCCCGAGACGCTGTTTTACCCGTATCTCGGGGTCTATGCGTGGTCGTGGGTCTCCTACATGAACCCGCACAGGCTCGGCTATGGCTACGTCAACTCCTTGGCCGGTCGCCGAAATCGTCGGAATCGCGACGCTGGTCGCCTGGCTCTTTTCGAAGGAGCCGAAGAAACTTCCGGCTCCATTTTTTGACTGTCTGATTATGTCTTCATGACCTGGATCTCGATCACGACATGATTCTCGCTCGATCCCGATCTGGCCTATCCGAAGTGGGACCAGTCGATGAAGATCATGCTGTTCGCGCTAATCACCTGCGGACTGATCACGACCAAGAACCGCGTCATCGGCCTGGTTTGGATCATCGTGATCTCGCTGGGCTTCTACGGCATCAAGGGTGGTCTCTTCACGCTCACGACTGGTGGCCAATACCACGTCTGGGGCCCGGAGTCGACAGTTTCATCGCGATAACAACCAGCTCGCCATGGCGCTGGTCATGACCATCCCGCTGATGCGCTTCCTGCAGATGCAGACGCCGATCACATGGCTTCGCTGGGCCATCGGCGGCATGATCGGCATCACGATCTTCGCGATCTTCGGAACGCAGTCGCGCGGTGCGTTGCTCGCCATCGTGGCCATGCTCGGCTACCTGATCATCAAATCGCGCCGCCGCGCCTTCGCGCTGTTGGCCGTCGGTTCTCGCCACCGTCATCGCTCTGACCTTCATGCCGAAATCCTGGACGGATCGCATGATGACCATCGACAGCTATCAGCAGGACAGCTCGGCGCGCGGCCGTCTCGAGATGTGGACCTTCGCGACCAATATCGCGAACCACAATCCCATCTTCGGCGGCGGCTTCAACTCGCTCGGCAATCCGAAGCTGCAACAGCAATATATCGCCGCCGGCGTCCATGCCGCGCGCGCCGCACAGTATTTACTTCGAAACGCTGGGCGACCACGGCTATGTCGGACTCGCGATCTTCCTGACGCTGCTGATCTGCACATTCTATTTCGGCGGCAAGATCATTCGACAATCGAAGGACGATCCTGACCTCGATATGGGCGCGAGATTTGGGATCGATGGTTCAGGTGAGTCTGATCGGTTACGCCGTTGCCGGAACCTTCCTGAACCTCGCGACTTTCGATCTGTATTTCCATCTCGTGGCGATCGTGGCGATCACCGATCTTCTCGTGCAGCGCGTGCTGGCCCGGAAGGGAGCACCCGCCGCGGCGAAGAAGGACGTGATCACGACCATGTCGCCGATGGCAGCGAAGCCGCGTTTCAACATCTGAGGCGCGTCTCGGCTTCCGATCCGGCCGGTTTCGTCCCAACTCGCGTGTGATTCGTACCGGACGACGGTTCCGGCCCTGGAAATTCCTTTCACGGCTCACACGAACCACTGAACCGAGGCGATTCTGACTCCCATCATTCATCTGATCGCCGCGGCGCGACCGAACTTCATGAAGATCGCGCCGCTCTGGCACGCCTTCAGTGCCGCGCCCTGGTGCGACGTGAAAGTCGTGCATACCGGGCCAGCATTACGACGCCAACATGTCGGATTCGTTCTTCCGCGATCTCGGTCTGCCGAAGCCCGACTACCATCTCGGGGTCGGCAGCGGCACGCATGCCCAGCAGACCGGCGGCGTCATGATCGCCTACGAGAAGATTTGCCTGGAAGAACGCCCGAACTGGATCATCGTGGTCGGCGACGTGAATTCGACGGTCGCCTGTGCGCTGGTGGGCGCCAAGCTCTGCATCAATGTCGCGCATCTCGAAGCCGGGCTCAGAAGCGGTGACCGCACCATGCCGGAGGAAATCAACCGGCTGGCGACCGACGCCATCGCGGACCTGCTGTGGACGCCCTCGCCCGACGCCGACGAAAATCTGCAGCGCGAGGGCGCGGCGCACCGCGTCGAGCGCGTCGGCAACATCATGATGGATTCCTACGAACTGCTCCGCGACCGGATCGAGAGCACGGAGACCTGGGCCAGCCTCGGCGTGAAGCCGGGCGAGTATGGTGTCGTTACCCTGCACCGGCCGTCGAATGTCGATCAGAGGCAGACGCTCGAAACGCTCGTCGAGCAGTTGCTCGCCGCGTCGAAGAAAATCCCGCTCGTCTTCCCGGTGCACCCCCGGACTCGCGAACGGATGAAGCAGTTCGGATTGTTCGAAAAACTGGACGGCGCGAGCGGCATCAAAATCATCGATCCCGTCGGCTATATCGAATTCATGGGGCTCGTGCGCTGCGCCAAACTGGTCATTACCGATTCGGGCGGCGTGCAGGAGGAAACGACCTATCTCGATATCCCCTGCATGACGCTGCGCGAAAATACCGAACGGCCCATCACGGTTACCGAAGGCACGAATCGCCTGATCAGGCCCGACACGCTGTCGGACAGCATCGCGGAGGTTCTTGCCGGCCGCTGGCCGCACGGACGCAAACCCGATCTCTGGGACGGCCACACGGCCGACCGCGTTCTGGCGAGCCTCAAATCCCGGCTTTAGAGCCGGCACTACCGCGGATATCTGGGGGATTGGTAGGCGCGGAGAGGAATTGAACCTTCGGCCTCCGCCATGTAATAGCAGCGCTCTACCACTGAGCTACGCGCCTATGACCGGACCATAGCGCGCCCGCGGTTGCCAATCCGTTAAGCCACGAGACCGGCTCGGAAATTTTGCCGCTCCCCCTTGCGGCTTCGACAACTCATCCGGTTTCTGTTGAGGGATTTGAAACGGTATGGCCGGTAATTTACCGCCGAACAAAGAGATTTGCCGGACCATGCGGATTCTGCACGTATTCGATCACTCGGTGCCGCTGCACAGCGGCTACTCCTTTCGCAGCCTCAGTATTCTGCGGGAGCAGCGCGCGCGCGGCTGGGAAACCTTCCAGCTCACCAGCCCGAAACATATTCTCGACAGCCCGCCGGTCGAATTCGTCGACGGATTCGAGTTCTATCGCACGCCGCCGGTGACCGGCTTCTCGGCGAAGATCCCCATTCTGCGCGAGCTCGCCCAAATGCGCGCAACGGCCAAGCGCCTTGAATCGGTGGCCCGGCTGATCCGCCCCGACGTCATTCACGCCCATTCTCCGGTATTGAACGCCATCCCTGCCCTCCGCGTCGGCCGACGGCTCGGCATCCCGGTCGTTTACGAAGTGCGTGCCTTCTGGGAAGACGCCGCGACCGATCTCGGCACGAGCACGGAGGGAAGTCTCCGCTACCGCGCCACGCGCGCGCTCAAATCCTTCGCGCTGCGCCATGCGGATGCGGTGACGACGATCTGCGAGGGATTGCGCGGCGATATGGTCAAACGCGGCATCTCCGAGGACACCATCACGGTCATTCCGAACGCTGTCGACATCGAGAACTTTTCCGACGCGCCGCCGCATGACGATGAGCTCGCCGCCAGGCTCGGCCTGACCGGCAAGACGGTGCTCGGCTTCATCGGCTCGTTCTACGCCTATGAAGGGCTGCATCTGCTGATCGAGGCCTTGCCGAAAATTCTGGCCAAGTCTCCGGACACGCGCGTGTTGCTCGTCGGCGGCGGACCCCAGGAAGCGACGCTCAAGGCGCTGTCCCATGAAAAGGGCGTGGCCGACAAGGTGATCTTCGCCGGACGCGTCCCGCATTCCACGGTCGGCCAGTATTACGGTCTGGTCGACGTGCTGGTTTATCCGCGCATCTCGATTCGCCTGACCGAACTGGTGACTCCGCTGAAACCGCTCGAAGCGATGGCCCAGCGCAAGATGCTGATCGCGTCCGATATCGGCGGTCATCGCGAACTCATCAAGCACGGCGAGACGGGCATCCTGTTCAAGGCGGGCAATCCGGACGGCCTGGCCGAAGCGGTACTGTGGACACTGGCGAACCGGGACACCTGGCCCGACCAACTCGACCGCGCCCGTCACTTCGTCGAGGACGAACGGTCCTGGGCGCGCAGTGTCGCGAATTACGAACGGGTCTATGGCGGCATAGCGGCCTGAGCGCCGCCCAATCGCCGCCACGTCTCCGTTCCGGTTCAAGAACGCCGGGCCAGAATTTCCCGAAAGAGCGAAAGTTGGGCCGCCGTCGTCTCGGACCATCGGTAGCTCTGCGCCAATGCCCGCGTCGCCGCGCGCGCGGGTGGCGATTGCCACAACGCCCTCACCGCTTCTGCGATCGCCCCGTGGCTCCGGTCGCGCAGCAGAAGCCCCGCCTCGCGCGAGGTTATGATCTCCGGGATACCGCCGACGGAGGTCGCGACCACCGGCGTGCCGCAGGCAATCGCCTCCATGATGACGTTCGGAAGCCCTTCATTGCTGGAGGCGAGAACGAGGGCATCCGCCGCGCTATAGATCTTGGGCAGCTCGGTTTGCGGGATCGCGCCCAGGAAGCGAACCCGCCCCGCGACGCCGGTCTCGTTCGCCAAGGTTTCGAGCTCGGCGCGCAGGGAACCGCCGCCCGCGATCATCAGGCTGGTGTCGGGCAACTCGGCGAGCGCCCGGATCACGAGATCATGGCCCTTGAGCGAAACGAGATTGCCGACCGATGCGAGCACGTGCCCCGTCAGACCGTATTGGCGGCGGGTTTCGTCGCGATCGGTTTCATGAAACAGCCCCGTGTCGACGCCGTTGCGGATGACCGTGATCCTGGCGGGATCCGCACCGAGACCGATCAGCGCATCGCGCAGCGCCGACGAGACCGTGATGACGGCATCCGCCGCATCGATCGCGTCCATGACCATACGGCCGGGACCGGGCATTTTCGCGATGACGTTCACATCGGTGCCCCGCGCGGTCAAAACGAGAGGCTTGCCGAAATGGCGCGCCAGCTTCGCCGCCGAGACGCCGTCGGGATAGAGATAGTGAGCGTCGATCAGATCGAAGTCGAAGCCCGCCGTCCGCAGCCGCTCGATCTCCCGGACGCCCGCGCGATAGAGCGAATTCGGCGTCAGCGTCATGCCGATCTTGGGCACGACCAGATATCGGGGGTGACTGAGCGGCAGGCCGTGGCGCATTTCGTCCCCGGGCACCCGCGCGAACCGGCCATAGGCGCCGAACCGTTCGCCCTTGAACGGAAACCAGGGCACCGGGGCGATGACGCGCGCGTCCACCTCGCCGCTCGCCACGAGATGGCGCAGCCTCTGCTCGACGAACATGGCGAAAGTCGGCATCGCCTCGTTCGGATAGAGCGTCGTGAAGGTGAGAACCCGGAGCTTCTGCAAGAAGGGATTTCCCGGCGGTCTTTTAGGAGTGTTAACGGGACGGCCGTATGATCGCGGCCAACTCTTACAAAATACATAAACCGGCGCGGGCGCGCCTGATCGTTGAAAATTGCGGCGGCTTGCCCATTTCGAGAGAAACAGCCGCCTGGAGACCTGCCGAGAATGCTCAACCCTTCCACATGGCGCCCCGCGCCGCCACCCAAGGACATGAAGCCTCAGCTTCTTGTCGTGGTGGATACCGAGGAGGAGTTCGACTGGAGCAAGCCGCATAACCGGCACTCGACGGGCGTGCAATCGATCCGCACCCAGGAACGCGCCCACAAGGTCTTCGAGAAATACGGCCTGAAGCCCACCTATGTCTGCGACTATCCGGTCGCCCATCAGGAGGACGGCTACAAGCCGCTGCGCGACCTCTTCGAGAGCGGAGTCTGCGATATCGGCACCCATCTCCATCCCTGGGTCAATCCGCCCCATTACGAGCCGGTCAACCCGACGAATTCCTATCCCGGCAATCTGCCGCCCGGTCTGGAGCACGAAAAGCTCAAGATCGTGACCGAGGAAATCGCCCGGAATTTCGGCCACCGCCCGACGATCTATCGCGCCGGCCGTTACGGCGTGGGCGCCGGAACGACCGACGCGCTCGCGGATCTCGGCTACGAAATCGACACCAGCGTCGTGCCGCGGAGCGACTTCCGTCACGATCACGGCCCGGATTTCCGCCATTGCGGCACCCAGCCCTATTGGTTCGGCCCCGGGGGCAAATTGCTCGAAATTCCGCTGTCGGTCGATTTCGTCGGGCTCGCGAAGAGCGGAGGCCATGCACTTTATGGTGCGCTTACCGGGCCGCTCGGCCTGAAGCTTCACCTGCCGGGCATCTTCGGCCGCCTCGGGCTGTTCGAGCGCATCCGGCTATCGCCCGAGGGCATCACTTTCGAGGAAATGCGCCGGCTGACCGAGGTGATGATCGCCTCGGGACACCGGATCTTCGGCTTCACCTATCACAGCCCGTCGCTCGATCCGGGCCGCACGCCCTATGTCCAGTCCGAGACCGATCTGCGGTCGTTCCTCGACACGTTTGACCGGTATTTCGACTATTTCTTCACGACCATAGGTGGCGAGGCGTCCACATTGAACGCGATCGGGAAACGCCTTGCGGAACAGCGCCATACGGTTCCGGCGTAACCGGAAAGCCGGCCCGGTTCACCCTAGTTTAACCATCTTCCCCTAGATTTGGCTCGCAATTGGTCTGGCCGGGGCGCCCTAGTTCCGCCCGCAGCCTTACCACAGTGGTTTTATTGGTCCGGACGACGGCGCCTGTTCCGATCGTTCCATGTCGCATCGGGGTTCATGTTTTGATGCAAAGTAACATTCGAAATTTGTGGTTCGGCGTGAGCCTTGCACTTGCGGTCGTTCTCGGCCTTTTCAGCGCCGGAATGAACAGCAGCCTTGTCGACATCGTTACTTTCGGAGCCCTCGACAACGTTCCGGTCTACCTCGCCAATCCGGCCGTCAGTTTCACCTGCGGTCTTGTGCTGGTCGGCCTTGCCGCCTTCCTGCTCGGCTTCGTGACGCTGGCGATCTATGACGGCGTGACGACGGGAATGGTGATCAACCGGCTGGAATCGATGAAGAAGGCGCTCTACGGCGAGGAAACGCCGAGCCGCGAGGCCTTCGTGCAGTGCTTCCTGCCCGCGCCCGAACTGACCAGAGCCGCCAACCGGCACGCCGAAACGCTCTACATCCATGCGACGCGCAAGAAGCAGTCCGGCAACAGCTTCACCATCCTGCGGTCGTCGCAGACGGCGAAACAATCCTTCCGGGTCAGCATGCTGGTGGACGATCGTCTGCTGACGTGGCTGTTCCGCGTGCTGCCGGCCGCCTTCGTCGGCACCGGCATCTTCGCGTTCGCCGCCCTGCTGGCGACCGGCGCCAACGCGGCGGGCGAAGGCATGTCCTCGATGAGCATCGGCGGTGTGGCGCTCGGCGTCGGCATCTTCGGCGCGATGATCGTAATCGTTCTGCAGCGCGCGATCACAGGTTTCCGGCAGGCGCAGATTGCGAGCCTGTGCGAGATCGTCGACGGGGTCTACCGGCCGAGCCGCGAGTCGGTCTCGCTCGAGGAAATCATCCGCGCCTCCCGCGAGAGCGCGGAGCTGGTCGCCAGCGCGTCGCTTGCAAGCCAGGAGGACTTCCGGGCCACCATGCAGGTCGCCGCCAAGGAAATCGCCGACAAACTCGCCGAGAATTCCAACACCATCGTCAATTGCCTGACCGAGACAGCGCGGGCGCAGGGCGCCGAGATCAGCGCCGCCGTCACCAAGGCCCTTTCCGAACCCATCGAACAGCTCAAGACCTCCACCGAAGCCGTCGCGTCCAAGCAGGGCGAGGAAGTCACCGGCCTCATCAAGTCCGCGCTCGACGCCTTTGTCCGCGAGCTGAAATCCATCGTCGGCGACGAGTTCGTCCAGCTCGAACAGCTGATGAAGGCATCGACGGAATCCGCCGAGAAGTTCGAGAAGGTCTATAACGACGCCTTCATGACGCTGGCCGATCAATCCACCAGCGTGCGCAGCGATCTGATCGACGAATTCAAATCGGTGATCGCGGCCCTCAAGGAGGAAGAAACCGCGCGGGCGAAGGCGCAGGCCGAATCCATCACGGCCATCGCCACCGAGGTCAAATCGGCCGTCGAGGCGATGAAGACCGACGACGCCGACCGTGCGAAGACCCAGACCGAAGCCATCAGCGCCGTCGCGGCCGAATTCAAGACGGCCGTCGAGTCCATCAAGACGGACGACGCCGAGCGCGCGAAGACCCAGAGCGAGGCGATCAGTGCGGTCGCTACCGACTTCAAGGCGGTCGTCGAGTCCATCAAGACGGAAGAAGCCGAACGGGCCAAGGCCCAGGCCGATTCCTTCGCGGCGGTTACCACCGAATTCAAGACCACCGTCGAATCCTTCAAGGCGGAAGATGCCGAACGCCTCAAGGTCCAGGCCGACGCGCTGAAGGCGCTGACCGAGGAACTGAGCAACGGCATCAAGGGAATCTCCGAGGGCCTCGGCCAATCGATCAAGGACGTCACGGCGTCGCTCAGCGGCGAGAGCAAGGATATCGCGGCCAGCATGGCCGAGGAAGCCAAGGCCTATTCGGAGCAGTTCAACGCTGCGCTCGAGAAGACCATGGCGACGATCGAATCGCTCGGTACCCAGCAGCTCGCCCAGGCGACCGAAGACCTCGCCAAGACGGCCACGAGCTTCGATTCGCTCCACACCTCGCTCGAGAACATCGTCACGCTCGTAACGCCGATGATGCGGCAGGTGATCGAGAATCAGGAAAGCCTGCTGAACGCCATCGAGAGCGAGTCCTCGAACAGCCGCGTGCTGAGCCGGGCCGCCAGCGAAATGAGCGCCGCCGCGCAGGTCAGCCGCACCACGGTCGACCGCTTCCTGGCCCTCGCCGAAGTGCTGCGCGAGACGAGCACGAATATGGGCCGGGCCGCGAACAGCAATGTACGCACTCCGGCGCCGTCGCTCCAGATGCCGGCAAGAAAGCCCGCCAAGCGGGCCGTCGGCGGTTCGAGCTTCGGTGACGCCATCCGTCAGCTCCGCGATGCCTCGCGCGACGAGGCGGACGACCTGCCGGAAATCGAGTAGCTCCCCCCAAAAGGAAATGGCCGGGCTAGACCCGGCCATTCACCAAATCCGTCGGCGTGGATCCCCGGATCAAGTCCGGGGATGACGTCACTTCGTGCGGCTTCTAGTTCTTGCTCTTGTCGACCAGCTTGTTCTTGCCGATCCAGGGCATCATGCCGCGCAGACGTTCGCCGACCTGCTCGATCGGATGCTCGGCGGAACGGGCGCGCATCGCCTTGAAGTTCGGCTGACCGACGGCATTTTCCAGCATCCAGTCGCGGGCGAAACGGCCGGACTGGATGTCGTCCAGAATGCGCTTCATCTCGGCCTTGGTTTCCGGCGTGATCACGCGCGGGCCGCGGGTGTAATCGCCGTATTCCGCCGTGTTCGAGATCGAATAGCGCATGTTGGCGATGCCGCCTTCATAGATCAGGTCGACGATCAGCTTCACCTCGTGAAGGCACTCGAAATAGGCCATCTCCGGCGCGTAGCCGGCTTCGACCAGCGTCTCGAAACCGGCCTGGATCAGGGACGTCAGACCGCCGCAGAGCACGGCCTGCTCGCCGAACAGATCGGTCTCGCATTCCTCGCGGAAGCTCGTCTCGATCACGCCCGAGCGGCCGCCGCCGATCGCGCTGGCATAGGACAGGCCGATGTCATGGGCGTTGCCGCTCGAATCCTGATGCACCGCGATCAGGCAGGGCACGCCGCCGCCGCGCTGGTATTCGCCGCGCACGGTGTGGCCCGGGCCCTTCGGCGCGACCATGAAGATATCGAGATCCTTGCGCGGCTCGATCAGGCGGAAATGAACATTGAGGCCATGGGCGAAGGCGAGCGCCGAGCCGGGCTTCATATTGTCGTGCAGATGATCGCGGTAGATCGCGGCCTGCAATTCGTCCGGCGTCAGCATCATGACGACATCGGCCCAGGCGGCCGCGTCGCTCGGCGACATGACCTTGAAGCCGGCGCCTTCCGCTTTCGTCACGCTCGCCGAATCCGGCCGGAGCGATACGACGACGTCCTTTACGCCGGAATCCCGAAGATTGGCGGCATGGGCATGGCCCTGGCTGCCGTAACCGACGATGGCTACCTTCTTCCCCTTGATGAGATTTATGTCCGCATCCCTGTCGTAATAGACGCGCATATCATTGTTTCCTTTCAAAAATTCCAGCGGACGGCATCGGCGATCCCTTACCGACGCGCCTCCAATACTTCCTTGCCCCGGCTCACGCCGACGACGCCCGTACGGGCGAGCTCGACCATGCCCAAGGGGCGCATAAGCTCGATAAAGGCATCCACCTTCGAGGACGCCCCGGTCACTTCGAACACGAAGGATTCGTTGGTCGAATCCACGACGCGGGCGCGGAACACGTCCGCCAGACGCAGGCTCTCGACACGCGACTCGCCCTTGCCGACCATCTTGATCAGCGCCATGTCGCGCTCGACCGACGGCGCGTCCGTGGTCAGATCCGAAACATTGTGGATAGGCACCAGCCGCGAGAGCTGCGCCTTGATCTGCTCGATCACCATAGGCGTGCCCGAGGTGACGATGGTGATGCGGGACAGGCTCTGCGCCTCATCCACCGGAGCGACGGTCAGGCTCTCGATATTATAGCCCCGGCCGGAAAAGAGGCCGATCACCCTGGCCAGAACCCCCGCCTCGTTGTCGACGAGCACGGCGATCGTGTGGCGCGCAATGGTTTCCTGTTTCACTGTATTTTCCTCGTCCGCCCGGAAGGCGGGGTGAATTTAGGCAATTTCACGGATCAGGCAAGCTTCCTATGGCGGCGCGGCTCCAAGAAAGCGCCGCCACAGGGCAAAAGCGGGTCTATACGACCGCGAGATCCTCGTCGCTTACGGGCTCGCGATCTTCATCCGGGCCGAACACCATCTCGTAGTGCGCCGCGCCGGCCGGAACCATCGGATAGCAGTTCTCGAGCTGAACGACCTGACAGTCGACGATGACCGGGCCCTTGGTCGCGATCATCTTCTCGATACCCGCGTCCAGTTCGTCCGGCGAGGTGATCCGCAAGCCGGTGGCGCCGAAGGCATCCGCCAGCTTCACGAAATCGGGCAGCGCCTCCGAATAGCTGTGGGAATAGCGGCCGTCATAGTTCATGTCCTGCCACTGCCGGACCATGCCCATATACTGGTTGTTCACGATGAACACCTTGACCGGCAGATCGTGCTGAACGGCGGTGGAAAGCTCCTGAATGTTCATCATGATCGAGGCTTCGCCCGCGACATCGATGACCAGACGGTGCGGATTGCCTTCCTGCGCGCCGATCGCCGCCGGCAGGCCATAGCCCATGGTGCCGAGACCGCCGGAGGTCAGCCACCGGTTCGGCTTCTGGAATCCGAAGAACTGCGCCGCCCACATCTGGTGCTGGCCGACCTCGGTCGTGATGATCGGATCCTTGTCGCGAGTCAGCTCGATACAGACGCTGGATCGCGTGCTGCGGCATGATCTCGTCCTTGCGCTTGGTGTATTTCAAGCTGTCCTTTTCACGCCACTTGTCGATCGTCTTCCACCACTCGGCCAGGGCCTTCTTGTCCGGCTGATAGCCTTTCGACTTCCAGATCTTGATCATGTCCTCGAGCACGAGCCCGGCGTCGCCGATGATCGGAATATCGACGGCGATGTTCTTGTTGATCGAGGACCGGTCGATATCGACATGGATCTTCAGCGAATTCGGCGAGAACTCGTCCGTCTTGCCCGTCACCCGGTCGTCGAACCGGGCGCCGATGCAGATCATCACGTCGCACTCATACATCGACATGTTGGACTTGTAGGTCCCGTGCATGCCGACGAGGCCGAGGAATTGCTTGTCGTTCGCCGGATAGGTGCCGAGCCCCATCAAGGTATTCGTGATCGGATAGCCGGTCGCCTGGACGAGCTCGGTCAGCAGCAGCGACGCCGCCGGGCCGGCATTCACAACGCCGCCGCCCGTATAGAACAGCGGCCGCTTGGCCTTCGCCATGGCCTCCAGGGCTTGCTCGATAGCGGCACGGTCGCCCTTCACCTGCGGGCGGTAGGTCTTGTGGCGGACATTGGCCGGCCCGACATAATCGCCCATGGCGATCTGGATATCCTTCGGCAGATCGACCACGACCGGCCCCGGACGCCCGTTGGTGGCGACATAGAACGCCTCGTGCATGACCCGCGCGACGTCGTCGCCGCTCTTCACCAGCCAGTTATGCTTGGTGACGGGCCGCGTGATGCCGACCGTATCGGCTTCCTGAAACGCGTCGTTGCCGATCAGATGCGTCGCGACCTGCCCGGTGATGCAGACGATCGGAATGGAATCCATCATCGCGTCGGCGAGCCCCGTGACCGCGTTGGTCGCGCCCGGACCGGAGGTCACCAGCACGACGCCGGGCTTGCCGGTCGAACGCGCATAGCCCTCGGCCGCGTGAACCGCGCCCTGCTCATGGCGGACGAGGACGTGCCGGATCGCGTTCTGCTTGAAGAGCGCATCATAAATCGGCAGCACCGCGCCACCCGGATAGCCGAAAATCGTGTCGACGCCCTGATCGACGAGCGCCTTGATGACGAGTTCGGCCCCACGAAGTCTTTGTTCAGCCATGACGAATTCCTAAACAATACGGAATCCGGGGCGCGAGGCCCCGGAAGGCGCGCACCATAACCGCTGGACGACGCCTCGGTCAATACATAAAATTACAAAACAGATACGTTGGTTTGAAATAAATGAAATGACACTGTCGAATAGTGTTTCGGCTTGTTGCGCTTCGAAGCCGGTCCAGTCCGGGAACTGATGCCGGAACCAGGTCAGCTGCCGCTTGGCGTAATGCCGGGTCGCGGTTTGCGCCACGGTGATCGCCTCCTCGACGGCCATCTCCCCCCTCACCGCGGCGAGGAAATGCGGCACGCCGAGCGCCTTCATCGCCGGAAGCCCGGGATCCAGATCCATCGCATCGAGGGCGCGCGCCTCGTCCAGCGCGCCGCCGGCGACCATCTCCCGCAATCGCCGCGTCGCACCGCGCATAAACGATCTCGCGCGGCGGGGAGACGAGGATCCTGGTGACCGCCTCGACGGACCCGACACCGCCTTCGGGCGCCATCTCCTGCCATTCGGCGAGCGACCGCCCGGTCGCGAGAACCGTTTCGAGGGCGCGGGCGACTCGCTGCCGGTCGGACGTGTGAAGCCGTGACGCCATTCTGGGATCGCGCTCGGCGAGAAGCGCATGCAGCGCTTCGGGCCCTTGGTCCGGGCCAGATCGCGGGTCTCGGCCCGGATGGCTTCGGGAATTTCCGGCACCGGCGCCAGGCCTTCCAGCAGCGCCCGGAAATAAAGCCCTGTTCCGCCGACCAGGATCGGCACTGTCCCCGCCTCCCGTGCCTCCGCGATGGCATCGAGCGCGAGATCGCGCCAGCGGGCGGCCGAGCAGGACTTCGGCCACGGACAGCACACCGTAGAGCCGGTGCGGCGCCCGCGCCTCGTCGGCCTCGGCTCGGTCGCGCCGAGAGGACCGGGATCTCCCGGTAGACCTGCATGCTGTCGGCATTGATGACCGTGCCGCCGAGTTGCTCCGCGAGCTTCAGCGCCAGGGCCGATTTACCCGAGGCCGTCGGCCCGGCGATCAGGACGATGCCGGACTCGACCTTACCTCTCGTCACCCTTGAATCGCCGCGGTTTGAGGGTCAGCCCTCGGTCGGCAGGGCGATATGGACGTTCTGCTTGTTCCGGTTGATCAGGAACAGAACCGCCTTGCGATCGATCTTTGCCGCCGCCATGCGCGCCTCGATATCCGCCGGGCTCGCGACCTTCTGGCGATCCACCTCGACGATGATATCGCCGGGCCGGATGCCCTTCTCGGCCGCGCTGCCGCTGGGATCGACATCGAGAACCGCGACGCCGTCCGTGCCGGGCTCGACCTCGAAGCGCTCGCGCAGCAACGGCGTAAGCGCCGCGAGATCCATGCCGAGAACGGACTTGCCGACCGGCTGCTTCGGCGTTTCGGGCTCCTCGACGGCGGCGACCTTCTGTTCCTCGAACTTGCCGACCTTCACCGGCAGTTCCTTCATCTTGCCGTCGCGCCAGACCTTCATGGAGACCTTCTTGCCGATCGGCGTCTCCAGGACGATGCGCGGCAGATTGCGCATTTCGTCGATCTTCTGGCCGTCGAATTCGAGAATGACGTCGCTCAGCTCGACGCCGGCCTTCGCCGCCGGGCCATCCGGGATGACCTCGGTCACGAGCGCGCCGGAGTTATCCGAAAGGCTCAGGCTCTCCGCGATTTCATCGGTGAGGCTCTGGATCCGGACACCGAGCCAGCCGCGCTGGATTTCGCCGAACTGGCGCAGATCCGCGATCACCTTCTTGGCGAGATTGGCCGGGGTGGCGAAGCCGACGCCGACGCTGGAGCCGTTCGGCGAATAGATGGCCGTGTTGATGCCGACCACCTTGCCGTCCATGTCGAACAGCGGGCCGCCGGAATTGCCCTTGTTGATGGCCGCATCGGTCTGGATGAAGTCGTCGAAATTGCCCGACCGGAGATCGCGATTCCGCGCCGACACGATGCCGACGCTGACGGATTCGCCGATGCCGAACGGATTGCCGACCGCCATGACCCAGTCGCCGACGCGCGGCTTGTCGGAATCGCCGAGTTCGACGAACGGAAGCGGCTTGTCGGAATCGATCTTGAGAAGCGCCAGATCGGTTTCGGCGTCATGGCCCACGATGGTGGCCTTGAATTCCTTCTTGTTGCCGAGAATGACCGTGACCTCGTCCGCCCCGTCGATGACGTGGTTGTTGGTCACGATGTAGCCCTTGGCATCGATGATGAAGCCGGAGCCCAGCGCGGCGATGCTGCGCGGCTGATTGCCCTGCGGCCGGTTGCGGTCCAGGAAGTCCTTGAAAAACTTCTCGAAAGGCGATCCGGGCGGGATCTCGGGAAGCGGCACCTGACGCTCGGGCTTCACTTCCTGCTTGGTCGCGATATTGACGACGGCCGGCATGACCTTCTCGGCCAGATCCGCGAAGCTCGACGGCGTCTCGTGAGCGGCCGCCGCGACCGGCGTTAAGATCACCAGCGCCACAAGAGCGGCGAAAACGGACCTGAGACGCCCCGTCGGTTGGACGCCGGAATCGGAAAGATAGTCAGAATTCAACATGTCGCCAGATTGCTCGATCACTTGGCACCCCTTGCTTTCGTCGGCCGGAGAGCCTGCCAAACCTCACCCCTTTTACGGGGCCCAAACAGCCTTTTACATAGCCCGGCCATACGGCGAAAATACGGCCTTCACGTTAACATATTGCGTGCCAGCCAGACCACGAAAAGGCCCGCCACCGCAGCCGCCAGACCGCCGATACGCAGCGTGCCTTCCGGCAGATGCTGGGCCATCGCCATCATACGCTTAACCCCGCCGGGGAAAAGGGCATAGAGGCAGCCCTCGAACACCAGCACCAGGCCGACCGCCGCCAGAAAATTCATTTAGCGCCCAGCCCGGTGGTTGATGAAGCCGTATCCCACGCCTATTTCGCGTTCGCCCCGCGCCCGAAGTATTTCAGGAACGGACTGTCCGGCGACAGGACCATCGTGGTGTCGTGGTCGCCCAGCGCTTTACGATAGGCCTCCAGCGACCGGTAGAATTCGAAGAAATCCACGTCCTTGCCGTAAGCTTCCGCGAAAACCTGGGTCGCCCGCGCGTCGCCCTCGCCGTGCAGGATGTCCGCACGCTTCTGGGCTTCGGCAAGCAACACCGTCCGGTTGCGGTTGGCGCGGCTCACGATGCGCTGGTTGATCTCAGCGCCCTGCGCCCGGAAATCCTTCGCCTCGCGGTCGCGCTCCGCCTTCATCCGGCGATAAATCGCCTCGCTGTTGGCGGCGGGAAGATCCGCGCGCTTGATCCGCACGTCGACCACGTCGAGACCGAACTGCTTGGCTTCTTCGTTCACGGAGTCCCGGATGCGCCGCATCAAGGTGGCGCGCTCGCCGCTCAGCACGGCCGAGAACGCCTCGCTGCCGAGAACGCGGCGCAGGTTCGAGTTGATCAGCGTTTCCAGCCGCTGCCGGGCCACCAGATCGTTGCCCACGCTCTCATAGAACTTCAGCGGGTCGTGGATCCGGTAGCGCGCGAAGGCGTCCACCACGAGCCGCTTCTGATCGGAGGCGATCACCTCCTCGGAGGGCGCGTCCAGGGCGAGGATCCGTTTGTCGATATAGCGGACGTCCTGGACGAACGGGATCTTGTAGTGCAGCCCCGGATCGGTGACCACGTTCACCGGACGGCCGAATTGCAGCACCAGCGCCTGCTGGGTCTCGTTGACCGTGAACATGGAGCCGGAAGCGATGATCGCGACGAGCCCGACGAAAACGAGCAGGATGATTGTCTTCAGGCTGCTCATCACCGGCCTCCCTGACTGCTGCTGGATTGACCGGAGCCGGGCGAAGACGCCGTCACGGACGGAGACCCGGTCGATTTCTGAAGTTCGGGAAGCGGCAGATAGGGCACGACGCCCGCGCCGGACGCCGACTTGTCGATGATGACCTTGTTCATGCCGCTCAGGATCGACTGCATCGTGTCGAGATACATGCGCTTGCGGGTAACATCCTTGGCCTTGGCGTACTGGTTGTAGACGGAAATGAAGCGCGCCGCCTCGCCTTCCGCTTCGGCCACGATCTGTTCCTTATAGGCCTCGGCGTCCTGAATGATCTTCTCGGCCTGACCGCGGGCGCGCGGCAGGATGTCGTTCTCATAGGCCTCGGCTTCGTTCCGGAGACGCTCCTGATCGGCGCGCGCCGCCTGAACGTCGCGGAACGCATCGATCACCTCTTGCGGCGGATCGACCTTCTGAAGCTTCAACCGGCGGATCTCGATGCCGGACTCATATTCGTCGAGCGCCTGCTGCACGAGATCCTTGGTCTGGATTTCGATGTCCTGCCGGCCTTCGGTGAGCGCGCTCTGAATCGGGGTCTTGCCGATGACCTCGCGCATCGCACTCTCGGCGACGGCGCGAACCGTCAGCTCCGGATCGCGGATATTGAAGAGATATTTGCCGGCGTCCTTGATCACCCAGACGACGCTGAAATCGATGTCGACGATGTTCTCATCGCCGGTGAGCATCAGGCTTTCGGCCGCGACGTCGCGCTGGCCGCCGCCGGCCTGGGTGAAGCCGATATCGATGTTGTTTTCGCGCGTCACCTTGGGCGTGAAGACGGTCTCGATCGGATAGGGCAGATGGTAGTTGAGGCCCGGCTGCGTGGTCTGGACCCATTTGCCGAATCGCAGCACGACGCCCTGCTCGTCGGGCTGCACGCGGTAGAAGCCGCTGAAGCCCCAGATCGCGAGCACGACGAGCAATCCGAGCAGGAACCAGCGGGGCTTGTTGAAGCCGCCCGGGCATCATGCCGCGGAACTGGTCCTGGCCCCGCCGCAGCAGCTCCTCGAGATTGGGCGGCTGGTTACCGCCGCCCCCGCCGCGCGGGCCTCGTCCCCATGGACCGCCCCACCGCCGCCGCTCTGATTCTGCCAAGGCATTGCGCCCCCTTTCGAAACTTCGGGGCGCCCCACGCGCGCCCCGTGCTTAATAGGATTCGGATTTATTTGCGTTGCGTTATATGTAGATTACCCGGACAAAAGAGGCAAACCTCGGCGCATATGCATTATCGCGCCTTTTGCCGCAGAAGTCTCCTTTCACACACACGTATTGGCATGCCTGAAATCACCAAAGAACACGTACTGGACGCACTGAAAGAGATCATCGACCCCAAATCGGGCAAGGATGTCGTCAGCAACGGCATGATAAGTGGCCTCTATGTCCGAGAAGGCAAGGTCGGATTCATCGTCGAGGTCGCGGCGGGCGACGGCGCGCGGATGGAGCCGCTGCGCAAGGCCTGCGAAAATGCGGTGAAGGAACTGCGCGGCGTGACGGCGGTAACGGCCGTACTGACCGCCGAGCGGGAAGGCCCCGGACAGCACCACGCGCAGACCGGCGGACCGGCGGCGGGGCATCAGCACGCCCCCGGCCCGAAGGCCCAGGCGGCCCAGACAAAGTCAGGGATTCCGGGCATTCAGGCGATCATCGCGGTGGCCAGCGGCAAGGGCGGAGTCGGCAAATCCACGGTCGCGGTGAACCTCGCGCTCGGGCTCCAGCGTCTCGGCAAACGGGTCGGCATTCTGGATGCCGATATCTATGGTCCGTCGCTCCCCCGGATGATGGGAATTTCGGAGAAGCCGCGCGTCAGTGATGACAAAAAATTGATCCCGATCGAGAAGTTCGGCGTGGCCTGCATGTCGATCGGCTTCCTGATCGAGGAGGACCGCGCGACGGTCTGGCGCGGCCCGATGGTCGCCGGGGCGTTGCAGCAGATGCTGACCGACGTGAACTGGGGTGACCTCGATGTGCTCGTCGTCGACATGCCTCCGGGCACGGGCGACGCGCAGCTGACGCTCGCCCAGCGCGTGCCGCTCGCGGGCGCGGTCATCGTTTCGACTCCTCAGGACATCGCGCTCATCGACGCGCGGCGCGGTCTCGCCATGTTCCGTCGCGTGGAAGTACCGGTGTTCGGCATCGTCGAGAATATGAGCTATTTCATCTGCCCCCATTGCGGCGAGGCCTCCGAGATCTTCGGCCATGGCGGCGCGCGCGAAACGGCGGAGCAGCTCGGCTGCGACTTCCTCGGCGAGATCCCGCTCCACATCGCGATCCGCGAGAACTCCGACGGCGGCACGCCGATCGTCGTCTCCCAACCCGACAGCGAGCAAGCCCACGCCTTCATGGACCTCGCCGCCGAAGTATCGGACAAGCTTTACGCCAGTGCGCAAGGTGGCCGGAAGGCGCCGAATATTCTGGTGCAGTAGGGGGCTCGTTACAGCAGAGCGAACTCGCGCACAATGCCGGGCCAAACTTCCAGCCCAGAACTACAACCTTATAGTGCAGACCTTTAAGCTGTTGCCCTTTTCTTGCGGTCGGTCTTTCTGGAAGACGCCTCGTCGTCTTTAATCGGAGTGTTTCGCTCCTTTTGCGCGCCGCGCACACTTCGGAAAATCTTTTCAAGCTTGTCCAGGAACTCGTTACGTCTCTGCCGGGAATGATGATCTGAAAAGTGAGACTCCTTGCCCTTTGCGTCACTGATGTGCTCCCGTCTAGATGTTGCGGCCTTAAAATACGAGCATACTTTATCTAGTTTACCAGCTTCGCTCTACGTAGCATTACGAGATTATCCGTCAGCGACAACCGAACATATTCGAATACATGGCGGCCAATTGCGGCATTGACTGGCCTCAACTCGGAATCCAAGCCAGTCAATCCTCGCCTCGTCAGCGGAAAATAGAATGCATCCGTCGCATCGATGTTCAGCACAAATGTGGTCTGATCATGGCCGTCAATATGTTACTCATGTAGATAGAAAGGAAACTCTTAACATCGCGCTGACGATCCGACGTTTTTTCATACAACTTCTTGCCGCAAGGCACTAGCCAAGTCTTCTTGAAAAACAGCGCCTTACGAGACGCCTTTCCGCCCGATACCGATCGTTTCCAACACCAGGCATGTCCACAAAACCCCTCCTCCAGCCCAAATCCCTTCCGTCTTCCGTCTGAATCGGACTTATGAGTGTCCGGTTCTTCTGATCTTGGTTCCACCAAAACTCAATATAGAGCCGATCCTTCTCATCATCGTTCTGTCGGGCAGGGAGCATCAACGTCGCCGTCAGAGTTGACTGCCGATAGCGGCGTTCGAGAGCACGACAAATTATTCTAAGGAATTGTGTGATTTGGGCCCGGTGATAAGCCCGAAGTGCCTCGTTGTTGCCGTCGAGATTTGGGCGATCCGCCTGACTGACCCGCATGTACTCCTTACTGATCTTCCAAGCTAGCTCTGGGCCAAGACGTTCAAGCCTCTTGTTTGTCGATATCGTGTTCCCGAGCTTCTCGAGCAAGAATAAGACAGCTATCCCGACAAACAGGAACACGACGACAACCAGAACTTGAAACCCGGGTGTAACGGTTTCAGGCAGATAAATGACTGACCCTTGACCGATGACTAAATGCAGTACGTCGAGCGCCGATTTCGCCGCGTTCAAATTGACGACAACGAATACGACTATCGCGCAATACGACGTCTTAATTAGATCTTAAAGCACAACCCCCTCGCGCGCCCCTCGCGGAATAGTTGTATGCTATCCGCCTGTTTCGATCGCGGTCAATTTGATTCTCTGCCTTTTTCGATGAAGTCCGCATCAGATCCACATAACTGTAAGCCGGCGTGTCGCCCTCGGCGGCATGATCTTCGCGGAAGACTTCGCGCCATTCGTTGCGGTTCCAGGGCGGCATGAAGGTGTCGCCGTCGGGGCTGGCGTGGATTTCGGTGAGATAGAGTTTGTCGGCATTCGGAAGCGCGAGCTTGAAGATCTCCGCGCCGCCCATCACCATCGCTTCGTCCGCCGGTTCGGCCGCCTTGAGCGCCTCGTCAAAGGAATGCACGACGGTGACGCCTTCGGGCGCATAGTCCTTCTGGCGCGTGATGACGATGTTCTTGCGGCCGGGCAGCGGCCGGCCGATGGACTCGTAATTCTTCCGGCCCATGATCAGCGGCTTGCCCATCGTGATCGACTTGAAGCGTTTCAGGTCCGCCGGAGATGCGGATGGCAGATCGTTGTCCTTGCCGATGACGCCGTTCTCGGCGACGGCGACGACGAGTGAGATGATCATGACGGCATTGCTACACCGCGACCTTGGCCGGGATGTGCGGATGGAAGCGGTAATTCTCGAGCGTGAAATCCTCGTAGGTCGAAGGCGAAGATGTCCGTCACGTCCGGGTTCAGCGTCATCGTGGGCAGCGGATAGGGCTCGCGGGAGAGCTGCTCCTCGGCCTGCTCGACGTGATTGAGATAGAGATGCGCGTCGCCGAAGGTGTGGACGAACTCGCCCGGCTTCAAGCCCGGTCACCTGCGCCATCATCAGCGTGAGCAGCGCATAGGACGCGATGTTGAACGGCACGCCGAAAAAGATGTCCGCCGAGCGCTGATAGAGCTGGCACGAAAGCCGCCCGTCCGCGACATAGAACTGGAACAGGCAATGGCACGGCGGCAGCGCCATCTGGTCGACTTCCGCCGGGTTCCAGGCGGAGACGATCAGCCGGCGCGAATCGGGATTGCGTTTGATCTGCGCGACCAGGTTCGAGATCTGGTCGATCGTGCCGCCGTCCGGCGCCGGCCCAGGAGCGCCACTGCTTGCCGTAAACCGGCCCGAGCTCGCCGTTCTCGTCCGCCCATTCGTCCCAGATCGAGACGCCGTGTTCCGTTCAGGTAACGGATATTGGTGTCGCCCGCGAGGAACCACAGAAGCTCGTAGATGATCGACTTGAGATGCAGCTTCTTGGTCGTGAGCAGGGGAAAGCCCTCGGCTCAGGTCCAACCGCATCTGGTAGCCGAACACGCTGTGCGTGCCGGTGCCCGTCCGGTCGTGCTTTTCGGCGCCTGTTTCGAGAACGTGGCGCAGGAGATCATGGTATTGGCGCATGGGGAGAGTTTACCGTCTCGCAAATCAGATCGCCATTGCTCTTTAAGCTTTAACCGTTCGCGCTTATATATGGAGCGTCGGGCAACCGACTATGGCGATAAACACTGCACGGAATAAGCGTTGCGGACCCGGGGGCGGTACCCGGCGCCTCCACCATTACCCGCTTCGGGCAAGGCCTCGGCCACCCGTACGATATGGGGGCGAAACAGGATCGACGTGCGTAGTAAAGGTGTAGCTTTTGCCCGGTATGATATCCGCCGTTATCGGGTCAATCTCACAGGTGCCAACGATAACGCACCTCTCGCTCTCGCTGCTTAATAACCAGTGAAAAGCGCGGTTCGGGCGGGCACCGGGCAACAGAAGCCCGCCCACTTCACTCTCCCCGTAAGGTCTTACTCCGCCGCCTGATGCGCGGCATCATGGCGGAGTTCGCCTCGGGCTTGGATCAGGATGTGCCATGCGCTCCACGTCGCGAGGCCGGCCATGAAGGCGGCGACGATGAGATCCGGCCAGCGCGTGCCGGTGAGATAGACCGCCCCGCCGGCGGCGATGACGGCGACATTGCCGATCGCGTCGTTCCGGCTGCACAGCCAGACCGAACGGCGGTTGCTGTCGCCCGCGCGGAACTTATAGAGAATGACGGCGCTCACGACATTGGCGATGAGCGCGAGCACGCCGACGCCGCTCATCACCTCGGCCTCCGGAACGACATTCCCGAAGAGTCGGTACACGCCGAGGCCGAGCACATAGATGCCGAAGGCGGTCATCGTCGCGCCCTTCAGAATCGATGCCGAGGCGCGCCACCGCAGCGACATGCCCAACACCATCAACGTGATCGCATAGGTCGTCGCGTCGCCGAGGAAATCGAGCGCATCGGCCTGCAACGCGACCGAGCCCGACAACAGCCCCGACGCCGCCTCGATCAGGAACATCGCCGCGTTGATCACCAGCACCACCCACAGAGCGCGGCGGAACGCGCCTTCCGGCTCGTGTTCTTCGACGCTGCAGCACTCGTGACTCATCGCGATGCTCCCTGTAACGGCAAGAGCTCGCCCTCGTAGCGTTCGGCGACGTGGTCGATCATGTCGGTGAGCACGGAACGGACATGCGAATCGGCGAGGCTGTAATAGACCTGCTTGCCGCGCCTGTCCGACCGGACAAGGCGCGCGGCGCGCAACAGCCGCAAATGGTGGCTGACGAGCGAAGGGGACAGGCGCAGACGTTCCGCGATATCCGTCACGCAGACGTCGCTGGTCATGCAACAGACCGCGATTCGCAGCCTCGATGCATCCCCAAGCTGCTTAAATATGTCGGCGACGTCGCTTATCACGCGATCATCGGGGTTCCACATCCTCTGCCCTCTACTTCGCTACATCTGAACACATGTTCATATGTATGCATGAAAATGCAAGCGAATTCAAGCCCCCTGCCAGACCGCCACCGCTGCCCTCAAAAATTTTCCACAGAAGACGTCGATTTTTGTCCACAAGATATTTTTCTTGCGTCCCAGATTTTGACTCGGTCGTCCCCCAACAACACCGTATAAAAGATCTTAATAACGGGACTGGGGTCCGCAAACGACCATGGTGGGATAGTAGCTGCCGCGTAGAGGTCTTGGCGCGTCCTGAGGTCCTATGACCAACAGGTACGTCCGATGATGAACAGCGAAAACGTCGATTTCGACTATGATGAGATGGTGCAGAACGCCCTTCGCGGTGTTGTGCGCGATATTATCTCCGATGTCGCGGTCAATGGTCTCAAGGGCGAGCACCATTATTACGTTGCCTTTGCCACGGGAGAGGACGGCGTAAGCCTGCCCGCCTATCTGAAGGAACGTTATCCGACGGAGATGACAATTGTGCTCCAGCACCAGTTCTGGGGCCTGGTTGTCCGTCCGAACCATTTCGAGATCAATCTGAGCTTCTCGGGCGTGCCGGAACGGCTGGTGATTCCGTTCTCCGCCATTATCGGATTTCTGGATCCGAGCGTGCAGTTCGGCCTGCAATTCCGGGTCTCGCAAGTCGAAGACAAGGCCGCCAAGGCGAGCCGCGCGGTGCGCCGTTCGTCGCGCGGCGGGGCTGCCCCGGCATCGGATCCCGAGGATGCCGTGCCGGCCGGCGCGCAGGACAATGTCGTCACGCTGAATTCGTTCCGAAAGAAATAGCCTTTCGTAAATTTGTCGGCTTATAAGGGGGCTGTATTCCAGCCCCCTTTCTCGTTTTCCGCACGGGACGCCGAGCCATGAGCGATTTCATTTATCAGGACCTTTTCCCGCTGGGCGCCGATGAGACGCCCTACCGCAAGATCACGTCCGATTTCGTCTCCACCACCACGCTCGGCGGCAAGAAGGTGCTCACCATCGAGACCGAGGGCCTCCGGCGCCTCGCGGCCAGCGCGATGCGCGAGATCGCGCACCTGCTGCGGCCCGGCCACCTCGCCCAGCTTCGCTCGATCCTGGACGATCCCGAGGCTTCGGATAACGACCGCTTCGTCGCGCTGGAGCTGTTGAAGAACGCCAATGTCGCGGCTGGATTCGTGCTGCCGAGCTGTCAGGACACCGGCACGGCCATCGTGGTCGGCAAGAAGGGCCAGTATGTCTGGACCGACGGCGACGACGCCGAGGCCCTCTCGCGCGGCGTGGCCGACACCTACACGACCACCAATCTGCGCTATTCGCAGATGGCGCCGCTTTCGATGTTCGAGGAAGTGAACACGAAGGACAACACGCCGGCCCAGATCGATATCTTCGCCGGCAAGGGCGATCACTACGATTTCCTGTTCATGGCGAAGGGCGGCGGATCCGCCAACAAGACCTATCTGTATCAGCAGACACCCGCCGTGCTGCGCCACGACAAGCTGACCGCGTTTCTGGACGAGAAAATCCGCACCCTCGGCACGGCGGCCTGCCCGCCCTACCACCTCGCCATCGTCGTCGGCGGCCTGTCGGCGGAAATGAATCTCAAGACCGTGAAGCTCGCCAGCGCCCGCTATCTCGATACGCTGCCGACCAGCGGCAACAATCGCGGTCAGGCCTTCCGCGATCTCGAGCTCGAGGCCGAAATCCACAAGATGACCCAGCACACCGGAATCGGCGCGCAGTTCGGCGGCAAATATTTCTGCCACGACGTACGCGTCATCCGCCTGCCCCGCCACGGCGCGTCGGTGCCGATCGGCATCGGCGTTTCGTGCTCGGCGGACCGCCAAGCGAAGGCCAAGATCACCACCGAGGGCATCTTCATCGAACAGCTGGAAACCGATCCGGCGAAATATCTGCCGAGCCTCGATCATCATTTGAGCGAGCACGTCGTCCCGGTCGATCTCAACCGGCCGATGAAGGAGATCCTCGCCGAACTGACGCAATATCCGATCAAGACGCGGCTGTCGCTCACCGGCACCATCGTCGTCGCGCGCGATCTCGCCCATGCCGCGATCCAGAAGCAGATCGAGGCCGGCAAGCCGATGCCGGATTACTTCAAGGATCACATCGTCTATTACGCCGGCCCGGCCAAGACTCCCGAAGGCTATGCCAGCGGCTCCTTCGGCCCGACCACGGCCGGCCGCATGGACTCCTATGTCGATCCGTTCCAGGCCCTGGGCGGCAGCATGATCATGCTCGCCAAGGGCAACCGCAGCCCCGCCGTCACCAATGCCTGCAAGAAGCATGGCGGCTTCTATCTCGGCTCCATCGGTGGCCCGGCCGCGATCCTCGCGCGCGACAATATCCGCAAGGTCGAGGTGCTCGATTTCGCCGATTTCGGCATGGAAGCGGTATGGAAGATCGACGTCGAGGACTTCCCCGCTTTCATCGTGGTCGACGACAAGGGCAACGACTTCTTCAAGGGGCTCTGAGACCGGCTCGTCGCGGGCCGCCCCGGCCTCGCCGCCAAACGTTACCGGCTTGTTAAGAACCGGTTTCAATTCCGGACATCGGCCGTTTCCGGCACGTCGCGAAACCGGACGAACGTGCTTTAATCTTCGTTAAATTCAGCGCAACCCATTGTTTTTAAATAACATTGGTGATTGGCACAGTGGTTGCTTTCTTCACTCCATCCAGTCCGGGCGGCGGATTGGTTGGATTGGAGTCCCACGATGCGGCGGAAACTTACGAAAAGAGCGGCGGCAATCGTATCGTTCGGCGTCATTGGCGCCGTTACCTTTGCTGTCAGTCAGTCCACCCCGAACCGGCATATCCGGATCTCGCAGGGCGCGACGACCAACGATTCGCTCGACAGCGGCCAGATGACCACGACGATCGAGGTCAGCGCCAAGAACTTCACGGATTACGCCCTGGGTTCCACGCCCCCGACGAAGGAAGTCACCGGCACGGTGACCTTCAACTACGACCTGAGCATTCTTCCGCGCCGCGGCCGCGTGCTGCTTGATGACGTCCATCCGAGCGCCGGCCAGATCATCGTCGGCGGCACCACCTACGACGCCAAGGACATCACCATCGACGTGGTGTTCGAAAACGGCATCCCGACCGATTACATCATCTCGGGCGGCGTCGCCTCGCCGGGCACCATCCCGACATCCTATGCCCGCAATATCCGCCCGCGTTTTTCCGACATCATTGGCGGTGGCGGCGGTGGCGGCAACGGCGGTTATATCGGCGGCAACGGAAACCCCGGCGGCAACGGCTCCGGCGATACCGGCACGTGGATCACCCTGCCGAACAACGGCGGGTCCGGTACCGGCGGCGGGCAGATCGTGATCGTGATCGATCCGCAGAGCCCGTCCGACAACTCGACCTCGTTTACCGACAACAACAAGCCCGGCTCCACCTACACCGCCGACAACGGCAATGGCTCGAATGTCGACGGCACGGTGACGACCACCACGACGCCGGGCGGCGGAAGCTCCGGTGGCAACACCGGTGGTAATACCGGCGGCAATAACGGTGGCAATACCGGCGGGAACACCGGTGGCAACACTGGCGGGAACACCGGGGGAAACACTGGCGGCAACGCTGGCGTCAACACTGGCGGCAACACCGGTGGAAACACTGGCGACAACACCGGTGGAAATACCGGCGGGAACACTGGCGGCAACACTGGTGGGAACACCGGCGGCAATACCGGTGGTAACACTGGCGGCAATACCGGCGGGAACACTGGTGGCAACACCGGCGGCAATACAGGTGGTAACACTGGCGGCAATCACCGGCGGGAACACCGGCGGCAATACCGGTGGTAACACTGGCGGCAATACCGGCGGGAACACTGGTGGCAATACCGGTGGCAACACCGGCGGCAACACTGGTGGAAACACCGGCGGCAACACTGGTGGAAACACCGGCGGCAATACCGGTGGTAACACTGGCGGCAATACCGGCGGGAACACTGGCGGCAATACCGGCGGCGAACACCGGCGGCAACACTGGTGGAAACACCGGCGGCAATACCGGTGGTAACACTGGCGGCAATACCGGCGGGAACACTGGTGGCAATACCGGTGGCAACACCGGCGGCAACACTGGTGGAAACACCGGCGGCAACACTGGTGGAAACACCGGCGGCAACACTGGTGGAAACACCGGCGGCAACGCTGGCGTCAACACCGGCGGCAACACTGGTGGAAACACTGGCGGCGACACCGATGGCAATACCGGCGGAAACACTGACCAGAACAACCACGATTTCGATCCGCCAGCCGACAACAACGGCCCGACGATCCCGCAGGACACCGGCCACCATCATGAGGACGGCAATTCGTCCGGCGGTGTCGACGACGGCAATGGCGACATTACCGACCAGGATCTGCCGAATGTCGACCCGACCGATCCCTGGACCTATCACCACCACAGTGGCCAGCATGACGGCCAAATCGACAACAACCCGACGGAGGTCCCGGAACCGGCGACCTGGACTCTCCTCGCCTTCGGCCTGGCGGCTCTGGAGCTGATGCGCCGCCGCCGCCAACTGGCGAAAAAGTTTGCCGAGGTTCGAATCCGTCGCCGCAACAACTAGAACCTCGGTTGGGCTGTGGGGCCCGGTCAAGCCCAGGAACCGGCTAATGCTTTGCCGATTTCCTGGGCTTGATGCTATTTTGGGGCCGCAGTCAAAAGAGCCATGCCAAAGCACACCAGAACAGAGACCGATTCGCCTTGGCGCCGTCCAAGTGCGCGGGGACCGATATTGGGGGGCGCAGACCCAGCGCTCCCTCATGAATTTTCCCGATCGGCTCGGAACGAATGCCGCCTCCGCTCATCCGCGCGCTGGCCATCGTCAAGCTCGCCGCCGCGCGAACCAACGCATCGCTCGGCCTGTTGACGCCCGATATCGCGAAGGCCATCGCCCAGGCGGCGCAGGAAGTGATGGACGGCAAGTGGGACGACCATTTTCCGCTGGTGATCTGGCAGACCGGTTCGGGCACCCAGTCCAACATGAACGCCAACGAAGTGATCGCGAACCGGGCGATCGAAATCCTTGGCGGCACGCTCGGCTCCAAGAAGCCGGTACATCCCAACGATCATGTCAATCGCTCGCAGTCGTCGAACGACACCTTCCCGACGGCGATGCATGTCGCGGCGGCGACGGAGATCGATCAGCGGCTCGTTCCCGCGCTGAAGCATCTGCAGGCGCGTCATCGCGAAAAAGGCGAGCGCTGGAACGGGATCGTGAAGATCGGGCGGACGCATTTGCAGGACGCGACGCCGATCACGCTCGGCCAGGAATTCTCCGCCTATGCCCGACAGGTCGAGCTCGGCCTCGACCGGCATCGAAAGCGCCCTGCCCCGGCTCTATGCACTGTCGCGCAAGGCGGCACGGCGGTCGGCACGGGGCTGAACGCTCCGGCGGAATTTCGCGCGCAAGGTGGTGGCCGAGATCGCCAGGATCACCGGCCTGCCCTTCGTCCCGGCGAAAAACAAGTTCGAAGGCATCGCCGCCCATGACTCGATGGTCGAGCTGTCCGGCGTGCTGAACACCATCGCCGCCAGCCTGATGAAGATCGCGAACGATATCCGGCTTCTCGGCTCCGGTCCCGCGCGCGGGCCTCGGCGAATTACGGCTGCCGGCGAACGAGCCCGGCTCCTCCATCATGCCGGGCAAAGTCAACCCGACCCAGGCGGAGGCGCTGACCATGGTGTGCGCGCAGGTGATGGGCAACCATGTCACGGTCACCTTCGGCGGCGCGCACGGCCAGATGGAGCTCAACGCCTACAAGCCGCTGATCGCGTATAATGTCCTGCAATCGATCACGGCTGCTCGGCGATGCCGCGCGAAGCTTCGCCGATCGCTGCGTCGCCGGGCATCGAGCCCGAGATGGCGCGCATCGTCGAGCTTCTCGACCGGTCGCTGATGCTGGTCACCGCGCTCGCGCCCGAGATCGGCTATGACGCGGCGGCCAAGATCGCCAAGCATGCCTTGACTACGACCTGACGCTGCGCGAGGCCGCGCTGGAGCCTGAAGCTCGTCAGCGCCGAGGATTTCGACCGCTCGTCGTGCCCGAGAACATGGTCGCCCCGGCCAAGTCGAAAGCCCGCCGGACGGCGCAAGAAGTGAGCCGCACGCGATGCGACGATCCCGGCACGGCTCGAAAAACATTCCCTCAAGGTCGCCGGGCACCGCACCAGCGTCACGCTCGAAGCGATCTTCTGGCGTCCTTCAAGGACATCGCGCGACCGCGAAGGCCGCTCGATCAACGACCTCGTCACCGAAATCGACGCGCGGCGAACCGGCAATCTCTCGAGCGCGCTGCGGGTCGAGCTGCTCGCCCGGGCACTGGCAGCCCCGAAAGGAACTGATACCTATTGTTGAGAGGCTTTGGGCTGCTCGGACGATTTTGCGGGCGGCGGCGCAGGCGGCTTGTCGGAGCCGAGGAGCTCGTTCAGGCCCTTGTTGTCCTGCTCTTCGATCACGCCCTTGAGCATGGTCTCATCGACATTGCGCGCGAGGATACTGCTTGAGATCCGCGGTCTGACACCGCGCGGCGCGGCTTGTTCACCGCCCCGTTCAGGCACGATCCCGATGGGCGGCGATCCGGCCAGTCCCGCGTCTGGAACTGGCTGTCGATCACGGTCATCCAGTGGGCAGATCGACCGATCGCATTGATCGTGCCTTTCGCGGCATCGATATCCGCCGAAACGTTCTGCGCCGTCAGCGTCCCGTTATCGAGGCTCAAGGTCGCCTGAATCGACTTGTAGGGCGTCGCGCCCTGCGTGGTGGCCCCGGCCAGCAGCTTGGTGATGTCGTCCATCGTGGAGATCTTGGCGCGCCCGGCGCGATGCGCCCGAGATCGATGCCGTGAGCACGCCGTTCTGCGCCTTGACGGTGGCGCTGCCCGTGGTGTCCGAGATCATCTCGATCTGGCTGTTTCCGTTGGTGGAGATCGAACCGTTGGCGGAGAAAGTTCCGGTCGCCCGCTCACCCCGGCCATCGTCGCCAGCGCATCCTCGACCGACGCGTTCGACAGGCTGAAGGTCATCGAAAGATCGGGCGTACGCCTGCGCGCGCAGCACGGCCCGGAGATCCAGCGAGCCGCCGAAGAGCTTCCCGGTGAACTGGCGCATCGTGACAGTGCCCTTGTCGAGCAGCAGCTTGATGTCGGGATCGCGGAAATCGTAACCCCGGACGGACAGGCGGTCCGCCTTCAGCTCGATGTCGCCCGCATAACCGGTCAGCCAACCGAGATCCATGCGGCTTCGCGACCAGCGCCTTGCGCCGGGATCGACGCGCCCCGCCTGCTTCGCCTGCTCGACGCCGGTGGTCGCCGGGCCCAGAAACGGATCGAGCGCAACGTCCCCGGCGGTCAGATCCGCGGTGACCCGAGGCAACGCACCGGATATATCGATGGCGGCCGTGCCGGTCGCGTTCGTGTCTCCGACGCGTCAATTTGAGGCCGAGCAGATCCGCATGTTTGGCGTTGCCTTTGACCTGCGCCTCCGCCATGACCGCGCCGACGCCGCCCGCCTTCTGGGAATAGTCGACACCGAGAAGCCGGAGCAGATCGGCGAAGTCGTCGTGCCGTAGGGAAACGCCGAAATTATACGCGGGATCGTCCGGATAGGAATTCAGGTCCCCGGCTGCATCGATCGCTCCGCCGGCAACGCGGCCATGCAGCTTGACCAGGGATGCGGCCTTCGTGCCGGAGGCCTCGCCACTGATCGAGATCGGCGTCGCCGCCGCCGAGCCCAGAGGACTGAAGCCGATATCGAACTGCCGGGTAAAATCGCTGAGGTTGGGATTCTTGAGATCGAACCGGAGATTGAATTTGCTGGCGTCGCCCGCAGTCACGTCGCGGGTGGCCATGACGGTCGTCTTTCCAATCGTCCCGCTGACGCTCAGCGTATGTTTCGCCTGCGCCTCGATCGAAGCCGAGCGTGAGCGCCGCATTGCCGAGCGTATCCCGGGCAAAGGGCACGGTGACATTCATCGATCGCAGGAAATCGGAAAGCTCGCCGGTCTGCAGATCGACCTTCGCGGTGTAGCTCGTCTCGGCGGCAAAGCCTTGCGCGGTGCCGGTCGCGGCGACCTTCGCCCCGGCGACATCGTCGGCCGCGAGCGAGGCCAGCGTGGCGACGCCGTCCTTGAGCGAGGCACTGACGTTCACGTCATCCGCCGACACGCCCATCATGGTCGCACGGTCGATCTTCGCCTTGAGCGCACCGTCGAAATCCGCAAGCACCGCGAGCGGGTGCGGGTTCGGAGCGGCGGCGGGCGGCGGCGTCTTTGGGGCCGGCTGGCCAACTTGCTGGCCCGGCTGCTGGGGCGCGCCATTCGCCGGCGGTGTTTCCTCGGGCGCGAGATAGGCGTCGAGATTGAGGCGGTCCACATCCACATCGAGCGCGATGTTGGGACGCGCAGCGAAGGTCAGGCTGCCGCTTCCGACGATACGGGACGTGTCGAGCGTGACGTCGAGATTGCTGAAGGTCGCCGTATCGCCCTTGACCAGAACGCCGCTGTTCAACACCAGCTTGGTCAGACGGTCCGCCGGGATATCGGCCGGATTCGGCGTTGAACCAGTCGAGAATCGCGCGGAGATTGCTCGACGTACCTTTGACCGTGCCGGTGAAACTTGGCTTGCCGTCCTCGGCCACCAGCGCGCCCGTGCCGCTCACGTCCGAGCCGCCCGGCAACAGCGCCGAGGCGCGGGTGATCGAGGCCTTGCCATCCTTTAGATCCGCCGTGAAGCGGACCTGACGCACCGTCCCGCCATGATAGCCGAGCGCGGCGATGCCGAGATCGAACGAACCGTTGAGCTTCGTCGGCAATTCGAACGGCGTCGCGCCGCCCTGCCCGATATCCACGACCGTCGCGCCGCCGCTGTTGCGTTCAGGCGCGGCACCGGGCTTCAGAAATGCGTCGAGATCCAGACTGTTGACCTGAAGCGCGACATCGAATGCGCCGCCATTGATCAGCGACAGGGTCGCCGCGCCGCTGCCATGGGCATCGCCGACCGCGAGTGCGATCTCGTCGAGCTTGGCCTGCTCTATCGAGCCGGAAAGCTTGGTCTCGAAGGAAAACGGCTTATGGGAGGTGAAATCGGGCGCGACCTTGCGCGCGGGCTTTACCTCGGCATTGGCCATCCGGATGACACCCGCGAGATCGTCCCCGCTGAGCGTCAGCTTGCCGTTGACGCTGGCATGCGGCACCGCATCCGTCAGCGCTCCGTCGAACGCGCCCTGCACCGGCTCGTTCTTCGCCTTCAGGCTGACGGAGAGCGCCGTCGGCCGCCCCGCCACATAGGTTCCCGCATCGAGCGAGAAGGAAAACGGCACCGCCCGGTAGACCGCCTCGCCGGTGGCCTTGACCGGCCCCTGCAGGGTCTGCGCGGTGATGAGGGCGTTCAGTCCCTGAAGGTGCACTTCGGTCGGTTCGCCGGATGCCGACAGCGGTCTGCTCGTCCCGGAACGTGATATCGCCATTCTCGATGACGAAATTATCGAGCCGCACGGCCTGAAGGAGGCCCGCTCCACCCGCGGCGGGCGTTTTCGACTGATCGGTTCCCGCCTCTGCGTTCGAAAAGACCCAGTTGCGCGTGCCGTCGGCCGTCACCTCGAGCGAGATCGTCGGGCTCCACGAGCGTGATCTGGCGGACCTGAATGTGGCCGGTCAGCAGCGGCATCAGCGCGACATTGACGCGCAGCGACTTCAGCCGCGCGAAGTCGTCGGCCTTGGCGCCGGGGATATTGGCGATGCGCACATCGTCGGCCGAGAGCGCCGGAGACGGCAGAACGGAAAAGCTGAGATGGCCGCCGACCGTGACGTCCCGCCCGGTCAGCCGTTCGGCCTCCGCCTGGATCGGGTCCTTATACTTGTTCCAGTCGATGAAGCTCGGCGCGATCAGGGCGCCCGCCACCAGGACGACGACAAGACATCCCAGGGCAATCAAGGCCCGATTCAATCAATCTCTCCTTACGGCCCCGTATCGCTCGCTTTCAGGCCTTTCCAACACCGGCAGATGATGGTGAACGGCGCTTAACAGCGTACTAACTTAGCCACGTCCCGCCCGGCATTTCAATGGAACGGCCCCGATCCGGACAAGTACCGGAAAGGAAGCGATTCCAATTACGACGGTGATGCCAAGGAATTGTGGCCTAGAAACGGCAATATCACACGATTGCCGATGGATAAATCGGCGCCGTCGTCGCACCGCATCATGTGCGAAACCACTTCATATCACCGTGATTTTGAAATCGGACCATTTCGGTCTAGATTGTTCGGCGATGTCACAAGAAGGGAGAGCAATTAAATGAAATTCATGCCTTTAGCCGTGATTGCCGCCGCCATGCTCAGCATCGCCGGCGTCGCTTCGGCCACGGATTCCCCAAAAGACGCAAAGGTTTACTTCATCGAGCCGATGGACGGCGCGACCGTCTCGAGCCCCTTCAAGGTCGAGTTCGGGCTGTCCGGCATGGGCGTTGCCCCGGCGGGTGTCGAGCATGAAAAGACCGGCCATCACCACCTGATCATCGATGCGCCGCTCCCGCCGCTCGATCAGCCGATCCCGAACGACGAGCACCACAAGCATTTCGGCGGCGGCCAGACCGAGACGATGGTCACGCTCCCGCCCGGCAAGCACACGCTGCAACTCCTGCTGGCGGACTACCAGCACGTGCCGCACAACCCGCCTGTCTATTCGAAGCAGATCACCATCACGGTGAAATAGGGCAATTCGGGGCCGCGCCCGGAAGTGCGGCCCCTTTTCCGCATAAAGATCGAAGATCTTGCCCGGATTCATGATGTTGTGCGGATCAATCACTTCTTGATCATCCGCATGACATCGACGGTATCGCCGTGCTCCTCGGCCATATAGGGCTTCTTGTTGATGCCGATGCCGTGCTCGCCGGAGCAGGTGCCGTCCATCTGAATGGCCCGCGAAACGAGGCGTGAATTCAGGCGCTTGGCTTCCGCCAGCTCCTTCTCGTCGCCCATCATGATCAGGAAGCTGACGTGGAAATTGCCGTCGCCGACATGGCCGATCATCGGCGAGGTGAGCCAGGAACTCCTGAATGTCCTTCTTGGTCTCGACGATGCAGTCCGTCAGCCGGGAGATCGGCACGCAGACATCCGCCGTGTAGGCCATGCAGCCGGGGCGATAGGCCAGATTGGCGAACGCCGCTTCGTGCCGGGCCTTCCAAAGCTCGTTTCGGTCCTCCGGCCTCGTCTTCCAGTCAAAGTCGCTGCCGCCGTTCTCCTCGGCGATCATCTTGAAAGTCTGGGCCTGCTCCTTAACGCCCGCCTCGGTGCCATGAAACTCCAGCATTAACAGGGGCTTGGCCGGCAGACCGAGCTTCGAATACTTGTTCACCGAATCGACCTGAACCTCGTCCAGAAGCTCGATCCGGGCCATGGGAATGCCCATCTGGATGGTCTGGATGACCGTGTCCACGGCGCCCTTCAGCGTTTCGAAGGAGCAGATCGCCGCCGAGATCGCCTCGGGGATGCCGTGCAGGCGCAAGGTGACCTCGGTGATCACACCGAGCGTGCCCTCCGCGCCGACGAACAACTTGGTGATGTCGTAGCCGGCCGACGATTTACGGGCGCGGCGCGCCGTGCGGATGATCCGCCCGTCCGGCAGCACGACCTTCAGGCTCAGCACGTTCTCGCGCATGGTGCCGTAGCGCACCGCGTTGGTGCCGGAAGCGCGGGTCGAACTCATGCCGCCGATCGAAGCGTCGGCGCCCGGATCGATCGGGAAGAACAGCCCGTCGTTCTTGATGTATTCGTTGAGCTGCTTGCGCGTGACGCCGGCCTGGACCGTGACGTCCATGTCCTCCGGGCTCACCCTGAGGACCTGGTTCATCCGGCTCATATCCAGGCTCACGCCGCCGTTGATGGCCATGAAATGGCCTTCCAGCGCCGTTCCCGTACCGAAGGGGATGAGCGGGACATAGTGCCGGTTGCAGATCTTGACGATTTCCGAGACTTCCTCGGTCGATTCGGCGAAGACCACGGCGTCCGGCGGCACGCATTTGGTCGAGAACACGTCCTGGCCGTGCTGATCGAGCACGCCCTTGGCGGTCGTCACCCGGTCTCCGACCAATTTCCGGAGTTCGTCTACGACGAGATTGATTTCCTGCGGCTGCGCGGCCATGATCCCACCCTCTATTACTTGATTTTCCGCGAGTTTAGGCTGGGGGGCCGCAAGCTGCAACTGTTGGCGGGGCAAATCGAAGCCCGGAGCCCTGCAGCGTGGCTTGGCCGCCCGCCTTCCAAGCGGCTATAGTGCCAGAGCATGAAGAACGATCAGCCGATTACAATTCTGGAAACCCGGATCAAACCGGAGTGGATCGATTACAACGGCCATATGAACGTGGCCTATTACCTGACGGTATTCGATATCGCGGTCGATCACTTCAACGACATGGTGGGCCTGGGCACTGGCTATCGCGACAAGACGGGTAACTCCCTGTTCGCGCTGGAGTGCCGCCTGACCTTTCAGCGCGAAGTGCTGGTCGACGATCCGATCCGGGTGACGCTCCAGCTTCTCGATCTCGATGAAAAGCGCATCCACTTCTTCGAACGCATGTTCCACGCCGAGAAGAACACGCTCATGGCCACCGCCGAGCAGATCGTCACCCATGTCGATCTGAAGACGCGCCATTCGAGCGCCCTGCCGCCGCAGGTCTACCGCAAGCTCACCGCCTTGCAGACGGCGCACAGCACCCTTCCCCGCCCAGCGGAACTCGACCGCGCGATCGGTATTCGACGCAAGGCCCGGCGCGGGGTCGCCTAGGCGATGCGGTTCCCGCGCGTCGCGCTGGTCATCCTGGCCGCCACCGTCATCGGCAGCACCCTCGTCAGCGTCGCGGCGGAAGCCGCCTGCACCGATCCGCCGCGCCCCGGCGTCAACTGGCAGCGCTGCCGCAACGACAGCCGGCAATTCGCTCACGCGAACCTCGCGGGCGCGACAATTCGGGACGGGCGGTTCGAGCGCACGGATCTGACCGGCGCCAATCTTTCCAACGCGGACGGACGGCGGGCGAAATTCGTCAGCGCGTCGGCCGCGGGAGCGGACTTCAGCAACGCCCAGCTCACCGAATCCGACTTTACCTCCGCCGACCTTCACGGCGCCTCGTTCCGCGGCGCCCGAATCGACCGCGCGAAGTTCTACCGGGCCAATCTCAAGGGCGCCGACTTCACGGACGCCCGGCTGGACGGCGCGGATTTCCTTGAAGCGGATCTCTCCGGCGCCACCTGGGTTGACGGCACGACGGTCTGCGCCCAAGGTTCTGTCAGCCAGTGCAATTAGCCGCGAAAAGGCTATAGGACGCTGCAGTAAAAGTACGAGTGGGGGGACGCCATGTTGGCGAGTGTGCGTGACCGCGCCGTCGAGGCGCAGGTCAAATATTTACGCCCGATGGCGGAACGGCCGACATTCGATCCGGCCGATGCCTCCCGCACCAATCTCGATCTCGAAGACCGCCGGATCTCGATTCGCGACATGCGGCCCGTCCAGGACATGCTGTCGCTCGACCGCGAAGGCTTCGTTCTCGTTCCCCATTCGACCACCGTCACGGACTTTCACGATCCCGATCAGATCGCCCGCCTCTACCGGGCGGAAGTGGCCCTCATGCTGAAGGCGATTACCGGGGCGTCCAGGGTCGTCGTGTCCGAGACCGTGCATGTGCGCTCCGGCGCCGCCGCTCCCGACACGCCGGCCGGAAAATCCGGCGAGCCGGTTCGCATGATCCATTGCCATTGCACGCCCAATTCGGGACCGCTCTTCGTTTCGTCCCTGCTGACGCCCGAGGAGCTCCGCTATGCGCGCGGCCGCCGGATCGCGGGCTTCAATGTCTGGCGGGCGATTTCCGAGCCGCCGCAGGACGTTCCGCTGGCCGTGTGCGACGCCACGAGCATCGAGCGCGACGATCTGATTCCGGCGGATATCGCCGTCGCCCGGCCCAGAGGCGGGACCGGCACCTGGGAAGGCGGCTTCCTGCGCCACAATCCGGGCCATCGCTGGGGTTATTTCTCGAACATGCACCGCGACGAGGCGCTGATCTTCAAGATGTGCGATTCGGACGGGCGGCGGGCCGAGCAGGTCTTTCACACCGCGTTCGACGACCCCTCGACGACGCCCAGCGGGGCCGCGCGGGCAAGCGTCGATATCCGGGCCGTAGCGCTGTTCGACGACTAGCGACGTCCTATTCGCTCGTCGGGACGATGGCGACGCCCCACGGCCCCGTGCCGGCCTTTACCCTGGCGACAACCTTCATATCGGCCGTGCTGACCACCGAGACATCGTTGGACGGGCCATTGGCCGTGAACAGATACTTGCCGTCGGGGCTCATCGCGAGACCCCAGGGACGCTTTCCGACCTCGACCGACGCTTTGACCGCGAGCGTCTCGCCGTCGAGCGCCGTGACCGTGCCGCCCCGGCCGGTCGTGACATAGACCGTCTGCCCGTCGGGCGAAACGACGATATCCATCGGCCGGAAGTTGTCGTCCTTTAGGCTCATGGTGCGCAGCACGACCTGACGATTGGTGTCGATGACGGTGACGGTCCCGTCGGATTCGCCCGGCACATAGGCCTTGAGCCCGTTCGGCGAAAAGGCGGTATTACGCGGCCGTTCGCCGACCGAGATGCGCTTCACCACGGTCTCGGCCTCGGTATCCACGATCGCAACCGTGTTGTCCGACTCGGACGTCACATAGGCGAAGCGTCCGTCCGGCGTCAGATCGATGCCCTCGGGCTCCTCGCCTACCGGAATGCTCGCAAGCTGCTTGCCGGAATCGGCCTCGACGATCACCAGCATGCCGGTGTCCTCGCTGGTGATGTAGAGCTTGCCGTCCTTGCCGACCGCGAGCTTTTCGGGATCCGACACGCCGGTGATGACGCGGGTGATCTTGCCCTCGGCGATATCGAACACGCCGATGCCGTCGGCGCTCTTGTCGGCGGGCGGCAGGGCGTTCTCGTCGACGCCCGGTCCCGCGATGGGCGAGCCGCTGAGCGCGATATAGAGCTTCTTGCCGTGCGGACCGGCCTGGATGCCGCGCGGCCGCTTGCCGAGCGGGACGGTACCGACCGCCGTCAGGGACGTGCCGTCGATGATCGTCAGGTCGCCGGAGCGCTCATTCGTGGCATAGACCCGGTAGGAGGCGGGCGCGGCCGCCTTTTCGGCATTCTGGCCGCAGCCTGCGAGACCGGCGGCCATCGCGGCCAGAAGCAGAAACGATCGGGGACGTATTGAAATCATCGTCTTCTTTCACTGGTTGGTGCTGGTTTCACCGCTCGTCGGGGACAATACCGGTCCCTTCGGGGCATTTGCGAGATGTTTGGCGCCTGAACGCGGAATTTGTGGGCGACGGAATCCTTGGACACCGAATTCTAGGGCCCGTCGTGGACCTTCGTCCTGAATTTCCCCTGAAAGGCCCATTAACACGAGATGACACGCGGCGCCGGATGGGCAGCGGGATCGGCCATTGGCGTGTTATGGCCGCTCCTCAATTCGATCCGCCATGCTATATATGGGGGCATGTCCGATCCGTTCGATATCAACAGCCTGGCCGAGCAAAACGATCGGCCCCAGGCAAGGGCTTCCTATCTCGATGGCCTGAATGCGGAGCAGCGCGAGGCCGTCGAGGCGACCGATGGCCCGGTGCTCGTGCTCGCCGGCGCGGGCACGGGAAAGACCCGGGTGCTCACCACGCGCCTCGCTCACCTGTTGGCGACCGGCCGCGCCTGGCCGAGCCAGATCCTGGCCGTAACGTTCACTAACAAGGCCGCCCGGGAGATGCAAGATCGGGTCGGCCGGCTGGTCGGCAGCACGGTCGAGGGCATGCCCTGGCTCGGAACCTTCCATGCGGTGGGCGCGAAGATCCTGCGGCGGCACGCAGAGCTGGTCGGTCTCAAGCCGAATTTCACGATTCTCGACATGGACGACCAGATCCGGCTCCTGAAGCAGGTCATCGACGCCGCGAATCTGGATGAAAAGCGCTGGCCCGCCCGGATGCTCGCCGGTGTGATCGACGGCTGGAAGAACCGTGGCCTGACGCCGGACCGGCTGGCCGACAAGGACTCCTACGAATTCGCCGACGGCCGGGGAAAAGCGCTCTATTTCGCCTATCAGGAACGCCTGAAGGCCTTGAATGCCACCGATTTCGGCGACCTCCTGCTGCTCTGCCTGACGCTCTTCACCAAGCATCCCGACGTGCTGGCCGATTACCAGCGCCGGTTCAAATACATCATGGTGGACGAGTATCAGGACACCAATGTCGCGCAGTATCTCTGGCTGCGGCTCCTCGCGCAGAAGCACCACAATATCTGCTGCGTCGGCGACGACGACCAGTCGATCTATGGCTGGCGCGGCGCGGAAGTCGGCAACATCCTGCGCTTCGAGCGCGACTTTCCGGGCGCGAAGATCATCCGGCTGGAGCGCAATTACCGCTCGACGCCGAATATTCTCGGCGCGGCCTCGGGGCTGATTGCCGCCAATCAGAGCCGCCTCGGCAAGACGCTCTGGACGGAAGGCGACGACGGCGAACCCGTGGTCGTGCGCGGCGTCTGGGACGGCGCGGAAGAAGCCCGCATGGTCGGCGACGAGATCGAGAACCTCCAGCGCCACGGGCACCGGCTATCCGACACCGCCATTCTGGTCCGCGCCTCGTTCCAGACCCGCGAATTCGAAGAGCGCTTCGTCACGCTCGGCCTGCCCTATCGCGTCATCGGCGGGCTCAGGTTCTATGAGCGGCAGGAAATCCGCGACGCCATCGCCTATTTGCGCGTCGTCGCCCAGCCGGATGACGATCTCGCCTTCGAGCGTATCGTCAACGTGCCGAAGCGCGGTCTCGGCGACGCCTCGATCCGTGTGCTTCACGATGTCGCACGGAAGCAGAGCGTATCTCTGACCCAGGCCGTCCGGATCGTCACCGAGACCGACGATTTGCGCCCGCAGGCCCGCTCCACCCTGCGCCGCCTCATCGACTCCTTCGACCGCTGGCGGCGGGCGGCGGACGAAATGAACCATCTCGACCTCACGGAGATGGTGCTGGACGAATCCGGCTATACCGAGATGTGGCAGAACGACAAATCGCCCGAAGCGCCCGGCCGGCTCGAAAACCTGAAGGAACTCGTGCGCGGCATGGAATCCTTCGAAAATCTCGGCGGATTCCTGGAGCATGTCAGCCTCGTGATGGACAACGAGGACAACACCTCCGAGGACAAGATCAACATCATGACGCTGCACGGCGCGAAGGGCCTCGAATTCGAGACCGTATTCCTGCCCGGCTGGGAGGAGCAGCTTTTCCCGCACCAGCGCGCGCTCGATGACGGCGGCCTCTCCGCGCTGGAGGAAGAACGCCGGCTCGCCTATGTCGGCCTGACGCGCGCCAAGAAGCGGGTGTTCATCTCCTATGCCGCCAACCGGCGGATCTACAACCAGTGGCAATCCTCGATCCCGTCGCGCTTCATCGAGGAACTGCCGGAGGACCATATCGAGAAGCCGGAGGGGCCGCTGGGGCTGCCGAACGCCGGCTGGAGCCGCTTCGCCGAGGCGCCGTCCAGTTTCGATGCCGTCGGCTGGAACGAGGACCGCGCGGCAACCTCGCCCGGCTGGAAGCGCGCCCAGGCGCAAAAGCTCCAGGGCGCGTTCGGCGCGTCCCCCGTGATCGACGGCAAGGCCCGGCGCGTCCCGGACCGGCCGAAGCCGACCTCGAGCTTCGCCATCGGCGAACGGATCTTCCACCAGAAATTCGGCTACGGGATGATCACCGATATCGAGGGCAACAAGCTCGAGATCGATTTCAAGGATGCCGGGATCAAGAAGGTGATCGACAGCTTCGTCGAGCCGGCCTGACCCGAATTCCTATTACGGCGAGGCGACCTTCCCATTCCTGTCGGACTGGGGGGCTCTGGCCGTCAATTACGATCGGGACTGGAACCGGAACTATACCGCGCAGGCCCTCAGCGCGACGATCCGCTGGTGGTTCTGACCGGACCGGACGAACGGATCAGAGATTGAGGCCTTCGAGCTGACGCTGGGGGCCTTCGCGCTCCCAGACCTCGGCGTCCTCCCGGCCACGCTTGACGGCGTGGGCGACCTTCGCGTTTTCCAGCAGCAGGTCGATCCTCGGCAGGATCTCCGGCGCCATCGCCCGCGTTTCCGGCGCCAGATGCGCGAGCGCGGCCGAATAGCGATCCGAGAATGTCAGGGCCTGACGCAAGCCGACACCGGTGGTATGCCCGACGACGCCGACCAGATAGCCGAGAATCTGGGTGTGGACCTGCTGATCGCGGATCTTCTCGCCCGCCTTGGCGACCCCGGATTTCGCCATGATGCCGGCAATGAATTCATTCGCATTGGCGGGTGAATGCCGCACCTTCGAGCTCGCGGCAAATTCACCGCCCTGCGCGGACTTCCCGGCAACATGATCGGCGTGGCTCAACGCGGACCGGCGGATCGACGCGGGAAGCCCCTTGAGCGGGGTCGACAGCCAGAATTGGACGCGGCCCAGCACCTCGGACAGCGGGCTGCCCTTGACGATAAAGTCATCGCCGCCCGCCTCGAGAACGCCGCGCACGACCTTGGTCGCATCCGTCGCGGTCAGGAACAGGACGGGGAACGGGTCGGAATAGGTTTCGCGAATCCGGCGGCAGGTCTCGATGCCATCCATCTGCGGCATCATCACGTCAAGGACGACAAGCTTCGGCAGACCGCTCTTCAGCCGCTCGAGCCCCTGTTCCCCGCTCGGCGCCGTCTCCATAGTAAGGCCGTGAGCGGTGAATGCAGTGTCGTACAGCTTGCGCAGCAGAGCGTCGTCGTCAATGAGCAGTATTTCGGCCGTCAAAGCGTCCTCGATGTCTATCGGCACACAGACTACATGCTGGCGCTAACCTTAAAATAGGATTAGCGACGCCAGCCCCAGGAAGGAGAGGAACCCCACGACATCCGTCACGGTCGTGACGAAGACCGTCGATGACACGGCTGGATCTATCTTAAGCTTATGAAGTGCCAAGGGAATCAGGATTCCGGCCAACCCGGCGGCAAACATGTTTATGACCATCGCCGCCGCCAGCACGGAGCCGAGCAGGAACGAGCGAAACCAGAGCCCGGTCAGTGCGCCCATGATGATGGCGAGCACGATGCCGTTTGCGGTGGCGACCAGGGTTTCCTTGTTGATGACGCGGAGCGCGTTGGTGGGCGTCAGCTCGCGCGTCGCGATAGCGCGGACGGCGACCGCCACGGTCTGCGTCGCTGCGTTTCCGCCCATGGACGCGACGATCGGCATCAGCGCGGCCAGCGCGACGAGCCGCTCGATGGCGCCGCCGAACTGAGCGATGACGGCGGAGGCCAGCACCGCGGTGCCCAGATTGACCAGCAGCCAGGTGAAGCGGGTCTTGGTCGTCTGGTAGATCGATTTGTGAATGTCGCTTTCCTGGACACCACTCAGATACATGATGTCTTCTTCGGCCTCTTCCTGGACGACCTCGACCACGTCGTCGCCCATGATCACGCCGATGAGCCGGCCGGACGCGTCGATGACCGGCGCGGATACGAGGCGGTATTGCCGGAACAGATAGGCGACCTCTTCCTGATCCATGTCGACCGGGATCAGGGTGGTATCCTTGTCCATGATGTCCTCGACGACGACATCGCGCTTCGCCCGCATCGCCCGGTTCAAGGCGATCGTGCCGACCGGATGATGAACCGGATCCACCACGACGATCTCGTAGAACTCGTCCGGCAGATCGTCGCTTTCGCGCATGTAGTCGATGGTCTGACCCACGGTCCAGAATTCCGGAACCGCGATCAGATCCTGCTGCATCAGGCGACCGGCGCTGTCCTCCGGATAGCCGAGGGCCTCGTTCAGCGCTTGCCGTTCTTCGGGCGAGACTTCCGTGAGGACCTTCTCACGATCGGCATGATCCAGGTCCTGAAGAAGGTAGATGGCGTCGTCGGTATCGAGCTCGGTCACTGCGGCGGCGAGCTGTTCCGGCTCCAGCAGATCGACGACCTGATCGCGGACCGTCTCGCCCAGTTCCGTCAGGGTTTCCGGCTTGAGATCCGGCCCGAGAAAATTGATGAGCTTTTCACGGTCCGCCGAATTGATCTGCTCGAGCAGATCGGCAATGTCGGCCGCGTGAAGCGGGGCCAACAGCTCGCGGCAATGTTCCGTATTGTTTTCGTCGAGGCACCGGACGATTTCGCGAACGAGCTCGCGATCCAGCCCGACAATGGATTTGGTGCAGGCGCCTCGACGGCCGGCTTTTCGAGCTCGTCTTGTTCCATCAGACGCCTTCCCTCACGTGCGTAAGCCGTACAGGGTCATTCATGCCGTCTCGCGGACCATATATGCCCGTCGCTGACGCCATCAAGGCTGCGCGCAAAAAACGCGCGCCTGCGGTGCTTCGTCTTCAGATTGCTTGCAGATCCCGCCGTCGAACGCGGGTCTTAGGTATCGTAAAATTTGGTGCGGTCGAGAAGACTCGAACTTCCACGGGTTGCCCCACAGCGACCTCAACGCTGCGCGTCTACCATTTCCGCCACGACCGCATGTCCCGGAGAAAATTTTTCCGGGCCGTGACTTAGCAAATGCACCCTGGTTCCGCAAGGGGCTGTAAGACCGCCCGGTAGAGAGCCGAGGCATCGATGTGCGGATTACTCCGCCGCCATGTCACCAAAATCGCTCTCCACGGCGAGCCATTCCTTGTTCGAAAGGGCTGCGGAATTGTGATCGAACACCCAAAATCCGTCTATTTCGCGGAATCCATGGTCCCGATAAACGGCCTGGCAGGGCTGATTTACAGGAGTTGGCACGATCCGGCCGCTGACGATTTTTCCCGGATTCCGCTCGATCAGCGCTTTCAGCACGGCCGTTTCGATCCCATAGCCGAACACGCGGCACGACAGGACGAAGGCTTCGATCTCGATGCGCTCCGCGTCGTGCCGGGCCGCGAGCACACTGACGAGCCCCATATCCCCGAAACGGTCCCTCGCCCGCGCGGAATAGACCGACCACCCCCGGCTTTCGTGCCAGGATTGGACCTCCTTGAGAGTGACCCTGCGGCCCGTGGTGTTGAACTGATTGGTCCGGTTGAGCAATTCCGCGATCCGGGGCAGATCCTTGGGATTCGACGCCGAGACGGTGCACCTCAAATCGAGCTGGCCGAACAGGCTCATCTTGGAAAGCTGGGCATTGGACGTGACGAAGGAGTTGCGTTTCCGCCGCTCGCGATAGGTCCGGGTACGATCCATGCTGACGGCGCTGCTGAGCATGTGCGACCAAAGGGCGAAACGCCGCCATGTCACCGGATCGTCGGCGTCCAGCGCGAGGACATCCGGAAAAACGGACTTGACCATCGCCCGTTCGTCGGCCCGGTCATCGACGAACACGATGCTGTCACCTCCGAGATTTAATTCGGCGATGAGCTCGCCCATGTTTTCGGCCTTGGTGTTCCAGTTGATGCGCGTGGCGGCGAAATCGTCTTCCTGTAGAACCGCGCCGTCCCAGGTCACGTTTTTCGGATCGTTCTTCGAATTGATCGCCAGAACGACGCCTCGCCGCTTGAGAGATTTCAGGATTGCCTGCCGGTCGGCGAAATGGCTTACCGCTCCCTCGCCGATCACGCCGTCCCAGAGCGTATTGTCGAGATCGCAAACGACGACCTTCTTTTTGAGAAGACTTTGAATTGTAACGAGAATATCGAGATATACCGGAGCCAGAAGCAAGCCGAGCCGGGCCGGATGCTGCTGACCGAGGCGATGGAAATAGCGGCCGGCGCGGGCGGGACCTTCCTTTTGCGCCAAGGCGAACTCGTCGACAAGGACCGCCTGTCCGGCCGCCTTCGCGCCGTTCAATTCGTCGAGGAGAGCGTTTAGCCGGGCGTTGGCGGTCCGGCAGAATGCGGCGCGCTGCGGCCGGCTCAACGCTTCCTTCAAACGCTCCTTCAATCCGCCAGCGTGACGCAGGACGCCCGAAGCGTTGTGAACGAAGACCGGACAGTCGGTCCTCTCGCTCAGCAGGCGGAGGGTGGGCTCGACGGCCTCCATCGAGCCGTCCGCGAGCTTTCGCGCAGCTCCCGGGGTCATCAGCGCCGCCTTGCCGCGGAACAGCCGGGAATAGGCCCCGTCGTTCTCGTAACCGAAGGGACAGAAAAAGACCGCGTCGTAAGTATTGGCGGCCAAAAGGGCGGCGATTTGCTCATAGCGCCCGACGGGATCCTTCGTGGTGACGAGATCCGGTTCGATGGCAAGGGCCGCTTCGGCAAGCCCCGCGGACAGAAAGCTCTGAATGTCGAGATAGAGGCAGTCCGCGATCCAGAGTACCTTGAACCGTCGTTTGGCCTCGCCCACGATCACGGAGCGGACCGCCGCCAAAGCATCCGTCAGATGACCGACGGACTTTTGTCCGCAGCTCGCCGCCTGCTTGACCAGATAGTCCAGTTCGTCGTGCAGGACCGTTTCGATCTGGCGTCTGGCCGCCGCGAAATCGCCGTCGAGGGCGTGGCTCTGCTTTATCTTCTCGCCGACATAGAGTTCGAGCCAGATGCCGTCTCCGGTGCGAAAGGCCGCCTCGAGATACCGGGCATAGACCTCGAATTCCGCTTCCGCGTAATCGCCGAGCCGGTCCGAACCGAGCGCCTCGTGATAGGCGGTACGCCAGCGCGGGATCGTCGTCGCGATTTCCGCAAATCTGAGGGCGAGTTCCTGTCTTTCCTTACGGAAAAACGCCCCAAGCTTCGCATCTCGCTCACACTTCAGACGCATGCAGAGGGCCCATTTCGGGATAGGCGATACCAATCGGCCGGACGGGGCATAATAGGCGCTTCGCCGGGCAGCACCAAACAATGAGGCCGAATGGCGCGAAAAAATGCGCCTATCGGCTGGAACCGACCCTTCCGGCGACGACAATGAGCTGCCAGGTCACGCGCCTTTGCAGCGCCGGATCGCCCCAGGCCTCGGCAAGCTTGGAACGAATCTCCGCGAGGGGATCCTTTCCTTCGGCCGCGCGGTAGCGCTGCAGGGCCGACCACGTGGAGAGATAGCCCATGAGCTGATCGAGGGCCCAGTCGGTGGTGATGGCGAGATCCGGCATGTCCACATCCGCGAAACGGCGCGGCAGATCCCGGTAGCGCGTATGGAGCAGTTTGGATTCGGGCGGCCAATACGGGCCGAGAGTATTCCGCGTCAGATGGAGAACGATCGCATCGACCTCGGGCGTGATCGTCGCGTTCTCATAGCCCACGGTGACGAACAACCCGCCGGGCCGGACGACCCGCTCTACCTCGTCGTAGAACCGCTCGATATCGAACCAATGGATGGCCTGGGCGACCAGCACCGCATCCACCGAATGATCCGGCAGACCGGAAGCCTCGGCCGGCGCGACGGTATACCGGACCTTCGGATGCGGCGCCGCTTCCGAGACCTGCGTGCTGCTGGCATCCGTCGCAAGGACCAAATCGAATTTTTCCGCCAGCCCGAGCGACGCCTGACCGTTGCCGCAAGCGCAGTCCCATACGGCATGAGTCGCCGGCGAGCGGTCGGCTATCGCCTCGTAAAGTTCGGCGGGATAGCGCGGACGGAAATCCCGGTAGAGACCGGCATGGCCAGAGAAGTGATCGCGAAAAGACGAACCCGCTGCCGGGACCGCCTCCGCCATCAGATATTCTCGCCGAGATGAATGCCGCATTCCGTCTTGGCGATGCCGGACCAGCGGCCCGCCCGGACGTCCTCGCCGGCCTCGACGCGCCGCGTGCAGGGCATGCAGCCGATCGAGAGGAAGCCGTCCGCCACCAGCGGATGAAGCGGCAGATCGTGTTCCTTCATATAGGCGCGGATCTTCTCGCCGTTCCAGGTTACGAGCGGGTTCAGCTTCACGTGACGGCCATCATGCTCGACCGTCGGCAGGGCCGACCGCGTCGCGGAATGGAAGTGCTTCCGGCCCGTGATCCAGGCATCGAAGCCGGCGAGCGCCTTGGTCAACGGGCGGGTCTTGCGGAGCGCGCAGCAGGCGTCCGGTTCGCGCGCCCAGAGCAGGCCGTTGCCATCCTCTTTCTTCACGTCCTCGTCGTCGGGCCGGATGTTGCGTATCCCCGTGAGCCCAAGCTTCGCGGTGAGTTCGTCGCGATAGCGCAGCGTCTCGCCGAACAGCTTCCGGGTATCGAGAAAGATGATCGGCAAATCGGGTTTGATGCGCGAAACCATGTGCAACAGCACGGCCGATTCCGCCCCGAAGGACGAAACGAGTGCGATGCGATCGATGAATTCGGATTCGATCGCCGCCCGCAGCAGTTCCTCGCCGTCCAGCTCGCCGAACCGTTCCCGCAAGGCCGCCACGCGGATGTCGAGGGCCGCCCGCGCATCGACGCCGCCGCCGACGGGATCCAGCTTCGATTCTTGTCTGTCAGGGACCGCACTCATGACAACCAGCCGTTTCTTTCTATCAGATCTTGGGTTCGTTTGGAGACTTCCGGGCCGCCGAGCCCGTCCGCGTACCATCTCGCGCGCTCACGCGCCAGAAGATCGAGCCGTTCCTCCCATTCGGGCCCGATCCGCTGTTCGAGATAGGCCCGCATCATGCGGGCGAGACCGGGGCTCTTGCCGCCCGTCGCCACGCTCAGGATCAGATCGCCCCGCCGCACGACAGCCGGGACATGGAAATCGCACAGCGCGATCACATCCTCGACATTCACCGGCACGCCATGCCGCCGGGCCGCGATGGCGATCGTTTCCGAGGCGGCTTCGTCCAATCCGGCCACGAAGACCAGCCTCGAGCCGCTGATGTCCGCATCGCCCGGCAAACGCTCGCGCAGGCGGCTGCCCGCCGCTTGCCTCAGTTCCGGATCGGGGTTGAACGAATAGATCGCCAGATCGGCCGCGCCACCGCTTTCCAGATACCGCAGTCGCCGCAACGCCGCCGGCCCGTTGCCGGCGAGCACGACGCGCGCTCCTGTTATTTCCAACGTGATCGGAAGCATGGCCAACACATTCCTTGGGGCCGACTCAAAGCGATCGTCATCGGCCGATTACCCGCCCATATGGTGTGTATAGCATGAAATGGCAATGAATCATTGTGAATTGTCATTTTTAACATAAAATATATGTGAAAATGACTCGCCGCTATGGATTTCAAGGCACTCCGGCCTCGTTAGCCACCGTGGCGCCAGGGCGGATTATGCCCTGAAAACCCTATTCTCTAAAGGCTGTTCCGTCCGAACCGACGCGTTCGGTAATGGACACGGCGATCTTGTCGCCGACCATGAGGATCTCGGCGCGAGCGATCGGCCGGTTATTGGCGAGAATCCAGACGTCGTCCTCCGCCGTGGTCTCCAGATCGATCACGGCGCCGCGGCCCATTTTCAGGAGCTGACGAATTGGCATTCTGGTTCTGCCGAGAACGACACTTATCTCGACAGAAACTTCTTCAATGGCACTCAACTGAACCTCTCACTTCTAAGCGTCATCCTTGTCCCATGACGACGTTACTTTTGCGTTAAGTAATGATAGTCATGCGGCATGGATTTAGCTCTCGATACGCTGGAATGGGTCCGGGCGGACGGGCAGGTCGACTACCCCTCGGCGGTTCGGACGATGGAGGCCCGCGTGGCCGGTATCCGCGCCGGCACGGCCCCTGAGATGGTCTGGCTGGTCGAGCACCCTCCCCTCTACACCGGGGGCACCAGCGCGAAGCCCGAGGATCTCCTGACCAGCCAACCGGTTTCCGGTCTTCGAGACCGGCCGCGGCGGCCAGTACACCTATCACGGGCCGGGCCAGCGGGTGGCCTATGTGATGATGGATCTCAAGCGGCGCGACGGCGATATCAGGCGCTATGTACGCGATCTCGAACAATGGCTGATCGATACGGTCGCGGATTTCGGCATCACCGCCGAACGCCGGGACGGACGCGTCGGCGTGTGGGTCGCGCGTGGCGGTGGCCGGGAAGACAAGATCGGCGCACTGGGCGTTCGCGTGCGCCGAGGCGTCACCTATCACGGCGTCGCGCTGAACGTGAACCCGAACCTCGACCATTTTTCCGGAATCGTGCCCTGCGGCGTCCGCGAGCACGGCGTCACGAGCCTGGCCGATCTCGGCGTCGCCGCCACGATGGACGAGGTGGACGACGCGCTGAAGCGCAACTTCGACCCGATTTTCGCCGTCCGCTGACGGCGGTTCTATAGCGCCGATTTCTCCTCGACGGGCATTTCGCCGCTTTCCGCTTCCGTTTCCATCCGCACCATCATCGCGGCGGTATCGCCGGCGGGCAGGGCCGACCGCAGGGCGAGCGCGAGAACGACGAGGCTCCAGATGCGCCGTGACGACGACGCCCGGCCAGAAGCCGAGCACGGCGTAACCGCCGCCGACATCGCTCAGGGCGGACAGCACCCACATGCCGCCGAACCAGGCCGCGAGCCAGCCGATATTCCTCCAGCCGAAATCCGCCGCCGGATTACGCGCGACGAAATGGTAGATACAGCGCATAGAGCACGAAGCCGATCGCGACCAGCAGGAACAGGAAGGAATTGGTCTCGTAACCGGTCCAATAGATGACCAGGTTGCTGCTGATGAAGGCGACGGGCGCCAGAATATTCGCGCCCTTCAGATGGAACGCACGGAAGAGTTCTGGCTGGTTCTTGCGCAACACCAGAAGAACCACCGGCCCAAGGCCGTAGGTGAGCACGGTGATCGAGGTGATGTAATTCACCATCAGCTGCCAGGCGGGAAACGGCAGCAGGAACAGAGACGCCCGCCGCCCACATCACGAGCACGGACGCCCAGGGCGCCCGCGCTGCGTTCAAAGCGGTCAGCCAGCGCGGGCCCGAACGCATCTCGCCGACGGCATAGAGAATGCGCGCGCCGCCGGTCAGGAACATCAGCCCGGTGCCGCCGGGCGAAACATAGGCGTCGATATAGAGAAGGGTCGCCAGCCAGCCGAGGCCGAGCGTCGCCGCCAGTCCGGCGAAGGGTCCCGCCTCGCCCGTGAAGGTGAGGTTGGCCCATCCGTTCGCCAGGTCCGTCGGGGCGCAGCGCCATGAGGAAGGCGACCTGAAGCAGGATGTAGATCGCGGCCGAGATCAGCACCGAGCCGATCACCGCCATCGGGATGTGGCGGCCGGGATTGGAGCTCTCGCCGCCGAGATCGATCGCGGTGCGGAAGCCGAGAAAGCTGAACACGATGCCGGCGGCCGGCAGCGCCGTGAAAACGCCCGAGACCTTGTAGCTGCCCGGATCGGCCGACCAGACATCCCAATGCGTGCTGGCCACGATCAGGACGATGACCGCGAGCAGCGGCACGCCGAGCTTCCACCAGGTGATCGTGGAGTTGACCGCCAGCAGTTTGCGCACCGCCAGCATGTTCAACAGCGCGAGGACGCCGAGCAGCAGGGCGCAGGTGATGAAACCCGTCGTCGTCAGCAGATTTTCGGTGCCGGGCTGGAGGAAATAGGGCAGATAATTATTGGCGTAGGTGACGATGGCCTCGGCCTCGACCGGCGGCACCGCGACATAGGCCAGGAACAGCATCCAGCCCCAGATGCGCCCCAATCCCTCGCCGTGGCTCGCATGGCTCATATGCACCAGCGCGCCGCTGCGCGGGAACAGCGCCGCAAGCTCGGCGAAGCACAGCGCGATCAGCATGATGATCAGCGCGCCCACCACCCAGCTCCAGATGCGCAAGCGGCCCGGCGATCTTCGATGCGTGGATACGCGCCGAACAGCCAGCCCGAACCGATCATGCTGGTCGTGCTGGCGAACAGCAGTCCGATGATGCTGGCGTCCCGCTGCAGCTTGCCGCCGCTCGCGCCGGTTCCGGATTTGTCACTCATGCCCTTCGTCCCCCTGACTCACGTTCCCTCTTGCCCCAACCGACGGCTCAGATCGTCGGCTTCTGATGAAACCCGCTGACGACGAGCCCCATGGCCGGCGTCGACCGCCACCTCGACGACATCGGCCGCGGGCGGGCCATCATGGCAGGCCACGACCATCTCGTCGACGGCCTCCAGCGGCCCCACGAAAATCGCCTCCACGGTTCCGTCCGCCCGGTTCCGCACCCATCCGTCGAGCGCGCGCGACCGCGCCTGCTCGACCGTCCAGCCGCGGAACCACACGCCCTGCACGCGCCCGGAAATCGTGACGCGAACGGCCTTATGACCTTCGGGCAACAAAGCGGACCTCTTACTCGAATTCCATGATGACCTGATCGACGGTCAAGTTGTCGCCGACCTCGACGCAGATCTTGGAGACGACGCCCTCCTGCACGGCGCGGAGCACGTTCTCCATCTTCATGGCCTCGACGACCGCGAGGTTCTGGCCGGCCTGAACCGTTTCGCCCTCTTCCACCAGGATCTTCACCACCGCGCCCGGCATCGGGCACAGCAGGAACTTGGAGAGATCGGCCGGGACCTTTTCCGGCATCCGCGCCGCGAGCTCGGTCGCCCTCTTGGTCCGCACGATCGCGGTCGCCAGCACGCCGGCATGGGACAGGCGATAACCTTGCGGCAACCGGTCGAGCTCGATCGGTGACCGTCTTGCCGTTGACCTTGCCCTCGAAGACGCGGTGCCCCGGCATGCCAATCGGTGCGCACGCTCATCGTGCGGCCGTTGAGCGGACATCGCCGCCGCCCGCGACCACATGAACCTCGACGTCGCGCGTCTCGCCGTTGAGATTGACCACCCATCGTTGTCCGGCGCGCGACCGCGCCCTCGACCGCGCCCTGCAATTTGGCGCGCCCGGTCTTCCTCGAGCTGGTTCATCACGGCCGCGACCGCGATCAGCGTGTCGGCCATGGCCGCGTCCAGCGGCGCGCCGCTGGAAGCCATCCGGATATTCCTCGGCGATGAAGGCCGTCGACAGCCTGCCCTCGGCGAAGCGCGGATGCGCCATCACGGCGCGAAAGGAACGGCACGTTGTGGCCGATGCCGCGAATGTAGAATTTGTCGAGCGCGACGCGCTGGCTGTCGATCGCCTCCGCGCGCGTCTTGCCGTAGGTGACGAGCTTGGCGATCATCGGATCGTAGAACATGGTGATCTCGGCGCCTTCGTAGACGCCGGTATCGACCCGCACGGTATCGGTTTCCTCCGGCGGCTGATATCGCGCCAGCCGGCCGATCGAGGGCAGGAAGCCGCGCAGGGGATCCTCGGCATAGATGCGGGATTCGATGGCCCAGCCGTCGAGCGCCACGTCCTTCTGGGCAAAGCCGAGCTTCTCGCCGTCCGCCACGCGGATCATCTGCTCGACGAGATCGAGGCCGGTGATCATCTCGGTCACCGGATGCTCGACCTGAAGCCGCGTATTCATCTCGAGGAAGTAGAAATTCCGGTCCTGGTCGACGATGAACTCGACCGTGCCGGCGGAGGAATAGTCGACGGCCTTGGCGAGCGCGACCGCCTGCTCGCCCATGGCGGCGCGCGTCTTCTCGTCGAGGAACGGGCTCGGCGCCTCCTCGATCACCTTCTGGTGGCGGCGCTGGATGGAGCATTCGCGCTCCCAGAGATAGATGACGTTGCCGTGCTTGTCGCCCAGCACCTGGATCTCGATATGGCGCGGCTCGACGATATAGCGCTCGATGAAGACCCGGTCGTCGGCGAAGCTGGATTTGGCCTCGTTCGTGGCCGAGGAAAAGCCTTCCGCGACTTCCTTGGCGACTGTGCGCGATGCGCATGCCCTTGCCGCCGCCGCCGGCCGAGGCCTTGATCATGACCGGAAAGCCGATCTCCTTGGCGATCTCGACCGCCTCGTCCGCCGTCTTGATCACGCCGACATGGCCGGGGACGACATTCACCTTGGCCTTCTGGGCGAGGAGCTTGGATTCGATCTTGTCGCCCATCGCCTCGATGGCCTTGGCGCTCGGGCCGATAAAGGCGACGCCCTCCTTCTCCAGCCGCTTGGCGAAGCCCGCATTCTCCGACAGGAAGCCGTAACCCGGATGGACCGCCTCCGCGCCGGTCGACTTGACCGCCTCGAGAATCTTGTCCGCCAGGAGATAGCTTTGCGCGGCGGCGGCGGGCCGAGATGCACGGCCTCGTCCGCCATCCGGACATGCAGCGCGTCCTTGTCCGCGTCGGAATAGACCGCCACCGTCTTGATGCCCATCCGCCGCGCGGTCTTGATCACGCGGCAGGCGATCTCTCCCCGATTGGCGATCAGGATCTTCGAGAACATGGGGCGGTCGTCCGTTCTGTTATCTAGAGCGGAATGTTGTCGTGCTTTTTCCAGGGATTCTCGAGTTCCTTGTTCTTCAACAGCCGCAGCGCCTTGACGACGCGGCGGCGCGTCGAATGCGGCATGATCACGTCGTCGATGAAGCCGCGGCGGCCGGCGATGAAGGGGTTGGCGAACTTCTCTTCATATTCCTTGGTCTTGGCCGCGATCTTCTCGGGATCGCCGAGCTCGGACCGGAAGATGATCTCCACCGCGCCCTTGGCGCCCATGACCGCGATCTCGGCGGTCGGCCAGGCATAGTTCACGTCGCCGCGCAGATGCTTCGAGCTCATGACGTCATAGGCCCCGCCATAGGCCTTGCGGATGATCACGGTCACCTTCGGCACGGTCGCCTCGCCGAAGGCGAACAGCAGCTTGCTGCCATGCGTGATGATGCCGCCGTATTCCTGCTTGGTGCCGGGCAGGAAGCCGGGCACGTCCACGAAGGTCAGGATCGGGATGTTGAAGCAGTCGCAGAACCGGACGAAGCGCGCCGCCTTGCGCGATGAATCGATATCGAGGCAGCCGGCCAGCACCATCGGCTGGTTGGCGACGATGCCGACAGTCTGTCCTTCGATCCGGCCGAAGCCGATGATGATGTTCCCCGCATAGAACGGCTGCAGCTCGAAGAAGTCGCCCTCGTCCACGACCTTCTCGATCAGCTCGTGCATGTCGTAGGGCGTGTTGGGATTCGCCGGAACCAGCGTGTCGAGCGACATCTCGAGCCGTTCCGGATCGTCATAGACCGGCCGCATCGGCGGCTTCTCGCGGTTGGACAAGGGCAGGAAATCGAAGAAGCGGCGCACCTGATGGAGCGCGATCGACATCGTTGTCGAAGGCGAGATCGGCGACGCCGGACTTCGTGGTATGGGTGACCGCGCCGCCGAGCTCTTCCTGGCTGATCTCCTCGCGCGTGACGGTTTTGACCACCTCCGGGCCGGTCACGAACATGTAGGAGGAGTCCTTCACCATGAAGATGAAGTCGGTCATCGCCGGCGAATAGACCGCGCCGCCCGCGCAGGGCCCCATGATGACGGAGATCTGCGGCACCACGCCGGAGGCCAGGATGTTGCGCTCGAACACCTCGGCATAACCGGCGAGCGAGGCGACGCCTTCCTGGATGCGCGCGCCGCCGGAATCGTTCAGCCCGATGACGGGCGCGCCGACCTTCACGGCCATGTCCATGACCTTGCAGATCTTCTGGGCGTGGGTTTCGGAGAGCGCGCCGCCGAAAACGGTGAAATCCTGGCTGAAGACAAAGACCGTGCGGCCGTTGATCGTGCCGTGGCCCGTGACCACGCCGTCGCCGGGTATCTTGTTGTTTTCCATGCCGAAATCGGTACAGCGGTGCTCGACGAACATGTCGAACTCCTCGAAGCTGCCGTCATCCAGCAGGAGGTCTACGCGCTCGCGGGCGGTCAGCTTGCCGCGCTTGTGCTGGGCCTCGATGCGCTGGGCGCCGCCGCCGGCGCGCGCGTCTTCGCGTTTCTTTTCAAGTTGTCGAAGGATTTCCTGCATGACCGCCTCGGGGGGAAAGGACGTGTCCTGCCCGCCGGAACCGGACAGGCCGTTTCATAGCTTAGCAATGCTCGAAACGCGCAATCCAGCAGAGAATGTCATGAAAGTTTATTTATTGAGCACGCGAAGGATCTCGGCGCCCGCCATCAGGGTCTGCCTGCGGGCCTCGCGCATGGCGACGGCATTGAGATCGTCTCCCCACATGCCGATCTGGTAATCTTCGTCGATCTGCGCGACGCTGCCACGCCATTTCCGGCTCAATCGCATCGTCCCAGAGCGCAAGCCCGATGGCGCAGGATCCGCTCGCCGTGGTTATCGCCTGCACCGCCGCCAGCCGGAAATCGTCGATGCCTTCAATGACCTCCCGGATCACCGCCATATGCGCCGGATCCTGTTCGACCGGGATGACGCCTTCCGTGACGGCGAGCTTCACGCCGAAGCGCTTCTCCATCCAGTCCACGAGCGGCTGCCAGGCGTTGTTCTGCAGTTCCTGCAGCTTCACCGGCTCCTCGGCCCGATAGGACACGAGATCGGTCTCGGCATATTTCGAGACCTGCTCGATGACATCGGCGCGATAGCGGCCGACATGATCGATCGCGGCATAGACGAGACGGGTCAGGGGCATGCCCGCCATCTCGATGAATTCCTTCTGTCGCGTCCCATTCGGCGGCAACCGCGTCGGCCAGAGCCTTGCCCGGCACCCGCAGCACCGTCCTGTTCGGCGTCCGCATCGGCTTGCCGTCGAGATGGATCTCGAAGCCCTCGCCGGCCGGCGCCACGCTGACGGTCTTGTAGAAGCGCTTCATGCCCCCTCGTTCCAACCTTTTGATCGTGCCGATCAGATCGCTCGAAGCGGTCCAGCACCGAGCGCACGCCGAGCGCCTCCAGGTCCTCGCGCGGGTGATAGCCCCAGCATACGCCCGACGCCTTCGACCCCGGCGTTCCGGGCCATTTCCATATCAAATGTCGTATCGCCGACGAAGACGGTCTCGTCCGGCGCGGCGTCCATTTCCGGCATGGCGTTCTTCAACATGCCGGGATGAGGCTTGCCGGGCGCATCATCGGAGGTCTGCAACACGACGAAAACGATCATGGAGATCGTGATGATCCAGCGTCGCGACCAGCCCCCGGCGGGATTTGCCGGTGGCGATGCCGAGCATATAGCCCTCGGATTCGAGCGCCTCCAGCGTCTCGCGGACGCCCGGAAACAGGGGTTCGTGCACCTTGCCGTCGGCCCGCAGGGTCTGAAACGCCTCCCGGTAATAGCCGCCGATAGATCTCGCAATCCTCCGGGCTCGCCTCGGGCCAGAGCCGCGCCATCGCACCGACCAGCGGCAGGCCGACGATGCGGCGGACGGCTTCCTTGTCCGGCGCGGGGCGGCCGTGGCGCGTGAAAGCCTCGGTGACCGAATGATGGATCATGTCCTGGCTGTCGACGAGCGTCCCGTCGCAATCGAACATGACGAGCCGGATGCGTTTACTCACGGCCATTCGATCCCCCTGGCGGAGGATTCCTCGAACCCGAACAGCGCCCAGGTCTCGCGCATATGGCCGGAAAGCGGCGCGGTGAGCGCGAGGCGCTTGCCGTCCGAACGGGAGAGTTCGAGTGAACGCGAATGAAGATGCATCCTGCCGGGCACGTCGCCGCCCAGAAAGGCTTCCGCGCCGCCGTATTTGCCGTCGCCCACGATCGGATGGCCGATGGTGGCCATGTGGACGCGCAATTGATGGGTGCGGCCGGTAAGCGGCTTGAGGGCGACCCAGGCGGCGCGCCGTCCGGCATTCTCGATGACCTGAAAATCCGTGATGGCGGACTGGCCCATTTCGCTCACGCGAACCCGCTCGCCGCCCTTCCCGGGCTGCTTGAGCAGCGGCTGATTGATCCGGCCCTGCCGGGGATGCGGAATGCCGACCACCAGCGCCCAATAAATCTTGGTCACCTCATGGGCCCGGAAGGCCGCCGTCAGATGCGCCGCCGCCTTGGCCGTGCGCGCCAGAACGAGCACGCCGCTGGTATCCTTGTCGAGCCGGTGCACGAGGCGCGGACGCTCCGGGTTACCGAATTTGAGCCCGTCCAGCATGGCGTCCAGATGCTTGACCGTGCCGCTGCCTCCCTGCACCGCGAGGCCCGACGGCTTGTTGATCGCGATGATCTCGTCGTCGCGGTGGATCACCAGTGCCTTGAGCTGATCGATATCCGCCTTGCTGACCTGCACGGCGCGCGGCGCCGCCGGAGCCGAATTCGCCTCGGGCATGGGGGGCACGCGGATCTCCGAGCCGGCTTCGAGCCGCAGCGCCGCCTTCGCCTTCACGCCATCGACCCGGATCTGGCCCTTGCGGAGCATCTTCTCCAGCCCGCCATGGCCAAGCGCCGGATAGCGGCGGTGGAACCAGCGGTCCAGCCGCTGCCCCGCCTCGTCCGACTTCACCGATACGATCGTAACCTTGCTCACCGTGGCGTCCGCCTCATTCCGTCTCGTCTCTTCGCCTGCCGCTTTTCGCGGAGTTGCGCCCAATAGTCGAGACGTTTTCTCACCTCGCGCTCAAAACCGCGTTCGCTCGGGGCGTAGAACGTCCGGCGCGGCATGCCGTCCGGGAAATAGTTCTGGCCCGAAAACGCGTCCTCGGCCTTGTGATCGTACTCGTAGCCCGCGCTGTAGCCGAGTTCGGCCATCAGCCGGGTCGGTGCGTTCAGGATATGCTTCGGCGGCATCAGCGAGCCGGATTGCTTGGCCTCCGCCTTGGCCGCCCCGAGCGCGGTGTAGACCGCGTTGGATTTGGGCGCTGTCGCGAGATAGATGACGCATTGCGCGATGCCGATTTCGCCCTCGGGGGAGCCGAGGAAGTCGTACATGTCCTTGGCGGCGATGGCCTGAACCAGTGCGTTGGGATCGGCGAGGCCGATATCCTCGGCCGCGAACCGCACCAGACGCCGCGCGAGATAGAGCGGCTCCTCCCCGCCCGCCAGCATGCGCGCGAGCCAATAGAGCGCCGCATCCACATCCGAGCCGCGCAGCGACTTATGGAGCGCGCTGATCAGGTTGTAATGCTCTTCACGGTCCTTGTCGTAGACCAGCGCCCGCCGCTGCACCGTGTCCGCGAGTTCCGCCGGCCCGAGGGGCTCGGCGATCTTCAACGCCATCAGATCCTCGGCCAGGTTGAGCAGGAACCGCCCGTCGCCATCGGCCATCGCCCTCAAGGCCCGCCGGGCATCGTCCGTCAGCGGCAACGCCTTGCCGTCCAGCTTCTCGGCCCGTTTGAGAAGCTCCTCCAGAACCTCGTCGCTCAACCGGTGCAGCACCAGCACCTGCGCGCGGGACAGAAGCGCCGCGTTGATCTCGAAGGACGGGTTTTCCGTGGTCGCGCCCACCAGAATGACCGTCCCGTCTTCCACGAAGGGCAGGAAGGCATCCTGCTGAGAGCGGTTGAAGCGATGAATTTCGTCCACGAACAGCAGTGTGCCCTGGCCGTGCTGGCGGCGGGCCCTGGCGGCGTCGAATGCCTTGCGAAGCTCGGCCACGCCTGAGAAAACGGCCGAGATTTGCTCGAAGTGCAACCCGACGCGGGTGGCGAGAAGCCGGGCGATGGTCGTCTTGCCGGTGCCCGGCGGCCCCCACAGAATGAGCGACATCAGCCGCTTCTGATCGACCAGCCGGCGCAACACGCCGGTCGGGCCGAGCAGATGATCCTGACCGACGACTTCCTCGAGGCTTGCCGGGCGCAAACGATCGGCCAGCGGGCGCGGCGCGCCCTGATCCATCCCGGCTGCCTCGAAAAGTGTCGTCACCTGTTTGCCAGCTGTGCGGATATGACCTGACCGTCGCGCTGGATCTTCAGATCCCAGCGTCCGTTGGCCTGCGCGAGCGCCTTCTGCAACTGATTGACGGAACTGATCGATTTCCCGTTGAGGCCGAGGATGATATCGCCGCTCTGGAAGCGATAGGCCGCGATGCTGCGCGCCTCCACGTCCGCGATCACGACGCCCTTAAGCATCGGATTCATGCCGAGATCTTCGGCATAGGCGGGCGACAGATTGCCGACCTTCGCGCCCTCGAACGGATTCTCGCCCTTGATGACCGTCAGATCGCGCGGCGGCTGCTCCGGCGGCGCGATCAGCGGCAGGGAAACATCGATATCCTTGCCGTCGCGGTGCACTTCGAGCGGCACGGTGCCGCCGACATCCATCGTGCCCACGCGATATTTGAGCGCATCGGCATCGATCACTTCCCGCGAATTGACCGCCACGATGACATCGCCGACCTTGATCCCGGCCTTGGCGGCGGGACCGCCCGGATAGACATCGTTCACCAGCACCCCGGTCGGGCGCTTCAGCTTGAGCGAGGTTGCGATATCCTGGGTAACGGTCTGGGTCGACGCGCCGACCCAGGGCCGCACGATATGGCCTTCGTTGAGCGCACCCCGCACGACCGTCCTGACCATATTGGCCGGGATCGCCCAGCCGATGCCGATCGAGCCGCCGCTCTGGGTGAAGATCGCGCTGTTGATGCCGACGACCTTGCCGTCCATCGACACCAGCGCCCCGCCGGAATTGCCGGGATTGATCGCCGCGTCGGTCTGGATGAAGAAACGGTAGTCGCTGACGCCCACCTGCGTACGCGCGAGGGCCGAGACGATGCCGCTGGTGACGGTCTGGCCGACGCCGAACGGATTGCCGATGGCGAGCACGAGATCGCCGACCTCGACATCGTCGGAATTTTCGAACTGGAGAAACGGCAGCTTCTCGGTGCCATCGTCGATCTTGAGCACGGCGAGGTCGGTCCGCTTGTCGGCCAGCAGAACCTTGGCCGGAAATTCCCTGCGGTCGCTCAGCGCCACCGTGATTTCGTCAGCGCCTTCAATGACATGGTTGTTGGTTACGATGACGCCGTTCGGCCGCACGATGACGCCGGAGCCGAGCGAATTCTGCACCCGCTTGCGGGGCACGCCGAAATCGAAGTCCTGGCCGAAGAACTGCTGAAACAGCGGATCGTCGAACAGCGTCCGCGCACGCGACTGAATGACCCGCTTGGTGTAGATGTTGACGACGGCGGGAGCGGCCTTCTTGACGATGGGGGCGAAGGAAAGCTGGATCCCTTCCCGGTTTTCGGGCACCTGCCGCTCCAGCGCGGAAGCAGGCCCGGGGCTAGACGCCACCAGTGCCGCGACGCAGCCAAGACCCAGAATGCCGAACAGGGATCGCCGGATAAAATCCATCCTCAAGAACACGGTGCTCACCTTTCCGCCCGGGGGTTGAGATAGTATCGCCGGGCTCAAAATGCAAAGGGGCAGCGTTTCCGCCGCCCCTTCAAATCACCTTTTCCCCAAACGAGGCCGTTTATGCGGCCTCTTCAGTCTCTTCGCGCTCGGGCACGGGGCCGGAATCCTGGCCCTTCGCTGCCGTATCGCGATCGACGAATTCGATCACGGCCATCGGGGCGGCATCGCCGTAGCGGAAACCTGCCTTCATGATGCGGACATAACCGCCATGACGGTCGGCATAACGCTCCGCGAGCGTCGAGAACAGCTTGTCCACCGCCGATTTCTCGGGCAGCCGCGACAAGGCCAGACGGCGCGAATGCAGGCCGCCCTTCTTGCCGAGGGTGATCAGCTTCTCGACCAACGGCCGCAAATCCTTCGCCTTCGGCAGCGTGGTTTCGATCTGCTCATGCTTGATCAGCGCCGCCGCCATATTGGCAAGCATCGCCTTACGATGAGAGCTCGACCGGTTGAACCGACGGCCGGCAAATCCATGACGCATAACTCAGTCTCCCTCGGACTCCAGCCGAACCGGGCGGTCCCGTTCGGCCCTTCGTCAGTAGTGTTCTTCCAGCTTCTTGGCCATGTCCTCGATATTTTCGGGCGGCCAATTGGGCACTTCCATGCCGAGATGCAGGCCCATCTGCGCCAGCACTTCCTTGATTTCGTTCAAGGACTTGCGGCCGAAATTCGGGGTCCGCAGCATCTCTGCTTCGGTCTTCTGAATGAGATCGCCGATATAGACGATGTTGTCGTTCTTCAGGCAGTTCGCCGAACGCACCGACAGCTCGAGCTCGTCGACCTTGCGGAGCAGGTTCCGGTTGAACTCGGGCTCCGACGACTCCGTCTCGACCGGGCGCTGCGACGGCTCCTCGAAATTGATGAAGAGCTGCAGCTGGTCCTGAAGGATCCGGGCGGCATAGGCCACCGCATCCTCCGGCGTCAGCGCGCCGTTGGTCTCGACGTCCATCACCAGCTTGTCGTAATCGAGAATCTGGCCCTCGCGGGTATTCTCGACGCTGTAGCTGACGCGGCGGCACGGGCTGTAGAGCGCATCGATCGGAATCAGGCCGATCGGGGCGTCTTCCGGACGGTTCCGCTCGGCCGGGACATAGCCCTTGCCGTTCTGAAGCGTCATCTCGATCGCGATCTTGGCGCCGGAATCCAGCGTGCAGATCACCAGATCCGGGTTGAGGACCTCGGTGTCGGCGACGTCGCCGATCATGCCGGCGGTCACTTCGCACGGGCCTTCGGCGCGCAGCATGACCCGCTTCGGGCCTTCGCTGTTCATCCGGAGCGCCAGATTCTTGATGTTCAGGACGATGTCGGTCACGTCTTCCTGAACGCCCGGCACCGACGAAAACTCGTGCAGCACGCCGTCGATCTTGATCGAGCTGACGGCCGTCCCCTGCAGCGAGGACATCAGCACGCGGCGCAGGGCATTGCCGAGCGTCAGACCGAAACCACGCTCAAGAGGCTCGGCGACGATGGTCGCACGGTTCCTCTTTTCGCCAACCTGCGAAATATTGAGCTTGTTCGGCTTGATCAGTTCCTGCCAGTTCTTTTGAATCACAATTCCACCTTTGCGTTGATTGCGCTGCCTGCCTCTTGCCAAGGCCGGCGCGCGATCATGTCAGAGCTGAACGCACGCGGTGTCCTGAGCGGCCGCTCCAGCCGCTCGCACCTGATTAAACTCGTCTACGCTTCGGCGCGCGGCAGCCGTTGTGCGGCACCGCCGTCACATCGCGAATTGCCGTCACCGTGAAGCCGACGGCCTGCAGCGCGCGCAGTGCGGATTCACGTCCGGAGCCCGGGCCGTTGACCTGGACCTCGATCGTCTTCACACCGTGCTCCTGAGCCTTGCGGCCCGCAGCTTCCGCGGCCATCTGAGCGGCGAACGGGGTGGATTTGCGCGAGCCCTTGAAGCCCTGATTGCCGGCCGACGACCAGGCAATCGTGTTGCCCTGCGCGTCCGTGATCGTGACCATCGTGTTATTGAAGGTCGCGCTGACATGCGCCACCGCCGACGTGATGTTTTTCTTTTCGCGGCGCTTAACCCGCGTTCTGTCCTTAACCATTCCGTATCCGCTCTACAACAATTCCGCTCGGGTCGAGCCGCTACTTCTTCTTGCCTGCGATAGCCTTCGCGGGCCCTTTACGGGTGCGCGCATTGGTATGCGTCCGCTGGCCATGCACGGGCAAACCACGGCGATGACGCAGGCCGCGATAGGCACCGAGGTCCATCAACCGCTTGATATTCATGGCAACTTCACGGCGCAAATCGCCCTCGACCGTAAAGTCGCGGTCGATCGTTTCGCGGATCTGCATGACCTCGGCCTCGGTGAGTTCGTTCACCCGGCGACCTTCGGTCACGCCCGCTCTGGAACAGATCTCCCTCGCCATGGACCGACCGATACCGTGAATATAGGTCAGAGCGATCTCGATCCGCTTGTTCGTTGGTATGTTAACACCGGCAATACGCGCCACGACCAGTTCTCCTGATTAGCGTCAGCTAAGCTGGTAAATTGCAATGTAAAGGTAGCATGGACCGCCGTGCCCGAACGGAATGCGCGATTATAGGTTTAAAGCCTTTACTGTCAACCATCTACTCGGCGTCCAAGATTTTCTCTAACTCTCTTGTAACAACGTCCATTTCCGCCATTCCGTCGACCGTCTTCAGGGCCCCGCGGGACCGGTAATACGGCAACAGGGGCGCGGTCTGGTCGTTGTACACCTTCAGGCGAGCACCGACAGCATCAGCCGTGTCATCCGAGCGACGGGTAAATTCGGTCCCGCCGCACTGATCGCACTTCCCTTCGACCTTCGGGCGCTTGAAGGTATCATGATACCCCGCCCCGCACGTGGCGCAGGCGAAACGGCCCGAAATGCGCTTGATTAGAGCGCTATCGTCCACTTTGAGCTCGATGACGTGATCGAGCTTCAAACCCTTTTGATCAAGAACCTTGTCCAGCGCTTCGGCCTGGGCGACGGTTCTCGGGAACCCGTCCAGGATGAAGCCGTTCTTGCAATCCGGCTCCTCGATCCGGCTGGCGATGATCGCGACCACCACCTCGTCCGGAACCAGATCGCCGCGTTCCATGATCGCCTTGGCCTTCTTGCCGACCTCGGTGCCGGCCGCCACGGCGGCGCGCAGCATCTCGCCGGTCGACAGCTGAATCAGGCCGTATTTCTTGGCAAGCCGTTGGGCCTGCGTGCCCTTTCCCGCACCGGGAGGGCCGAGGATGATCATATTCAACGGCGCGACCCCCTCAGTCTCGATTTCTTGATAAGCCCCTCATACTGGTGCGCGAGGAGGTGGCTATGGATCTGCGCAACAGTATCCATCGTCACGTTCACCACGATCAGGAGCGAGGTACCGCCGAAATAAAACGGCAGGCCGGCTCGAGAAATCAGGAATTCAGGCAGGAGGCAGATGATCACCAGATAGACCGCGCCAAGGACGGTCAACCGGGTCAGCACGAAGTCGAGATAATCCGCCGTACGCTGGCCGGGACGAATTCCGGGCACGAAACCGCCGTTCTTGCGCAAATTATCCGCGGTTTCCTGCGGATTGAACACGACAGCGGTATAGAAGAAGCAGAAGAAGATGATACCGGCGGCATAAAGCGCCATGTAGAGCGGCGTGCCGTGGCCGAGAAGCGTGACCACGTTCACGAGCCAATCCGGGCCCGACTTGGCGCTGAAGCTGGCGACGGTCGTCGGCAGAAGCAGGATCGACGACGCGAAGATCGGCGGGATAACGCCGGAGGTGTTCAGCTTCAGCGGCAGATGCGACGATTCGCCGCCGAACATCTTGTTGCCGACCTGGCGCTTCGGATACTGGATCAGGATCCGGCGCTGGGCGCGCTCGAACCAGACGATGCCGGTGATCACGGCCACGACCAGAATGGCGATGCCCACGATCAGGAGCGACGACAGCGCGCCGGTGCGGCCCAGTTCGAGGGTTCCGACCAGAGCCTGCGGCAGGCGGGCCACGATGCCGGCGAAGATGATCAGCGAGATGCCGTTGCCGACGCCGCGCGAGGTGATCTGCTCGCCGAGCCACATCAGGAACATGGTGCCGCCGACCAGCGTGACGACGGTCGTGAACCGGAAATAGAAGCCCGGATCGATGACCGCGCCCGCACCCGCGCTTTCGAGACCGACGGCGATGCCGTAGGCCTGCAGCATGGTGAGGACGACCGTGCCGTAACGGGTGTACTGGTTGATCTTCTTGCGTCCGGACTCGCCTTCCTTCTTCAGCGCCTCGAGCCTCGGATCGACCGAAGTCAGGAGCTGCATGATGATGGAGGCCGAGATATACGGCATGATGTTCAGGGCGAAGATCGCCATGCGGCCGAGCGCACCGCCCGCGAACATGTCGAAAATGCCGAGAACGCCGCCGGACTGCGACTGGAACGCCTGCAGCCAGCGCCTGCGGATCGATGCCCGGAATCGGAATATAGGTGCCGATCCGGTAGACGATCAGCGCGAACAGGGTAAACCACAGACGCTTCTTGAGCTCCGTCGCCTTCTGGAAGGCCGACAGGTTCAGGTTCGCTGCGAATTGTTCGACCGCTGAAGCCATTGTGTCTTTCCGCGCGGGAGCCCCGCGCCGAGGTTATTTCGCCGCGTCTTCGGCTGCCGGAGCCGTTTTCGGCGCCAGAATGGTGACCGAGCCGCCCGCCTTCTCGACCGCTTCGACCGCCGTCTTGGAGGCGCCCGCAACTTCGAGCGTCACCTTCGACTTCAGCTCGCCCTTGCCGAGAAGCCGCACACCGTCGCGGAGCTGGCCGACGAGACCGGCCGCGCCGAGTTCAACCGCCGTGATCGCCTTCTTGGCGTCCAGCTTGCCGGCGTCGATCGCCGCCTGCAGACGGCCGAGATTGATCACCGCGAAGTGCTTGCGGAACGGATTCTTGAAGCCGCGCTTCGGCAAACGCCGGTGCAGCGGCATCTGACCGCCTTCAAAGCCCTTGATGCGGACGCCGGTGCGGGACTTCTGACCCTTGACGCCACGGCCGCCGGTCTTGCCCTTGCCGGAACCGATGCCACGGCCGACACGGATACGGCTGTGCCGGGCGCCGGCGTTATCGGAAATCTCGTTGAGTTTCATTGACTTAAATCCTCGTGCCTCTTTAGGCTCGGCAAATGGTCGCGATCAGACCTATTCCTCGACGCGAACCAGATGGCTGATCTTCGCGATCATGCCGCGAACCGACGGCGTATCCTCGAGTTCGCGGGTCCGGTGCATCTTGTTCAGGCCCAGGCCAACGAGCGTCGCGCGCTGATCCTTCGGACGCCGGATCGGGCTGCCGATCTGCGTCACTTTGAGCATCTTCTTATTAGCCATCGGCCGACTCCATCGCTTCAGCGCCTTCGCGCGCCGCATCCGCACGGCGGCTGACGATATCGCTGACCTTCTTGCCGCGCTTGGACGCCACCATACGGGGCGACATCTGGCCTTTCAATGCATCGAAGGTCGCGCGCACCATGTTGTAGGGATTGGCGGAGCCGACCGACTTGGTCACGACGTCCTGCACACCCAGGGTCTCGAAGATCGCGCGCATCGGACCGCCCGCGATGATGCCGGTGCCCGGAGGCGCCGCACGAACCGTGACCTTGCCAGCGCCGTGACGGCCGCGGCCATCATGATGCAGCGTCCGGCCCTCGCGCAGCGGCACGCGGATCATGGTGCGCTTCGCGCTCTCGGTCGCCTTACGGATCGCTTCAGGCACTTCGCGCGCCTTGCCGTGGCCAAAGCCGACGCGGCCCTTCTGGTCGCCGACGACGACGAGCGCCGCGAAACCGAACCGGCGGCCACCCTTCACCACCTTGGCGACGCGGTTGATATGAACCAGCTTATCGACGAGATCGCCTTCGCCGCGCTCTGTATTTTCCTGACGGGCCATGCTCGCGTCTTCCTCTTTCTCTTAAAATACCAAGCCGGCTTCACGCGCGGCTTCGGCGAGAGCCTTGATCCGGCCGTGATAGCGATAGCCACCACGATCAAACACGACTTCCGACACGCCGGCCGATTTGGCCCGCTCGGCAACCGCTTTGCCAACGGCGCCGGCGGCCTCGATCGACCCGGTCGACTTGATCGACCCCTTGAGATCCTTGTCCAGCGTCGAGCTCATCGCCAGGGTGCGGCCTGCCGCATCGTCGATGATCTGCGCATAGATATGGCGCCCAGAGCGGAAAATCGAGAGCCGCGGCCGGGCAACCTTCGCCTGCCGCAACTTGCTGCGCACGCGCATCTGGCGGCGCTTGAAGAGTTTTTTCGCGTGGTCCATGGCTCGTTACTTCTTCTTGCCTTCTTTACGCTCGATCGTCTCGTTCGCGTATTTGACGCCCTTGCCCTTATAGGGTTCTGGCGGACGATATGACCTGATCTCGGCCGCGACCTGACCGACCTGGCGGCGATCGATACCCTCGACCGTGATCGCTGTCGGACGCTCGCAGGTGATCTTGATCCCTTCCGGAATCGGATAGAGCACTTCATGGCTGAAGCCGAGCGTGAGCTGCAGGTTCTTGCCCTGCACCGCCGCGCGATAGCCGACGCCATTGATTTCCAGCTCGACCTTGAAACCCTTGGTCACGCCCTCGACGAGATTATTCGCCAGGGTGCGCTGCATGCCCCAGGCCTGACGCGAGCGCTTGGAGTTCGAGCGCGGCTTCAGGGTGATGGAGCCGTCCTCAAGCTTGGCGATGACATCGTCCATGAAGACCATGCTCAACTCGCCCTTCGGCCCTTTAACCTTCAGGCTATGGCCGTCGAGGTTCGCCGTGACCCCACTGGGGACTGCGACAGGGAGCTTACCAATACGAGACATGATTCCTTCCGGCCAATCCGACTAAAACGAGTTCCAAATCCACTCTTAGATGACGGTGCAGATCACTTCGCCGCCGACATTCTCGGCACGAGCCTCAGCATCCGACATCACGCCTTTCGGCGTGGACACGATAGAAATTCCAAGACCGTTACACACACGGTCGAGATCACGCGCGGCGGAATAGACCCGGCGGCCCGGCTTGGAAACCCGCGCGATCGACCGTATCACCGGCTCATCGCCGGTATATTTCAGCTCGATCTCGATCTCGGCCTTCCCGCCCTTGTATTCGGTGACCGAATACCCGCGGATATATCCTTCACGTTGCAATACATCGAGAAGCCGGGCCCGGGTCTTCGAGGCCGGGGAAGTCACGGTGGACTTCCGGGCTCTCTGACCGTTCCGGATCCGGGTCAACATATCGCCTAAGGGATCACTCATCGACATGGAGGCGTCCTCTTACCAGCTCGACTTGACCATGCCGGGGATCTGACCGTTCGAGGCCAGTTCCCGAAGCGCGATACGCGACAGGCGCAGCTTCCGGTAGACCGCGCGCGGCCGGCCCGTCAGCTGGCACCGCAGCCGAATGCGGGTCTTGGAAGAATTGCGGGGCAGCGCCGCCAGCTTGAGACGCGCGGCAAAGCGCTCCTCCTGCGGCAACAACTCATTCTCGGCGGCTGCTTTCAGCCGCTCACGGCGAGCGGCGAACTTCGCCGCCATCCGTTGCCGTTTCTTGTTCCGTTCAATGGCGCTTGTCTTTGCCATCCAGAGAACCCTCCGAAGTTGCTCTCGTCTGTGCCAATCAGTTGTAAAACGGCATCTTCATCGCAGCGAGCAGCGCCTTAGCATGCTCGTCTTGCTCAGCCGTCGTACAAATGATGATGTCCATCCCGCGAACCGTATCGACCTGATCGTAGTCGATTTCCGGAAACACGATCTGTTCCTTCAATCCCATGGCGTAATTGCCACGGCCGTCGAAGCTCCGGCCCGATACGCCCCGGAAGTCGCGAACGCGCGGCAGCGCGATCGTGATGAGGCGGTCGAGGAATTCGTACATGCGGTCGCGCCGCAGCGTCACCTTCACGCCGATCGGCATGCCCTCGCGAACCTTGAAGCTCGCGATGGACTTCCGCGCGCGAACCACGACCGGCTTCTGACCGGCGATCCGCGTCATATCGGCGACGGCAGACTGGATCTTCTTGGAATCGCCGACGGCTTCGCCGACGCCCATGTTGATCACGATCTTGTCGAGCTTCGGCACCTGCATCGGGTTCTTGAAGTCGAACTTCTCGACCAGACTGTTCCGGATGACGTTCTCGTATTCTTTCCGCAGACGCGGGTATAGCGTTTGATCAGGCATCGATCACCTCCCCGGAACGCTTTGCAAACCGGACTTTGCGGCCATCCTTCAACTGCTTGAAGCCGACCTTCGTTGCCTGGCCGTCCTTGGGATCCTGCAGAGCAAGATTGGACAGGTGCAGCGGGGCTTCCTTCTCGATGATGCCGCCCGGGTTCTGCATGCTCGGCGCCGTATGACGCTTCACCATGTTCACGCCGCTGACGACAGCACGGTTCTCCTTGCGGAGCACGCGCAGGATCTCGCCCTTCTTGCCCTTGTCGCGCCCGGTAACGACCACGACCTTGTCACCTTTGCGGTACTTCTTCACCGCTTCAATTGTCTGTCCGACAGACATCACAGCACCTCCGGCGCCAGCGAAATGATCTTCATGTGCTGACGCGCCCTCAACTCACGGGTGACCGGCCCAAAGATACGGGTGCCGATCGGCTCGTTCTGATTGTTGATCAGGACAGCGGCGTTGGTGTCGAACCGGATCGCGGTTCCATCCTGACGCCGCAGCGCCTTCTTCGTGCGAACGATCACCGCGCGGTGAACGTCGCCCTTCTTCACACGGCCCCGCGGAATCGCGTCCTTCACCGAGACGATGATCACGTCCCCGATGGTCGCCGTCTTACGCTTGGAGCCGCCCAATACCTTGATGCACTGCACCCGGCGCGCGCCCGAGTTGTCGGCGACATCGAGATTTGTCTGCATCTGAATCATAGGCGCATTCCCAACTTAAATATTTTCCGTCGCCAATACCCGCTCGACTACGCCTGCGGCTCCAGCACGACCCACGACTTCAACTTCGACAGGGGCCGGCATTCCTGGATACGCACGACGTCACCGACGTGAAACGCGTTCTGTTCGTCATGTGCATGGTACTTCTTCGACCGCCGCACAACCTTCTTCATAACCGGGTGCATGAACCGACGCTCGACACGGACCACAACGGTCTTGTCGGTTTTGTCGCTGACCACCACACCTTGCAAAATGCGTTTCGGCATCTTTTCTAACCCAATCCTATCGACCCGCGGCTTACGCCTTGGCGTCGGCCTGTGACTTCTGCTTCAGCACCGTGTTGATCCGGGCGATATCCCGGCGCACCTGGCGCTGACGAGCGGTGTTTTCCAACTGACCGGTCGCCTTCTGGAACCGGAGATTGAACGCTTCCTTCTTCAGATCGAGAAGGAACTCGTTCAACTGGTCCAAGGTCATGTCCCGTACTTGAGCGGCTTTCATCGTTCCGTTCCGACTTTTTACTATTGCTCACCGACGCGGGTCACGATCCGCGTGCCCATCGGCAACTTCTCGGCGCCCCGCTCGAAAGCCTCGCGCGCCAGCGTCGCCGGCACACCATCGAGCTCGAACATGATCCGGCCCGGCTTCACCCGGCACATCCAGAATTCAGGCGCGCCCTTGCCCTTACCCATGCGAACTTCGGTCGGCTTCTTCGAAACCGGCACGTCCGGGAACACCCGGATCCACACACGGCCAGCGCGCTTGATGTGACGCGTGATGGCACGGCGAGCGGCTTCGATCTGCCGCGCGGTGACACGCGCCGGCTCCGTCGCCTTCAGTCCAAACGCGCCGAAGTTCAGCGTCGTGCCGCCCTTCGCGAGACCATGGATACGGCCCTTGTGGGCCTTCCTGAATTTTGTACGTTTTGGCTGCAGCATGACTTAGTTACCTCTTGATTCACGGCCGCGTCCGCCACCGCCACCTTGCTGCACTTCATTCATCCGGTTGTCGTGAGCCATCGGATCGTTTGTCAGGATCTCGCCCTTGAACACCCAGACCTTCACGCCGCAGATGCCGTAAGCCGTCTTCGCCGCCGCGGTGCCGTAGTCGATGTCGGCACGGAGCGTGTGAAGGGGCACGCGGCCCTCGCGGTACCATTCCATCCGCGCGATTTCCGCGCCGCCGAGACGGCCGCCGCAATTGATGCGGATGCCCTGTGCGCCGAGACGCATGGCCGACTGGACGGCCCGCTTCATGGCGCGGCGGAACGAGACACGGCGCACGAGCTGCTGGGCGACGTTGTCGGCGATCAGCCGGGCATCGATCTCGGGCTTGCGGATCTCGACGATGTTGAGATTGACCTCACCGCCGGTGATCTTCGCCAGATCCTGACGCAGGCGCTCGATGTCGGCGCCCTTCTTGCCGATCACGACACCCGGACGAGCCGTCAGGATGGTGACCCGCGCGACCTTCGCCGGACGCTCGATGATGATCTTGCTGACGCCGGCCTGAGCCAGTGCCTTCTCAAGATACTTCCGGATGCCGAGGTCTTCGTGCAGCTGATCGGCGAAATGTTCGTCATTCGCATACCAGCGGGAATCCCAAGTCCGGTTGATCCCGAGCCGAAGCCCGATCGGATTGACTTTTTGACCCATTACGCCGTCTCCCCGCGCTCGCGGACCACGATTGTCAGACGGCTGAAAAACTTTTCGATCCGTCCCATACGGCCACGCGCTCTCGCGCTGAATCTTTTCATGACCATCGCCTTGCCGACCGTGGCCTCGGCGACGACCAGCTCATCGACGTCGAGCTGGTGATTGTTTTCCGCGTTCGCGATCGCCGACTGCAGAACCTTCTTCACGTCCTTGGCGATCCGGCGCTTCGAGAAGGTGAGCTCGGCCAGAGCGGCGTCGACCTTCTTGCCGCGGATCGAGCTCGCGACGAGATTGAGCTTCTGCGGGCTCGTGCGAAGGGCGCGAGCAACGGCCAAAGCCTCGTTGTCCTTTACCTTGCGGGGAGCGGCTGACTTACCCATCGTTACGACCTCGACGCCTTCTTGTCCGCGGTGTGACCGTGGAACGTGCGGGTCGGCGAGAACTCACCAAACTTGTGACCGACCATGTCCTCGGTAACCAACACGGGGACGAACTTCTTGCCGTTGTAGACGCCAAAGGTGAAGCCAACGAACTGCGGCAGAATCGTCGAGCGACGCGACCACGTCTTGATGACTTCCTTGCGTCCGGACTGACGAACAGCCTCCGCCTTCTTCAGCAGATAGCCGTCTACAAACGGACCTTTCCAAACCGAGCGAGCCACGAACCTGTCTCCTACCGCTTCCGCTTGTGACGCGAGCGAACGATAAGCTTGTTCGTCCGCTTGTTCTTACGGGTCCTGTTGCCCTTGGTACCCTTACCCCACGGCGTCACGGGATGACGACCACCGGAAGTACGGCCTTCACCACCACCATGCGGGTGATCGACCGGGTTCATCGCAACACCGCGAACCGTCGGGCGCACACCGAGCCACCGCTTGCGGCCGGCCTTGCCGATGTTGGCGTTCTGGTTGTCCGGATTGGACACCGCGCCGACCGTCGCCATGCATTCCTGACGGACCATGCGCTGCTCGCCCGACGAAAGCCGGAGGAGCGCGTAACCGGCGTCACGGCCGACGAGCTGGGTGTAGGTACCCGCCGCGCGCGCCATCTTGCCGCCGGCGCCGGGCTTCAGCTCGACATTGTGCACGATCGTACCGACCGGAATGCTCGCCAGCGGCATTGCATTGCCCGGCTTCACGTCGACCTTGCTGCCCGAGACGACCGTGTCGCCGGCGCGAAGGCGCTGCGGAGCAAGGATGTAGGCCTGCTCGCCGTCCTGGTAGGTGATCAGCGCGATGAAGGCCGAGCGGTTCGGATCGTATTCCAGACGCTCGACCGTCGCCGGCACATCGAACTTGCGCCGCTTGAAGTCCACCAGACGGTAGCGACGCTTGTGGCCGCCGCCGCGATGGCGAACCGTGATCCGCCCGTAATTGTTCCGTCCGCCGGATTCGTGAACGCCCTCGGTGAGCTTCTTGACCGGCTTGCCCTTCCAGAGCTTCGACCGATCGACAAGCACCAGGCCACGCTGCGCCGGCGTTATCGGATTATATGATTTCAGCGCCATAGCTTAGATTCCCGTCGTCACGTCGATCGAATTGCCTTCGGCCAGCGTCACGATCGCCTTCTTGTAATCCGGGCGACGGCCCAACTGGCCCCTGAACCGCTTTTCCTTGCCGACCTGACGAACGGTATTGACCTTCGTCACCTTGACATTGAACAGCCCTTCGACCGCTTGCTTGATCTCGGACTTGTTCGCGTCCAGAGGCACGCGGAACGTCACCTGATTGTGCTCCGAGCCCAGCGTCGACTTTTCAGTGACGACCGGACGAAGCAGCGTTTCGTACATCTTCAGCTTGTTCATTTCAGGCGCGCCTCCAGCTTCTCGATGGCGGCCTTGGTCAGCACCAGCTTTTCGCGGCGCAGAATGTCATAGACGTTCGCACCCTGGCTCGGCAGCACATCCAGACCCGGGATATTCGCGGCAGCCCGAGCGAAATTCGTGTCGATCGCGTCGCCGTCGATCACCAGCGCCGAGGTCCAGCCCAGAGCCTTCAGGTTCTTGACCAGAGCCGCGGTCTTCGGCTCCTTGAGCACCGCCTGATCGAGGACGATCAGATCGCCGGAGGCCTGCTTGCTCGACAGCGCGCATTTCAGCGCCAGCGAGCGGACCTTCTTCGGCAGTTTGATCGAGTGATCCCGGTCGACCGGACCCATCGCGCGGCCGCCGCCCCGGAACTGCGGAACCTTGCGGTTGCCGTGGCGGGCGCCACCGGTGCCCTTCTGCCGGTACATCTTCTTGGTCGTGCCGTCGATCTCGCTGCGCGTCTTCGTCGCGTGCGTTCCCGCACGGCGCGAGGCCAGCTGCCAGATCACGGCGCGCTGGAGCAGATCTGCCCGCAGCGGAAGCCCGAACACGGCATCGTCCAGCTCGAGCGTGCCGGCCGATTTGGCGTCGAGCGTTGTTACGTCCGCCTTCATCACGCCTCGTCCTTCTTCGTTTCTTCAGCCGGAGCCGCTGGAGCTTCCTCGGCCGGAGCCGGAGCCGCTTCGGGTGCCGGAGCCGCCGTCGCGCGAACCGCGCCCGGATACGGAGCATCCTTCGGCATCGGAACCTTCACGGCGTCCGAAATCAGAACCCAACCGTTCTTCGAGCCGGGAACGGCGCCATGCACCAGGATCAGACCACGATCGGCATCGGTCTTCACGACCTTCAGATTCTGGACCGTCACCCGCTCGTCGCCGAGATGGCCGGCCATCTTCTTGCCCTTGAACACCTTGCCCGGATCCTGACGCTGACCCGTGGAACCATGCGAGCGGTGCGAGACCGACACGCCGTGCGTGGCGCGCAGGCCGCCGAAATTGTGCCGCTTCATGGCACCGGCGAAGCCCTTGCCGATGCTCGTGCCGACGACATCGACGAGCTGACCGGCGATGAAGTGATCCGCCGTCAGTTCGGCGCCGACATCGATCAGCGCGTCATCGCTGACCCGGAACTCCACGACCTTCTGCTTCGGCTCGACATTGGCCGCGGCGAAATGGCCGCGCATGCCCTTGGACACGTTCTTCACGCGCGCTTTGCCGACGCCAACCTGAACCGCGACGTAACCGTCGCGCTCCTTCGTGCGCTGAGCGACGACCTGGCAGTTGTCCACCTTCAGGACGGTGACCGGCACATGGGTCCCATCCTCGGCGAACAGCCGGGTCATTCCAGCCTTCTGTGCGATCAATCCGGAACGCATCGTCATTACCTTCGTTTACGCCTCAACCTTGCAGCTTGATCTCGACATCGACGCCCGCGGCGAGATCGAGCTTCATCAGCGCGTCTACGGTCTGCGGAGTCGGGTCGATGATGTCGAGGAGACGCTTGTGCGTCCGGATCTCGAACTGCTCGCGGGACTTCTTGTCGATATGCGGCGAACGCAACACGGTGAACCGCTCGATGCGGGTCGGCAGCGGGATGGGGCCGCGGATGCGCGCCCCGGTCCGCTTTGCCGTGTTGACGATTTCGCTCGTCGACTGGTCGAGCACACGATGCTCAAACGCCTTTAGGCGGATGCGAATATTCTGATTATCCATTGCCTTGATCCTCGTATGCTCTCGCCGAACCCAGCCTGCTTATTTCACGATGGATGCGACGACGCCTGCGCCGACGGTGCGGCCGCCTTCGCGGATGGCGAAGCGCAGGCCCTCGTCCATGGCGATCGGCGAGATCAGCTCGACATTCATCGAGATGTTGTCGCCCGGCATCACCATCTCCGTGCCCTCGGGAAGCGTCACAACGCCCGTAACGTCCGTCGTCCGGAAGTAGAACTGAGGACGGTAGTTGGTGAAGAACGGCGTATGACGCCCACCCTCTTCCTTCGTCAGGATATAGGCCTCCGCCTTGAACTGCGTGTGCGGCGTGATCGAACCCGGAGCCGCCAGAACCTGGCCGCGCTCGACGTCCTCACGGCCAACGCCACGAAGCAGCGCGCCGATATTGTCGCCCGCCTCGCCCTGGTCCAGCAGCTTGCGGAACATCTCCACGCCCGTGCAGGTCGTCTTCGTCGTCGCCTTGATGCCGACGATCTCGACTTCCTCGCCAACCTTGATGATCCCGCGCTCGACGCGGCCCGTCACAACCGTGCCGCGGCCCGAGATCGAGAACACGTCTTCGATCGGCATCAGGAACGGACGGTCCTTCGGACGCTCCGGCTGCGGAATGTAGCGGTCCACCTCTTCCATCAGCTTCAGGATCGCCTGCTCGCCGATCTCGCCCTTGTCGCCTTCCAGCGCCTTCAGCGCCGAGCCCGCAACGATCGGGATTTCGTCGCCCGGGAACTCGTAGGAGCTGACAGAAGCTCGCGAACCTCGAGCTCGACCAGCTCCAGAAGCTCCGGATCGTCCACCTGGTCCACCTTGTTCAGGAACACCACGATCGCCGGAACGCCGACCTGACGCGCCAGAAGGATGTGCTCGCGGGTCTGCGGCATCGGGCCGTCGGCCGCCGACACCACCAGGATCGCGCCGTCCATCTGCGCCGCGCCCGTGATCATGTTCTTCACATAGTCGGCGTGGCCCGGGCAGTCGACGTGCGCATAGTGGCGGTTCGCCGTCTCGTATTCCACGTGCGACGTCGAGATCGTGATCCCGCGCGCCTTCTCTTCAGGCGCCTTGTCGATCTGGTCATACGCCGTGAACGTCGCACCACCCGACTCCGCAAGAACCTTCGTGATCGCCGCCGTCAACGTCGTCTTGCCGTGGTCAACGTGACCAATCGTCCCGATGTTGCAGTGCGGCTTGTTCCGCGAAAACTTTTCCTTCGCCATCGCTCAGTCCCTTATTTCGATTTGCCTTAGTCGATGTGCCTGTCTGCTAGGTTTGCGCGTCGCCGGACTATGCCAGCTTCGCCTTCACTGCCTCGGACACTGCCTGCGGCACCGGTTCGTAGTGATCGAAATGCATCGTGTATTGCGCGCGGCCCTGGGTCATGGACCGCAGCGTATTGACGTAACCGAACATGTTCGCGAGCGGCACCATGGCATTGATCACGCTGGCGTTGCCGCGCGGATTGGTGCCGGAGATACTGCCGCGGCGGCTGTTCAGATCGCCGATGACGTCGCCGAAGTAATCTTCCGGCGTGACGACCTCAACGCGCATGATCGGCTCGAGGAGCACCGGGCTCGCCTTCTGGCAGATCTCGCGGAACGCCGCGCGGGACGCGATTTCGAACGCCATCGCGCTCGAGTCGAACTTCGTGGTACGCGCCGTCGATCAGGCGCAGCTTGAAGTCGAGCATCGGGAACCCGGCGTAAACGCCATTGTCCGCGACCGAAAGAGCGCCCTTCTCGACCGACGGGATATATTCCGTCGGAACCGCGCCACCCTTGATCTCGCTTTCGAAGATACGGCCGGAACCGGGTTCGCCCGGCTCGATCACGATCTTGACGCGCGCAAACTGGCCCGAACCGCCGGTCTGCTTCTTGTGGGTATAGTCGATCTCGGCGGTCTTGCGGATGGTCTCGCGATACGCAACCTGCGGCGCGCCGACATTCGCCTCGACCTTGAACTCGCGCTTCATGCGGTCGACCAGAATTTCGAGATGGAGCTCGCCCATGCCCTTGATCACGGTCTGACCGCTTTCCGGGTCGCTGGCGACGCGGAAGGACGGATCCTCCTGCGCGAGACGATTGAGCGCGACGCCCATCTTCTCCTGGTCGGCCTTGGTCTTGGGTTCCACCGCGACCTCGATAACCGGATCCGGGAATTCCATACGCTCCAGAATGATCGGCTTCACCGGATCACACAGCGTGTCGCCCGTGGTCGTGTTCTTCAGGCCGCACAGCGCGACGATATCGCCGGCCGAGGCCCATTTGATGTCTTCGCGGTGGTTGGCGTGCATCATAAGCATGCGGCCAACGCGCTCTCTGCTGTCCTTCACGGAATTCAGCACCTGGGTGCCGGTCTCGATCACGCCGGAATAGATCCGGACGAAGGTGAGCGAGCCCACGAAAGGATCGTTCATGATCTTGAAGGCCAGAGCCGAAAGCGGCTCGGAGTTCGATCGTCTTACGGACCATCTCGTCCTCGGTACCGGGCTTCATGCCGATCACGTCGGGAACGTCGGTCGGGGCCGGCAGATAATCGACAACGGCGTCGAGAAGCGGCTGCACGCCCTTGTTCTTGAAGGCCGAGCCGTTCAGAACCGGCACGAACGAACCCGTGATCGTACCCTTGCGGATGCAGGCGCGGAGCGTGTCGGAGTCGGGCTCGTTGCCCTCCAGATACTGCTCGAGAGCCGCCTCGTCCTGCTCGACGGCCGTTTCGACCAGCTGCAGGCGGGCCGCATCGGCGGCATCCTTCAGATCGGCCGGGATATCCTGATAAACGAACTCGGCGCCCAGCGATTCGTCCTTCCAGACCACCGCCTTCATCCGAATGAGATCGATGAGACCCTTGTAGTCGCTCTCCGCGCCGATCGGCAGCTGGAGAACCAGCGGAACCGCGCCAAGGCGGTCCTTGATCATCTGGACGCAGCGCGCGAAATCGGCACCGATGCGATCCATCTTGTTGACGAAACAGATCCGGGGAACCTCGTAACGGTCGGCCTGACGCCAAACCGTCTCGGACTGCGGCTCCACACCGGCCACACCGTCGAACACCGCGACCGCGCCGTCGAGAACGCGCAGCGAACGCTCGACCTCGATGGTGAAGTCCACGTGGCCCGGCGTGTCGATGATGTTGATGCGGTGGTCGCGCCAGTAGCAGGTCGTCGCGGCGGAGGTAATCGTGATGCCGCGCTCTTGCTCCTGCTCCATCCAGTCCATGGTGGCCGCGCCTTCATGGACTTCGCCGATCTTGTGGCTGCGGCCGGTGTAATACAGGACGCGCTCGGTGGTCGTGGTCTTGCCGGCGTCAATATGGGCCATAATGCCGATATTGCGATAACGCTCGAGCGGAGTTTGACGTGCCATGACGGGAGTCTCTCTATAAACCTGCGGTTACCACCGATAGTGCGAGAAGGCCCGGTTGGCTTCCGCCATACGGTGCGTATCTTCCCGCTTCTTGATCGACGCCCCCCGATTTTGCGCCGCGTCCATCAGTTCGTTGGACAGCCGCTCAACCATCGTCGATTTCGGAACGGCCGCGCGCCATGCCGATGACCCAGCGAAACGCCAGGGCCTGGGCGCGATCAGACCGGACCTCGACCGGCACCTGATAGGTCGCACCGCCAACGCGGCGGGACCGAACCTCGGTGGCCGGCTTCACATTGTTCAGCGCATCGTGGAAGACCGTGATGGGGTTGGCGCCCATCTTCTTCTCGATGCGATCGAGCGCGCCATAAACGGTACGCTCGGCGACAGACTTCTTGCCGTCATACATCAGCGTGTTGATGAACTTCGCGACGACGAGGTCGCCAAATTTGGCGTCCGGCGTGACTTCGCGTTTTTCAGCAGCGTGGCGACGTGACATGTCTCGACCTCAAATTCCGGTTATTTCGGACGCTTAGCGCCGTATTTGGACCGGCGCTGCCGGCGATCTTTGACGCCCTGAGTATCGAGCACGCCGCGCAGGATGTGATAGCGGATACCCGGAAGATCCTTCACGCGGCCACCGCGGATCAGAACAACCGAGTGCTCCTGAAGATTGTGGCCCTCGCCGGGAATGTAGCAGGGCACTTCCTTGGAATTCGTCAGGCGAACGCGAGCCACTTTACGAAGCGCCGAGTTCGGCTTCTTCGGAGTCACGGTGGAAACGCGCGTGCAAACGCCTCGCTTCTGCGGACATGCGTCCAGGGCGGGCACCTTATTGCGCGCGATCGGACGGACGCGGGGCTTGCGTATCAACTGGTTGATCGTCGGCATTCAAAAGCTTCCTAGCTCATCAAAACTCAGTTTGTCGCCGGAGATTGATCTGTCGGAAACGGTACATATGCGAACAAACGGCCCGAGCATGAATTTGCCCCGGCTCGTCGGTCCTGCCGACCGTTGATGCAACCTACAAAAGTCAATTTCCGTCTGCGCAGCGTTTAGATCGTCACATCTACCGCCTGCGCTCGTAAAGACGCGCGGATACTAGTGACGCGTCCCTAGGCAGTCAAGGCCCATATTAGGCATTTTCTGCATTACTTTTGAGCCGGTTAGCGGCCCGGCCAAAAGAACGGGGGACGCGATTGCCCGCGTCCCCCTGATCTCGCTTTTACTGGCAGAAATCCGCCAATCTCCGCGCCATTTTGCCGTCCGCCGGGCAGAGCCCGGACGGCGTCAGGCCGACGCGGGGCTCTCGATCTCCTCGGCCGCTCCGATGGATTCGCTGTAAAGACGATCGCGCTCGCCGGCGATCTTCTTCATCTTGTCCATCATCGCGCCCGTTCCGGCGGGAATCAGCCGACCGACGATCACGTTTTCCTTCAGACCTGAGAGCTGGTCGACCTTGCCGGCAACCGCCGCTTCGGTAAGCACGCGGGTCGTCTCCTGGAACGAGGCCGCCGAGATGAACGACCGCGTCTGCAGCGACGCCTTGGTGATGCCGAGCAGAACCGGCGAGGCCGTGGCGGGCTTGCGGCGCTCCGCGATGGCCTTCTGGTTCACTTCGTCGAACTCGGTCCGGTCGACCTGTTCGCCGAGCAGGAAGGTGGTTTCGCCCGGGGAGTGGATCTCGACCTTCTGCAGCATCTGGCGAACGATCACCTCGATGTGCTTGTCGTTGATCTTCACGCCCTGGAGCCGATAGACCTCCTGGATCTCGTTCACCAGATAGGCGGCCAACGCCTCGACGCCCATGATTTGCAGGATGTCGTGCGGCGCCGGGTTGCCGTCGATCAGGTATTCGCCGCGACGGATGAAGTCGCCTTCCTGAACGCTGACGTGCTTGCCCTTCGGGATGAGATATTCCACGGGCTCCACATCGCCGTCCTCGGGACGAATGACGATTCGGCGCTTGTTCTTGTAGTCCTTGCCGAATTCGACCGTGCCGTCGACTTCCGCGATGATCGCGTGGTCCTTCGGACGCCGGGCCTCGAACAGTTCCGCGACGCGCGGCAGACCGCCGGTGATGTCGCGCGTTCTGGCCGATTCCTTCGGAATACGGGCCAGCACGTCGCCGGCATGCACTTCGGCGCCGTCCTCGACCGAGAGAATGGCGTCCACCGACAGGAAGTAACGCGCCTCAAGGCCATTCGCGAGCTTCAGGATCTCGCCCTTATTGTCGCGCAGGGTAACGCGCGGCTTCAGGTCGCTGCCTTTCGGCTGCGAACGCCAGTCGACGACGACGCGGTTGGCGATACCGGTGGTCTCGTCCACCACGTCCTTCATCGACACGCCGTCGACGAGATCGACGAAGTGCGCCACACCGTTACGCTCGGTGATGATCGGCGTGGTGTACGGATCCCAGGCGGCGAGCTTGTCTTCCCGCTTTACCTTGGCGCCGTCCTTCATCGTGACGATCGTTCCGTACGGCACCCGGTGATGGGCCCGCTCGCGGCCGTTCTCGTCGACGATGACGATCTCGCAGTTGCGGCTCATGACGATGAGCCGGCCGCGGGAATCCTCGACGATATTGGCGTTGCGCAGGCTGAGCGTGCCGTCATGGGACGCCGAGATGCTCGAATCCGCCGCCAACTGGGCCGTGCCGCCGATGTGGAAGGTCCGCATCGTGAGCTGCGTTCCCGGCTCGCCGATCGATTGCGCCGCGATGACGCCGATCGCCTCGCCGATATTGACCGACGTGCCGCGGGCCAGATCACGGCCGTAGCAATGGCCGCAAACGCCGCCCTTGGAATCGCAGGTCAGCGCCGAGCGGATCATGACGTCCTGGATGCCGGCCTTTTCGAGCCGGTCCACGGCGTCCTCGTCGAGCGTCTCGCCGGCCTTCACGACCATGTCGCCGGTCACCGGATCCTCGATATCGATCGAGGAGGTACGGCCCAGGATACGATCGGCCAGGGGCTCGATCACCTCGCCGCCCTCGATGACGGCGCGGACGGTGATGCCCCGCTTGGTGCCGCAATCGACCTCGACCACGATGCAGTCCTGAGCGACGTCGACGAGACGGCGGGTCAGGTAACCCGAGTTCGCGGTCTTCAAGGCGGTATCGGCCAGACCCTTACGGGCGCCGTGGGTCGAGTTGAAGTACTCGAGCACGCTGAGGCCTTCCTTGAAGTTCGAGATGATCGGCGTCTCGATGATTTCGCCCGACGGCTTGGCCATCAGGCCGCGCATGCCGGCGAGCTGCTTCATCTGGGCGGCCGAACCACGAGCGCCCGAGTGAGCCATCATGTAGATCGAGTTGATCTGCTTCTGCTTCTTGGTCTTCGGATCGACTTCGCCGGCCGAGATCTTTTTCATCATCTCGTCGGCGACCTTGTCCGTGCACTGGGCCCAGGCGTCGATGACCTTGTTGTACTTCTCGCCCTGGGTGATCAGGCCGTCGGCATATTGCTGCTCGAACTCCTTCACCTGGGACTGGGTCTCTTCGACCAGGCCAAGCTTCGCCTCGGGGATGACCATGTCGTCCTTGCCGAAGGAGATACCGGCGCGGCAGGCATGCCGGAAGCCGAGCCGCATCATGCCGTCGGCGAACAGAACGGTCTCCTTCTGGCCGCAGTGGCGATAGACGATGTCGATCACTTCCCGGATCTCTGACTTGGTCAGCAGCCGGTTGATGATGTCGAACTTGATCAGCGGCGAACGCGGCAGCAGCTCGGAGAGGAGCATGCGGCCGGCCGTCGACTCGACCTTGTAGATGATCGGATCGCCGTTCTCGTCAACCGTCCGGAAGCGGCTCTTGATCTTGCTGTGGATCGAGATGATGCCGGCGTCGATCGCCTGCTCGATCTCGGCCACCGTGCCGAACACCTTGCCTTCGCCCGGTTCGTCCTCGCGCTCGAGCGTGAGGTAGTAGAGGCCGAGAACGATGTCCTGCGACGGAACGATGATCGGCTTGCCATCGGCCGGGCTGAGGATGTTGTTCGTGGACATCATCAGCACGCGGGCCTCGAGCTGAGCTTCGAGAGACAGCGGCACGTGGACGGCCATCTGGTCGCCGTCGAAGTCCGCGTTGAACGCGTGACAGACGAGCGGATGCAGCTGGATCGCCTTGCCTTCGATCAGTACGGGCTCGAACGCCTGAATGCCGAGACGGTGCAGCGTCGGCGCCCGGTTCAACATGACCGGATGCTCGCGGATGACCTCTTCGAGGAAGTCCCACACCTCGGGGCGCTCGCGCTCGACGAGCTTCTTCGCCATCTTCACGGTGTTGGCGATGCCCTTGGCATCGAGCCGCGAATAGATGAACGGCTTGAACAGTTCGAGCGCCATCTTCTTCGGCAGGCCGCACTGATGCAGCTTCAGCTCCGGACCGACGACGATGACGGAACGGCCCGAATAGTCGACGCGCTTGCCCAAGAGGTTCTGCCGGAACCGGCCCTGCTTGCCCTTCAGCATATCGGACAGGGACTTCAGCGGACGCTTGTTGGCGCCGGTGATGACCCGGCCACGGCGGCCGTTGTCGAACAGGGCGTCGACGGATTCCTGCAGCATGCGCTTTTCGTTACGGACGATGATGTCCGGCGCACGCAGCTCGATGAGCCGCTTCAGACGGTTGTTACGGTTGATGACGCGGCGATAGAGATCGTTGAGATCGGACGTCGCGAACCGGCCGCCATCCAACGGCACCAGAGGCCGCAGTTCGGGCGGGATGACCGGAATGATCGTCATGATCATCCATTCCGGACGGTTGCCGGATTCGATGAAGGACTCGATCAGCTTCAGCCGCTTCACGATCTTCTTCGGCTTCAGTTCCGACGTCGTCTCGGCAAGCTCGATGCGCAGCGCGTCGCGCTCGCCCTCGAGATCGATATTCTCGAGCATCTGCCGGACCGCCTCGGCGCCGATGCCGGCGGTGAAGGCGTCCTCACCATACTCGTCCTGAGCGCGGTAATAGTCCTCCTCGGACAGCAACTGGTGCTGCTTGAGCGGGGAAAGGCCGGGCTCGACGACGATGAAGTTCTCGAAATAGAGCACCCGCTCCAGATCCTTCAGCGTCATGTCCAGCATCAGGCCGATGCGGGACGGCAGCGACTTCAGGAACCAGATATGCGCGACCGGCGAGGCCAGCTCGATATGGCCCATGCGCTCGCGCCGGACCTTGCTGAGCGTGACTTCGACGCCGCACTTCTCGCAGGTGATGCCGCGATACTTCATGCGCTTGTACTTGCCGCACAAGCACTCGTAATCCTTGATCGGCCCGAAGATACGGGCGCAGAACAGGCCGTCTCGTTCCGGCTTGAACGTCCGGTAGTTGATGGTCTCCGGCTTCTTGATTTCACCGAAGGACCACGACTTGATCCGCTCCGGACTCGCGAGCGAGATCTTGATCTGGTCGAAACTCTGCGAGCTCGCGCCCGGGCTGAAAATCTTCATCAGCTCTTGGTTCATCAACCTATCTCCTTGCGCCCAACAAAGTGTGCGTGAGAGTGATACTTCCGGTCTTCAACAACCGCCTGTCGACTACGAATTCGAGGCCAGCTCGACATTGAGGCCGAGCGACCGCATTTCCTTGACCAACACGTTGAACGATTCCGGAATGCCGGCTTCGAAATTGTCGTCACCCTTGACGATCGCTTCGTAAACCTTGGTACGGCCCGCAACGTCGTCCGACTTCACCGTCAGCATTTCCTGCAAGGTGTAGGCGGCGCCGTAAGCCTGCAACGCCCAGACCTCCATTTCGCCGAACCGCTGTCCGCCGAACTGGGCCTTGCCGCCGAGAGGCTGCTGCGTGACCAGACTGTAAGGACCGATGGACCGCGCGTGGATCTTGTCGTCGACCAGGTGATGGAGCTTCAGCATATAGATGTAGCCCACGGTCACCTTGCGGTGGAACGTTTCGCCCGTTCTGCCGTCGATGAGCGTCACCTGACCGGAACGGTCCAGGCCCGCCATTTCCAGCATCTCGGCGATATCGTCCTCCCGCGCGCCGTCGAACACCGGCGTCGCCATCGGCACGCCCGGCGTCAGATTGCGCGCCAGCTCGAAGATCTGATCGTCGGACATATCGGCGATGTTGGCCTTGTATTCCTTGTCGCCATAGATCTTCTTCAGAAGCTTCTTCAGATCGTCGATCTTCTTCTGGTTTTCGCGGACCAGATGAAGCATCTCGTCGATCTGACGGCCGAGACCCGACGACGCCCATCCGAGATGGGTTTCAAGGATCTGACCGACATTCATGCGCGACGGCACGCCCAGCGGATTGAGCACGATATCGACCGGAGTGCCATCCTCCAGATAGGGCATGTCCTCCATCGGAACGATCTTGGAGATAACGCCCTTGTTGCCGTGACGGCCGGCCATCTTGTCGCCCGGTTGCAGCTTGCGCTTCACCGCGACGAAGACCTTGACCATCTTCATGACGCCCGGCGGCAGTTCGTCGCCCCGCTGCAGCTTCTCGACCTTGGCCTCGAAGCGCTTCTGGAGCGCGGTCTTGGCTTCGTTGAACTGCTTGTGGAGCGCCTCGATGTCGGCCTGCACCTTGTCGTTGGCGGTGCCGATCTGCCACCACTGGCCCTGGCTCAGGCCGTCCAGCAGGTCGTTGTTGATCTTACCGCCCGTCGGCATGTTCTTCGGACCGCTGACCGCCTTCTTGTGCAACAGCAGTTCGCGGAGACGGCCGTAGGTGTTGCGCTCGAGGATCGCGAGCTCGTCGTCCTTGTCCTTGGCGAGACGCTCGATTTCCTCGCGCTCGATCGCCATGGCGCGCTCGTCCTTCTCGACGCCGTGACGCGAGAACACGCGCACCTCGACGATCGTGCCGTTGACGCCCGGCGGCAGACGCAGCGACGTATCGCGCACGTCGGACGCCTTTTCACCGAAGATCGCGCGGAGGAGCTTCTCTTCCGGCGTCATCGGGGATTCGCCCTTCGGCGTGATCTTGCCGACCAGAATGTCGCCCGGTTTCACCTCGGCGCCGATATAGACGATGCCGGCCTCGTCAAGATTGCGGAGGCCTTCCTCGCCCACGTTCGGGATGTCGCGGGTGATTTCTTCGGGGCCCAGCTTCGTGTCGCGGGCCATGACCTCGAATTCCTCGATATGGATCGAGGTGAACACGTCGTCGCGGACGATGCGTTCGGAGATCAGGATCGAGTCCTCGAAGTTGTAGCCCATCCACGGCATGAACGCGACGAGCACGTTCCGGCCGAGCGCCAGCTCGCCGAGCTGGGTCGAAGACCCGTCGGCGATGATGTCGCCCCGCTCGACCACGTCGCCGATCTTAACCAGCGGACGCTGGGTGATGCAGGTGTTCTGGTTCGAGCGCTGGAACTTCAGCAGGTTGTAGATATCGACGCCCGACGCCGACGCATCGACGTCCTCGGTGGTGCGGATAACGATACGGGTCGCGTCCACCTGATCGACGATACCGGCGCGGCGGGCCCCGATGGCGACGCCCGAATCCCGGGCCACCACCGGCTCCATGCCGGTGCCGACCAGCGGCGCTTCCGGACGCACGAGCGGCACGGCCTGACGCTGCATGTTCGAGCCCATCAGAGCGCGGTTGGCGTCATCGTTCTCGAGGAACGGAATGAGCGCCGCCGCGACCGACACGAGCTGCTTCGGCGAGACGTCGATATAATCGACATTCTCGGGCTTCATCATCAGGTAGTCGCCGGCCTGGCGGCAGCTGACCAGATCCGAGGTCAGCCGGCCGTGGCTATCGACTTCCGCGTTCGCCTGGGCGATCGCGTAGCGGCCTTCCTCCATCGCCGAGAGATAGACGACGTCGCTGGTGACCTTGGCGTCCTTGACCTTGCGATAGGGGCTCTCGATGAAGCCGTACTGGTTGATCCGCGCGTAGGTGGCCAGGCTGTTGATCAGACCGATATTCGGACCTTCGGGGGTCTCGATCGGGCAGATACGGCCGTAATGCGTCGGGTGCACGTCGCGCACCTCGAAGCCCGCGCGCTCGCGGGTCAGACCGCCCGGACCGAGGGCCGAGAGACGCCGCTTGTGCGTGATCTCGCTCAGCGGGTTGGTCTGATCCATGAACTGGCTGAGCTGCGACGAACCGAAGAATTCGCGCACCGCCGCGGCAGCCGGCTTGGCGTTGATCAGATCGTGCGGCATCACCGTGTCGATCTCGACCGCGCTCATGCGTTCGCGGATCGCGCGCTCCATGCGCAGCAGACCGATGCGGTACTGGTTCTCCATCAGCTCGCCGACCGACCGGACGCGGCGATTGCCGAGATGGTCGATGTCGTCGATTTCGCCGCGGCCGTCCTTGAGGTCCACGAGCGTCTTGATGACGGCGAGAACGTCTTCCTTGCGCAGCACGCGCACGGTGTCCTCCGCCTCGAGACCGAGACGCGCATTCAGCTTCACGCGGCCGACGGCCGAGAGATCATAACGCTCGGAATCGAAGAACAGGCCGTGGAACAGGCTCTCCGCCGTTTCCTTCAGCGGCGGCTCGCCCGGACGCATCACGCGGTAGATTTCCGCGAGCGCCAGCTCGTAGCCCGGATTCTTGTCCGCCATCATCGTGTTGCGGATGAAGGGGCCGATCGTGATGTGATCGATGTCGAGCGTCCGGATCTTCTTGAGACCCGCGTCGTTCAACACGCTGAGATGCTCTTCGGTGATCTCGTCGCCGGCTTCGATCAGGACCAGACCGGTCTTCTCGTCGATCATGTCCTCGGCGACATAGCGGCCGATAAGCTGATCGTCGCTGACCAGCAGTTCCTTCAATCCGTCCTCGGCGAGCTTGTTCGCGAGGCGCGGCGAGACCTTCTTGCCGGATTCCGCGACGACCTTGCCGTTCGACGCATTGATGAGGTCGGAGGCCAGCTTCACGCCGCGCATCCGCTCGGGAACGTAAGGCGTCTTCCAGCCTTCCTTGGCGCGGCTGAAATCGACCTTGTTGTAGAAATAGTCGAGGATCTGCTCGCCGGTCATGCCGAGCGCGAACATGAGGGTCGTCGCCGGCAGCTTGCGGCGCCGGTCGATACGCACATGGACGATATCCTTGGCGTCGAATTCGAAATCGAGCCAGGAACCGCGATAGGGAATGACGCGGGCGGCGAACAGCAGCTTGCCGGACGAATGGGTCTTGCCGCGGTCGTGATCGAAGAACACGCCCGGCGACCGGTGCATCTGGCTGACGATGACGCGTTCGGTGCCGTTGACGACGAAAGTGCCGTTGTTGGTCATCAGCGGCATGTCGCCCATATAGACGTCCTGCTCCTTGATATCGAGCACGGAACGGGCGCCGGTATCCTCGTCCACTTCGAACACGATCAGGCGCAGGCGAACCTTCAGCGGCGCCGCGAAGGTCAGGCCGCGCTGCTGGCACTCCTCGACGTCGTATTTCGGCTCCTCGAACTCGTATCGCACGAAATCGAGCGACGCGGTTTCAGAGAAATCCTTGATCGGGAAGACTGACTTGAACACGCCCTGCAGACCGGTGTCCGTGCGCTCGTCGGGCGCCACGTCGCTCTGCAGAAACTGCTCGTAGGAGTTCTTCTGGACCTCGATGAGATTTGGCATCGTGGCCACTTCGGGAATCCGCCCGAAACTCTTACGAATACGCTTCCGACCCGTGAAGGAGATCGCCATGCTGGTTCCTCACATCATCCTAGTGATGAACGGTGCCGCAGTCGCCCGCCGCACCCTTGAAATTCTTAAAACCGACGCCTGGGACGCCGGTTGCCGTCACAACCCGTGCCCTGTTGCGCCAGGCCCCGGGAAATCCGATACGGGCTCGCGCGGAGCCCGTCTTCGAAGCAGGTGTGCGAAAGCGTCCGGCGGCGGGTCCTTCTATCTCCCCGCGCCGGACGCCCTCACATACGCGAAAACTATTTGAGTTCGACCGTCGCACCGGCGGACTCAAGTTGCTCCTTAATCTTCGCTGCCTCTTCCTTGTTCACGCCCTCTTTAACGGGCTTCGGCGCGCCTTCGACCAGGTCCTTCGCCTCTTTCAGGCCGAGACCGGTGATCGCACGCACCTCTTTGATCACGTTGATCTTCTTTTCGCCGGCGGCGGCCAGAACAACCGTGAATTCGGTCTGCTCTTCAGCTGCCGGAGCGGCGGCGGCGGCGCCACCAGCTGCCGCGACCGCAACCGGCGCGGCGGCCGAAACGCCCCACTTCTCTTCGAGCATCTTCGAGAGCTCGGCGGCCTCGAGAACCGTCAGGTTCGACAGATCCTCGACAATCTTGGCCAAATCAGTCATTTCCGCAAATCTCCTAGGTTTGAACCGTGTTTGTTACGAATAATCAGGCTGCGTCTTTGGTCGCGTAGGCGTTCAGAACGCGTGCGAGCTGGCCAGCCGGGGCCTGCAGAACACCAGCGATACGTGTCGCCGGGGTCTGGATCATGCCCAGGATCTTGCCTCTCAGCTCGTCGAGCGACGGCAGGGTGGCGAGGGCCTTGATGCCATTGGCATCGAGAACCGTCGTTCCCATCGTTCCGCCGATAACGACCAGCTTGTCGTTCTGCTTCGCATACTCGACCGCGATTTTCGCGGCCGCCACGGGATCCGGCGAATAGGCGATAGCCGTCGGCCCCGTGAACAGATCGGAAATACCGGCGCAAGGCGTATCCGCCAGAGCCAGCTTCGTCAGCCTGTTCTTGGTCACTTGGAATTGGGCACCTGCCGCTTTCATCTTGCGGCGAAGATCCGTCAGCTCCGCGACGCTGAGCCCCTTGTATTGCGTAACCACAACAAGGGCCGTCGAGGAGAAGACATCCTTCAACGTGGCAACCATTTCCCGCTTTTGGGTTCGATCCACGTGTCGTCTCCGATCGTGTGGTGGTTCGGGGCAAATCCCCTTACCGACCCGTTACAAAAGGACTTGTCCGGCGACCGGCCAAGTCCGGCTCGCCTGCCCTAGGGTTCAAACCTCGCCTCGGCCCATAACGACTATGGACGTCGACGCGATCGCTCACCGTCTGCGCAGGCTGGAACATCGTTCCCCTTAAGTCACTTAGCCTCCCCTTTCGGTTTGGCGCCGCGACACCTACGGTCTCGGACAGGATGGAAGTCAATCGACGCTTACTCTACTCGCTTCGACCGACTTCCAATTCCTCAGGCCTCGCGACCTGCGGAAATCTCAAAAACTCGTCTCGTTCAACACCGAACGGCGAGACCCGGAGCTTACGCTCCCGACAGGCTCGCCGGATCGATCTTGAAGCCAGGACCCATGGTCGAGCTCAGGGAAACCCGTTTCAGATAGGATCCCTTCGCCCCCGCGGGCTTGGCCTTGATAACAGCATCCGCGAAGGCGCGCACATTGGCGGCCAGCGCGGCTAAATCGAAACTCACCTTGCCGACGCCGGCATGGATGATGCCGGCCTTCTCGACGCGGAACTCGACCTGACCGCCCTTGGCCGCCTCGATCGCGCCCTTCACGTCCGGCGTGACCGTACCGAGCTTCGGGTTCGGCATCAGGCCGCGCGGGCCCAGCACCTTACCGAGACGGCCGACGACGGCCATCATGTCCGGGGTCGCGATCACGCGGTCGAAATTCATCTCGCCAGCCTGGATCTTCTCGGCCAGATCTTCGGCGCCGACGATATCGGCACCCGCGTCCTTGGCTTCCTTCGCCTTGGCATCCTTGGCGAAAACGGCGACACGCACGGCCTTGCCCGTGCCGTGCGGCAACTGGACAGTGCCGCGCACCATCTGATCGGAGTGACGCGGATCGACGCCGAGATTCATGGCGATGTCCACGGTCTCGTCTAATTTGGTGGCCGCCCGCTCTTTTACAAGCTTCAGCGCCTCTTCCATCGAATATTCCTGCCCGGGCTTCAAGCCGTCACGGGCCTTCTGCATTCTCTTGCTGACCTTTGCCATGGCGACTACTCCCGAACCTCGAGGCCCATAGAGCGGGCAGAACCCTTGATCATCTCGACCGCCGCATCCAGATCGTCGGCGTTCAGATCGGCCTTCTTCGCCTCGGCGATCTCGCGCACCTGCGCCAGCGTCACGGAACCGACCGTGCCGCGGCCCGGGGTCTTCGAGCGCCTTGTCGAGCTTCGCCGCCTTCTTGAGATAGTAAGAGGCGGGCGGAGTCTTGGTGATGAAGGTGAAGCTGCGATCCGAATAAACCGTGATCACGGTCGGGATCGGCATGCCCTTCTCAAGGTTCTGCGTCGCGGCGTTGAACGCCTTGCAGAACTCCATGATGTTGACGCCGCGCTGACCCAGAGCAGGACCGATCGGCGGAGACGGATTGGCCGCTCCCGCCGGCACCTGCAGCTTGATGTAACCATCAATCTTCTTTGCCATGACTTCCCTTTCTCATGTCGTCCGCAACGCCTTCCGAAGAAGGGTCCTTGCGGATCAGGGGCGCGTGGTCCGGCTTTGGCATGCCTCCCACACGACTGGGCCCGCCACCCGAAGGGCCGGCGAAGCCTGAAATGCCTAAACTCTTCTCGACCTGGCCGTATTCCAGCTCGACCGGCGTCGCGCGACCGAAGATCGACACCGACACCTTGAGGCGCGCGCGCTCCTCGTCGACTTCCTCGACATTGCCGTTGAAGGAGGCGAACGGCCCGTCGCAAACCTTGACCTGCTCGCCGATCTCGAAGGTGATCGACGGCTTGGGCCGCTCGATGCCTTCCTTGACCTGATGCAGGATACGCTCGGCTTCGGCGTTCGAGATCGGGGTCGGCTTGCCGCCGCCACCGAGAACCATCGTCACCTTCGGCGTGTTCTTGATCAGATGAAAGGCCGCATCGGTCATCTGCGCCTTCACCAGGACATAGCCCGGGAAGAACTTGCGCTCTCCGGTGACCTTCTTGCCGCGGCGCATCTCGACGACTTCCTCGGTCGGCACGAGCACTTCCTCGAAAAGTCGATTCGAGGCCGAGGCTCTTGGCCTGCTCGCGGATCGACTGAGCAACCTTATGCTCGAAGCCGGAATACGCATAAATAATGTACCAGCGGGCGTCCATATCTTACCCCAACACCCCCAGAATGAAGCCGATCGCCCGATTGGCGATCAAATCGACCAGCAGGAAGAACAGCGCCGACACGGTCACCGCGATGAACACCATCGCCGTGGTCACGCCGACTTCCTTCCGGTTCGGCCACGTCACTTTCGACGCTTCCTGCCGGACCTGCCTTACGAATTCGCCTGGATTGACTTTTGCCATGCCGTTTCTAACAACTCGCGTCCTGCGGGTTCAAATTTTCTTTTCCGCTCATACTCTTGCGGACCGGATATCGTCGCTTCGCTCACCCGAACCGCGCCACGGCTTCCGCTCGTGGCAGGAGTGGAGGGGCTCGAACCCCCAACCCCCGGTTTTGGAGACCGGTGCTCTACCAGTTGAGCTACACTCCTATCCTCACGCTAGCCGAATCGCGAGCAAGCCGCCTCGCCGCATTAGCTTCGCGGCTCCGATTCGCCGCTGACTGTCGCCGAATTAGCCTGATTCAACCCACCGGTCGCCGGAATCGCACGCGGGGACGACCGCAAGGCCGCCCCCGGAACCGGGCATGTATAGGCCAGCGAAAACGGTTTAACAAGCGTCAATTTGGACTTTTTTAGTGCGTAAATCGGTCGCGGAATCGGCCTTCTCGACTACTTCACGATGGATGCGACGACGCCTGCGCCGACGGTGCGGCCGCCTTCGCGGATGGCGAAGCGCAGGCCCTCGTCCATGGCGATCGGCGCGATCAGCTCGACATTCATCGAGATGTTGTCGCCCGGCATCACCATCTCCGTGCCCTCGGGAAGCGTCACAACGCCCGTAACGTCCGTCGTCCGGAAGTAGAACTGAGGACGGTAGTTGGTGAAGAACGGCGTATGACGCCCACCCTCCTCCTTCGTCAGGATGTAGGCCTCCGCCTTGAACTGCGTGTGCGGCGTGATCGAACCCGGAGCCGCCAGAACCTGGCCGCGCTCGACGTCCTCACGGCCAACGCCACGAAGCAGCGCGCCGATATTGTCGCCCGCCTCGCCCTGGTCCAGCAGCTTGCGGAACATCTCCACGCCCGTGCAGGTCGTCTTCGTCGTCGCCTTGATGCCGACGATCTCGACTTCCTCGCCAACCTTGATGATCCCGCGCTCGACGCGGCCCGTCACAACCGTGCCGCGGCCCGAGATCGAGAACACGTCTTCGATCGGCATCAGGAACGGACGGTCCTTCGGACGCTCCGGCTGCGGAATGTAGCGGTCGACCTCTTCCATCAGCTTCAGGATCGCCTGCTCGCCCATCTCGCCCTTGTCGCCTTCCAGCGCCTTCAGCGCCGAACCCGCAACGATCGGAATATCGTCGCCCGGGAACTCGTAGGACGACAGAAGCTCGCGAACCTCGAGCTCGACCAGCTCCAGAAGCTCCGGATCGTCGACCTGGTCCACCTTGTTCAGGAACACAACGATCGCCGGAACGCCGACCTGACGCGCCAGAAGGATGTGCTCGCGGGTCTGCGGCATCGGGCCGTCGGCCGCCGACACCACCAGGATCGCGCCGTCCATCTGCGCCGCACCCGTGATCATGTTCTTCACATAGTCCGCGTGGCCCGGGCAGTCGACGTGCGCGTAGTGGCGGTTCGCCGTCTCGTACTCCACATGCGACGTCGAGATCGTGATACCGCGCGCCTTCTCTTCAGGCGCCTTGTCGATCTGGTCATACGCCGTGAACGTCGCACCACCCGACTCCGCCAAGAACCTTCGTGATCGCCGCCGTCAACGTCGTCTTGCCATGGTCAACGTGACCAATCGTCCCGATGTTGCAGTGCGGCTTGTTCCGCGAAAACTTTTCCTTCGCCATCGCTCATCCTCGCTATCAGATCTCACGTCGTGAGATGCGTTTCTGCCAAAGCCGACGCGGCGTTCATGCGGCGGGTGAATACTCGTGACGCGGCCGGGAAAGCGGCCAACCAGTGGAATGGAGCGGGTGATGGGAATCGAACCCACGTAGCCAGCTTGGAAGGCTGGAGCTCTACCATTGAGCTACACCCGCTTAGACGAAATCAGCACCGTGCGGCCTTGCGCCGTTCTTGAGAGCTTCGCCAACCCCCGTGCCGGTGTTGGTGGAGGGGGTAGGATTCGAACCTACGTAGACTAATGTCGGCAGATTTACAGTCTGCTGCCTTTAACCACTCGGCCACCCCTCCAACGGGCTACCAGCCCGGATGTCGGCTGGCCCGCACTATGGTAATTCGGCATCTGTTGTCAACTTGAAAACTTAAGATCGGCTTTATAACCCAATGCGTTGGCGCGAACTCGGCTTGTCTGTCATCCGGCGACCCAATATACCTGCTGGATGAACAGCCGCAAAAACAGCCGCCGCCCTAAAGCGCCCTTTGCCGCCAATATGGGGCAATCCGACTTTGGCCGCTCCACGCCGTCGCACGACCGGGCCCACGGCGCCGGAAAAGGCGGACATGAGTCAGGCCAGCGAATCTACGGCCTGCACGCGGTCGCGGCCGCCTTGCGCAATCCGCGCCGGAAGATCAAGCAACTCTGGCTGACAGACGCCGGTGAACAGGCTCTCTCCGCGATCGCCGACATCAAACCGGTGCTGGCGACCGTTCCCACGACACGCATCAGCCCGGGCGACCTGGCCAGACTTCTGCCCCAGGGCGCGGTCCATCAGGGGGTCGCGCTCCTGGCCTGGCCGCTTCCCGACCTTGCCATCGAGGACATTTGCGAGGGCCGACCCGGCCCCGAAGGGACACGCCGGACCATCGTGGTGCTGGATCAGGTCTCGGACCCGCGCAATTTCGGCGCGATCCTCCGCTCGGCCGCCGCCTTCGACGCCATCGGCGTCGTGACCACCGAACGGCACTCGGCGCCGGTGACCGGCGTTCTCGCCAAGGCCGCGTCGGGCGCGCTGGAAACCGTGCCCATCGTGGCGGTAACCAATCTCGCGCGCGCGATGGACACGCTTGCGGAATACGGCTTCTGGCGCATCGGTCTCGACTCACACGGCACGCAGGATCTTGGCGATTCCCTGCCGGGCAGCGACATCGCGCTCGTGCTCGGCGCGGAGGGCGCAGGCCTTCGCCGTCTGACCCGCGAGAGATGCGACCTGATCGCGCGCCTTCCGATCTCCGACAAGGTCGAAAGCCTGAATGTCTCGGCCGCCGCCTCCGTCGCGCTCTATGAGCTGCGCCGCAAGCGATAGCCGCCTATGCCGCCAGCACGAGGTTTCCGTTGATTTGAGCGGCGCACGAAAATACGATGCGCGCGGCCGGGACAGGCTCAGCGCTGTCCCATCGAAATGCCGGATTAGCTCAGTTGGTAGAGCAACCGCCTTGTAAGCGGTAGGTCGCGGGTTCGACTCCTGCATCCGGCACCATTTCTTCTCCGAATATAGAAGCCAAACCCGCGACAATCCCGTCTAGGCGGTGGCGAATTTGCTCGCGTCGGCCCAGTTGCCGTGCAGGCCCTGGCGCAGGCGGATCGGCAGCTTGGCGCGGGCGATCGGGCCTTCGTCGATATGCTGGGCGTCGAACACCGCGAGATCGCTGTAGTTCGTCACGTGGTTGTCGACCAGCGCGACGACATAGCCGTCGCCTTCCGGCGAATCCGGTGTGCGCGGCACGAAGCAGGGCTCCTGGATCGCGGATTGCGAACCGGCGAACCACGTCTTCTCCTTACCGGTCGCGAGATCGATATAGCCGAGCGTGTTCGGGACCGCATAGAACGCGCCGCCGGGGCCGTCATAAGGCTTCTCCTTGTCGAACACGAGCATCCAGCCGTGCCGATAGGCGTTCGCCGCGTAACGGTCGTCGATGCGCGGGAACTCGTCGATCAGGCCGGTCAGCCGTTCGATCTTCTCGAACTCGTCGCTGTTCGACGACATGTCGACCGTCCAGCGTGTCAGATAGCCGTTCGCCGCCTCGGTGTCGAAGGGCTTGCCGTGGATGTCCGGGAAGAACGGGAACGATTGTTCGCCGCCACCGAATGGTCGATATGGACCTTCGTGCCATCGCTGAACGCGTTCATGACATGGCCGACGAAGACCGTCTTCGGGGCCTTGAAGCAGCGCAGATCCTCGGCCGTCCCGTTGCGCGGCAGCACGCCGACATAGGCGGGCATGGTCGTGTCGAAGGCGAAGAACGGCAGGTTCTTCTGAGTTCCGCTCCAGCGAGGAGACCAGCGGCATGATCGGGAACACGGCGTAATCCTCGGTCATGCCGAAATCGTGCACCATGCCGTAATAGGGCGCCTTGAACTCGATTTCCTTCAGCAGCTCGCCGGTGGGGCTGATCTCGAAATAGGTCATGTCCGTCGTGAACAGGCCCTTGGCGCCGTAGGAGAACCCGCAGAAATTGCCGGTCACCGGATCGATCTTGGGATGCGCGCAGAAGGTCTGGCTCTTCATCTTGCCGCCGAAATCCGTATAGCCCTCGGATTCGAGCGTGAGCGGGTCCATCAGCAGGCAGGGGCTGTCCTCCTTCATCGCATAGAGCTTGCCCGCATGGACCATGACGTTCGTGTTGCCCGTGCCGCGGATCTGGCCCTTGACGCTCGGATCGTCGGTCAGCGGATTGCGGTAGGAGCCGAACAGCGCCTTGCCGGCCTTGTTCTCGAGCTTCCATTTGTCGGTCTGGATAGCGGTTCTTGAAATCGACCTTGCCGTCCTTGAAGCGGAACATGGTGACCATGCCGTCGCCGTTGAAGAACTGGTCGTCGGCGTATTTCGGGGTGAATTGCGGGTCGGGATGCACGCGATGGAACGCGCCGTCGAGCTGGGAGGGGATCTCGCCCTCGACCTCGAGGTCGCGGATGTCGCCCTGAAGCCTCATGGTCCGCATGACGCCGGTGAAGCCGGGATTGTCGGGGAAATGTGCCATTGCGCGTACTCTCTTATCTGATTTTGCCCTGAAACGAGCCTAGAGCGCGGCCTGCGGGAAACATTGACGGAAATCAAAAACCGCAGGGCACATCGGCAAGATTTGCAGCGGCGAAAGAGGAATGGCGGCGCGACTTTTTTAGTGATCCCGCTTGTGTCGGCGCGGTAGCCTTTTGTATCTGTCGTTAAACAGAGGGGGCATCCATGAAGATCATCATTACCGGAGCGTCGGGGCATTTCGGCCGCGCGACAGCGGAAGGCCTGTTGCGGCACATGCCTGCCGACAACCTGATCCTGATATCGCGCAATCCCGACAAGCTGAAACTGTTTGCGGATATGGGGGCCACCACGCGCGCCGGCGATTTCGACGACAAGGACTCGCTGCTCAGGGCCTTCGAGGGCGGCGCCGACAAGATGCTGATGATCAGCACGTCGCGCGTCGGCCAGCGCATGCCGCAACACACCAACGCCGTGACGGCCGCCGCCGAATCCGGCGTCAAGCACATCATCTACACGTCCTTTATCAACGCGGTGCCGGATAATCCCTCGCTCGCCGTGAGCGACCATCGCGGAACCGAGCAGTTGATGCGCGATTCCGGCATGATCTGGACCGCGATGCGTAACGGCCATTATTCGGATTTCATCCTCGCGTCGGGCCCTATTGCCGTGAAGACCGGGAAATGGATCTCCAGTTCCGGCGAGGGAACGGTCGCCAACGTGACCCGTCAGGACTGCGTCAACTGCGCCGTCGAGGTGCTGGCGACCGAGGGCCATCAGAATGCCACCTATAGCCTCACCGGCCCCGAGCTGCTGCGCATCCGGGACATCGCGGCGATCGTCGCGGAAGCCGCCGGCAGCCCGATCGAGTATGTCGACGTCACTGACGAAGGCATGTACGCCCATTTCGACAGTCTCGGCATTCCGCGCAGCCCGATCGACGATCACGAGGTCGAAGGGGTGCCGTGGTGCAGCGACGACATGGTGTCGTTCGAACGCACCATCCGCGAAGGTTACTTCTCGCTCCTGACCGACGATGTCGAGAAGCTTACGGGGAAGAAGCCGCAGTCGCTGCGCGATTTCGCCATGGCCAACCGGGCTGCGCTCAGGGCCTGATCCAACTTTATATTCAAGGAACCACCGATGGCCGAACCCTACCCCGCCCTCACCAAGATGTTCGACGACGTTTCGAGCCCGACCGAGGCCCGTCTCGAATTCTGTTTCGCCATCCGGCTTTACTTCACGCGCGTCGAGACTGTTGGCGACATGCCGTCAGGCGCCGGGCGCGGTGCGGTCTATGTCGACGGCGGGACTATCGAGGGCCCGAAGCTGAACGGCAAGGTCCGGCCCGGCTCCGGCGGCGACTGGGCGCTGTTCCGCCCGGACGGTGTGCTGGCGACGGATGCGCGCTACATGCTGGAGGCCGACGACGGCACGCTCATCCTGTTGCATAATCGCGGCTATCTCTGGGGCCGCACCCCGGACGTCATTCCCCGGATTCAGGACTGGATGTTCCGCGGCGGCCCCGCCGTGCCGCATCACGAATTCTACCTGCGGGCGGCGCCGACCTTCGAGGTGGCGAAGGGCAAGCACGACTGGCTGATGCGGCACATCTTCGTCGGCATCGGCGACAAATTTGCGGACGGCAACATCATTCGCTACTTCGCGCTGCTCTAAAGACGCGAAAAGGGCGCGGCATTTGGCCGCGCCCTTCGCAAAAAACCGGAACCGGCGAGCCGGCTCGCCTTTAGTGCTGTTTGCGGAACTTGTCGTGGCAGGCGCCGCAGGCCTTGCCGACATTCGCGATGGCGGGAACGGTCTTGCTCTGGTCACCGCTCGCGGCCGCCTCGGCCAGCGCCTGCGAGGCCATGACAAGGGCCTGAGCCTTCATGTCGAAGTCGCTCTTCTGATCCCAGATAAGCGGCAAAGCGTCGCTCTCGACGTTGAACGAGCGCGTATCGACCTTGAAGGCATCCGGAATCATCGAGGCAAGTGCCTCGATCCGCTTGGCGTTTTGCTCGATAACCTTGGCGTCGAACGGAATACGGCGGCGCAACATGCCCGCCATCGGATCCATGTTCCAGCCCTGAAGCTTGAAGATCGACTGGCGGACATCGACGGCATTTTTCGCCTGATCTTCAGGGGTTGGCGCGGATTCGGCAGCGATCGCGGTGGCGATGCCCAGGAGACCCAGGGCCGTCAGACCCAGGACAGCGGCCCCCCGTCTTCCAAAGAAACGCTTCATATTTTTAGCTCCCGCTGGGGTGGTTGATCAAAATCGCGAGTGGGTTCAGTCTTTGAGACGACCAGCACAGCAACTATTGCAGAGGTTCTTTTGCCCCGAAATTCGGCTGGACTCCAGCTTGAAATAACATAGTTTCCATACGAGAATAGGGTTGCACCGAACATTATGTCATCAGTGGACTGTAGATTTGTGGGCCGCCGGGCCCTTCTGAAGGCTGCGCTCGTGGGAAGCGCCGGGGCCTATTTTGCGCGCTCCGGGCTCGCCCGCGCCGCCGACAATACGCTCACGGCGACCGCGCTGACCGACCGCATCACGCTGATTTCCGGCGCCGGCGCGAATGTCGTCGTCGCCAGCGGGCCTGACGGTGTGGTCATGGTCGATACCGGACTGGCGGAACATGCCTCCAAGCTGGTCAAGCTCGCCGCCTCCCGCTCGCCGGCCAAAAAGGTCGTCGCCGCGTTCAACACGAACTGGCGCCCGAATCATACCGGTGGCAACGAGGTATTGGGCAAGGACGGCGTGAAGATCTACGCCCATGTGAATACCAAGCTGTGGATGGGCGCGAATTTCGACATCGAATGGCAGAAGGCGACCCACAAGCCGGTCCCCAAGATCGCGATGCCGACCGACACCTTCTACACCTCCGGCAAGATGCCGTTCGGGGCCGAGACCATCGAATACGGCCATCTGGACCAGGCCAGCACGGACGGCGACATTTACGTCTTCTTCCCGAAGTCGAATGTCCTCGTGGTCAGCGATTTGTTAGCCGTCGGCTCCTATCCTCTGTCTGATTCGGCGACCGGCGGCTGGATCCGCGGCATGGCGAAAGCCAGCAAGGCCCTGATGGATATCGCGGACGACAAGACGCTGGTCATCCCGGCGATTGGTCCGGCGCAGAACAAGGCTGCCCTGAAAGCGCAATACGAGATGTGCAGCACGATCGACGAACGGGTCGGCGATCTCATGAAGCAGGGTAAGAGCGTCGAGGAAGTGATCGCGGCGCGGCCGACGAAGGAATTCGACGCCGAGCACGGAGATCCTGAGCTTTTCCTGCGCATTACCTACAAGGGATGCTGGGGTCATATTCGTGAATACAAAGGCGTCATCTGAGGATGAGAGCTAGGGGAGCGAGCGCGGTAATGGCGGCACGATCGAGTTTGATCGCTTTGATGGCGGGCATCGGGCTGATGGGCATAGCCTCCGGCCCGGCCTTCGCGGCCGATTCCGCTCCCGCGGCAAGCCCGCCCCTGACGGTCGGCCAGAAGCAGTTCGAACTGCTCGATAAATATTGCGTCGAGTGCCACAACTACGAGGACTGGAAGGGCGGCGTCGCCTTCGACACGATGACGCCGGACGGCGTGGCCAAGGACGCAAAGATCTGGGAAGAGGCCATCCGCAAGCTCGACGGCCACCTGATGCCTCCGCCGGGCAAGCCGAAACCGGACGAAGCGACCCGGGAATCCTTCGTCAACTGGCTCGAAACCTCGCTTGACGAAGCCGCCGCCGCGAACCCTGATCCGGGAACCGTGGCGCTGCATCGCCTGAACCGCACCGAATACGCCAATGCGGTCCGCGATGTGCTCGGCCTCAACATCGAGGTCGCGAACCTCCTGCCGAGCGATGACGAGAGCGACGGGTTCGACAATATCGCCAACGTCCTGAAGGTCTCCCCGGCGTTCCTCGATCAATATATCTCGGCGGCGCGCGTGATCGCGATGAAGGCGGTCGGCGACCCGTCGATCAAACCGGATTTCCGGACCTATTTCACGGGCAAGGACGCCGATCAGAACGCTCATATCGAGGGCCTGCCGCTCGGCACGCGCGGCGGCATCCTGGTGACGCATTTCTTCCCCGTCGACGGCGAATATGAATTCAGCCTCGGCAACGTGGCGAAGGCCTATTACGCGGACGGACTGGAATACAAGCACACCGTCGTCCTCACGATCGACGGAAAGGAAGTCTTCTCGCAGGACATCGGCGGCGAAGCGGACCTGAAGAACGTCGATCAGAACCAGGCCCAGGGCGTCGCCGAGATCAACGCGAGGTTCAACCACATCAAGCTTCCCGTGACCGCCGGGCCGCACAAGATCGGCGGCGACCTTCATCGCCCGCAGCTTCGCCGACGTCCGACGACACGCTGGAGCCGTTCCGCGAGGGCGGCGGCTTCGACGACATTATGGGCATCAAGCATATCGAGATCGGCGGCCCCTTCAAGGTGACCGGCCTCGGAGACACGCCGAGCCGGGAGCACATCTTCATCTGCCATCCGGCTTCCGCCGCGGAGGAAGAGCCCTGCGCCCGAAAGATCCTGTCGACGGTCGCGCGCCATGCCTTCCGGCGCACGGTGAACGATGCGGATCTCGCCGCGCCGATGCAGTTCTACGCACATGGCCGCCAGGGCGGCGATTTCGATGCCGGCATCCGCTCCGGCCTGATGGCGATTCTGGTCAGCCCGAAATTCCTCTATCGCGCCGAGCCGCCGCCGCAGGGCCTGGCGGCAGGAGCCGCGTATCCGATCAGCGATATCGAACTCGCGTCGCGCCTCTCCTTCTTCCTGTGGAGCTCGGTGCCGGACGACGAACTCATCGACACGGCCGCCGCCGGCAAGCTGCACGATCCGAAAGTGCTGGACGCGGAAGTCAAGCGCATGCTGGCCGATCCGAAAGCGGATGCGCTGGTCAAGAATTTCGCTTTCCAGTGGCTGGGCGTGCGGGCCGTCGACCGGGTCGATCCCGACCGGAACCTGTTCCCGAGCTACAACGCCGACATCCGCGACGACTTCAAGACGGAAATGGCGCTGTGGGTCGGCAGCATCTTTCACGAGGACCGCAGCGTTCTCGATCTGCTGACCGCCAACTACACCTATGTCAACGAGCGGCTCGCGCTCCTCTATGGCATCAAGGACGTGCGGGGCGACCAGTTCCGCAGGGTCGCGCTCGCCGATCCCGACCGCTGGGGCCTGCTCGGCAAGGGCGCGATCCTGATGTCCACCTCCTACGCCAACCGGACGGCACCGGTGCTGCGCGGACAATGGATCCTCGAGAACATCATCGGCGCACCGCCCCATGCGCCGCCGCCGAATGTGAAGGCGCTCGAGGAGAATGTGGACGGCGTCACCGCGCAACCGTTCGCGAGCGCATGGAGCAGCATCGCACCGATCCCGTCCTGCAATTCCTGTCACGGCGTGATGGATCCGCTGGGACTGGCGCTGGAGAATTTCGACGCGATCGGCGAGTGGCGCGTGAAGGACCGCGAGGCGGGCACCCCGATCGACGCTTCGGGCCAGCTGGCCGACGGAACGCCCGTTTCGCGGCCCGGTCGACCTGCGCAAGGCCCTGATGCAGGAGCCCGACGCAGTTCGTGCAGACCATGACCGAGAAGCTCCTGACCTACGGCCTCGGCCGCAGCGTCGCCGTATTACGACATGCCGTCCGTGCGGCAGATCGTGCGCGACGCGGCGAAAGACGATTATCGCTTCTCCTCGCTCGTGAAGGGCATCGTGGAGAGCGACGCGTTCCTGAATGAGAAAGTTCCGGCACCGGCTCCCGACAAAGCGACCAAGGAAGCTTCGATCGCGGTCGACCCCGAGAGGAGATGCGGCATGTATGTAACGAAGAAACATCTTCACCGGCGGACCGTGCTCCGCGGCATGGGTATCTCGATGGCCCTGCCACTGCTGGACGCCATGATCCCGGCCGCGCACGGCGCTCGCCAAGACCGCCGCCGCCCCGAAGCCGCATATGATGTTCGTCTACTTCCCGTCATGGCGCCGATCATGGACCACTGGACGCCGGACAAGGTGGGCAAGGACTTCGACCTCAAGACGATCCTCGAGCCGCTGGCGCCCTACAAGAACATGCTCACGGTCGTCTCCGGCACGGAAAACAAGCATGCCGCCGGACCGGTCACGCCATCACGCCCGGCACCTGGCTTAGCGCCGTCACGCCGCGGGCGAGCCACGATCCCTATGGCGGCGTGACCATCGACCAGATCGCCGCGCTCCATATCAGCCAGGATACGCCGCTGCCCTCCGTCGAAGTCGCGACGGAAGACACCAAGAGCGTCGGCGCGGGCGCCTGCGACCGGCAACTACGGCTGCAGCTACGGCGCGACGATCTCGTTCCGCACGCCGTCCACGCCGCTGCCGATGGAAGTCAATCCCCGCAAGCTCCTGTTCCAGCGCCTGTTCGGCCAGGGCGATACGCCGGCGGAACGCAAGGAGCTGGCGAGCCAGTACTCCAGCCTGCTGGATCTGGTCGTCGGCCGAGGCCTCGGACCTGAAGAAGACGCTCGGCGCCTCCGACCGCGCGATGCTCGACGACTATCTCGACACCGTGCGCGAGATCGAGCGGCGCGTGAACAAGATGCAGGAGCGCGACCTTTCGCAAGCTCGACCTGCCGACCGTGCCCGACGGCATTCCGAGCACGTTCGAGGAGCATCTCAATCTCATGTTCGACATGATCGCGCTCGCCTATCAGGCCAACATGACGCGCGTCGCGACGCTGATGATGGCGGCCGAGGTCAGCAACATGACCTACAACCAGATCGGCGTGCCGGATGCCTTCCATCCGCTGTCGCATCACCAGAACAACCGCGCGAAGATGGCGAAGCTGGTGAAGATCCAGACCTACCACTCCAAGCGTGTTCGCGCGCTTCGTGGACAAGCTGGCGAAGATGCCGGACGGCGACGGCTCCATGCTGGATCATTCGATCCTGCTCTACGGCAGCAACATGAGCAACAGCAACGCCCACGACCACTTCCCGCTGCCCGCCGCGATTGTCGGCGGCGGCTGCGGCAGCGATTCAAGGGCAACCAGCATGTCGTCGTTCCCGATCACACGCCGGTCGCGAACCTGCTGCTCACGCTCCTGCACCGCGCGGGCGTCGATGTCGAATCCGTCGGCGACAGCACCGGCGAAATCTCGGAGATCTGACATGCGCGGGGGGCTGGTCCGCACCGCTTTCGCCGTCGTTATCCTGGCCGTCGCCGGCACGGCGGCTGGCGCGCGCGGAGGAAACGATCGTCGAGGCTATCAAGTCTGGCGACCGCGACACCGCGCTCAAGATGCTCGGCCATGCCGACGTCAACAAGCCCGAAGCCAACGGCACGACGCCGCTATCTGGGCCGTCCACAAGGACGACGCCGAGCTCGTCGACCGGCTGATCAAGAACGGCGCCGATGTCCGGACGACCAATAATTACGGCGCGAGCGCCGATGTCCGAGGCCGCGATCCTCGGCAATGTCGACGGTGCTGGAGAAGCTTCTGAAGGCCGGCGCCCACGCCGACTTCCCGAGTGCCGGACGGCCAGACGCCGCTGATGGTCATCGCGCGCACCGACAATGTCGAGGCCGCGAAGGTCCTGCTGCGTCACGGCGCGGACGTGAACAAGACCGAGAACTGGCTTGGCCAGACGGCCCTGATGTGGGCCGCCGCGCAGAGCCAGCCCGAGATGGTCAAGCTGCTGATCAAGCATGGCGCCAATCTGGAAGCCCGGTCGATCGTCCATGACTGGAACCGCCCCGTCACCGCCGAGAACCGCGCCAAGCAATTGCCGCGCGGCGGCCTGACGCCCTTGCTCTACGCAGCGCGCGAAGGCTGCCTCGGTTGCGTGCAGGCGCTGGTCGAGGCCAAGGCCGATGTCAACGTCACGGATCCCGACGGGGTGAGCCCGCTCCTGATGTCGCTGCTCAACGCGCATTTCGACACGGCGAAATATCTCCTCTCGAAGGGTGCCGATCCGAACAAGTGGGACTGGTGGGGCCGCAACCCGCTCTATGCGGCGGTCGACTACAACACCGTGCCCCATGGCGGGCGCCCCGACCAGCCCTCGCTCGACGAGACGACGGGCGTCGAGATGATCAGGCTGCTACTGGAAGCGGGCGCAAACCCGAATCTCCAGTTGAAGCTGTTCCCGCCCTATCGGGCGCTCGGTCCGGATCGCGGCGCCGACGGCATTCTGAGCATCGGCGCGACGGCCTTGTTGCGGGCGGCGCGCGCCGGCGACACCCCGGCCATGCAATTGCTCATCGACCACGGCGCGCTCGTCAATCTTCCGACCCAGCGCGGCATGACACCGCTGATGGCGGCAGCCGGTCTCGGCGGCAGCATGATCGATACGCGCGGCCCTTCATCACCGAGCACGAGGCCATGAAGGCGGTCCAGATGCTGATCGATCACGGCGCCGATGTGAACGCCCGGGATTCGGACGGCCAGACGGCGCTGCACGGCGCCGCCTTCCGGGGCTGGAACGATGTCATCAAGCTGCTGGTCAAGTCGAAGGCGACAGTGAACGTGGCGGATAACAACGGCAAGACGCCGCTCGATGCGGCCATGGGGCGGATCTACCGGCGCGCCCGGCTAGGCGCGACCGAGGTTCGCAAGGAGACTGGCGCGCTCCTCGAGAAACTCGCGGCGGAGCAGCAACTTTGAAATGATCGGCGCGAACCGGTCAGGGGGACCGGGACGGCTGTAGCGACATGGGGGGATCCGTTTGTCACGCAGGATAGGTCTGTGCGCGCTTGCCGCGCTTTTCGGTCTCGGGCTCGGCATCGCGAACGCGCATGCCGCCGATCAGAAGATTTCGCGGGCTCCTGCCTTCAGCGGCAAGCAACTGGTCGCGGATCCCAGTGATGGCTGGGTGACCAATGGCGGCAACGTCTTCAATCAGCGCTATTCGCCGCTCACGCAGATCAACCGGGATAACGTCGCCGGGCTCAAGGCCGAATGGCGCGTCAGCCTCGACGGCTCGGGAACCGGCGCGAAATATTCCGGGCAGGGCCAGCCGATCGTCTATGACGGCGTGATCTATATGTCGACAGGCGCGGACGATGTCTTCGCGGTCGATGTCGAGACCGGCAAGAAGCTCTGGACCTACAAGGCCAATCTGGACGATGCGAACGATCAGGTCTGCTGCGGCTGGACCAATCGCGGCGTGGCGATCGGCGCCGGCAAGATCTATGTCGGCCAGCTCGACGGCAAGCTCGTCGCGCTCGATCAGCGCACCGGCAAGGTCGTCTGGTCGGTTCAGTCGGAGCGCTGGCAGGACGGCTTCTCGATCACCGGGGCGCCGCTCTATTTCGAAGGCATGGTCATCACCGGCTTCGCCGGCGCCGACAAGGGCGTGCGCGGCCGCGTGAAGGCCTATGACGCGAAGACCGGCAAGCTGCGCTGGACGTTCTACACCATCCCCGGCCCCGGCGAGCCCGGCCACGACACGTGGCCCGCCGATAACGACACCTGGAAAGTCGGCGGCGCGTCGGTCTGGCAGACCCCGGCGGCCGATCCCGAGACCGGGATGATCTATTTCTCCACCGGAAATGCCGGGCCGGACCTCAACGGCGCGGTCCGGAAGGGCGACAACCTCTATTCCGCCTCGATCGTGGCGCTCGACGCCAAGACCGGGAAGTACAAATGGCACTTCCAGCAGGTTCACCACGATATCTGGGACTACGACTCGCCCAATCCGGTGATCCTGTTCGACGTGATGATCGACGGGAAATTGCGGAAGGGCCTCGGCGAGGTCTCCAAGACCGGCTGGGTGTACATTCTCGACCGGGTGACCGGCAAGCCGTTGATCGGCATAGAGGAACGGCCCGTGCCGCAGGAGCCGCGCCAGTATACCGCCGCGACCCAGCCCTACCCGATCGGCGACACCGTGGTTCCGCACTCGATCGATATCGCGCCGGAAGGCTATCACCTGGTGAACAACGGCGCGATCTTCACGCCCTATTGGGACAAGCCGGTCATTTCGAAGCCCTCGGCGGTCGGCGGCGTGAACTGGCCGCCCAGTTCCTACGACCCCGAGGCGCATCTGATGTTCATGTGCGCGAATGACAGTATTTCCGGCTTTCGCGCCGGTTATGGCGACCGCAAGGACCTGACGCGCAAGGAGATCCATCGCGGCGGCGACTTCATCCATGTCGACGTGCCAACCCGCGGCGTCTTCGCGGCCATGGATGTCAGCACCAACCGTCTGGCCTGGCGCCAGCAGTGGAACGGTCCCTGCTACGCCGGATCGCTGGCGACGGCGGGTGGGCTGGTGTTCGTCGGCCGGACCGACGGGCGGCTCACCGCGCTGGACAGCTCGAATGGCGACAAGCTGTGGGAATTTCAGACCGACGCCTCCGTCCATGCGCCGGCGAGCAGCTTCGAATACAAGGGCAAGCAATATGTCGTGGTGCTGGCCGCCGGCTCGCTCGTCATGAGCGTCAAGCATGGCGACAGCCTCTGGCTGTTCTCGCTCGACGGCAAGGTCGGCCCCGAAGCCCCGTTCGCCGAGGCCGCCAAGAACACCTTGCCGACGCCGGCCGAAGTGCCGACCCGTTCGGCCGACAAGGGTCACGGCAAGGAACTCTACGGCATGATCTGCGAGGCCTGCCACGGGGAACGCGGCGAAGGCGGCCACGGCGGCGGCGCGCCGCTGACGGCCAAGCTGACGGTCGCGGAGATCATGGCCATCGCGTCCGGCGGCAAGAACGACATGCCGCCCTTCAAGGACACGCTGAGCGCCGACGACCTTCAGGACGTCGGCACCTATATCGTGCAGGATCTGGTCAAGAGGTAACGGCCGAAATCCGCTGCCCGGCACCCGACTCGGCCTCGGCTCCGCGCGTTTTTTGCATTGCAGTCATGATGTTTTTGCAATTGCGAAGGGCGGAGATCCGCGCTTAGCCTATATAGCCATAAAATTGTCATGATTGGGCCGATCTTTCGCCCATTGCGCTCGCTAATTGAGTGTATCGGCACGATGCAGTGTCGAGGAGAACAGGGCCGTCAAGATGAAGAACGTTATCGCCGCGGCAGTCGTCGCAGCGGTTATCCAAAGCCTGATTTGGACATATTTCCACGAATTCCAGCACACCGCCGGACGTTTTTGGCCGGATCGACTCGGTTTCCTACAATCCCGCCGACATGCGGGACCCGAACAACATGCCCGCCTCGGAGATGGTCGGGCAGGTTACCGGCGATCTCGCCCTGCTCCGGAAGCACGCCCGTGCGGTCCGCCTGTATTCGTCTCTCGGCATCTATAGCCTCATTCCCAAGATTGCGAAGAAGGACGGTCTGTCCGTTACGGCCGGTGCCTGGATCAGCGCCTCGGACGAGTTGAAATCGCAAGGAAATCGACGCGCTCATCAAGACCGCCAACACTAATACGAACGTGACCTCGGTAATCGTCGGCAACGAAACGATTCTCCGTAAGGAACGGACGGTCGCCGAGATGGAGGCGATGCTCGACAAGGTGCGCTCAAAGGTCGACGTGCCGGTCAGCACCGGTGAAACCTGGGACATCTGGCTGGCCCATCCCGAGCTTGCCGAGCATGTCGACTTCATCGCCGCGCATATCCTGCCCTACTGGGAAGGCATTCCGGCCGAAATCCGCCGTCAACTATGCCGTCAACCGCTATCAGGCGCTGGAAAAGGCCTTCCCCGGCAAGCGCATCGTGATCGCGGAATTCGGCTGGCCCAGCCACGGCTACAACAATCTCGCCGCGCGCCCCAATCTGGTTTCAGAAGCCCAGACCATCCGCGCCTTCGTCAAAGCCGCCCGCAAGAACCAGATCTCGTACAACGTGATCGAGGCGTTCGATCAGCCGTGGAAGAGCAACGAAGGCAGCGTCGGCGCCTATTGGGGCCTGTTCAACTCCAGCCGCGCGCCGAAATTCCCGATGACCGGTATCGTCGAAGCGCCCCACAAGGATCGCGGGATGGGCCTTGCCGTCGTGCTCGGCGCGCTGATCACGCTCGTCGCGATGGGTCGCAGCCGGCCCCTGTTCGGCCAGGCGCTGGCCTTCTCGCTTGCCGCCAACGCGCTCGCCGCCGGTGTCAGCGTCGCCGCGCTCTACCCGGTCGAGAACTACCTCAATGTCGGTTCGGCGCTCGCCTGGGCGATCGGTATCATGCTCATGATCCCGCTGACCGTGATGACCCTCGTCAAGGTCGACGAGGTGACGTCGGTCACGCTCGGCCGCGGACCGCGCCGGCTCGTTCGCGTGCCGTCCAGGCGCTCGGACGGCCCGACGCCCAAGGTCTCGATCCACATCGCGGCCTATAAAGAATCGCCGGACATGCTGATCCAGACGCTCAACAGCGTCGCGGCCCTCGACTACCCGAATTTCGAGGTGCTGGTGATCATCAACAACACCCCGGAAGAACGGTACTGGAAGCCGATCGAGGCCCATTGCGAGGCCCTGGGCGAACGCTTCAAGTTCCTGAACTTCCAGAAGGTCTCGGGCTTCAAGGCCGGTGCGCTGAACATGGCGCTGCCCTATATGGCCGACGACGCGGAGATCATCGCGACGCTCGACGCCGACTATGTCGTGGAGCGCAGCTGGCTGGCCGATCTCGTGCCGCAATTCGCCGACCCGAAGGTCGCCATCGTCCAGGCGCCGCAGGATCATCGCGATGGTCACGAGTCGGTGTTCAAGTCGTTCCTGAACAGCGAATATTCGGGCTTCTTCGACATCGGCATGGTCCAGCGCAACGAAGACAATGCGATCGTCGCTCACGGCACCATGCTGCTGATGCGCCGCTCCGCCTTCGAGGAAGTCGGCGGCTGGCAGACCGATACGATCACCGAGGACACCGAGCTCGGCCTGCGCCTGTTCGAGGCCGGTTACTCCGCTCATTACACCAACCGCCGCTACGGCTTCGGCCTGCTGCCGGACAATTATCGGCGCCTTCAAGACCCAGCGTAACCGTTGGGCCTACGGCGCGACCCAGATCATCCGCAAGCACTGGCGCGAGATGCTGCCGGGCGCCAACCGGCTCGAGAGGGCCCAGAAGCGTCAGTTCGTGCTCGGCTGGAGCTATTGGTTCGCGGATGCGATGGGCGTTCTGGCTGCGCTGATGAACCTCTTGTGCGTGCCGTTGATCTTCACCAACGCGGTCATGATCCCGACGTTGCCCTTCACCCTGCCGATCCTCGTCGCCTTTGCCGTGAACATCCTTCACTGCAGCATTCTTTATGTTGCGCGCGTGAAAGCCCCGATCCGGCACATCGCGGGCGCCGCTCTGGCGGCGTCGAGCCTGCAATGGACGGTCGCCGTCGCCATGGCCAAAGGCTTCGTGAAGGTGAACCTGCCGTTCCTCCGCACCGAAAAGGGCGGCATCGGCGGTGTGACGCGCAATCCGGTCGTCGCGGAATCGATCCTCGGCCTGCTGCTTCTCGCCGGTGCCGCCGCGCTCTACATGCACAACGCCACCAAGGCGTCGGTGTTGACGATCTTCGCGGTCACGCTTCTGACCCAGAGCATCCCCTTCGTCTCGGCGACGCTGATGTATGCGCTCGAAGGCGCGAAGGACTTCAGGCTGCCGAAGATCGGCCGGTTCATCCCGCTGCTGCCGCGCAAGCGCCTGCAGCAAGCCGAAGCCCGCATCGTTCAGCACCGCAGCGTGGAACGCTAGGCATTACCCGCCGCCCGCGCCACCGCGGGTACTGAAATCGCGATACGAACGGCAGCCTCATGGGGCTTGCCGTTCGCCGCGAACAGGTATTTTTATAGGCGCGATGTGCCGAACACCCTCGACCACCCCTGACGCGCCCTGACATGACCGATCCGACCCAGCCCCAAAGGCCCGGCGCCGGCCGGAGCGTGTTCCAGTACCGCGACTACAGGCTCCTGTGGATCTCCCGCCTGATCTCGGGCCTTTCCGCTCAGATGCAGCTCGTGGCGGTCGGTTGGCTTGTCTACGACATCACCCACGATCCGTTCGCGCTCGGCCTGATCGGTCTGATCGCCTTCGTGCCCTGGGTGGCGCTGGTGCTGGTCACCGGTCAGGTCGCGGACCGCTTCGACCGCCGCCTGATCCTTGTCTTCGCCTATATCGCTTTCAGCGTTGTGTCGTTCGGACTGTTCCTCTATGCGCTGGGCGATCCGAAGGAAGTCTGGCCGATATACCTCTTCGTGCTGGCGCTCGGCGTCATCCGCGCGCTTTACGATGCCGACGACCTCGGCGCTGGTTCCCAATCTGGTCCCCAAGGAAGAGCTAGGCCACGCGATCGCCTGGAGTTCCTCGGCATATCAGGTCGCGACGATCGTCGGCCCGGCGCTCGGCGGCATGCTTTACATCTGGGGGCCGGCCCTCGTCTTTGCGCTTTCGTCGGCGGGTATCGCCCTTACGGCCGCGATCCTCTACCAGCTTCGGCCCCGCCCGGTGCAGGATCCGCCCACGCGCATGGATTGGGCCAATGTGATCGCCGGCCTTATCTTCATTCGCTCGAAACCGGTGATCTTCGGGGCGGTGACGCTGGACATGGTTGCCGTCCTGCTCGGCGGCGCGGAGGCATTGCTGCCGATTTTCGCGCGCGACATTCTGGCGATCGGGCCTGTCGGTCTCGGCATCATGCGCAGCATGCCGGCCGCGGGCGCCGTCTGCATGGCGGTGTTCCTCGCCAAAAGCGCCATCACGTCCCGCGTAGGCATCCAGATGTTCGCGGCGGTGGCAATCTTCGGCCTGGCGACGATCGGCTTCGGCCTTTCGACCAATCTCTATTTCTCGCTCGCCTGCCTGTTCGTCCTCGGCGCCGCAGACATGATCAGCGTCTATGTGCGCCAGACGCTGGTGCAGATCGAGACCCCGGATTCCATGCGTGGCCGGGTCGCGGCCATGAACAGCCTCTTCATCGGAACCTCGAACCAGCTCGGCGAATTCGAATCGGGTACCCTCGCCCGGCTGATCGGCACGATCCCCTGCGTCGTCGTGGGCGGTATCGGTACGATTCTCGTCTCCGGGCTCTGGGCGAAATGGTTTCCGGATCTCAGGGATCGCGACAAATTGATCCCTGACACCCTGCACGATCAGGCACAACCGTCCGCCGCCCAAAATCCGCCGGTTTGAGAGCGAAAAAGCCATTAGAGATAAGGGTTTTCTCTCTTCTGGCTGCTGCCGCACGGGTCGATAAAAAACTTGGAAAAGCGGACTTCACCGCCTACGATTGTCCCAACTGAGCCGTAAGAACAACAAGAACGAGCCTTCGGAACATCTTTCCGCAGGGAGAACAGGCGCAAGATGACGACCCAGGAAGAAGATCTCCAACCTGCGCGAGTCGCCGTCTTCTCCGGCAACTTCAATTGCTGCATCGACGGCCATTCGCGGACGATCAACCGGCTCGTCGCCTATCTAGAAGCCCTCGGCAGCGAGGTCATGGTGTTCGCGCCGCGCGCGCCGAATCCGACCCCGACGCAGGGCGGGACACTGATCCCGATTCCCTCCGCCCCAATTCCAGCGCGGTCTGAATATCGCCTCGGGGCATGGCTCACCCGGTCCGCCCGCAAGAAGCTGGATGCCTTCCGGCCGGATCTCATCCACGTGTCGACGCCGGACCTTCTCGGCTATTCGGCACTGCGCTATGCCCGGCGGCACGGCATTCCGGCCGTTGCCTCGTTCCACACCCGGTTCGACACCTATTTCCGCTATTACGGGCTACGGGTGCTCGAGAGCTCGGTCCAGCGCTATCTGCGTCACTTCTACGCCCGCTGCCAGCACGTCTATGTGCCGTCTCTTTCCATGAAGGACGTCCTGGCGAAAGAAGGCATCGGACGGGACATCCGGCTATGGAGCCGGGGCATCGACCGCACGATCTTTTCGCCCGAGCGCCGCGACATGGAGTGGCGCCGGGAATTCGGCATCGATGACGACGAAGCCGTCATCCTGTTCGTCGGCCGGCTGGTCAAGGAAAAGGCCATCGATGTCGTCGCGGAACTCGATGGCGAGCTCACGCGGCGCGGCATCCGGCACCGCATGCTGATCGTCGGCGACGGGCCGGCGCGGGCTCAATTCGAGGAGTGCGTTCCGGAAGGAATATTCGCCGGGTTCCTGAGCGGGGCGAATCTCGCGCGGGCCTATGCCTCGGCCGATATCTTCTTCAATCCGAGCGTCACGGAAACCTTCGGCAACGTCACGCTGGAAGCGATGGCATCGGGACTTCCCGCCGTATGCCTGCGCGCCACGGGCAGCAGCAATCTGGTGACCGACGGCGTGACCGGCTATCTCTCGGAACCGGGCCGGATTTCGGAGACGGCGGATCACATCGAGATACTCGCCGCCGATCCCGCCCTAAGGAAGCGCATGGCGAACGCCGCGCATGCACGCAGCGCCGCCTATTCCTGGGATGCGGTGATGAACGAGTTGATGGGGCACTACCGCGACATCATGAGGGCCAGCCGGCCTCACCGGGTCATCGGCTATTCCCGCGTACCGGCGACCCAATCCGCCCTCGATTGATCCCCGGTTCAGTTCGCCTTCTGGTTCGCGACCGACACGATATAAGCGTGAATCGCCTCGGCATCCTTCTCCGTGAGGATATCGCCGAACGCCGCCATGCCCTTTTCCACCCTCGTCCCGTTCAGCACGATATTGACGAAGGACTGATGGACCTCGTGCCGCATGTGACGCAGATCGGGAACCATGCCGCCCGAAATGACGCGGATGCCATGGCAGTTGCTGCAATACCTACCATAGAGCGCCCCGCCGGCCTTGACCATTTCCGGTGACGCGTTGAGCGGCGGCTGATTGGGAATCGACGGAGCGGGCGGCATCGGCGGCAATTTCGCCGTCCCGCCGAGCTTGTAGACCAGAATGCGGTTGTTGCCGCCGTGAACCGGCGTCATGCCGCCGCCGAGCAGAGGCACCGATCCGCCCCAGCCGGCCGCGACCGCGATATACTGATCGCCGCCCGCCAGATAGCTGATCGGCCCGGCCATCACGCCCGTCTGCGCCGGCGTCTCCCACAGCTTCTCGCCGTTGTCGGACCGGTAGACGACGAAGCGGCCATCCGCCGTTCCCTGCGCGACGATGTTGCCGGCCGTGGCCAGAACACCGCCGTTCCACATGTCGTCATACTCGACCTTCCAGACCGGCTTGGCCGCGATCGGATCCCACGCATAGAGATAGCCGCGATAGGTCAGCTGGGCAGCTTCCGGCGGCCTTGTGGCGCTGGCGTTCTGGGCCAGGTTCCACTGCATGTCCTTGTGCTTCCAGTTCGGGTCGAAGCTGTAGGCGTAGCCCTGATCCTGCGCGGAAAAATACACGAGCCCCGAGCGCGGATCGAACGACATGGACTGCCAGTCATGCGCGCCGAGCGGACCGGGCCACACGAGCGACGCTTCCTTCGATCCGTAGAGCGCGGTCTTGGAGACGTCCGGGCGTCCGGTCTTCGGATCGATGCCTGTGTTCCAGGTCGTCTTCACGAAGGGCGTGGCCGAGATAAACTGCCCGTTGGTGCGGTCGATAACGTAGAAGTAGCCGTCCTTCGCGGCCTGCATCAGCACCTTGCGCTGCTGCCCGTCGATCACGAGATCGGCGAGGATGATCTGCTGGCAGGCGTCGTAATCCCATTGATCGGCGGGCACTTCCTGGAAGTGCCAGACATATTCGCCGGTATCGGCGTTGATCGCGACGATCGAGGTGAGGAACAGGTTGTCGCCGCCCTTCGGGCTTCTGAGATCCCGCGGCCATTCCGAGCCGTTGCCGGTGCCGAAATAGAGCAGGTTCAAATCGGGATCGTAGGACATCGAATCCCAGACCGTTCCGCCGCCGCCCGTCTTCCACCAGCGATCTCCGGTCCAGGTCTTCGCGGCCATTTCCATGGCCTTGTTCTCGAAGCCTTTCGAGGGATCGCCGGGAACCGTGTAGAAGCGCCAGATCTGCTTCCCGGTCTCGGCGTCATAAGCGGAAATATAGCCGCGTACGCCGAACTCCGCGCCGCCCGCGCCGATCAGGACCTTGTCCTTGACGATGCGCGGCGCGCCGGTGATGGAAAGCGGCTTCTTGGGATCGGTGGTCTGGGTTTCCCAGACGAGCTTGCCGGTCCGGGCGTCGACCGCGATCAGACGGCCGTCGAGCGTGCCCTCATAGACCTTGCCTTTCCAGACCGCCGGGCCGCGATTGATCGTGCCGCAACAGGAATAGCGTCCCCAGTCGCGCCGGACCTCGGGATCGTAGCTCCAGATCTGCTTGCCGGTCTTCGCGTCGAGCGCATAGAGGATGTTGTAATTGCCGGTCGTGTACATGATGCCGTCGACGACGATCGGCGTGACCTCGAGCCCGTCGCGCCTCGGGAATGTCGAAATACCAGGCGAGCCCCAAATTCTTGGCGTTTTCCGTCGTGATCTGATCCAGCGGGCTGTAATGCCCTTCGCTGTATGTCCGGCCATAGCTCATCCAGTTGCCCGGCTCGTTGTTCGCCGCGGTAAGACGCGCCGCATCGACCTTGGCGGGCGGCGTGCCCGACTCCGTCGTGCTCTCTGATGAGGTCTGTGTCTGGGATTGGTTGTTGGAGCAGGCGGCAAGAACGAGCAAGGCGGAAATCAGAACAAATCGGCGCATTTGAGCTCCCCCAGAGCGGTACATTGTCGGCTTATCGGATGAACGGCCTTATCGGCGCGGTCTTGGCTTGAATCGGAACGGCCGTGCGGTGCCGGCGCACGGCGCGTGACATTTTGAATTGTACCGCAGCGGCGCTTTCGATAACAATGACTTACGCGACAAATGCCACTGCACTGACAAGATGTCGCGGCAAGACGAATTTTCGGGCCGCATGCCGGCAAAACCTACGCGCAGACGAGCCTGCCGTTCGCATCGCGAAAGCCCGAATTGCCGCAGACGCGCCATAACGAGCCGGGGGACAATCAGATATGAATGATCGTGCGAATTTCGGGCCGAGCGACGACACGCTCCTGGCGCTGTATGAGCGCATGCTGCTTATCCGCAAGATGGAGGAGCGGCTCCGCGACGACTCGGCCGCCGGCAACCTGCCGGGCGCGGTCCATCTCTATATCGGCCAGGAAGCCATCGCGACCGGCGTCTGCAATCACCTGACCGACAGTGACATGATCACCAGCACCCATCGCGGCCATGGCCATTTCCTCGCCAAGGGCGGCGAGCCGAAAGCCATGATGGCGGAGATCTGGGGCAAGCGGACCGGCATCTGCCAGGGCATGGGCGGCTCCATGCATGTCGCCGACGTCTCCAAGGGCATCCTCGGCGCGAACGGCATCGTGGGCGCGGGCCTCGGTATCGCCACCGGCGCGGGCTACAGCGCGAAGCTCGAGCAAGGACGGCCGCGTGGCGGTCTGCTTCTTCGGCGACGGCGCGGCGAACGAAGGCGCGTTCATGGAGTCGCTGAACATCGCCGCGCGCTGGGAACTCCCCGTCGTCTATGTCTGCGAGAACAACTCCTATTCCGAACTCACGCCGTCGCACACCGTGACGGCCGGCAAACTGATCGACCGCGCGAAGGCATTCGGCATGCCGACGTATGACATCGACGGCAACGACGTCGCCGAAGTCTGGCAAGCGGCGGGCGAAGCCATCGAGCGGGCGCGCAAGGACGGCGGCCCGAGCTTCATCGAAGCGCATACCTATCGCTGGCGCGGTCATATCGAGGCCGAAGAGCGGTTCACCGCCGGTCAGAAATACCGAGAAGACTCGGAAGTTGACGACTGGATCAAGAAATGCCCGGATCGCCGGTTACGGAAGCTCCTCGTGGAAGCGGATTCGGCCAATGAGGGCGCCGCTCCGGAAATCGAGAAACGCATCGCCGACACGGTGGAAGAGGCGGCAGCATTCGCGGCGAAAAGCGAGGCGGCCGACCCCGATCTCGCCTTCAACGTCATGTTCGTCGACCAACGGCCGTAAGGGGGTACGGAACAATGGCCAAGAAACGTTATATCCAGGCCGTGAACGAGGCGCTGTTCGAGGAAATGGAGCGCGACGAGAAGGTCATCCTGTTCGGCGAGGACGTCGAGATCAGCATGTTCGGCGATACGCGCGGGCTGTTCGAGAAATTCGGCCTACAACCGCATCCGCAATACGCCGATTTCCGAGAACGCGCTGGCCGGCATGTCGATCGGCGCGGCGGCGGGCGGGCATCGCGTCGTGTTCCACATGATGTTCTCGAACTTCACCTATATGGGCTTCGACGGCATCGCCAATCAGATGGCGAAGCTGCGCCTGATGACCGGCGGACAGATGAAGATGCCCGTGACGGTGATGGCGGGATACGGCGCGGGCGGCAGCAACGCCTCGCAGCATTCCGACTCCCCTCACCCGCTGTTCATGAATCTCGGCGGGCTCAACGTCGCGGTTCCGGCAACGCCGGGTGACGCCAAGGGCCTGTTGAAGACGGCCATTCGCGGCGACAACCCGACGATCTTCCTGCTGGCGGTTGGCCGCGGCGGCGAGCGCTGGGAGGTGCCGGATGGCGACCACACCGTGCCTTTCGGGCGGGCAAACATCCTGCGCAAGGGTGCGGACGTTACGATCGTCGGCATCGGCACGACGGTACGCACCGCTCTGGACGCGGCCGACGCGCTAGCCGAGGAAGGCATCGATGCCGAGGTGCTCGATCCACGGACGCTCGTGCCGCTCGACGAGATCGGCATTCTGGAGTCGGTCAAGAAGACCGGCAGGCTCGTCATTGTCGACGAGGCGCGCGATCGTTGCAGCGCCGCGAGCCATATTGCAGCCGTCGTCGCCGACCGGGGCTTCGATATGCTCAAGGCGCCCGATCAAGCGGGTGACCACGCCGAACGTCTTCGTGCCCTATGCGCCGAACGCCGAAGCCTCCGTGTTGCCGAATGCCGGACAAGTCATCGCCGCGGTCAACGCGATCATGCACAAGTAAGCCTGAGGTTCCGATCGCTATGAAAGTCAATCTGAAGCTCGCCCGCATCGGGATGAACATGCAGGAAGCCACCATCGTGAAGTGGCACAAGCAGCCCGGTGAATCCTTCAAGGAAGGCGATACGATCTACGAATTCGAGACCGAGAAGGTGACCGAAGAAGTCACCGCGACGGCGAACGGCAAGCTGCTCGAAATCAAGGTTCCCGAGGACGAGGACGCCAAGGTCGGCGACGTGGTCTGCGTCGTCGACGTCGAGGTCTGAAGCCTACGGGCCGACGTCAGCGACAAGCCGGACCGGAGAGGAACACCTCATGAAAGCCGCCGTATTCGATGCGCTGCAACGTGCCGCTCAATATCGAGGATGTGCCCGATCCGACGCCGGGACCGACCGAGGTCGTGGTCAGGGTCGAGCCGCTGCGGCATTTGCGGCAGCGATCTGCATGCACACAGTGATCCCGTCTTCCGCGTGCAGCACGGCGCGGTGCTGGGCCACGAATATGCCGGCGAGATCGTCGCGCTGGGCAACGGCGTCGAAGGGCTCCGCGAGGGCGACCGGGTCGCCGTCATGCCGACCCATGGCTGCGGCCATTGCGGACCTGCCTCTCCGGCGAATCGTCCTGGTGCGAGAACCACAAGCTCGACGGCGGCGGCTATGCGCAGTTTCCGTCGCCGAGCCGCATCAATGCATCCGCCTGCCGAAGACCGTCTCGATGGACGACGGCGCGCTGGTCGAGCCGCTGGCGGTGAGCCTCCGGGCGGCCAACCTGTCGCCGATCAGTTCCGGCTCCCGCGTGCTGGTAATCGGCGAAGGACCGATCGGGCTCGGCGTGATCTTCTGGGCCAAGCGGCTCGGGGCGACCAAGATCGCCATGACCGGTCTCACCCGCGAGCGCGAGGACCTTGCCCGTGCGATGGGCGCCGACTTCTTTTTCCAGGCCGGCGACGGCGATCTGAAAGCCGAGATCGATCAGGCTCTCGGCGGTGCGCCGGACATCGTGTTCGAATGCGTCGGCGCGCCCGGACTGATCGCCCAGTCCATCGACCAGGTCAGCCCAAGGGCACCGTGGTCGTCGTCGGCATGTGCACGGCGCCGGACCGTTCAGCCCGTGGGCCATGATCCAGAAATCAGGCGACGATCCAGCCCTCCGCCTTCTATGGCGTGAGGGAATTCGAGATCGCGATCGACACGCTCGACGCCGGCCATGTCGAGCCCCACGCCATGATCTCGGAGACCGTGTCCTTGGGCGCCATGCCGCCGGCCTTCGAAGCGCTCAAGACCCGCACGACCCAGTGCAAGGTGATGGTCGACCCCTGGGCCTGACGACGCGCGGGACGCAAGCTTTTCCGGTGGCGCATTCGGCGCTAGGATCGCTCAGGTCATCAGGCAAGCGAGGGGGATACGCCATGCACAAGATCGACAAGTTCAAGGAAGTGATGGGACGCGCCGTCGACGTCCGCGGGAAGCTCTTCGCCTTCGACAAGCTCGATCCCGAACGGTCGGCGCTCATCGTGGTCGATATGCAAAATGTGTTCGTCGCCAAGGGCCAGCTCGTCGAGGTGCCCGAGGCGCGCAGCATCATCGACAATATCAACGAACTCGCGGCAGCCTTCCGGGGGCGCGGCATGCCGGTCGTGTGGCTGCAACAGACCTATGACCAGGACATGGACGACGGCTGGAACATGTTCTTCGACGTCATGGCGCCGGGCGATCGGAAGGACGCCATGGTCAAGGCGATGGGCCGGGGAACCGAGGGCCATGAGCTCTATCCCGAGCTCGATGTCCACGAAAGCGACATCAAGGTCTGCAAGCATCAGTACAGCGCCTTCGCGCCGAACTCGTCGATGCTGGACAGCATCATGAGGAAGCGCGGCATCGATACGCTGGTGATCGCCGGCACGCTCACCAATGTGTGCTGCGAGTCGACGGCGCGCGACGCCTTCTTCCTGAATTACAAGATCGTCTTCCTGAACGACGGGACGGCCTGCCTGTCGGACGAGGAGCACAACGCCACGCTGGTGTCGATCCACAATTTCTTCGGCGATGTGCGATCCTCATCCGATGTCATGCAGGCCCTGAAAAACAACTCGGCACGCCTTCCCGACGAGCGACTGACGCTAGCGTCAGCCTTCGCATTCGAAGGTCGCCGTGCGGGAGCCGTCCGGGTTGGTGTGGAATCCGCAGATCGTCCGGCTCGGCGTGATAGCGGCTGCAATAGCTTTCCGCCCGCGACGTCGCCTCGATCAGATCGTGATGGCTCGAGAACGTGAAGCTCACATGCCGATCGGTCCAGCCGGGCTCGGGCGCGTAGGCCTTGGAGCGATCGCAGACGAAGGTCACCTCGTCGCCATCCTCATCGAATCCGACGGTGCGCGGCCAGGCGTTGTAATCCTCGCAATAGGCCCGGGCCTTGCTCGTCGCGACCACGAGATCATGGTCGTTCGAGAAATGATAGGTCACGCTCGGCTGCGTGGAATCGACGACATGAGCGCCACTGACGCAACCGCTGATCAGAACCGCACTGAAAACCGCGGCCGCGCAGACCCGCGTCATAGGTACCAAGCTGAAACTGTTTTTTTTCATCGTTCAACCTCCACCTGTTCGAACTGCCGCGCATCAATTTCCCGCAAATCTCCATCGATCATCCGGAAGCCCGGATGAGCGGAACGCGAATACCTGCAAGGCGCGGAAGCAAATTGGATGATGCGTAGGTAACGGCTGAACCGGAATTTGGTTCCCCTCGGCGGCAGGGGCGGATGCCAGGGCCGGGTGCCGGTGTTCAGTACATTCCCTATCGCCCCGGCCTATGGTAAACAAAATTGTCAGGCATTTGGGGAACCGCCCGGATAGCCGGTATATCGTCGCGAACCGTGACTCGGGGGAGGCTCGCTCATGTCGACGACACGTCGTTTCCGTTTTCTTTCCGCTTCTTTCGCCGGTGCCTTGCTGCTGCTGACGGCAACCGCCTCGCATGCAGAGGGTACGTCGTGCGACCGCGCCTGCCTCAAGGATGTGATGGACAAATACACCGCCGCCATGGTGGCGCATGATCCATCCAAGGCGCCGCTCGCGGACGATTTGAAATTCACCGAGAACGGACAGGTGCTCACGCTGCATGACGGGCTGTGGTCCACGGCATCCGCGGATACGACCTATCGTCTCTATGTGGTCGATCCCGAAGACGGCGCGGTCGGCCTTCTCGGCAAGGTCGAGGAGAACGGGAACCCGGCTCTGTTATCCGTCAGGCTCAAGGTGGTCGACGGCAAGATCACGGAAGCCGAACAGGTCGTCGTGCGGCCCACGGCGGGCGGCTTCGCCAATCCGGATGGCTTCGACAAGCCCTTCCCCATTCTGATGGAGAAGCTCAAACCGTCCGAGCAGTCTTCGCGCGAAGACATGATCAAGGCGGCGGATGCTTATTTCACCGGACTCGATACCGAAAATTCCGGCAAGAACGTGCCCTTCGCGCCGAACTGCCAGCGCCGGGAGAACGGCATGGTGACGGCGAACTCGAAGGATCCGAAGGCGTCGCCGATGGCGAAGATGGGCTGCAAGGCGCAGTTCGACACCGGCTTCTCCGTGATCGTCACCGACATCCGGGATCGCCGCTTCCTCGTGATCGACCGGGAAACCGGCCTGATCTACTCGGCCGTCTTCTTCGATCACTCCGGTCAGGTGAAGGACTACACCATGACGGACGGCACGCATGTGGACGTGAAAGCGCCGTTCAACCATCCGCTGACTTTCCAGATCGCGGAGATCTTCAAGATCAAGAGCGGCAAGATCGTGCAGATCGAGGCTCTCGTGAATCAGGTGCCCTACAGGATGCGTTCGGGCTGGAGCGAATAGCCGGGCCGTCGAGGCCGAGGCTCGCTTCCGTTTGCCCCGCGACGCGATCACAGAAAGGGTTTGAGATGTCCTTCCAGTACCTCCGCACCGCGATCGCCGGCGTCCTCTTGGCGGCCGGAGTTTCGGCGTGCAGCCAAGGCGGCGACAAACAAGCCAAGACCATGACGGCCGAACCGGCGCCCGCCGCCGCTTCCTGCGATACGGCCTGCCTCGAAAGCGATCTCGATCTCTATCTTCAGGCCATCGTATCGCATGATCCGAAAATGGCTCCGCTTGCCGACACCGTGAAATACACCGAGAACGCGCAGGTCGTGGCGGTCGGGGACGGGCTGTGGGGCACCGCGAGCGAACTGCCCTCGGCCTATAAGCTGACCGTGCCCGATCCGGTTCTGGGCGAGATCGCCTTTCACCTCGTCATGAAGGAAAACGGCGATCCGATCTGGCTCGCCGGACGCCTGAAGGTCGAGAACCTGAAGATCACCGAGATCGAGGCGGTCGTCGTGCGCAAGGGCGGCGGCTTCGGTAATTTCGACGTCACGCCAAATCCGGTTTGGGCCACCGTGCTGGAGCCCGCCGAGCGATCCTCTCGCGCGGTTATGCAGGACGCCGCCAACCGCTATTTCGATGCATTGCAGGACAACAAGGCCGATTACGCGCCCTTTACCGACGATTGCGGCCGGCTCGAAAACGGGATGGTTACGGCGAATAATCCCGACGCCAAGCCGATGGGCGACGGCCCGAATATCGGGGCGCTGAGCTGTACCGGCAACATCAACAGCATGATGTGGCGCTACATCACAAAGATCGATCAGCGCCGCTATGTCGCCTTCGACGAGGAACATGGCGTCGTCTCCGCCGTCGTCATGTTCAATCAGGCTGGCAATGTCGACAGCACGGAAATTCCGGGCTTCGGCACCTACAAATACACCGGCGCCGCGCATCGCCCGTTCAACACGATTATTGTCGAGAGCTTCAAGGTCGTGAACGGCAAGATCCGCCAGATCGCGGCGACCATGACCGCCCTTCCCTATGGGGCGAAGTCCGGCTGGAACTGAGCGTCATTCATTGGAGGGGGCCATGTGGACGAAAACGACCCGGTTGTTGATGCTGAGCGGGCTCTTGGGGATCGGGCTTGCCGCCTGCAACTCCAAGGGACCGGCGCAACAGGCGGAACAGAAAACAAGCGAGCAGGCCGCTTCAGCCAGCGCTTGTGACCGCGATTGCCTGAAAGCCGTCACCGATCAGTTCTTCGAGGCGATGGTCGCGCATGATGCCTCGAAAGCGCCGTTCGCCGCCAATGCCCGCTACACCGAAAACGCGCAGGCGCTCGAACTGAACGACGGCCTGTGGGGCACCGCCGACAGCCTGCCCGACACGCGCATCTACGCCGCCGAACCCGACAAGGGCGCGGCCGTCTTCTTCGGACGCATGACGGAAAACGGAGCGCCGGTGGTCGTCGCCCTGCGTCTGAAGGTCGAGAACAAGCAGATCACGCAGGCGGAGATGTTCGTCGCCCGCAAGGGTGAGCGCCTGTACGACGCGGACGGCATGACTCCCCAGCCGGTGTTCGAGGAGTCCGAGGATCCGGCGACACGCAGCAGCCCCGAGCAGCTCGTGGACATCGCGAACAAATATTTCGACGGCATCGAGCAGAACACCGGGTCCTTCGTCCCCTTCGACGACGACTGCATCCGGATCGAAAACGGCGAGCAGACCGTGAAGAACCCCAAGCGCGATACCGGCGGCGGACTAGACCTGTCGGCGATGGGCTGCAAGGAGCAGTTCAACACCGGCTTCTTCGCCTATATCACCAAGATCCATCCGCGCCGGTACGAGCTGGTCGATCCGGAACGCGGCATCGTGTTCGGGGTGGTCGATTTCGACCATCCGGGCACCGTGAAGACGGTCGAGGTGCCGAACTTCGGAACGCTCAAGCTGCCGCCCAACCTGCTTTCGCCCTATGAAAGCATCATCGGCGAGATGTTCAAGGTCAGGAACGGAAAGATCATCAAGATCGAGGCGCTCGTCATCAGCGCCCCGTACAAGATGCCGTCGGGCTGGGAATAGGTCTCAGCCGGCTTTACCGCGTTCCTGGGAATACTCGTCCCGCAGGAGCCGCTTGAAGACCTTGCCGGCACCGCTCAGGGGCAAGGGGTCGGTGCGGAAGGCCACCGAGCGCGGGCTCTTGTAGGCCGCGAGCGACTTGCGGCAAAAGGCGATCACCTCGTCCTCGGCCAGGATCGTGCCCTTCTCTGTGACCACGACGGCGTGCACCGCCTCGCCCCATTTCTCGTGCGGCACGCCGATCACGGCGACGCTCGCCACGCCGGGCATCCGCGAGATGACGCTTTCCACCTCGGGCGAATAGACGTTCTCGCCGCCGGAGATGATCATGTCCTTGAGGCGGTCGACGATATAGACGAAGCCGTCGTCGTCGATATAGCCCGCGTCGCCGGTGTGGAGCCAGCCGCCGCGGAGCGCATGGGCCGTCTCCTCCGGCTTGTTCCAGTAGCCCATCATGACCGTCGGACCGCGCACCACGATTTCACCGACGCTGCCATTGGGGAGCGGCTGGTCTTCCTCGTCGACGATGCGCAGCTCCAGCCCCATGGCCGGCTTGCCGCAGGACTTCAGGCGGTCGCCCGCCGTCACGGGATTGCGGTATTCGAGCGGCAGGTTCGTCCCGATCGGCGACAGCTCGGTCATGCCCCAACCGTGGCACATCAGAACGTGCGGCCATTCCCGGATGGTGCGCTTCAATCGTCGCCTCGGGCATCGGCGAGGCGCCGAACGCGATCTGCTTCAGCGACGAGATGTCGTATTCGCCCTGCTCGTATTGCCGCACCGTCATCTCGACCATGGTCGGCACGAGCGCGACATGGGTCACGCCCGTCTTCTCGATCACCTTCAGCGCGAGATCGGGATCGTAGCGCGGAATGAAGACGTGGACGCCGCCCGCCATGGTGATCGAATAGGTCGCCATGCCGTCGGTCAGATGGAACATCGGCGCGGCGTGAAGATAGCTCGTGTTCTGATCGTAGTTGAACATGATCAGCGTGTTCATGGCGTTGATCAGCAGATTGTCGTGGCTGAGCATCACGCCCTTGGACTTGCCGGTGCTGCCGCCGGTATAGACGATGCCCGCGAGGTCGCTACCGCTGCAGAGGGCGTCCTCCGCCGGTTCGGCCGTCTCCAGCATGGTGTCGTAGTGAAGCATGCCCTCCGGCGCCAGATCGGCCAGCGAGATAATCGTCAGCTTCTCGACCGTCTCGGCCATCGCGGAGAGATGGACCATGTTGGCATCGTCGACGAACAGAATGCGCGCGCCCGAATCCTCCAGCATGTACTGGATCTCGCCCGGCGAGAGCCGCGTGTTGATCGGCACCAGCGCACCGCCCGACCAGGGCACCGCGAAATGAAGCTCGAAATAACGGTCGCCGTTCAAGGCGAGCACGGCAACCCGGTCGCCCCGCTCGACGCCGAGCGACTTCAGAACGCCGGCCGCGCGGACGACCCGGTCATAGACCTGCGTCCATGTCCTCTTACGGTCGCCGTCAATCGTCGCGATGCCGTTGCGATTGACCTGAACCGCCCGCTTGATCGTCGATGTCAGATAGCACGCCATGTCGTCCCCCGTTTTTTCTTATCTTAGCGGCCTTTAAAGCGCGGCGCCCGCTTTTCCCTGAAGGCGACGATGGCCTCCTCGGTGTCTTCCGACTCGATCAGCACCGCCTGAACGTCCCGCTCGGCGTCGAGCTGATCGGAATAGGTATGCAGGAAGGCCTTGTCGATGATCGTCGCCAGTGCCGCCTGAGCGAGAGTCGGGCCGTCGCGAAGCTTGGTGATGATCGCGCCGGCCTCTTCCTGCAATTTCTCGTCGTCGACGCATTTCCAGATCAGCCCCCACTCCGCCGCCTTTTCGGCCGGCAGGGCTTCTCCCAGCATGGAGAGGCCGATCGCGCGGGCGCGCCCGACGCCGCGCGCCAAGTGCCAGGTCGAGCCGAGATCGGGCACGATGCCGAGCTTCGGCACGAAGGGAATGACGAAGGATGCCGACCGCGCGGCGATCACGATATCCGCAACCAGCGCAAGGCCCGCGCCGCCGCCCGCCGCGATCCCGTTCACGACCGCGATCTTGGGCACCCTCAACTCCGCGAGGTCGCGCATCATCGCGTTGATCTCGCCGTCCATGACCTTGACGCAATGCGCGCTCCGTTCATGACGCGGCAGGCTGACGCCCATCATGGGGTCGGTCAGGTCCGCGCCCGAGCAAAAGCCCCGGCCCTCGCCGGTGATCGTGCAGACGCTGACATCGTCGCGCCGGGCGATCTCGGCGACGCTCTCGCGCATCATCTTCATCATGTCGCGCGAAATCGCGTTCAAAACCTTCGGGCGGTTCAGGCGAATCTCCGCGACGCCCTCCGCAACTGTCAGAATGACCGGCTGATTAGACATTTCTTGTTGTACCCTCCGTCAACGGCGCTCGGCGCGAAGTATAGGATGACGGGCGCCCGGATTTCGAGCGTCCGATGACGTCTCGCTCGAAAAACATCAGGCCGTGCCGCCCCGGCATCCCCTCTGCCGCCGGCGCATATTTACCCAAGTCGAGACGGATTGAAAGGCGAGTGACTAGCGCCGCAGCAGCCCGACGGCCATCGACGCCAGGGAGCGGGCCTTTTCGACCTGACGCATCCAGAACGGGCTGAGATCGTAATAGAACTCGGCCTTCTTGTAGCGATGGGTCGCGAAGCCTTCCTTGAAGCGGACGAGGCCGGGATTGTTCGGCGCGCCGCCGCCGAGATCGTACCAGCGGACGCCCGCCTTGCGGGCGGCGTCCATGATCTCGGCATGGAGGAACTGCGACGAGCCCTGCTTGAAGCCCTCCGGCGAGGTTCCGGCGGATTCATAGTGCCAGGCGCCGTCCAGGCCATAGACGATCAAATTCGACGTCATGACCTCGTCGGTCAGGCCGCATTGCCAGATCTTGGCATGACCGGTGGAGATGTAGCGCATCGGAAAGCTTTCGATGATCGCCTCGCCCCGGGCGGCGCGGCGGTCGAACGAATTGTCCCTGAGCCGGAAATGGTCGGCGACGGCGGCCTCGGTCGGCTGCTCGATGAGGTGCATGCCGGCTTTCCGGGCCTTGTTGATGTTCCGGCGATGATTGGAGGAGAACTGAAGATCGTCCCTGAACACATCGACCAGAAACAGGTCGGAGGTGACGATGTCGTCCGTCTCGGGGAAGGCATCGAGGTCGATTTCCTCGTCGTTGCCGACGATCACCTCGATGCTGAGGCCGCCGATGCGCGACTCCTCGCAGAAATCCTTGAGCGCGCTCCAGAAGGCGTCCATGTCGGCGATCGGCCGCAACACGGATACGAACAGCGCGCTGTTCAACCGGCCGCGCAGGACGAGGCCGACCGCGATCGGCTGCCGCACGCCACCCCCGGCGGGGTGCCAGAAGATCATGACCTTTTCATGCGGGGCATTGAGCCGCTTGAACAGTTCGGGCGAGCATTCGATGAACGGCCCCGCCTGATCCGTCACGCCGGATAAGGCGTCGAACGACGAAGCCCGCTCGACTGCATATCTTGATCCGGTAGTCATCGAGGCGTCCCTGTAGAGCGAATGGCCCGTTGAGCGAATGGCGGCTTTTCGCGGGTTCAAACGCGCCGCGCCAGCTACCCGCGTCGCCCGGAAAACTCGGCCCCGGCTCGAACCGTCGAAATGAGCGGGTATCCTGCGGAATCCGGGTTATTTTTTTGCTAAGGCCGGGATTTCGCACGCCCAGGGGACGGCCTTGCGCGGCAAAGCCCGCCCGGTTGCACCCGGGACAACCTTCGCTGCACCGCAGCAACTTAAAATTGACAAGCCGCACCCCCGCGCTTAATCGTAGCTCCGACAGGGTAGGAAAAATGTCCACGTCCCAAAAAAAACCGTAATTCTGGGACAAGTCAGCGAGATGCGTATGTCGGGTACAGGCGCGCCACCACCCCTCAGGGTGGCGCTTTTCTCGGGGGGCTATAACTGTGCTGTGGATGGCGCGGTAAAGGTTCTCAACCGCCTTGTCGCGTTCCTGGAAAGCCGGCAGGTCCCGGTCGTGGTGTTCTCGCCCACGGTCAAGAACCCGCCGTTCAAGCATTCCGGCCGTCTGGTTCCCGTGCCGTCGTTCCCGCTGCCGTTCCGTCCCGAATATCGCTGCGCGCTAGGGCTGACCGCCTCGGCGAAGCGCGAGCTCGACGCCTTCCGGCCGACGCTGCTGCATGTGACCGTGCCGGATGTTCTCGGGCTTTCCGCGCTGCGCGCCGCCAAGCGCCTCAACTGCCCGGTCGTCGGCTCCTACCACACCCGCTTCGACACCTATTGCCGGTATTACGGCATGGATTGGCTCGAAGGCACGATGGTGAACTATCTGCGCTACTTCTATAATTCCTGCGAGCATGTCTACGCGCCCTCCGCGGCGATGGCGGATATTCTTCAGGGCCAGGGCATTGGCCGCGACATTCGCCTGTGGAGCCGGGGCGTCGACCGTACGCTGTTCAATCCGGCGAAGCGCGATCTGGAATGGCGCCGCAGCCTCGGCATCGGCGACGACGAGGTCGTGCTCACTTTCGTCGGCCGTCTCGTGCTTGAAAAAGGCCTCGAACATTTTTCCAAGGTTCACCGCCAGCTGAACGAGCGGGGCATCGCCCACCGTTTCCTCGTCGTCGGCGACGGCCCGGCCCGCGCCCGGCTTCAGGACTGGGCACCGGACGCGATCTTCGCCGGGTTCCAGAACGGCGATGATCTCGCGCGCGCTTATGCGTCTTCCGACATCTTCTTCAATCCGAGCATCACCGAAGCCTTCGGCAACGTGACCGTGGAAGCGATGGCCTCGGGCGTTCCGTCCGTCTGCTCGCGCACCGCCGGACACGAGTCCATGCTGGAGGAAGGCGTCACCGGGTTCCTGACGACGCCGGACGACGTCAAGCAGGCGGCCGACCTGATCGGCGCTCTCGCCCTCGACGCGGATCTCCGCCACGGCGTCGGCGCCGCCGCCCGCATTGCGAGCCAGCGGTTCAGCTGGGACGCGGTCATGAATGCGATCTTCAGCTATTACCTGGATGCGCTGCGGACGCGAACCGCCCCGGCCCTGCCCCGGACGGCCGATCTGAGCGCCATGCAGGACAATGCCGAGGCCTATTCGCCCGGTCTGTCGAAAACCGGCACCTAGGGCGAAATTTCGCCTATCCCCCTTCGGGTATTGATGTAACAATCGCCCCATGACGCGCGCGGGGGCGGAGCGAGAAATCAACGGTACGGCACGGCCTTGGAGCGTTCGGCGGACGATCACCGCCGGCGTGATCGGCAACGTGCTCGAATGGTACGATTTCGCCGTCTACGGCTTTTTCGCCCCCATCCTCGCACAGCAGTTCTTCCCGTCCGGCGACCGCGTCGTGTCGCTGCTTGCCGCTTTCGGCGCCTTTGCGGTCGGCTTCCTGATGCGGCCTGTCGGCGCGCTGATCTTCGGCTATATCGGCGACCGCTACGGCCGCGCCCGGGCCCTGATCCTCTCGATCGCGCTGATGGCGGGTCCGACCTTCCTGATGGGCCTGCTGCCCAGCTACCAGACCATCGGCGTCGCCGCGTCTTTCCTGATCGTGCTCCTCAGAATGGCGCAGGGCATAGCCGTGGGCGGCGAATTCACCTCCTCGATCGTGTTCCTCGCCGAACGTGCGCCAAAAGGACGGCGCGGCTTCTATGCCTGCTGGGCGATGTTTGCCGCGACGACCGGCACGATGCTCGGATCCGCGATCGGCGGGGCGCTCACCAACATCCTCGGCGACGAGCAGGTCGCCGCATGGGGCTGGCGCGCGGCCTTCATGTCGGGAATCGTCGTCGGCCTTGTCGGCTTCATGATCCGGCGCGGGATGGAGGACACGCCGCAAAGAACGCATCAGGAATCGCCCCTGAAAGTAGCGTTCCGCGAGCACAAGCGGGAAGTCTTCCGGGTGATGCTGCTGAATATGTCGGCGGCGACCACTTACTACCTGCTGTTCGTCTATGTCGCGACCTGGCTCGCGGAAACCAACACGACGGCGCGCTCGCTCGCGCTCAATATCACGACGCTCTCGATCGTCACCTTCCTGGTGGTCGCGCCGGTCGCGGGATGGATCTCCGACCGCTACGGCCGGAAGCTCATGTTGATCGTCGGCATGGCGGCGTGCGGGATCGGCGCCTACCCGCTGATCTATCTGATGCACCAGCCGGATCCGGTGTCGATCGTCGCCGCGCAAATGATTTTCGCCGCGTTGCTGGCCCTTTATATGGCATCGATTCCGGCGGCCATGTGTGAGATGTTCCCGCATGAAGTCCGGGTGACGGCCGTCAGCGTCGGATACGGCCTTGCCTACGCGATCTTCGGCGGCACGGCCCCGGCGGTGGCGGTCTGGCTGATCGGATCGAGCGGCAACGACCTCGCCTTCGTCTGGTATATCATCGCCGTCACCGTCATTTCGCTCGCCGTCGCCCTCACGATCAAAGACCGCCGCAACGAACCGCTCAAGGATTAGTACGCCATGTCGTCCATCCCTCTGGTCCATGTCTATCACCCGATCGACGAGACGGGCGCTTCCTATGAACAAATGCGCGCTGCCGGCGCTGAGGTGCGGCTACCCGAGGGTGCAAAGAACGTCGACGGCATGCGCCTCGACCGGGCGGACCTGATCTTCGATCCCAGAACCATCGTCGGAGTCGGCATCGGCGTGTCGACCCTGGGGACGCGCCTCTCGGCAGCGTCCTTCGACAGCGCGCCGGATCTCCGGATGATCGCGAATTACACGGTCGGCTTCGACAATGTCGATGTCGACGAAGCGACCAGGCGCGGGATTCTGGTCGTGCACAGCCCGACGGAGAACAATTGGGGCGGCGTCGCCGAGGGGACGATGGCCATGATGCTGGCCCTGCTGAAGCGCGTGCGTGAGCGCGACCGCCATGTGAAGGCGGGCGGCTGGCGCGAGGCCTCCATGCTCGGCACCTTCGTCGGCTCCCGGCGCATCGACAACTATCCGGGCCTGACCATCGGCCTTGTCGGCCTCGGCCGCATCGCGACCCGGGTCGCCGACCTGCTGGCCCCCTGGCGCGTGCGGCTGATCGCCTGCGATCCCTATGTCGAGGACGCGGTTTTCGTCCGCCACAATGTACGCCGGGTGGACCTCGAAACCCTGCTGATGGAATCGGATGTGGTGTCTGTGCACTGCAACCTGACCGACGAAACCGCCGGCATGATCGGGGCCGCGCAGCTCGCCCTGGTGAAGCCGACCGCCATTCTCGTCAACACCGCCCGGGGTCCCATCGTCGATGCGGACGCCCTTTACGACGCGCTTTCCAAGAATCGGCTGACGGCCGCCGCGCTCGACGTTCTGCCCGACGAGCCGCCCTCGCCCAACATGCCGCTTCTCGGCCTTGGAGACAAAATTCTCCTGTCACCTCATATGGTTGCGGGAAATACCGGCAGCGGACTGGAGCTCGCCGTGCCCGTCGTCACCGAGGCGGTTATCACCGTTTTGCGCGGTGAAGTGCCGAAATTCGTCGCCAATCGGGACGCGATTCCGGCCTGGAAAGCCAAATTCGGCGGCAAGCGTCTCATCTAGATCACACTTCCAGATTTTTTCAGCGGATATCTTGACCGCCCTTTGTGTGTTTATACATAGTAAGCACCTATATAATATTTTCGTACATTATAGGCTTGGAATTCGATATGTCCGCTCCGTCCCATGCACCGCATGGTCCGCGGGTAACGCTTGGCTTCATGCTCAGCGATGTCGCGCGGCTCCTGCGCCGGAACTTCAACCGCCGGGTCCAGTCCCTGGGACTCACCCAGGCGCAATGGATGCTGCTGGCCCGAATTGCCCGCGATGAAGGCTCGCGTCAGGCCCAGCTTGCGGAAGTTCTGGAAATGCAGCCCATCAGCGTTGCCCGCCTGATCGATCGCATGGAGGCGGCCGGGTGGGTCGAGCGCCGGAAGGACCCGACCGACAGACGTGCCGTCAATCTCTACATAACCAAGAAAGCAGAACCGATTCTCGATGAAATGTGGGGCCGCGCGGACGAGACCCAGACCGTGGCCCTGGAAGGACTCTCCCAGCCCATCCGCGAGGAGCTGATGAAGGCGCTGGTGACCATCCGCGAAAATCTGGTCGGTGACTGCTCCACAGGAGAAAACAAGTGACCCAACAAGAAAAAGCGCCATCCTCGCGTCGCCGCGTGGTCAGGCGGACTCTCATGACCCTGGGCCTCGTCGTCGTCCTCGCGGGCGGCGCGTGGTTCTATCTGACCTCCGGCCGCTACATCGACACCGACAACGCCTATATCAAGGCCGCCAAGATCATGGTGACGCCCGAAGTCACCGGCACGATCATGAGCGTGAACATCATCGACAACCAGTCGGTGAAGAAGGGCGAAGTGCTGTTCGCCATCGACCCGACGACCTACGAGATCGCGGAGAAGAAGGCCGAGGCGGATCTCGCGACGGCGCGGTCGAACGTGCTCGAGCTAAAGGCCGAATACGCCCAGAAGATCGCCGATATCCAGAAGGCGCAGGTCATCGCGGAATATGCGGACAAGCAGTACAAGCGCATGGTCGCGCTCCGCAAGAGCCAGACCGTGGCGCAGGCGACGCTCGATAATGTCGAGAGCCAGCGGGATACCGCGCTGAAGGATATCGCGAGCCTCCGCGAGGAAGCGAACCAGTATGTCGCGCAACTCGACGGCAATCCGAACATCGCGCCGGAGGATCAGTCCGGCTACAAGGCGGCCGCCGCCGCGCTGGAGCAGGCGAGACTCGATCTCGAACGCACCACCGTTCGCGCGCCCGCCGACGGCATCATCGGCACCGCGCCCCATCCGGGCGACTATGCCCGCACCAGCGTGCCCCAGCTCAATCTCGTCGCCACGGGCCATGTCTGGATCGAGGCGAATTTCAAGGAAACCGAGCTCACCCGCGTGCGCACCGGCCAGCCGGTGACGATCAAGATCGACACGTACCCGGGCCACGAATGGGACGGCCAGGTGGAGAGCATCAGCCCGGCGACCGGCTCGGAATTCTCGGTGCTTCCGGCCCAGAATTCGACCGGCAACTGGGTCAAGGTGGTGCAGCGTATCGCGGTGCGTATCGCGGTCGACCGGAACCGACGACGAACTGCCGCTCCGCGCCGGCATGAGCACGAATGTGGAAATCGATACCGGCAGCTATCCGCACTTGCCGGGCGAGCACCACACCTCCGCCCTCGCGAGCGCACACGACAATATGGGCTGACGCCCGACCGACAAGAGTCACCCAATGGACGGCGCCAAAACCGAACATCGCGGGATGATCACCATCAGCCTCATGCTGGCGACGGTGATGCAGGCCCTCGACACCACGATCGCCAACGTTGCCCTGCCGCATATACAGGGCGCGTTGAGCGCGACGCAGGAGCAGGCTGCCTGGATCCTGACGTCCTATATCGTGGCGTCGGCGATCATGACGGCGCCGACCGGGATTCTGTCGTCGCTGTTCGGCCGGAAGAAGATGTTCCTGATCTCGATCATCGGCTTCACGATCACCTCGGCCTTGTGCGGGCTGGCCCAGAACCTGACCGAGATGGTGCTGTTCCGGGCGATGCAGGGCGTCTTCGGCGCGGCGCTGGTGCCGATCTCGCAGGCCGTGCTCCTCGACATCAACCCCAAGGAACGCCACGGACAGGCGATGGCGCTGTGGGGCGTCGGCGTGATGCTGGGCCCGATCCTCGGGCCGACGCTCGGCGGCTATCTGACCGAATATTTCAGCTGGCGCTGGGTTTTCTACATCAACCTGCCGGTCGGCATCGCGGCGGCGCTGGGCGTGCTGGCTTTCCTCTCGGAGACCAGCAAGGATGTCTCGCGCCGGTTCGATTTCCTCGGCTTCGCCTTCCTCAGCATCGCCATCGCGTCGCTTCAGCTTTTCCTCGACCGCGGCCAGATGCTGGACTGGTTCTCCTCGACCGAGATCATCATCGAGGCGACCGTTTCGGGCCTGTGCTTCTACTTCTTCCTCGTCCACATCCTGACGACATCGAAGCACCCGTTCTTCGAGCCGGGCATCTTTCCTCGACCGCAACTACGCCTTCTCGCTGATCCTGATCTTCTGCTTCGGCGTGCTGATCCTGGCGAACATGGCCCTGCTGCCGCCGTTCCTGCAGACGCTGCTGGGCTATCCGGTGCTCACCGCCGGCCTCGTGATGGCGCCGCGCGGCATGGGAACGATGCTGTCGATGTTCATCGTCGGCCGGCTGATCGGCAAGGTCGACGGCCGGATATTGATCCTGTTCGGCCTGTCGATGATTGCCATCTCGCTCTATGAGATGACCGGCTTCACCGCCGACCTGCCGCTCTGGCCGATCATCAAGACCGGCGTGATCCAGGGCTTCGGCATGGGCTTCGTTTTCATACCGCTGAGCACCCTCGCCTTCACGACGCTGCCCGCCTCCTACCGCAACGAAGGCACGTCGATGATGAGCCTGATGCGCAACGTCGGCAGCAGCGTGGGCATCTCCATCGTGATGACGCTGCTCGCGCGCAACATCCAGGTCAGCCACTCGGATCTGGCGGCGGGCATGGTGCCGTTCGGCAATGCGGGCGTGGTGCTGGAGGAAGCCGGCAAGGCCATGGCGGGCTTCACCGATGCGCCGATCCTGCCGCTCCTCAACGCCGAGGTGACCAAGCAGGCGATCACCATCTCCTATCTCGACGACTTCCACTTCATGATGTGGATGGTTCTGGTCCTCGTGCCGCTGACGCTCCTGCTCAAGAGCCAGAAGCAGGCCGCGGTCGAGAAGATCGAGAAGGAAACGCCCGAGGAACTTTACGCGGCGGCGGAATAGCAGCGCGAACGGCTGCTCCGGCGGCGTTGCGGATTTCGTCTTCCCCGCGTCAAATTTCCGTGCGAGTTTACGCCGTCCAACGGGAGCCTCGCCGATGCGGATTGCCTCGTTCAACGTCGAGAACCTGTTCGAGCGCGCCCGCGCGCTCAATCAGGAGACATGGGATCTCGGCCGGCCGATCCTCGACCAGCACGCCGAAATCAACGGCATCCTCGAGAACAAGACCTATACGCCTGCGAACAAGAAACGCCTTGTCGAACTGATCAAGTCGCTCGGCCTCGCCAAAAGCGACACGGCCAAATTCGTCCTCCTGCGCCAGAACCACGGACGGCTGCTGAAGCCGCAGCAAGACCGGCAAGATCACCATCACGGCCACGGGCCGGGACGACTGGATCGGCTGGGTGGAGCTCAGGAACGAGCCCGTGAACGACGTCGCGATTCTCAACACCGCACGCGTGATGAAGGGCGTGAACGCGGATATCCAGGGCGTGGTCGAGGTCGAGAACCGGGGTGACGCTCAAGGAATTCAACGACGAGATCATCAAGCAGGTCGGCGGCGCGCCCTTCGAGCCATGTCATGCTGATCGACGGCAACGACCAGCGCGGCATCGATGTCGGCCTGATGACGCGGGCCGGGTTTTCCCATCGGCCTCATGCGCAGCCATGTCGACGACAAGCAGCCGAACGGCTCGCTGACCTTCAGCCGCGACTGCCCGGAATATTGCGTCACCCCTGCCCCAGCGGCAAGCGGATCTGGGTGCTGCTCAATCACCTGAAAAGCAAGGGCTATGGCGGCACCGCCGCCTCCAACGCCAAGCGCAAGGCGCAGGCGACGGCGGTGAAGGCGATCTACGAAGCGGCTCAAGGGCGAGGGCGAAAAGCTCATCGTCGTGCTCGGCGATTTCAACGACACGCCAGACAAGCGCGCCCCTCAAACCGCTGCTCGACGGCACGGACCTGAAGGACATCTCCCTCCACCCGTCTTTCGACAATGGCGGCTATCCCGGCACCTTCGGCGGCGCGGACCAAGAGCAACAAGATCGACTACGTCCTCCTCTCGCCGGACCTCTTCGCCAAGGTCAGTGCCGGCGGCATCTTCCGCAAGGGCGCCTGGCCGGCGTGCAGCCGAGGAAATGGGACACCTTCCCGGAACTCACCAAGCCCATCCAGGCCGCCTCGGACCATCAGGCCATCTGGGCGGATATCGATATCTAGCCTGGCGCCGTCACGCCGGATTTATCCGGAGTCCCTGCTTCCGGACGCGCGAAAATCGGCGAAAACCGAGTCCGATTTCAGCCCGAACGACCGCCGAAAATGGCGGAAATCCTGGCCTTTTGGGGCCTTTGCGGGCGGAAAACGACGCCGAAATACTGCGCCAAAACACGAGAAAATTGCCCCGAAACGCGAAAAAACACGGGTGAACCGCGGAAAAACAGGTGCAAACTCAGTCGTGTCCGGAGCATCGGCGGGCGACGTCCGCACCGCCGCCGGTTGCGGAGGAATGAAATGGCCAGGCACCTCTTTCTCGCGCTTTATATCTTCGGGATGGTGGCCACCATCGTCGGCGTGGATTTCGTGTTCCTGAGACATTGGTTCTGGGAGCGTCTGCTGGCGAATATCGGCATCGTCCTGCTGTTCGCGGCTTTCTACCTGAGATATTTCAAGGGCTCCTGATTGCCTGCAACACTGCCGTTCGTGGTGAGATTGTCGAACCCGTTGTGTCGCGCATGGGTCCTTCGACAGGCTCAGGACAAACGCCTTGCTGGAAACGACGGACTTCCGGACGCGCGAAATCGCCGCCCGCGATGGGCAGGGGTGTGAAGGAAGCGGACGACCGGTGCAGGGGTGTCGCCTTTTGTGCCCGGGCTCGACGGCTTGTTCGGTACTGGGGCAGCAGAGCAAATAAGCGTCGAGATTTATGTGCGCCGGTGGCCGGTCCGCCCAGTTACCCAAGAAGGGGACGACGGGCGGCTTTGGCTGACGCACGACCTGTTCACAGCGGGACCCGACTTTAACCCAGGGCTCCCGCACCGGTCGCCTGTGGCCTAAAGGACAACCCCCTCCATCCACTGGCCCTCCCGATGTCGCGATCATCGGAACGAAGGCTCAGAACATAACAGGAACATAGGAATAAAGTCAAAGGGAATTGGCATGCGGGAACATCACTCCCTTTTCGCTCCAACCCTAAGCCGAGGTCCATTTGCACGCCTCCCAATCATTCGTCGTGTTCGGATCAAATAAGGGTCTATAACTTTGACCGCACAGGACGTTGTGCTAAACTTTTTCTAGTCTTTTTGTCTGGGGTATGTCCATGGCGTCGCACACTCGCGGAACGTCTGCTTTCAAACAATTTTTCAAACAGTTCGACCCGCTAGAACCGGAGACCACGCTTCGCGTTCTAGTAGACAAGCGAACAGGCGCACAATATTGCGAGTGCCATTTGAAGGCGAAAAAGCTCGTAGATCTCGCGACAACCGACGCGCCGCTAGATTTGGACGAACCCGAGTATCGCGCAAATCGCGAGATTGTCGAAGATTTCGGACGCTTTTGCGATGATGAAGGCGGACGCCCTGCTGAGCCGAAGCTTCAGCAATATCGTAGGTGAATTCTTGCCAGATGGAACGCCGCGTCCACTCAAGATAATTGGCGGTCAGCATCGAATTAAGGCGCTAACGGAAGCGTTCCAAACCCGAAACATAGACGAACTGCACGGGGTCAAAGGTCGATCTGAATTGACAACGGAACAGAGGTTAGACGTGCAGCTAATCTCTAATACAAATATCGATATATCGGCCGATCTAATTGACCGAATGCAAGAAACGGCAATGGGGCCAGAATTACGCGACTGGTGCCAAACTGTTGGGCTTCTGGAACAAGGTAAAGATTTCACGGATAAACGTGTTCGTGGTGGTCCGATACCGGTGGTCCTTGCGCGAACGTTCATTAAGAACTTCTTCGATGGCAAGAAGATCGATCCTCCGAAGTTCGACGCGACTGAGACAACTCCAGATCTAATCAAATCCGGTGCGGATTGGGATGCATTGAGAAGATCTGCGGCAATTTGGAAAGATGGCAAATTAAAGGAAGCTGCTGTGCAATTCGCCGCCTTAATGAAGGCACAACGATCTGCGTTTGCTAACGCCAAACCCAAACCAAAGCCGGATTTCCCAGAGAAAGCTACAAACTTAGCTGTGGTATCCGCGTGGGCTTACGTTGCCGGAGTTTTGCAGAAAAATCCCGAGAGATTGAAGAGGCACTATGCATTAGCGACAACAGCCGGACGTGATCCTCTCAATGCGGCCGCGCTGGCAAAAGGACGTCATAAGACAGATCCAGAGAACTACCGAGGGTTAGGATATCGAACTGACGCTAAAGAGCGAGGTCGTTTGGTGGAATTGTTTTATCTGCAAGCCGAAACGGCAAAGGGATTTCCTCCAGCGTCATTGACGCAGCAATAAAACAATATCATGCAAAGCAGGCCGCCCTTGAGGCACAAAGAGCCAAAGAGAAGGCTTCCAGTGCCTGATATAGACGCTTTTGCAAGCACTCTTTTGGAGGAGGCAAAACGCTTCTTGGAAAAAGCCTCCGAGAAATCCGGTGATGGCCACACCGCATATTTGCATGCGGCCTTGAATTTGGCTTTCCGTTCTCTGGAGGCGCACATAAATGCCGTGGCAGAAGAACTTTCAACTCATAAGGAATTTTCGTCGCCGCACGATCGGGGCGTTTTACTGGAGCGAGAAGTACGCCTTGAACAAGGTGAATTTAAGTCGGCAATTTGAGGATCTATCCTCTCGAAGAACGCATTCTCTTTCTGCATCGGAGGGTAACCGGTGAATCATTAGATCGATCGGCACAATGGTGGTCAGATCTAGCTGCCGCCACTCAATTACGGAACAAACTGACCCATCCAAAAGAATCGCCAGAAATATCGTTAGAGAGCGTCAAGCGAGCCATCAGCTCAATAATTGATGCGATCGATACCATTTATAGGGCGATTTACAGAAAGCCATTGCCCGCTGT
>CAWGIZ010000008.1:0-366099 GCA_963822835.1 uncultured Alphaproteobacteria bacterium | reverse complement strand
GGGCCGGCTTCGAGCACCGACCATTTGGAACTGTCAATCATGACGGACGCGAGTAATGTCTGGCTCGGCGGCGATCAAATTCAAGAAACGCGTCATCATGGCCTCGCCATCCAGCATGGCGTCGTCCATGTTGACGTCGATCACACTCGCCCCGGCGTCCACCTGCTGACGCGCGATCTCGACCGCTTCGTCAAACTGTTCGTCACGAATGAGCCGAGCAAATTTACGTGAACCGGTGACATTGTTCCGTTCCCCACATCATGGAAGTTGCCGTCCGGCCGCAATGTCAAGGCCTCCTGACCGCTGAGACGCGTCAACGGTCGACCACAGGAAGCCGCCGCGGAGCACGCCCTGACATGCCCGCCGATCTTCGATGTAGCTGGGCGTGGTGCCACAACAGCCACCCACGATATTCAGCCAACTTGTCCACGTACTCCCGAATGCCGAAGCCATGCCTTGGGCGATAGGTCAAAGCCTCCAAATCGTTGGGGAGACCAGCATTGGGGTGACAGCTGACGTAGACTGGCGCGATCCGAGAAAATTCCTCCACGTAGGGACGCATTTGCGCGGCCCGAATGCGAGTCCATGCTCGACGGCAAGCAAAAAATGAGCGATCGAATTCCAAAAGGCTTCGATCGTCGTCGACCGAGCGTGCGCCGGCCTGATCGGTGATCGTCACCGATGCTCAGCACTGGGATCGACCGACCGTGCTGCTCAATGTAACATTCGATCGCAAATAAACAAGCCTTCAAATTCAGGGTGTCAAACGTCGTCTCGGAAACAGCAGGTCCACTCCGCCCTCAATCAACGCCGAAACTCTGCTGTAATAAGATTCGACGTGTTGGTCGAAGGTCACCGCCCGATAGACGGATCTTCCACTTTGGGCGAAATCGAGGCCGTTTTTGAGGTGGACCGATCGAGCCCGCTACAAAACGGGCTTGGCCGGTCGCGAGCCGTGTACTCGTCCGCCGCTTGACGAGCACAGCGGGCCGCCGCCAGATTGATCTCCCGCACCATCGCCGGAGGTAAATCGAATTCCTCCATCCCAATCGGGCTGGACCCAAACGTGTTGGTTTCGATAATGTCTGCTCCCGCCTCCAAATACTGGCGGTGGATTTCCGTCACGGTTTCCGGACGGGTCAGGCAGAGGATATCCACAAAGTTCTTCAGTTCTTTGTGGTGCCTGGCTAACCGGTCCCCACGCATGGAGATTCGTCTATCCCCATGGCGAAGACCGTCGTGCCCATAGCACCGTCCAGTACCAGGATTCGCTGGTCCAGCAGGTCTTCCAACTGATGTCGTGATTTGTTCTGCTCAGAATCTGTCATGTTCACATGTTCGATTGCCAGCCGAAAAACGTCAAGTGTCGGTGTGAAAAGAACTTGGGACGCCATGTTGCCGCTTCCGCGAGGCGAAACGGCGGGTGATATGGCATCGTCTGATTGTTAGGAGTTCTGTGCTTCCCAGTTCTCATGTTTTTTAAGCCGCAAAGGCTTCGCCGAGACTCAAGATCCGTATAACCGGAACCGATAAAAGACCTACGACATAACGCGCGGACGTGGACGTCGCGCCTTCTCCATCGCCTGTTACATGGATGTCTGCGATGAGCCTGAACTCACAAGCGAGCGCCGTTTCCCACACTGCCCCAGCAACCGGCGGTGCGTCGAACCAGGAAACCAGTGGCCCCCAGAATCACGGCCAGGACGGTCACAGCCGGCAAGGTGCTGGCAAAGATGTCTACGGCGGCGACCGTATGCCGGTCCTGATATCCTTGCCGGACTTGAGATCCTGGGATGAGACGATGCGGCAGGCAGAGGGGCAATTGGCCGGAGACGCTGTCTCAGCAACTCGCGACGCTGTGGCGGCGCCGAATCCGGAGGGGGCCCTTTCCCATGGTGAAACTCCGGGACTGTGCCCGGCCGAAAACCCGTTGCAGGGCTCGGCCGAAAACGAGCCACAGGCCCCATCTGGCCACGAGCCACCAGAGTCGGCACGGGAGCGCCGCTTGCGCGCTTACAGGAGCGCCGCGCAACGCGTCGCCCAACGCGACGTGCGTCATGTGCCGTCTTGGGTGCGGAATCCGAGTCAACTGGCTCTGGCCGCAGTACTGGCGGGCGTGTTGTTGGCGATTATGTCTCGATGAAAGGGCGTCCGGCGCCGCAGGCTGATGAGCAGCATGCGGCCGAGGTGGTACCGCTCCGTGGCGGCGAAATCGTTGGATATCGCCGACGTGCCACCAGCGGCGTCCGAGCTGGACGTGTTGCCCAGTCCGCAGTTAGGGCCGCCGAGCATGATGGGGGGTGATCCGAGCCTGGAGCTTGGTGCTCCGGCTGGTCCCAGTCACACCACTCAGCTGCAACACCAGATGGGCCCTACGAATCCCCAGTCCGAACCGATTCGCACAGCTGCGCGGTGCCCGAGCTGACACCATACGGTTCCTCAGGATCGGCTCGTTTGCCCGCGTCGGCTTTCCCGGCCGATTCCAGCACACTGATGCCGCCCACCACAGCGTCTCCGCCCGAGAGTCACTATCCGACCACAGGTGTTGTTGAGCCGGTGCGGACGTACCCGAACAGTGCGGGAGCCGTCAAACCTGGCTGGAGTTATACGTTGCCGGGAACATCCACAGACGACCGCGAGCGATCATCCACTGGGTCCAGCTACCGGTAGCGTCCCACGCAGCAGGTACTGAGCCTTTTCCCAACCAGTAAGTCCGTTTTGCCAACGAGCTGAAACATGAATGCACTGGACAAAGCGTTTATCAAGGCCTTTGCCAAGAACCGAGTTCCCTCGACTGTCGAACCGCAAAGGGCCAAACCGCACATCGATCTGCCGTCGACCCAGCCGGAGGTAGAGACGGCGCAGGTGGTGCTTCATGACACGCGCGATGACGGCAAACGTCTGCGTGTGGATCGACCCGAGGCGGACGCCGTGGTCCTGGACGCTCATATGATCCTGCCGCTGGTCGAACAGGTGCAGTCGTACGACCCGGAGCACGTCGAGGACCAAACGTTGCCGTCGGTCCTTTTTGAAGACCGATTGTCCGACCTGCAGCAGGACGCGTCGTCGCAGCGGCCGGACGATGCCAGTGCCCCAGACCGCTCAGCGCCACCAACGTCCGAGAAGGGCGAACGCTCATCTGACGAACCGGTGTCAGATAAACGGATGCCAGCGGAACGCACGTCAGACGAGAACGATTTGGCAAACCACAGCGAATCCAACGTCACAGAGCGCACGGACGCGAACGCGGACAGGGAAGTCCAGGCGTTGGATTCACCTTCCATTGAGCAGCAGATTTGGGAATTCTGCCAGCCTCAGTCCCTGACCGTTACCCAGCAGGCGGCCGTACTCGATCTGTGGTCGGTCCAGCACAGCCACCTGTCCACGTCGGCCGAGCTTCCCAGTCTGGACTTCGACATGAAGGTGGAAGTCCACGGGCCCCAAATCGACTGGGACGCCTTGGAGCAGGTGGTGGGCAACGATCCGAGTGTGCCCGCGACCGCCCAACAACCGGTTGCCGCCGGATTGCCGCCGGCCGCCGAGTCCGCAGCGTCGCCCGAGCCAGCGCCCGAGCCAGCGCTCGAGCCAGCTCCCGAGTCGGTGCCACTGTCGGCGGCAAAACCCGCTGTGTCGGAGGCGTCAACGAGGGCGTCCAGTTTGGCGGTGGAGGAAGAGATTTTTCTGGCCCAGGCGGTGTCGGCGTCAATCCCAGTGGAAGACCAACCGTGCTGTTTGCCGGACAGCCGTGTCGAGGTGTCGGTATTTGATCCGGCGGAACTGACCGTTGAGGCATCGCAAGAGAGCGCGTCGGATCAGGGCGCACAGCAGGCACCGCAAGCCGCGCCGCGGGAGGGGGTCACGGAGTCGGTCACGCCGAGCTTTGCTCCGGCCTGGGAAGTGGATGCGTTTCGTTGGCCGTCACTATGCCAGGAGCTGGATCAGCAGACCCAGGGGCGTCTAACGCAGTCGGGTGAAGAGCTGTGTCTGGCGACGCGCGAAGGACTGCGAGTGGTGGCTGTCACCAGCTCTCAGCGTGAGGAAGGACGCTCCACCCTGGCATTGTCACTCGCCAGATCGGCGGCGCGTGCCGGCGCCGTGTGGCCTTGGTTGATGGAGATGCGGCGAAGCCGGATTTGGCGCGTCGCCTGGGGATGGAAGCTCCTTGCGACTGGCGCGAAGTATTCGGCCGCGGCGAGCCGCTGAGTGAGGCGGCGGTTGCTTCCCTCGAGGATGGTGTCACGCTGTTTCCACGCAGCTATCCCGCCGACACCTTAAATGGGGTACTGGACGAAGCGCTGACCCTGACGTTACGACAACTGCGCAAGTATTTTGATCTTGTGGTGGTCGACTTGCCGCCAGTGGATGCGACGACACAAGTCGCGGCCCGTGGGGTTCCCTGCCCGGTCGATATGGCACTGGTCGTTCGCAACGTCCAAATCACCAACCAGCAACAGTCTGTGGCGACGGCGACGCTGCTACGCGAACTTGGTGTTCTGGCTGTGGGGCTGATCGAGAACTTCCGCCAGGACGGCGTTGACGGGTAGTCGGATGCGCGAGCGCCCACTTGGCAATGACAAATTCGGTCAGTTCATTCGTCGATCGCAGCCCGCAACAGAAAAAGGCATGAGGCCATGTACGAAGCATTCTGGCAGCTGGAATCCAAACCGTTTGAAAACACGGCTGACCCAAGCTACTACTTTCCCGCCGAAACCCATCAAGGGGCGCTGCTGAAGTTGCGTTACGTCGTCGAGAACCGACGTGCGGCTGCCTTGTTGACCGGCGGCTCGGGGCTGGGCAAGTCGCTGCTCACCCAGACCCTGCTGCTGCCAGTTAGACGAGTCGTTTGCACCACGCGTGCACGTGGTCTTTCCGCAGATGCCTCCGGACCAGCTGCTGGCCTATCTGGCCGAGTCGCTGGCCGGAGAGAATGCCACAGGCCCCACGCCACCGATTGAACAGAGTGTGCGGCACGTTGCAGCGCTGCCTGACCGCAAATGCCAGTGCGGGACGGCACGCGGTGATTGTGATCGACGAGGCGCAGGATCTGGATGAGTCGAATACGCTCGAGACGATTCGCTTGCTGCTGAATTTCGAACATGATGCCGTCGCGGCGATGACGGTGTTGTTGGTGGGACAGCCGTCCCTGTTGCCTGTGCTGGACCGTATGCCGCAGCTCGACGAACGGCTGGCCGTCAAATGCCTGCTGCGCCGCTTGTCGCTGGAAGAAACCATTGGCTACATTCAACATCGCCTGGAGGCTGCAGGTGCGCAGAGAGAGATCTTTGACGCCTTGGCGCTCGAGGCCATTCACCATCTCACGCTCGGCGTCCCCCGCCGTGTCAATCGGCTCTGCGATTTGGCGCTGCTCATCGGCTTTGCCGAAGAACGTTCGTCCATTGGCCGGGAACAGATCGAAGCGGTCTCGGACGAACTCGTCGCGGTCGTCCCGGAATGACCGCTGCCGTAGAGCGTGCTTCAGTTGCACCGGCACACATCGCTGTGGGAATGCAACGGAAGCAAGTTGCCGAAGTTGTTCTTGAGTCGTTTCTTGGCTTGGGAACCACTCAAGAATAACTTCGACGTCTGTTGCCTTTCGCACCCGAAACGTGCGCTACTTTCGCGGAGCGAAAGGCGACTTTGTTCTAGAGTGGTTCTTGAGGGACCAAGGCAACGCCAGTAGCTGATCGGGAAGTTCGCGACTACAATCGTCCCTGTGACAAAATCCACGGTGCCGTCTCCATTCTCCGACTTGCCGCGCTTCGCGGCTGGCCTGGCCCTGATCGTGCTAGTGGGCGTGGTGCTGCGGATGGCAGATCGGCGAGAGTCTTTGGTTGGATGAATTGCACTCGTCGTGGGTGGTCGCTGATGACTTCGCGGCGGTTACGCCGTGCGCCCAGCAGGGAAATCAGAGTCCCGCCTACTTTCAGCTGCTGTGGTGTGTCGTCCATCTTCTGGGACACACGCCCCTGACGTTGCGTTTGTTGTCGCTGCTGGCTGGCTTGGCCCTGATTCCCACGATTGCTTGGGGCGTCTGGCGTTGGTCTGGTTCGATCGGTTCTGGCTGGCTGGCCGCCTGGCTTGTGACGGTCAGCCCCGACTGTATTTTCTATGCCCAGGAAGCACGACCCTACGCGCTGCTGCAGTTGTCGGCAGCGGCACATGCGATCTGGTTCACGACCGTGTGGTGCCGTCCCACCCTGGGGCGCCGAGCTGCGTTGGTTGTGGGAGGGGCATGGCTGTTCTATCTGCACTATACTGCCGCCTTGTTCTTGGTGGCAGAAATGCTCTGCTGGATCCTGTTGACGGCCGCGGCCACGCGGCGGCAGCGTCGCGGTGACGAATTCCTGTACCGTTGGAGGCAGGCGACCGTCGATGCGATCGCTCTGGCCGTGTTGTGCCTGCCCGCGGTGGGGCACCTAATTGCGATTGCCCGGCGGCGCGGCAACTGGAGCCAGGTGTTTCATGCCTGGCCCTTACCCTATTCGCTGAAGGTCTTGTTGCTGCTGTGTGGGGTGCTCCCGGTGGTGGCTTGGTGCGTGGCACTGACGCTGCGTCTCCGCCGTCGCGCTCCGTTGCCGGCCAACAACGTTGTCACCTGGAGTCTCTGCTGGTTTGTTGTGCCGGTCCTGCTGGCCTGGTGCGCTACCTGGAGCGGTCTGGCGGCGTTATTCGCCGTACGCTACGTGGTTGCTTCGCTGCTGGGAGCCATTGTGTTTGCGGCGCTCGTGCAAAGCATGTTTGTTGCCCGGTGGCTTCCGCTGGGCAGTGGCTATGTTGCTTGTCGTTGGCAGCGTCTACGGCAGTGGCATGCCGCAACAGTGGCGGCGCGATGGGCGGCTGCATGCCGAACGACGTGAGCACTGGGACCAGGCTGTTGCCTGGCTCTCCCAACAGCTGCACCAGGAAACTCAGCCCGTGTTCTTGTGCGCCGGTTTCTTGGAAGACCCCGCATTGATGTCAAACCACGCGGACTCACAGTTGCGTGCCTATTGCCTCGCTCCGCTCACCGGCGTTTATCATCTCGATCATGTGATGCTCGAGCCGCTGCCCACCACGGTCGATACGACCTTTTCGCCCACGCAACGCGAGATGGTGTTACGCGCCGGTGAGTTCTGGCTGATCGTTCGCGCCGGACCCAAGACCACCAATGCCATTGTGCGGTCCTTGACACGAAACTTGCGTGGGGCAGGATATCCGCTGCGCGTGCTGCAGAGAAAACGCTTCGGCTTGCTCCGAGTCCTGCAGCTGCAGGTAGACACGCATCAATAGTCGGTGGCCATTAGTCAGTGGTCCACTAGTCAGTGGCCATTAGTCAGTGGTCCATCGACCGTGGCGACGGTAATGCTGCGGGCAATGTTTGGCTGGGACCGGCAGCGGGGCGTGGCGCCTGGCGGACGGTAGGGACGGCGAACGGTCAATCGCAGCGCAGCGTGGCGTACAAGTCCAGTGCGCGACGGCCTCCAATGATGCCAAAAACTTCGCGAATCTGGTGGTAGCCATCCGGCATCGAGAATCGCTTGTCACGGCCGTAGCTCTTGGCTCCCAGCACGTAGAAGTTGGGTTGCGTTGTCAGCAGACGCTCCGGCTGGCTCTGGCTTGCCGGGCTGATCTCCGTCTGTTGTGCGAGCCACTGGCTCATCGCCCGGGGAGCATCGCCGGCGGGTCCCACTGCACAGGCAACTTGCTCAAGAACGACAAGCCACCGCCGGTGCCCGTGGCATCGATGACGGCATCGGCCTGGTAGGAAGACTCGCTACCGTCGCGTTGTTGCACCACAACACAGAACATATCGGACAGCTCCGATTCGTCCTCCCCTTGTTGGGCCTGTCCAGGTTCCTCATCGGAACCAGGCGAGATGTCGCACTCAACCAGCGTGACATCGATCACCTTGGCACCGACGCGTAGATGGTCCGCCACCAGGTCGGTTTCTGCCAGCGGGATGAGGTACCGTTCGGCCCATTGCTGTCCGGTAAGAACCGCATCTGGCGAGGGCGTTTCGTAGCCGGGATCCTGGGGTGCAGGGCCGCGAGCCCCAGTGGCGTGCTGAGCTGCGCAAAAGGGCTCGTAAGCGGTTCATTGCCGCGGTGCCGCACATGAGCGGCCACGGCCTGCTGTTCCAGAATGACTACGTCGTAACCGAGGTAACGAGCATAGAGTGCCGCTTCGATTCCAATGGGGCCGGCACCCAATACTGCCACGGTTGCGGGAGTATCTATCGCCATCGTTCCACGCCGTCAGAGAGTCGTCGGATAACTATTGCTTGGCAGGCAGCTGCCGTTGGTGGCAGCGCCCAACCGAGCTGCAAGGACGCTGATTTTACCGGCTCGCCACAAGCTCGGCGAGGTGCAGCAAAGGTGGGGTGACGCAAAATGGTACATTCAAACGTCTTGATCAGCGGAGAAGGTGGCTGGCTCGGCATACGATTTCCGCTGGTGGTCCAGAATCCGTCGCAACAGCAGTTGGTTGACGCGGCCGCGGAACCGGATCTTGCCATCGATGACGACCACGGGGACGCAGCAATCGTATTGCCGTGCCAGCTGGGCGTGCTCAGCAATGTTGATAAGCTGAGGACTTAGTCGGTGTTGCCTCAACATTTCAACCGCCTGCTCGCATTTGGAGCAGCCGATGCGCATGTAGACCACGACGTTCACAGGACTTCTCCACGGCACGACGGCAGGATTCGACAAACGACGCTCAACCAGACAGCATAACAGAAGGCGGGACCAGGCCAATCCTGGAAGGGAGACACTCCCTGCTCCCACCCATCCATCCATGACGTCCCCTTTCTTTTGGGGGAACGTCCAGCTCGCTGATTCGCTTAGCTGGTTTTGCCCTCCGCCCTGCCCCGCTGATACATGGGAAGTGCGGTCGCGGGCAGGGCTGTTCCTTGGTGGGCACATGGCGTGATTCGCCGAATCGTGATAACCTAAGACGCAGTGAACACAGTCGTCGTGAGCTACGAGGTTAAAGAGGCACCGCCGGTCTGGGTGCTACGACACGGGCTTAAGCGGGAGGTTGCGTGTCGCCCCTGCCAATTTTCGACGGTGCCTCGTTGATGTGTGCGCCTGCACGCATGTGTTCGCCGTGCGCTTTTCCTTCGCGGAAAACGCCATCGCCACTGCCTTAGTCTTGATCCGCAAATGCCAAAGAAGCTAACCTCTTCCAAACTGCTCGACTTCGTGAGACGCAGCAAGTTGGTCGCCGAGGACCAACTGGACGATGTCGTTGCAGACTTGGAATCGCAGCACGACGGGCAGCTGCCAGACGATTCGGGAGTGTTGGCGCGGGCCCTGGTGCAACGGGACCTGTTGTCCCAGTGGCAGGCAGACAATTTGCAGCGTGGCAAATACAAGGGCTACTTCCTGGGCAAGTACAAGCTGCTGGGATTTCTTGGCAGTGGCGGCATGAGCTCGGTATATCTGGCCGAGCACACGTTGATGCGCCGCAAGCAGGCGATCAAGGTTCTGCCCAAGCGGCGCATTGGGGACGCGTCGTATCTGGACCGATTCCGGTTGGAGGCTTTGGCGACCGCCGCGTTGGACCATCCGAATATCGTCCGCGCTTACGATATCGACAACGAGGGCGATGTCCACTACTTGGTGATGGAATACGTGCCGGGCGAGGATTTGCAGACGATGGTCAACAAGAGTGGGCCGTTGAGTTTCGCGCAGGCGGCCGACTTCACGCGCCAGGCAGCGCTGGGGCTGCAACATGCCCATGAGGCCGGCTTGATTCATCGCGATGTCAAGCCGGCCAATCTGCTGTGTGACAAGAACCAGCGTGTCAAGATCCTCGATTTAGGTCTAGCGCCTTTTTCCCGAGACGGAGAGGCGTCTCTGACGCTGCTGCATAACGAAAACGTCTTGGGGACCGCGGATTATCTGGCGCCCGAGCAGGCGCTGAGCAGTCACGATGTGGATAGCCGGGCCGATATCTACAGTCTGGGATGCACGCTCTACTACCTGCTAACCGGCCAGGCGCCATTTCCAGAAGGTACGCTGGCTCAGCGCATTGCCAAACACCAGACAAAAATGCCTCCCGACATTCGTCTGGGCGACCCGACTGTCCGCCTGCTCTGGTGAGCATCTGTTTCAAGATGATGCAGAAAGATCCCAAGCATCGCTATCCCTCGATGAGTGCCGTGGCAGAATCGCTCGCCGCCTGGTGTCGTGGCGAGGCGGTAACGCCGCCACACGCGCCTGGTGCTGCGGTCGAGTCAACTGCGGATGAACAACCCACTGCGCGGCTCGAGGATGCACCGGACCCGGCGCCAGGTGCTCCGGCCAACGGCTCGTCCGCCGCTGTGCCGGCGCCATCAGAACCGCACGGAGTTCATACGCAGGATACGATTGCCGCAAACCAGCCCCCGACGGTCCATGGAGAGGCCGATTCGGCGCACGCCGCCGGCAACGCGGTAACCGGCGACAACGGCGTGCTGGAACTGGGTATTGAAGTGGCCGGTGATTCGAGCAGTCTGGGCACACGCATGCTACTGGAAGAGCGGCGAGCCCGCGCAGTGCGCAGGGATCGGACCATTCGCTGGATTTGGTTCGCGGCCGTAGCCCTCTTTCTGTTGGTGGTCGTCGCCGTGGCGGTTCATTCCACTTTCTTTTCCACATCTGCCACGCCCACACCCACGCCGGCTCCGAGTGTGGAGTCGTCGCGGCCGACCATCGTGCCGCGGCGATAGGCCAGCGCGTTTTGGTGTTTGTCCCCCGTTGGCGTATAATCGAGTCACGCCATGCGGCGTCGGCTGTGAGCCGCAGTTTCTCGTCTTCTCTGGTGGGAGTCTTTTATGGCTAGGGTGGCGACTCGGGATATTGCGCAGCACGTGCTGGCATCGACCGCACAGCTTCTGTTGATTCTCTTGATCCTCGCCGGCCTGTCGCCTCGGGCCAGTTGGGCTGCTACGTCGTTCAAGGGGCAAGTAGCTCCCATTTGTGGGGAAATGTGGGGCGTGTCACATCAATCGGCAGCGAGGCGGCGTGGCACTGACCAGCTATCGAGCGCTGATGAAGGGGCCGGCCGAAGGGCGGATTGTGTTGGCGGGAGACGCGGCCGGAAGCCGTCTGATTGAGGTGATTGAGTCGGGGGACATGCCTCGTGGCGGTGGCAAGATCACACCCCAGGAACTGGCGACGCTCAGACAATGGATTCAGGAGGGCGCTTTGTTTGACGGTCCAGAGCAACAGGCCAACTTGTCGACCTTGGTGCCCGGCGCCCGACCCACGACTCCAGCCAAGGTCGAAATGCGTCGCGCCTTGGGGACGGAGTCGGTGAGTTTTTCCCGTGATCTGGCCAAGCTTCTTGAAACGCATTGCACCAGCTGTCATGGCCCCAATCAACCACGTGCTCGGCTCAACCTGTCCACCTATCAGGGATTGCTGCGTGGGGGAGATAATGGACCGCCGGTGCAGCCGGGAAAGGTCGAGGCAAGTCTCTTGATGCGGAAATTGAAAGGTGAGGCCGATGGGCAGTGCATGCCGCAGGGCGCACCGCCGCTGGCGGACGACCTCATCGCTCTGTTCGCCACCTGGATCCGCGAAGGAGCGACTTTCGATGGTTCCGATCCGGCGCAGGATGTGGGCGAATTGGCAGCGATTGCGCGGGCCGAAGCAGCCACGCATGAACAGTTGCGGGAAGACCGCGAGCAATTGGTGCTGAGCAACTGGCGACTGGTGATGCCCCGCGACACGCCACAGCAATTCAAGACCGAACACTTCTTTCTCTTGGGAAACGTGGATGAGAATACGCTGCGCGACTATGGGGCGGTGGCGGAATCGCTGATTCCCAAGATCACGCGATCGTTGCGACCGCCGGCCGATCAGCCACTGGTCAAAGGAGCGATGACGCTGTTCTTCTTCAAGACGGGCTACGACTACAGCGAGATGGGCCGGATGGTGGAACGCCGTGAATTGGCCTCCCATTCTCAGGTGCATTTCCGTTTTTCCATTGTCGATGCCTACGCAGCATTGTTTGCCCAACGGATGGATGACGATTCGCTGGAAGCAGTGCTGGCCGAGCAGATTGCGGGCATCTATGTGGCCAGTCTCGGCACGTCGCCCCGTTGGTTTCAGCAGGGAGTGGCTCGCGCCGTGGCAGCTCGCATTGCTGCCCGCAGCGAACTGGTTACCAGGTGGAGTAACCAGTTACCAGATGCTTTGGGGCGGCTGCAGAAGCCCGAGGAGTTTCTGAAAGGAACTGGTGTAGCGGAGGACGCCGACGTATTGGCCTACAGTTTTGCCCGTTTCCTGATGAGCGACACACGACGCTTTCAGACACTCTTGCGCCATGCAAAGGGGTACGGACTTTGACGCGTCCTTCGCCGAGGCTTATCGTGCGGGGCCTGAGCAGTTGGTCCCGCTGTGGTTCAGGAGAACGGTGGCCGAGCAGCGCCGACGTGCCGGACGTGGACGCTGAGTTGGTCTGGTATCGGATTGCCATGCTCTTTTGGCATGTTGATTCTGTTGAGGAGTCGCCGAGATGATTGCTTCCATCTGGGACCGGCCGGGACGCCCGCCTGCTGTAGCCGGCACGTTCTATCCGGACCAACCGGAACAGATTTCCGCCACCATTTCTCGCTGGTGTGCCGCCACGCCAGGGGACGTTGCGCCCTGGCGAGCCGCTTTGGTACCGCACGCCGGTTGGGTCTATTCGGGGGAAGTGGCAGCCAAGGTGCTGCAGCGCATTGCGCGGCCCCGTACGGTGATCACCTTGTGTCCACAGCATCACCCTGGCGGAGCTCGCTGCGCCGTGGCGCCTGGCAGCACTGGCTGTTTCCCGGCGGCAGCATTCCCACGGATGTAGCGCTGAGCGAACAGCTGGCTCACGAGATTGAAGAATTCCAGTTGGATGACCGACCTCATCAATCCGAGCACGCCATTGAGGTGCAACTGCCGCTGCTGGACCACTTTTTTCCCGCCAGCCAATTGGTGGGGATCACGATTGGCCGCCTGGACCTGGCCCAATGCCGGCACATCGCGACAGCGTTGGCGGCCATCCTGCAGCCTCGGATCGACGACGTCTTGTTGCTTATCTCCAGCGACATGAACCACTTTGCCGATGACCGGGAGAATCGACGGCTCGATCAATTTGCGCTGCAAGCATTGCGCGAGCTCGCCCCTCAGCAGCTCTACGAAACGTGCCATCAACATCACATCACGATGTGTGGTATGCTGCCCGCCGTGATTGTGCTATCGACTTTGCAGCAGCTCGGTCGGCTGACGCACGCCCAGCAGGTCGACTACCGCACCAGTGCTGACGCCAGCGGCATAACCGACCGAGTGGTCGGTTATGCCGGCATGCTATTTGCCTAAGTGAATGACCGCTGATCATTTCCCAGCCAGAATCAGGTCCAACCTTTTGGCGCGTTCTGCGACCGAGAGCTTGCCGGATCCTTCGATGGTGAACCACCCATAGTAGCCGATCTTGTCAAACGCCTGCATCACTTCGGGCCACTTCACGTCGCCCTCGCGGATATCGACGAATTGTCCTCCCCGTGCGGCACTGCGATCGACCACGAAGTCCTTCACGTGTACCTTCACGATGGTGTCACTCAAGACTTCGATCCAATGCTCGGGAGCCGCATACTTCACGTGGTTTCCAATGTCGAAATAGGTGCGGACCCACGGACTCTGAAACGAGCGGACAAAGTGAGCAAACAGCTTCGGTTTCACCCATAGGTTGCTCCAGACGTTTTCCAGAGCAATTGCCACCCCCGTCTTTTCGGCGGTAGGAATGAGCTTCTCAATGGCTTGACGTGATCGGTCAATCGCCTCATTCTGCGCCTGCATGTAGGGTTTGTACGGTTCATTGTCGCCCGCCACAACTTGCACCACGTGGCCGGTCTTGTCGTCCAGTTGGATTTGGAAGTCCTCCGGTTTGGGAACGGCAACTCTCGCCAGCAATTTGCAGGGGACCAGCAGCAGCGCATCGGCGCCATAGATCTGGGCGGTATGCAGCGCCTTCTCGACCGAGGCGATGTCGGCGGCGACTTGCTTCACATCATCGGCGTTGAAGTTGGTCCAGCCACGCAGTACGCTGTGGATGCGCATGTCCAATTTGTCGGCGGATTGACGTTGTGACTCGGCCTCCGAGACCGGGATGTTCCACGTATTCGACTCGATACCGTCGAAGCCGGCATCTTTGAGCGTCTGCAGGGTGCGGGGGTCCGGACGCCCAATGAGTGCCTTGTGACGCGTCCGTTTGGCGTCGTCGTCAGCCGCCAGGCAGTGACGTGCCGACGCAGCGAGTCCCAGCGAGATGCCTGCCGCCGTACTGTACTGAAGAAAATCACGTCGGGTCACGTTCGCAGTCATGTCAAGCTCCCTGGGGACAGGTGGTGGGATTGGTCCGGTGCTGATCTACTGGGTATTCCATCACTGGGTGTCCATCACGGGGTGTTCTTTCACTGGGCACCGCAGGGTGGTCCCGCGTTGCCAGCGTGGCGGCCATCCATTCTAATCAAATTCTGCGGACTCGACGCCCTACACCACCTGGAAAAAAAGGACTTCAACATGAGATTTCTCCTCGCGCTCTTGCTCGCCGTTGGGACCACCTGCCAGTGGCTGCCGTCGCTTGCTGCTGCCGAATTAGTGGAGCGGAAGGCAGGAGATACAACGGTGGTGGGCTACAAGGATACACCTTTGCAGCCCTGGACAGATAGTCGTTACCACGTCCACGATCCAGATCGTCCGCTCCCCAAGGTCGTCGTGCCGCGAGAGGTGGGAACACCACTAACGCCTGCTCCGATTCCCGCAGATGCCATCGTTCTGTTCGACGGACACACACTCAGCGCCGGGAGAATTCGAACTGGGAGGCAAAGGACGGTGTGCTGCTGGCGGGCCATGAGTCGCTGGTAAGCAAACAGCCCTTCGGCGATTGCCAGCTGCATGTCGAATTTGCCACGCCGCAAGAGGTGTCGGCCAACTTCATGAATCGGGGCAACAGCGGGGTCATACTGATGGGAAAGTATGAAGTGCAGATATTCGATTCGTGGCACGAGCATCCACGGCAGATCTATCCCGACGGGCAGGCCGCTTCGATCTACGGCCAGACGCCGCCATTGGTCAACGCCTGTATGCCGCCCGGCGCGTGGCAGTCTTACGACATCGTGTTTCGAGCGCCCTGTTTCAGAACAACAAGCTGCTCAAGCCCGCCACAATCACCATGTTTCACAACGGTGTATTGGTTCATGACAACCAAACGATCGAAGGGGAAATGGTGCACCGCGATATCAAGCCGTATCAGAGCGCATCCCCGCAAGCTGCCGCTGGTATTGCAGGGCCACGGCATGCGCACTGCGCTTTCGCAACATCTGGCTGCGAGATCTGAGTTCGCAGTGACGCATTGACGGCACCCGCTGAAGTGAAGCCCTGGAAACCGCGAGCTAAATGACTGAGCGCGATTCTGCGACACACGCGGGCTGTTGATCGAGTGCAGACGTCGTCCTTGCGGCATCGATCAATTATTTTTCTGCCCTAGATATTTCTGCCTATTGCCTAATTGCGGGTGTTTCTTTGAGGCAGAAAAATCTTGGGCAGGAATATTTGCTTGTCGTAGACGCTCAGGAACGACTCACTGTCGCAGAATCGCGCTTGGTCATTTGGCTCGTCGCGAGTTAGATCATTGTCCCCCGGTGACGAAGTATGTGGCCAGGCCACCGGCCAACAGCAACGCGAATGCGGCTGTCACATAGTCCTGGATGCCCCAGGAGGAACTGCCGGCCATACCACTCATCTCCTGCTGGGATCGCTGGTGTCTCCAGGACAGCCAGACCATCAGGCCGGCCAGCGCCAGTGCGGCGATGTTCATAAAGAATGTGTAGTCCAACGAAAACTGAGTCATTTCGTCGATCTTCCGATGCTTTCGGGAGTCGCACCGGCGAAATAGAATCCGTAGTGCAATACCAGCGCCGTGATCACAATGCTGACAAACATGATGCCGGCAATGTAGAGGGCAACGTGCCAGCCATAGTATTTGGCATTCACTTTGACCAGTGGCGGTACCATCAGGTCCGAATAGATGAAGCCCATGATCCCGCCAAAAAGCACCCCGCCCGAGTTAAGTACGGTGGCCAGGGGAATGTTGCCCATGGATCCGATGAATGTACAGGCCGCTACCAGGGGCGCGATCAACACGTTTTCCAGCACGATTGGCAGACTGCCCGAATGGGAACTGGCCTGGTCAGAGAGGAACACGGCTTTCCAGAACGACTGTGGTACAAAGGCTCGCAATGATGCCGGCCACGGAGAAGCCAATAAAGACCTCCTGCCAAACCATCTTCCATTCCATCACGAAGTGGTGTCCCACCATCTTCCAGCCGTCGAAGCTGCGGATGCGCTGACGCCAGTCAAAGTCCTGCTGCTCCGATTCGCTTTCCGTTTCCACTTTGTGACGCGCTTCCTCCAGCCAGCGCCGGGGATAGGTCAAGCGGATCAGCAATGAGCTGATCGCGATCAGCACCAAACCACCGATGACCTCAGCGACGAGAAACTGCCAACCCAGAAAGATCAGAATCATGACTCCCAGTTCGATCACCAGGTTGGTCGATGCGAACATAAAGGCGACGGCAGCCACAAAATGAGCACCTTTTTGGACAAGCGAGCGAGCGGTGGCCAGCGCGGCGAAAGAGCAGGAGCTGGAGATCGTACCGAAGATCGTGGTCAGCGAAATGCTGGAGAAACTCGGTGCCCCCATGCGTTTTGTCAAACGCTCTTTGGGTACGAAGGTCTGAATCATCGCGCTGACCGAGTAACCGAGCACAAAGGCCCAGGCAGCTTTCCAGAAGAAGCCGACGGCTGTCTTGGCGGCTTCACCATAGTGCATCAAGAAATCGTGCATTTGCATGGCATCAGTTCAAGGGTGTTCAAGTGGTCTGCGCCGCGTTCAACCCGGTAGCCGCGCGTCCTGTCGAGCGTTTGCGGCAGGATCAGAGGTCGCGATCCATGCGGTTCGTTTTCGGCAGGTACAGGCCCTGCGGCAACCGCGAGGGACAGCTACCGGTGCAGGGCGTCGTCGACAGGCGATCCGACTGTCGTGCAAATGCTGTACCGCTGCTGGCGAGGGCCGTGCGCCGTGGTTTGCGGCGGGGCCTTTGTGGCACTCCTTCAGATGGGCTCATTTCTGTCTGGGCGTCTGCCCTTCTGGCACCACGATTTGCGACGCGGGTTGCCCGGAAGTGGCTTCGTGTTGAGCAAACCGTGGATCCTCCACGCCCATGCGCAGTTTCCATTCCTGGACCGTGCAGTACAGCACGGGAACGACCAGCATCGTCGTGATCTCGATGATCATGCCACCAAAGCTGGGAATCGCCATGGGCACCATGATATCGGAGCCGCGCCCGGTGCTGGTGAGCACCGGAATCAGCGCGAGGATGGTCGTGGCCGTTGTCATCAAGCATGGTCGCACGCGGCGCAGCCCGGCCGCCAACGTCGCTCGGCGCGCTTCCTCGTTGCTGGCAATGCGATGGCGGAAGAAGCTCTGGTCAAGATAGGTGGCCACGACCACTCCGTCATCGGTGGCGATACCAAACAGAGCCAGGAAACCGACCCAGATGGCCACACTCAAATTGATGGGGTGGATCTGAAACAGGTCCTGCATGTTTCTGCCAAGAATGCTGAAATCCAGAAACCATGGCTGACCATAGAGCCACAGCATGATGAATCCTCCGGACCAGGCAATTGCGATGCCGCTGAACACCAACGACGTTGTGATGACCGAGCGAAATTGGAAGTAGAGGATCATGAAGATAATGAAAAGGGCCAGTGGCAAAACCACCATCAACGTCTTCTGAGACCGTACCTGATTCTCATAGCTGCCGGCAAACGTGTAGCTTACTCCGGGAGGCAAGACGAATTCGCCGCGGTCGATTTTGTTTTTCAAATAGCGCTGACAGTCTTCCACCACGTTCACTTCAGCTTTCCCAGGCTTCTTGTCGAACAGCACATAGGCCGTCAAGAAGGTGTCTTCGCTCTTCACCACCTGAGGGCCACGGACGTACCGGATGTCGGCCACTTGAGCCAAAGGGATCTGCGTTCCGTCTTTGGTTGGCACGAGGATCTTCTTCATCGTTTCGATCTGACTGCGCAGTTCCCGCAGGTAACGCACCCGCACAGGAAAACGCTTGCGTCCTTCGACGGTTCTGGTGACGGTTCTGCCACCGATGGCCACCTCGACGACGTCTTGGACGTCACGTATGGTCAGCCCATAGCGGGCGATGTCACGTCGCTTGAAGTCGATCTCCAGATATGGTTTGCCCACGACGCGGTCTGCGATCACCGCCGATGCTTCCACGCTTGGTACCTGCTTCAGAAAGCCCTCAATGCTCAGCGCCACCTCTTCAATCGTATCCAGGTCAGGGCCTTTGACTTTCACGCCCATCGGAGGCCGCATGCCGCTTTGCAGCATCACGATGCGGGCCGCGATCGGTTGCAGGCGGGGAGCGCCGGTGGTGCCGGGGATTTGTCCCGCCTTGACGATCTCGTCCCAAATATCATCGGGCTTGGTGATCCCGGACCAGGCTTCGCGACCGGGGTTTAGCTGCGGGTCCAGGGGGGACGCCATTGCCGAAAGGGTGCGCCGTGAGGATCTTCGATCAACTTACCCTGCAGGTCGCGGGCGAATTTACCTTGGACCTGGTATGGTTGATGGTCGGCGGCGGGCAATAAATTGCCCTCGACATCCCGCACCCAATCGACTTCGGCCGGATCAAAACGGTAACGCAGGCGGCTGCCATGTTCATCGACGATGTATTGCGATTTGTAATTGATGATCGTTTCGATCATCGAGACGGGGGCGGGATCCAGAGGGCTGCGCGACACGACCGATTTTGCCGACGGCCAATTCGACTTCCGGGATGGCATTGATCCGCTGGTCCTGCAACGAAAGTACGTCCATCGCCTCGCCGATGGATGCATGCGGCATGGTCGTGGGCATATATAAGTAGGAACCTTCGTCCAGCGGTGGCATGAATTCCTTGCCAAAACCTTGCCAACTCTGCGCCAACGTCCATTTGAGTTTCGTCCACAAGCTCTTCTTAGACACGTCCTGATGCCAGTCGTGCGCCTTGAATCCAGCCAGCTCATACTTGAACCGCTGCAAAGATGAAAGCTCGTCGAGCCGTTCAGCTGCAAAAGACTGGTTCTCATACGACTGCGGAATACGGCCCAGCAGCGACGCCGGACCTAACCAGGCAGTGAGCCCGCACAGCAAGATGAATGCCGGAGCACTGAGAAACAGCAGCTTGTGATTCAAGCACCACCACAGAAGCGGTTTGTACAGATAGCGAGCGAAGATTTGAAAGAACGCCAACAGGCCGCCAATCAGCACCGCGACAAAGAGCAGATTGCTGACCATTCCCGCTTCGGGGCCGAGAGGCAACCAATGCTCGGTCAAGAGAATCCCCACCAGCAACACGGCTGCGGTGTTGGCAAGCAGCAGGCTGCCAACACGCATGCGGCTCTGCCAACGCTCGTAGTGCGCCGGAACAAGGGACTCCGCTAATTTGTATACGCCCAACGCGGCAAGGATGACGCCCGCCCACCAGGCAACCGCCAACGAAATCACGACACCTGCCAGCACCAACCCAACATAGAAGACCTGCCTGAGCGTTCGCGATCGGACACGCGAAGCGAACAGAATATGCGCCGCCGGGGGGATGATCGTGAGGGCTACGATGACGGATGCCGCCAGCGCGAACGTCTTGGTGAAGGCCAGCGGTCTAAATAGCTTGCCCTCGGCACCGATCATCGTGAAGACCGGCAAGAAGCTGATGATGGTGGTAGCAACGGCCGTAAGAACGGCGCCGCCCACCTCGCTGGAAGCTCGGTACACGACCTCCAAGCGGTCCTCTTGCGGGTCGGCCTCATCCAAGTGCTTCAATATGTTCTCAGAGAGAATAATCCCCATGTCCACCATCGTGCCGATGGCAATGGCGATTCCTGAGAGTGCCACGATGTTGGCATCGACATGGAACGTCTTCATGGCGATGAAGCACATCAGCACGGCCAGCGGCAGCAGAGCGCTGATCCGTCTCCTCCATCTCGCCGAACCGGAACTTCCGGACACCGGCATATTTCTCGAGATTGCGGGACGAAACCGACACCGACTTCTTCTTGTTCTGAACCAGCTCGCGCACCGCCTTGCGCGTGAGATTGGCGATCTCGCGCTCAAGGTTACGCACGCCCGCCTCGCGGGTGTAATAGCGGATCAGATCGCGAATGGCGGAATCGGAGATCTGCCACTCCTGAGCCTTCAGGCCATGCGCCTCCATCTGCTTGTCGATCAGGTGGCGCTTGGCGATCTCGACCTTTTCATCCTCGGTGTAACCCGACAGACGAATGATCTCCATACGGTCCATCAGCGGCGCGGGCATGCGCAGCGTGTTCGCCGTGGTGAGGAACATCACGTCGGAAAGGTCGTAATCGACCTCGAGATAGTGGTCGTTGAACTTGCTGTTCTGTTCGGGGTCCAGAACCTCGAGCAGAGCCGACGACGGGTCGCCGCGGAAATCCGCGCCGAGCTTGTCGATCTCGTCCAGCATGAACAACGGATTGTTGCTCTTGGCCTTCTTCATGCTCTGCATGACCTTGCCGGGCATGGAGCCGATATAGGTCCGGCGGTGACCGCGAATCTCGGCCTCGTCGCGCACGCCGCCGAGCGACATGCGAACGAAGTTCCGGCCCGTCGCCTTCGCAATCGAACGGCCGAGCGAGGTCTTGCCGACACCCGGAGGACCGACGAGGCAAAGGATCGGGCCGCGGTTCTTGGTCGTGCGCTGCTGTACGGCGAGATATTCAAGGATCCGCTCCTTGACCTTCTCGAGTCCGTAGTGATCCGTATCGAGGATCTCTGCCGCCTTGGCGATGTCGCGCTTCACCTTGCGTGCGCTTGCCCCACGGCATGGACAGCATCCAGTCGAGATAGTTGCGCACGACCGTCGCTTCGGCCGACATCGGGCTCATATTGCGCAGCTTCTTCAGCTCCGCCTTCGCCTTTTCCTTGGCTTCCTTCGAGAGCTTGGTCTTGTTGATGCGCTCTTCGAGCTCGCCGAGTTCGTCCTTGCCGTCTTCGGTCTCGCCGAGTTCCTTCTGGATCGCCTTCAGCTGCTCGTTCAGATAATACTCGCGCTGGGTCTTCTCCATCTGGCGCTTCACGCGGCCACGGATCTTGCGCTCCACCTGCAGGACGCTGATCTCGCTTTCCATGAAGCCGTAGACCTTCTCCAGACGCTCCGCGACGCTCTCGATCTCCAGCAGCTCCTGCTTGTCCGAAATCTTGAGCGCGAGATGCGACGCGATCGTGTCGGCGAGCTTGCTCGGATCGTCGATCTGGTTGACCGACACCAGCACCTCCGGCGGAACCTTCTTGTTGAGCTTCACATAGCTCTCGAACTGCGACACCGCCGAACGCGCCAGGGCTTCGAGGTCCTTGGCCGCGGCGGACGATGTCCGCGATGAGCTGGGCGCGCGGCCTGGAAGAATTCCTTGTTATCGAGGAATTCGACGATCTTCGCGCGCGAGCCGCCCTCGACCAGCACCTTCACGGTGCCGTCCGGCAGTTTCAGGAGCTGGAGAACGGACGCTACCGTGCCAACCCCGTAGATGTCCTTCGAGGTCGGGTCGTCCTGACTGGCGTTCCTCTGGGCGACGAGCAGGATCTGCTTGTCATCCTTCATCACGTCTTCGAGGGCGCGGACGGATTTCTCCCGGCCAACGAAGAGCGGCACGATCATGTGGGGAAACACCACGATGTCGCGCAGAGGAAGAACCGAGAATGTGTCACCAGAAGAGGTCATGGATTCAAATACTACTTTGTTTATGGCGTAGCCTGATTGCGCTCGGCACTCGAATTCATAGCCCGAGGGCGAGCGGGTCCACCGTTATTTGGCGATGCGGGATGCCCTGTTCAAGGGCAGGCGGACGCGAGCGCGTCCGGCGCCCGGTCAGGCCCCCTTCCCGACATCCTCCTGGCGCTCGGCGTAGATGAACAGAGGCTGGGCCCGGCCCTCAACGACTTCACTGTTGATGACGACCTCCTCGACACCCTCGAGCGAGGGCAATTCGTACATCGTATCGAGGAGAACGCCTTCCATGATCGAACGCAGACCGCGCGCACCCGTCTTGCGAGCGATGGCTTTCTTGGCCACCTGAGAGAGGGCGTCGGAGGTGAATTTGAGCTTGATCGATTCCATCTCGAACAGCCGGGAATACTGCTTCACCAGCGCATTCTTCGGCTCGGTCAGGATCTCGATCAGGGCGGGCTCGTCGAGGTCGTTGAGCGTCGCGACGACGGGCAGACGGCCGACGAACTCGGGGATGAGACCGAACTTGAGCAGATCTTCCGGCTCGACCTCCTTGAGGATCTCACCGGTCTGGCGCTCGTCGACCGACTTCACGTCGGCGCCGAAGCCAATGGATTTGCCCTGTCCGCGCGCGGAGATGATCTTCTCCAGGCCGGCAAAGGCGCCGCCGCAGATGAACAGGATATTCGTGGTGTCGACCTGCAGGAATTCCTGCTGCGGATGCTTGCGGCCACCCTGCGGCGGAACGCTCGCGATCGTGCCTTCCATGATCTTCAGCAAGGCCTGCTGCACGCCCTCACCCGAAACGTCGCGGGTGATCGACGGGTTGTCCGACTTGCGGCGAGATCTTGTCGACCTCGTCGATATAGACGATGCCGCGCTGGGCCCGCTCGACATTGTAGTCGGCCGACTGCAGCAGCTTCAGAATGATGTTCTCGACGTCCTCGCCGACATAGCCCGCTTCGGTCAAGGTCGTGGCGTCGGCCATGGTGAACGGCACGTCGAGGATACGGGCCAGCGTCTGGGCCAGCAGGGTCTTGCCGCAACCGGTCGGACCGATCAGCAGGATGTTCGACTTCGCGAGTTCGACATCGTTGCTTTTCGCGCCGTGATTGATGCGCTTGTAATGGTTATGGACGGCAACCGACAGCACGCGCTTGGCGTGGTCCTGGCCGATCACATAGTCGTTGAGGACGTTGCAGATATCCGCCGGGGTCGGCACGCCGTCGCGCGTCTTGACCAACGCGCTCTTGTGCTCCTCGCGGATGATGTCCATGCACAGTTCGACGCATTCGTCGCAGATGAACACCGTCGGACCGGCGATGAGCTTCCTTACCTCGTGCTGGCTCTTGGCGCAGAACGAACAGTACAATGTATTCTTTGAATCGCCGCCACTAAGCTTGGTCATTCGCTCTCTGCCATCGGCCCTTGGCTATTGTCACTTTCCGGTCTCCCGATTGTCTCTCTGGATGACTTGGGAAAGCTAGTCGCACCTAGCCTCGGTTACCGTTTTTCCACCCCTCACTTGATCCAGTGGTCACCATACTCTCGCATGAATGGGTGACACACCCAAGAGCTTCATACGGTATGGCTTTACTGTTCAATATTTCATTAACACCTCGGCGTTGACAAGCCCATTAGGACGTTTTGTCCGAAACCGCCGATGCGTCGCCCAATTCCTTACGCGATTCAAGTACGTGATCGACGATGCCGAACGTCTTCGCCTGTTCCGCCGTCATGTACTTGTCGCGGTCCATGATGCCCTCGATTTCCTCGAGCGGCCGGCCCGTGTGCTTCTGCATATATCTTGTTAAGCCGGGCCCGCATCGCAAGGATCTCTTCGGCCACGATCTGGATATCGACCGCCTGACCGCGCGCGCCGCCCGAGGGCTGATGCATCATGATCCGGGCGTTGGGCAGGGCGAAGCGCTGGCCCGGCTAACCGGCCGCCAGCAGCAGCGAACCCATCGAGGCCGCCTGTCCGATGCACATCGTCGAAACCCTGGGCCGGATGTATTGCATCGTATCGTAGATCGCGAGCCCCGCAGTCACGACGCCGCCCGGAGAGTTGATGTAGCAGGAAATTTCCTTCTTCGGATTGCGCGCCTCCAGGAACAGCAGCTGCGCGGTCACGAGGCTGGCCAGGCCATCCTCGACCACTCCGTTGATGAAGATGATGCGGTCTTCCAGCAGCCGGGAATAGATGTCGTAGGCCCGCTCCCCGCGATTGGTCTGCTCGACCACCATGGGAACGAGGTTGTTTGTGAAGTTCTCGACAATTCTCGTCATCAAAGCTGATCCTTGCGTGTTTCCCGACATGCGGTGTCGCGCCGGCTCGTATTCCTACTTTTCGTCGCTCTTCTTCTTTGACGCTGCCTTCTTCGCCGGCTTGGCCTTGGTTCCCGAGGACTTCGAGCCAGACGACTTCGCGGTCGATTTGGACGCAGCCTTCTTGGCAGGCTTCTTCTTAGCAGCTTCCGTGCCAGTCTCAGTTTCCTCGTCCGGATCGGCCGTCAGCTCTTCCCTCGAGACCGTCCGCTCGTTCACCTTCGCCATCTCGATGATGAAATCGACCACCTTGTCCTCGAACAAGGGTGCCTGAAGCTGGGCCAGCGCGCTGGGATTCTTGCGGAAGAACTCGAACACCTGTTGCTCTTGTCCCGGGAAGCGACGTGCCTGGTTTGCCATCTCGCGGTTAATTTCATCTTGCCCGATGGAAATATTGTTCTTCGTGCCGATTTCCGAAAGGAGCAGACCGAGACGAACGCGACGTTCCGCGATCGACATGATATTCCGTGCGCTGCTCGTCGTCGATATCGGGCTCGGCCGCATGCGCATGGTCGTGATCGTGGTCATGATCGATGAGTCGTGGTCATGGTCATGGTCATGGTCGTGGTCATGATCGTGTTCATGCTCGGCGTCCTGCTCGGCAGAAACCTGGCGCCAGATTTGATCGAACTCGGCCTGGACCATGCCTTCCGGCACCTCGAAATCATAGGAATCCGCGAGGCTGTCCAGGAGGTTCCGCTTCAGGCGCAAACGCGAGAGGCTCGCGTAGTCACGCTGAATCTGATCGCGGATTGCATTGCGCAACGCTTCGACATTCTCCAGGCCCATCGACTTGGCGAACTCCTCGTCGATCGCGGGCTAACCGGCTGACGCACTTCCTTGACCTTGATCGTCGAAGACGGCGTGCTTGCCAGCCAGTTCCTTGGCGCCGTAATCCGCCGGGAAATCGACCTCGACCTTACGGTCCTCGTCGGCCTTCGCGCCGATGAGCTGGTCCTCGAAGCCCGGCATGAACATGCCCGAGCCGAGCACGAGCTGCGCATCGGTGGCCGCGCCGCCCTCGAACGCCACATCGTCGATCTTGCCGAGATAATCGATGATTACGGCATCACCCGAGACTTGGCCGCCTGGCCCTTGTCGGCAACCGGCTCGAACTTCTTGTTCTGCTCGGCGATCCGCGCCAGCGCCTCGTCGATTTCCTCGGGCGATACATCCGCCACCATCTTCTCGAGCTCAAGCGCGCCGAGATCCTTCACCTCGATCTTGGGCAGCACCTCGACACTGATGGTGTATTCCAGTCCCTCGCCCACCTCGAACTTCTTGACCTCGATGGAGGGCTGAACCGCCGGCCGAACGGATTTCTCGGCGAAGGCTTTCTGGGAGCTCTCGTTGACCGTTTCCTCCAGAACTTCGCCCTTGATGGCCGTCTCCGTGCATCTTGCGCACGAGCGACGTCGGCACCTTGCCGGGCCGGAAGCCGGGCATCCGGATCTTGCTGGCTGATCTCTTTCAACTTGCTGTCGATCTTTTGATCGATGTCGGCCGCATCCAGGACAACGCTGTATTCGCGCTTCAAACCCTCGGCCTTAATCTCGGTAACCTGCATAAAATCCATCCGTAACGTTAGACGTCGCCTAGTCCCTAATTCCTATCACCGGCCGCTTCCGCGCGACGGCGCTCTCCCTGGTGCCGGGATGGTGCGGGCGGAGGGACTTGAACCCCCACGACGTAAGTCACCAGAACCTAAATCTGGCGTGTCTACCAGTTCCACCACGCCCGCCCGAACGAAGACGCTCGGCACAGTCGCCGAGAAGGCCGGGACATTAGCCGTACAGGCTCTGCTTGTGAAGCCATATCAAAGGGCCACAGATAGTCAATCGCCCTGAAGCTTCGCCAACACCCGCGGCAAGGCCTCCGGAAGATCCTCCGAGATCAATCCGGGACCGAAGGCCGACGCCGCGGCGCCATGCAGCCAAACGGCGGCGCAGGCCGCCTCGAAGGCAGGCATTCCCTGAGCCAGGAGCCCCAGGCAGAAACCGGCCAGAACATCGCCAGACCCCGCCGTGGCCAGCGTCGGCGGCGCGTTGGCGTTGATCGCGGCCCGGCCATCCGGCGCGGCGACGACCGTGTCCGGCCCCTTGAGCAGGACGACGGCACCCGCCCTTTTGGCGGCGTCTAGCACGCGGTTGAGCTTGCTGGAGCCCGAATCCGCGGTCCCGCCGAAAAGCCGGCCAAATTCGCCCTCATGTGGCGTCAAGATACAATTGCCGTTCAACGCGGACAGCACCTCGTCCGGATCGCCTTCGAACGAAGTCAGGGCGTCGGCATCGAGGACACAGGCCTTTCCAAGCTTCAGAGCGGCCATGACATTGGCTCGCGTCGCCTCTCCGACCCCGTTGCCGGGGCCGAGAAGGACGGCGTTCCGCCTCGGATCCGAGAGTTCGCGGGTCAGCCCTTCGCCGCCTTCGAATGCGCCGACCATGACCGCGGTAAGCTGGGCGGCATTGACCGCCAGTGCATCCGGTGGCCCAAGGACGGTCACAAGACCCGCACCGACCCGCAAGGCTCCCCGCGCCGCCAGCCGGGCCGCACCGGTCTTGGCCATCGGGCCGCTGACGACGATCGCATGCCCTCGCCTGTATTTGTGCGTATCGCCCGACGGTTTAGGAAACGCCGCGCGCCAGAGCGACGGCATGTTCTCGTAATAGCGTGGCGTTATCCGGTCGAGCGCGGCATCCGGAATTCCGATATCTTTGACGAGCACTTCCCCGCAATAAAATCGTCCCGGTACAAGGAGATGCCCGGGCTTTTTGCGAAAGAAGGTGACCGTGAGGGCCGCTTTCGGCGCCACCCCGAGGATGCGGCCGCTGTCGCCATGAACCCCGCTCGGTACGTCGATGGCCACGCAGGCAAGAGCGCGCGCGATTGACCTCGTTCAACGTCTCCGCGACCGCGCCCTCGATGGCCCGCGCCAGCCCCGCGCCGAAAATCGCGTCCACGACCAGTTCACAGCCTTTCAGACTGTCCGGTTCCATAGGGACGACGGGGCCTGCCCAGCGTTCGGCATTCACCGCCGCATCGCCCTTCAGCGCGTCACGGCGTCCGAGCAGGGCCACCCGGACCGGCCAGCCCGTCTCTTCCAGCAGGCGGGCCACCACGAAGCCGTCCCCGCCATTGTTCCCCGGGCCACAGAGAACGACCGTCGGCCGCGGTTTCCAGCGCGCAGTGACCGCCTGCGCGACTGCGGCCCCCGCCGCCTCCATCAGCGACAGGCTCGGCACGCCCGTTTCCGCTGCCATGCGATCAGCATCATACATCTGAGCCGTCGTCAGCAAGGCCGCAGCATTGGGATTGGGAAGCTCCGACATGGTGTAACCGCTTACAGCTATCTATTTGAATAGTCGACCAAATACAGCCTGACCAGTAACCGGCAGCACAGTCAATCTAACCGCAATTTCGTCACCGAAGCGCCCAGAAAATTCTAAGTTGATGCAAATTTTGTTTTTAGAACAAACAGTTGCCCTCTCGACATTGTGGCCAAAATAAGGCAAGGTATCAATAGGGGGTTGTATGATTAGATTAGCCATTGGGGTCGGTCATCGACTGATTAGGGAACGCGGTGCCTTGGGCGCACTGATCGTAGTCTCCGTCGCAGCGACACTATTTACCGGTTGTGCTCACAAGTCAGATGCCAGCGCTTGGGACACGAGGACCGGATCAGTGCCGCGGGACGCGTGGGGCAATCCGATCTTGGCGAGTATCGACCGCTCATCGAGCACGAATTTCGCGCAATAGACACGCAAATTAGCCGCAGGCGGGGAACCGTTGCGGATATCTGCGTTTCACCTTGAATGCGCCGAAAATTTTCGAGGACCGCCCTCGCCGGTCGCGCCTCGAACACGAGGCGCGTCGCCCTGTTCGCTGGCCGCGACAAAATGGGGCGAGCGATGGGAATTGAACCCACGACCCCCAGATCCACAATCTGGTGCTCTAACCAACTGAGCTACGCTCGCCGTCGCCCGTTACTTATCGACAAGGCCATACGGCGTCAAGCATCAGGCCGTACCAAAATATCGCGCGAGCCGATCCGAGGCTTCGACCAGGATCTCATCCTTTTTACAGAAGCAGAAGCGCGCGAGATGCGTGATCCGGCTGCGCTCGCAAAAAGCGCTCACCGGCACCGCGGCGACGCCTGCCTCGCGTGTGATCAGCTTGCAGAATTCGTCATCCGGACCGTTGAAACCGAGCGGCCGAAAGTCGACGTTCAAAAAATAGGTTCCGGCTGAACCAAGAACCTCGAACCCGGCCCGCGCCAAGCCCGACGCAAGCAGATTGCGTTTGGCCTCCAGTTCAGATGCCAGCGCGCTGAAATATGCGTCATCCTTGCCCAGACCATAGGCTACCGCCGCCTGAAGATTGGGCGGCGTCGTGAACGTCAGGAATTGATGAGCCTTGGAAATGACCGAGAGCACGGACGGGGCCGCCGAGACATAACCGACCTTCCAGCCGGTCAGGGCCAGCGTCTTGCCCGCGGACCCGATCCGCGCGGTGCGCTCGCGCATCCCCGGCATGGTCATCAGGGGCGTGTGGCGATGACCGGAAAAGACGAGGTGTTCGTATACTTCGTCGCAGACCGCATAGGCGTCGTGGCGTTTCACGAGCTCGGCAATCGCGCCCAGTTCATCGGCGCCGAAGACCTTGCCGGTCGGATTCATCGGCGAGTTCATGAGCAGCAGCTTGGTCCGCTCAGAAAACGCGGCCTCGAGCGCCTCCAGCGAAAGCGACCAGTCCGGCGGCGTCAGACTGACGATCTTGGGCACCGCACCGGCCAGCCGGATGATCGGCAGGTAGGAGTCGTAAAGCGGCTCGATCACCACCGCCTCGTCGCCCGGGCTCAAAAGGCCCAGGAGACAGGCCGCCAGCGCCTCGGTGGCGCCCGACGTGACCATGACCTCCTCGCGCCAGTCCATGTCCAGCCCGTAGAACCGCAGATTGTTTTCCGCGACAGCCTGACGCAGTGCGGGCAGCCCCATCATGGGCGGATACTGGTTCGGGCCCTTGAGCAGAGCCTCCGCCGCGACCCGGCGAACATCGTCGGGTCCCTCGTCGTCCGGAAACCCCTGGCCGAGATTGATCGCCTTATGGTCCTGCGCCAGGGCCGACATCACGGTGAAGATCGTGGTGCCGAGCCCGCCGAAGGTCTGATTGACCGGTTTCATGATGCCGTTGCCGCTGAAAAGATGAGTGACGAAAGGAGCCTAAATTTGCATAATTTTTGATCAGATCGGCCTAAATTGCAATCATCTGTTCACCAATTGCACAATGCCGATAGACCATAAAGGGCGAGTTGCCTAATATAGCGACCATCTTCCTAAGTGGCATACTCTGTGCATTTGTCCGATCCATATCAAAGCCCGTTCCCCACGACGGTTCATTCTAAAAGTCAGCAGCGCGCATTTCATGAAAAAAATCGAAGCTATCATTAAGCCTTTCAAACTCGATGAGGTAAAGGAGGCCCTCCATGAGGTCGGCCTCCAGGGCATTACGGTGCTCGAAGCGAAAGGGTTCGGCCGTCAAAAGGGACATACCGAGCTTTATCGCGGGGCCGAGTATGTCGTCGATTTTCTTCCCAAGGTAAAAATCGAGGTCGTCCTCGAGGACAACCAGGTCGAGCGGGCCGTGGAAGCCATCCAGCAAGCGGCCAGGACCGGGCGGATCGGCGACGGCAAGATTTTCGTAAGTTCTGTCGAAGAAGCCATCAGAATCAGAACCGGCGAAACCGGGGCCAATGCCGTTTAGCGGCTGACCCTTCAATAATCATCGCATTGGATTCACGAGGAGCAACAGGAACGCAACCATGTCTGACGTCGCATCAATATTGAAAACCATCAAAGAAAAAGAGATTCCATACGTCGACCTTCGCTTCACGGACACCCGCGGAAAATGGCAGCACGTCGCCATGGACGCGGACATGATCGACGAGGATGCCTTCACCGACGGCGTTGGTTTCGATGGCTCGTCAATCGCTGGCTGGAAGTCGATCGACAAATCCGACATGACTCTCATGCTGGACCCCACGACGGCGACCATGGACCCCTTCGCCGCGCAGGCGTCGATGATCATCATTTGCGACATCGTCGAGCCGGAAACGGGCGAGACCTATGATCGCGACCCGCGGTCGATCGCGAAGAACGCCGAAGCCTACCTGAAGCATACCGGCATCGGCGACACCGCCGTGTTCGGTCCGGAAGCCGAATTCTTCATCTTCGACGACGTCCGGTTTGGCGTATCGCAGACCAAGACGTTCTATGAAATCGATGAAAAGGAATTGCCGTCCAACTGGGGCAAGACCTATTCCGAAGGCAACCTCGGCCACCGTCCGGGACCGAAGGGCGGCTACTTCCCGGTTCCGCCGATTGATTCCCATTCGGACATCCGCGCCGAAATGCTGACCACCATCAAAGAGATGGGTGTGGTCGTGGAAAAGCATCACCACGAAGTCGCCCCGGCGCAGGACGAACTCGGCGTCAAATTCGGCACCATGACGAAAATGGCCGACGGCATGCAGATCTATAAGTATGTCGTCCACAATGTCGCCAATTCCTATGGCAAGTCGGCGACCTTCATGCCGAAGCCGATGTACGGCGACAACGGCTCGGGCATGCACGTTCACCAGTCGATCTGGAAATCGGGCAAGCCGCTTTTCGCCGGCAGCGGTTATGCCGACCTCTCCGAGACCGCCCTCTATTACATCGGCGGCATCATCAAGCACGCGAAGGCGATCAACGCGTTCACCAATCCGCTGACCAACAGCTACAAGCGCCTGGTCCCGGGTTACGAAGCGCCGGTTCTGCTGGCCTATTCCGGACGCAACCGGTCGGCTTCCTGCCGTATCCCGTTCGCGTCGAGCCCGAAGGGCAAGCGCGTCGAAGTTCGCTTCCCGGATCCGGGTGCAAACCCCTATCTCGGCTTCGCCGCCATGCTGATGGCCGGCCTCGACGGCATCGAGAACAAGATCCATCCGGGCGATCCGATGGACAAGGATCTCTACGCCCTGCCGCCGGAAGAGCTGAAGCAGATCCCGACCGTTTGCGGATCGCTGCGTCAGGCTCTGGAAAGTCTGGAAGCGGACCACGCGCTTCCTGACCAAGGGCGGCGTGTTCTCCGAATCCATGATCGAAGGCTATATGGAACTGAAGTGGAACGAGGTCATCGCGTTCGAGACGACCCCGCACCCGCTCGAATTCCAGATGTACTATTCGGTCTGATCCGGACCATCGCTAAAGACGATCAAGGGGAGAGCATCGCTCTCCCCTTTTTCTTTAGCTGTCGAGCACTTGGGCTGCGGAGACTGTCTGGTCTTGCGCGCGCCGCGAACGCGACGCCCCTGAAAAACAAAACCCCCCGGCCCGGAAGGACGGAGGGTTCTTTTGCGAGCCTGGCTCGATCGATTATTCCGAGCCGGATCCCCCGCTGCGGTAGGTCGAAACCGTCGACGGCGGCGGAGGCGGCGGAGGCGTCATCGAGGACGCGGGCCGAGGCGCCCCGCCGGGGACCGGCGAGACGTTAGGGCGACCGGCGCCGGAAAGCTGATCGTTCTGAACACGCACATCGAGCGAGAGCGTGGAAACGTTGGTGCCGTTCACGGAAACTTCCGCCCGGCCCTTGAGCATCAATTGGCTCCAGATCGCGCCAGCCACCGTTTCCATGGCCTTGGAAAAACTATTGTCCATTTCTCGCTATCTCCGTTGGTCCCTAACTAACATCGGCGGCTGATCCGGCCCCACTCCCCATGGGCACCGACAAAACCCGTGCCATTAGTGCCGGGCAATTAACTATAGAACTCTAAATCAGCACATTCGAAAACGCTAGCGCCAATAAATGCTTATGTTGGCAAGCTTGACGCAAATCGGCGTTCCGGGCACCCCCGATCGGCGGGTTTCGACATCACATTTCGCCAGGCAAAATTGCTGCACGCAATACGAATGCTAGACGTTTGCGGCGATCGAAATACCGTATCTTGTAGTTCGATACTGGTGTTCGGGACGCCTCCGATCCATTATAAGGCGTTGATTCAGTCCTCAAGAGATACGAGTAGCTTCATGAGCCAGCCTGCCGATTTGTTCGAGCAAGTCTCCCACAGCAAGAGCCAGTATTCGGCAAAGGATATCGAGGTCCTTGAGGGCCTTGAGCCTGTCCGTCGGCGGCCGGGCATGTATATCGGCGGCACCGACGACCGGGCGATGCATCACCTGGCGGCGGAAGTGCTCGACAACTCGATGGACGAGGCGGTCGCGGGCCATGCAAGCCGGATTGAAGTCGAGCTCGAAGCGGACGGAACCCTCTCGATTACCGACAATGGCCGCGGCATCCCCATTGATCCGCACCCGAAATTCAAGACCAAGTCGGCTCTCGAAGTGATCATGACCACGCTTCACTCGGGCGGCAAATTCTCCGGCGATTCCTACAGGACCGCGGGCGGCCTCCACGGCGTCGGCGCGTCGGTCGTGAACGCGCTTTCCGAAATGATGGAAATCGAGGTCGCGCGCGACAAGCAGCTCTGGGTTCAAAGCTACTCGCGCGGTGTTCCGACGTCGCCCCTGACACTGAAGGGCGAGGTCAACAATCGCCGGGGAACGAAGACCCGGTTTCGGCCGGATCCCCAGATCTTTGGCCCCAAGGCGGCCTTCCGCCCTGCCCGCCTCTATCAGATGGCGCGCTCGAAGGCCTATCTTTACCGCGGCGTAGAGATCCGCTGGAAGTGCGATCCATCCTTGCTGACCGGTGGCGACAAGACCCCGGAATCCGAACGCCTGCACTTTCCCGGCGGCCTCGAGGATTATCTGGCCGTCACCATGGCCGAGGCTGAAACGGTCACCCAGACGCCGTTCTGTGGCCGTGTCGCCTTCCCCGACAAGTCGGGACAGGTCGAATGGGCCATCGCGTGGCCGGATGGGAGCGACGGATTTTCGAGCTATTACTGCAACACGGTCCCGACCCCGGACGGCGGCACCCACGAAGCCGGCTTGCGTGGCGCACTCACCAAAGGCTTGAGGGCTTACGGCGAGCTGGTCGGCAACCGCAAGGCCTCGTCGATCACGGCGGAAGACCTTATTGGCACGGCCGCGATCATGCTGTCGCTCTTCCTCAAGGACCCGCAGTTCCAGGGCCAGACCAAGGAGAAGCTGGCGAGCCAGGAAGCGACCCGTCTGGTCGAGAATGCCGTCCGCGACCATTTCGATCACTGGCTGTCCGGCGCGCCCGATCAGGCCAACAAGCTCCTCGAATGGGTGCTCGAACGGGCGGACGAGCGGATGCGCCGCCGCCAGGAGAAGGAAGTCAACCGCAAGCAGGCGACCCGCAAGCTACGCCTGCCCGGCAAACTGGCCGATTGCAGCCGCAACACCTCCGAAGGCACCGAGATCTTCATCGTCGAGGGCGATTCCGCCGGCGGCTCGGCCAAACAGGGCCGCGTCCGCGAGACCCAGGCGATTTTGCCGCTTCGCGGCAAGATCCTGAACGTCGTCAGCGCCTCGGATTCCAAGGTCCACGCCAATCAGGAACTGTCGGACCTCGTTCAGGCGCTTGGCTGTGGCGTCGGCTCGAAATATATCGAGAGCGACCTGCGCTACGAGAAGGTCATCATCATGTGCGACGCCGATGTCGACGGCGCCCATATCGCTACCTTGCTGATGACGTTCTTCTACCGCTCCATGCCCAAGCTGATCGAGCAGGGCCATCTCTACCTGGCCATGCCGCCGCTCTATCGCCTCAGCCAGGGCGGCAAGACTCTTTACGCCCGGGACGACGAGCACCGCGAGGAGTTGCTCAAGACCGAATTCAAGGCCAATGCCAAGGTCGAGATCAGCCGCTTCAAGGGTCTCGGCGAAATGCCCCCGGCTCAGCTCAAGGAAACCACGATGGCGCCCGGCAAGCGGACGCTTCTGCGGGTCGTGGTGCCGGAAGAAGTGATGGCCGCCAAGGACACCGACAGGCTTGTCGAGCGCCTGATGGGCCGCAAACCGGAACTGCGCTTCGAGTTCATCCAGGAAAACGCCCAGTTCGTCGACGCCGACGAAATGGATATCTAGGGCCGAGCCTCCAGCCAACGCCGCATTTCCGAATTGACCTCGTCAGGCTTCTCGAGCGTCGAGAGGTGGCCGCATCGCTCGATTATGACGAGTTCGGAATTCGGAATGCCGTCCGCGATTTCCTGCGCCACCTTGGGCGGCGTAAGGGCGTCCTCCCGCCCGACGATGACCAGAGACGGACAGGTGATCGTCGGCAGCAACGGCCGATTATCCGGACGGCCGATGATCGCGGTTTGCTGGCGGATATAGGCCTCCTTGCCGACATCGAGAGCCATCTTCTTTACGGTCCCGACAAGCTCCTCATCCTTCAACCGATCCGGGTGAACGAGCATCGGGATCAGGCCGTCCGTCACGCCGCGGAATTCCCCGTGCTCGACCTGATTCATCGCAACCCGGCGATTGGCCGCCTGCTCTGGCAGGTCGGCGCGCGCGTTGGTGTCGAGCAAGGCCAGTTTCCGGACGCGCTTTGGTTCCCGCCGGATGATCTCGAAAGCTATGTAGCCACCCATCGAAAGCCCGGCGAGCGCAAATTCGGTCGGCGCAGCCGCCAGTATGTCCGCCGCCGTCTCCGCGATGGTGTTGCGCCGGGTCGTGTCGGGAACCCAGATGTCGGCGATTTCGGAAAATGTCTCGATCTGCGGACGCCATAACTCCCTGGTGCACAGAAGACCGGGAATTAAGATGAGAGGTAATGAATTCGCCATGGCGGGATTATCTTTCGGACGCTTGACTGAATTTAGATGGTCTATCGACCTCTACATCATTTGACAGTGCCGCGGAAACACATATGCTGCAATCGACGAAAGCCTACGGATTACATTGAAAGACGCTCTACCGGGGGACATCGGGTCTTTCGGGGCGGGTGTGAACCGGGCCCGACAGAACATTGGCCTGACGAGAAAGCATGAAATTTTCGGATTTGGGCCTGAGCGAAGCGACGCTCAAGGCCGTTGAAGAGGCGGGGTACACGGAACCGACGCCGATCCAAGAAAAAGCTATTCCCAAGATCCTTGCCGGAAGCGACATCCTCGGCATCGCTCAGACAGGTACCGGCAAGACGGCGGGCTTCACCCTGCCCATGATCGAGATCTTGAGCGCGGGGCGAGCCAAGGCGCGTATGCCCCGGTCCCTGATCATCGCGCCGACGCGAGAACTCGCGGCCCAGGTTTCCCAGAGCTTCGAGACCTACGGCAAATATCACCGCCTGACCATGGCCCTACTGATCGGCGGCGTTTCCTTCGACGACCAGATCCGGAAGCTCGACCGTGGGGTCGACGTGCTGATCTGCACGCCCGGCCGGCTGCTCGATCACTTCGAGCGCGGCCGGCTGATGCTGAACGGCGTCCAGGTCCTCGTGATCGACGAAGCCGACCGGATGCTCGACATGGGCTTCATCCCGGATGTCGAGCGCATCTGCAAGCTGATCCCCGGCAAGCGCCAGACCCTTTTCTTCTCGGCCACCATGCCGCCCGAGATCCAGCGGCTGGCCGACCAGTTCCTTGTGATGCCCGCGGTCATCGAGGTCGCGAGTCGCAGTTCGGCCGCAACCACGGTCAGCCAGGCGCTCTGCGTCATCGACGAGATGGACAAGCGCAATGCGCTACGCCACTTCCTCAAGACGGAGCAGATCGGCAATGCGATCATCTTCTGCAACAGGAAGCGTGACGTGGATATCCTGCTCAAGTCGCTTCAGAAGCACGGCTTCGATGCCGAAGCGCTGCATGGCGACCTGAACCAGTCCCACCGCATGGAAGTCCTGGAGAAGTTCCGCAATGGCCAGGTGAAGTTGCTCGTCGCGAGCGACGTTGCGGCTCGCGGGCTCGACATTCCGGACGTCAGCCACGTCTTCAATTTCGACGTGCCGCAGCAGTCGGAGGACTATATCCACCGAATCGGCCGGACCGGCCGCGCTGGACGAACCGGCCATTCGATCATGTTCGCCACTCCGGACGATGGACCGGGTGTCCGCGCCATCCAGAACATGATTCAGAAGGAAATCGAGACCGTGACGGTGCCCGGCATCCAATCACAAGAACTTGATATGGATGAAAGGTCATCGAGGGGAAGACGGCACGGCGGACGGTCGAAGACAGCGTCCAGAACCGAGAAAAACCAGAGTCAGAAGCCCAGGCGCGAAAAGCCGGCCGATAAAGAACCTCAGAAGAGCGCGCCCAAGACCGAGGCAAAGGCCGAAACGCCGAAGCAGAAGCCGAAACCGGAAAAGCCCAAACACGAAAAGCCCAAGCAGGAAAAAAGGCTTAAAGACGATGGTGACCGCAAGGTCCTCGGCCTTGGCGACCACGTCCCGGCATTCCTGATGCGCAAGCCCAAGTAGCCCTTCCTCCGCGCGCCGCCAGCCACCTACAACTTACGGCCTAATTGCAACCGCAGGCCGAAGAAACTCTATGAACTAATTCGGATGAGTTTCCCTCAAACGTGCGTCCACGCGACTATTCTCGCCAAATTTTAGGCCGTTCCGTCACAAGTTTACCGTTCGAATTAGGACTTCGTTAGGGGCACCGGAGTACAACTTCAGGACCGCGCCCCATTACATCCATGGGGTGAAACGATCGAGATTGCGCCGCACCGTATTCCAACGGCGGAATATTCCGCGATGAAGCGGAGGACGCGCGATGAGGGGACCTGAAGACGTGACTTGGACTGGATCAAGCGAGAAGATTCACGAATGGGCGTCCAAAACCCTGGCGCTCCTGCGTCGCCACGAGATTCCCGAGACGCCGGCCAACTATGAGTTGTTTTTCGCCTACCTGGCCGGGGAAAATCCCGGTCTGGAAGGCGCTGTCGGTGATGTTCTCAATAACGGCGGAAATTTCTCGCCGGAACTCCTCGATGAGTTGCAGCAGAAATACCTGTCCAATCGGGCGGAAGCTGAAGCCGTTCGCAAAACCAACGTCTCCCTGCAATCCGCCATCGAAACGGTCATGTCGGTCATCGCCGAGGCGAGTGGAGATACGTCCCGCTTTGGCGACACGATCCAGGGCCTGTCCGAACAGCTGACGGCAGGCGGCGGCGAGACCCATATCAGGTCCGTCCTGAGCAAAATTCTCGGCGAGACTCACGCCATGACGGCCCGCACCAAGCAGCTCGAGAGCAATCTCGAAGTCGCATCCACCGAAATCAATGCACTTCGCGAAAATCTCGAATCCGTGCGCCGCGAGGCCTTGACGGATGTTCTGACCGGCATCGGCAACCGCAAGCTTTTCGATGAAGAGCTGCAAAAGGCAGTTGCGATGGCCCAGGCGGACGGCGAACCCCTGTGCGTTTCGATCGGCGACGTCGATCATTTCAAGAACTTCAACGACACCTGGGGCCATCAACTCGGCGATCAGGTGCTGAAGCTCGTGGGCTATTACTACAAGGCCAATGTGAAAGGTCAGGACACCGCTGCCCGCTACGGCGGGGAGGAATTCGCGGTCATCCTGCCGAGAACGAAGCTCAGCAGCGCCGTGCTTGTGGCGGACCACATCCGCCGGGCCGTTTGCGCGAAGAAGATGAAGCGCCGCACGACGGGCGAAACCATCGGATATGTGACGATTTCGATGGGCGTGGCCCAGTTTCGTCCTGGCGAGTCGATGGCGGAGTTCATCGCACGGGCCGACAGCGCCCTGTATGCGGCCAAACGCGCCGGCCGTAACCGCGTGATCAGCGAAATCGACGTCGAGGATCCGGCGTCGCAGGAAAGCTTTGGCCGCGTAATTCCCCTGGAAGCGCGCGCCTAGTCCTCCCTACCGGTTCAGCATATTCCTGACTTCCTTGGGCAGACGAACCGTCAGCCCGTTCAGCTTTTCCGTCATGACGATCTGACAACCCAGACGTGACGTCTCGGTAAGGCCGAAGGCCAGATCGAGCATATCGAGTTCGTCGTCCGACGGATCCTTCAGACGATCGGCGAATTTCGGATCGACGATCACGTGGCATGTCGAGCAGGCCATAGATCCTTCACAGGCGCCCTCGATGTCCACGCCGTTCGCATGGGCTATATCCAGAACCGACTCTCCGACGGGCGCATCGACCTCTCGGCGCGTGACGCCATCCGCCAGAATAAAAGTCATCTTCGGCATTCTTGTTCTTCCTTACGCTGCCGTGGTTCGCGCCTTCCCACGGCGCAACTTGGTTACTGCCTTCGAAACCGCGTCGATGGCGAAGTCGATCTCCTCAGGAGTCGTGAAGCGCCCGATACCGAACCGGATCGAGCTCTTGATCAGATCCTTGGGCAGACCTAGCGCCGCGAGCACATAGGACGGCTCATCCGACGCCGAAGCGCATGCCGCGCCGGACGAAACCGCAAGATCCCGCAACTCCGAGATCAGCAGATCCCCATCGACACCCTCGAAGCTCAAATTGATATTGCCGGGATAGCGCCGGCTCTCGTGGCCGTTCATCTCCACCCCATCGAGCCGTTCCGACAGTTCATCGTAGAACCGCTGCGCAAGGGAGCTGATCCTAACGCTATCCTCCGGCATTTCCTGTGCCGCCAGCGCACAGGCCGCCCCGAATCCGACGCAAAGCGCGGGCGCCAGCGTGCCGGAACGGACGCCCTGCTCCTGCCCGCCCCCGGACAGCAATGGATCAAGATGGACCCGGGATTTCTTGCGGATGTAGAGCGCACCGATCCCTTTCGGGCCATATATCTTGTGAGCCGACAGGCTCATCATGTCGACCCTGAGGGCCCCGGCGACCAGGGGAATCTTGCCAAGAGCCTGCGCGGCGTCTGAATGGAAGAAGACCTTCCTCTCCCGGCAGATATCGCCGATCCGCGCCAAAGGCTGGATCACGCCGATCTCGTTGTTCACCGCCATCACCGAGACCATCAGCGTGCGGTCTGTGATGGCTTCCTCAAGCTCTTCGAGGTCGATCAGGCCATCCTCGTCAACGGGCAGATAGGTGACCGAGAAACCTTCGCTTTCCAGCGAACGGCAAGCCTCCAGCACGCATTTATGCTCGGTGACCACCGTGATGATGTGATCCTTCGGGGTCGGCGCGTTGCGATAGAAGTGGGCCACCCCCTTGAGCGCCAGATTGTTCGCCTCCGTGGCGCCTGACGTGAACACGATCTCCTTGGGCTCGGCCCCGATCAACGCCGCGACCTGCGCCCTCGCCTTCTCGACCGCTTCCGCGGCCTGCCAGCCGAAAGAATGCGACGTCGAATGAGGATTGCCGAAGACCTCGGTGAAATACGGCATCATCGCGTCGAGAACGCGCGGATCCATCGGCGTCGTCGCCTGATAATCCATGTAAACCGGCTTGCGCGGCCCTTTTGGCGATGCCTTCACCTTCTTGCGGGACTCAGCCATCCATACGATCCTGCGTGGCCTTGTCGCGGGAACGGGCATAAAGCGAGGACCAGGCTTCGACAAGCCGCTCGACGTCCTCCGGCGTCGTCTTCCAGCCGAGGCTGATGCGTATCGCGCAGCGGCTGGTATCCGAATCGACCGCCATGGCCTCCAGCACATGCGACCGCGTGACCTTACCGGCCGAACATGCCGAGCCCGCGCTCACCTCGACGCCCGCCAGATCGAGCGCCATCACCTGCAGTCTCGCTGTCGACACCCGGCATTGTCAGACAGCTGGTATTGGCGAGCCTTTCAGCACGTCGTCCGAAAACCGCGATCGCGGGCGAAAGCGCCGTGAGCCGCCGCTCGATCTCGTCTCTTAGATCTGCGACGCGCGCCATATCCTCGCGATCCTCGCCGGCGAGAGACGCCGCCGTTCCAAATCCTGCGATTCCAGCGAGATTCTCCGTGCCGGCCCGGCGGCGCTGTTCCTGCCCGCCGCCCCAAAGCTGGGGCGTCAGATCCAGCCCCTCGCGAACGACCAGCGCGCCGATACCCTGAGGACCGCCGATCTTGTGCGCCGACAGCGTCATCAAATCGACGTCGAGCCCATTGAAGTCGACGGCCAGCCGCCCGGCGGACTGGACCGCATCGCAATGAAAATAGGCCCCCGCTTCGTGCGCGATGGCGGCGGCCTCCGCGATCGGCTGAAGAACGCCCGTCTGGTTGTTGGAATGCTGGATCGACACCAGGATGGGCCGTTCCTTGCCCTGCAAAAGATTGCGAAGCTCGACAAGATCGACCACGCCATTCTCATCGACGGGCAACAGATTGCATTCCGCGCCTGAACTGCCGATCGCTCCCAATACGGAATCATGCTCCGTCGAACAAACGAGGATGCGCTTTGGTTCGAGGCCCGTGATGGCGAGATTATTGGCTTCCGTTCCGCCGCTGGTGAACACGATCTCCTGCGGTCTGGCGTTCACCAGCCCTGCAACGTCCCGCCGGGCATTCTCGACCAAACGCCGCGCCATGCGTCCCGAACCGTGGACCGATGACGGATTGCCGCCGAGCGCCATCGCCCTGGCGACCGCCTCGATGACCTGAGGCTTGATCGGAACCGTGGCGTTGTAATCGAAATAGCTTCGGATTGCCGTCATCTCACACGTTCTGAACGGTCCTGAAAGGACAGGTTCGGAAGATCAGGCCGTGGGCTTTTCCGCGCCCGTCTGGACGCCATCCTCGTCGCGGACCGCCGCCTCGCCGATGAGCTTCAGCTCGCGGGTTTCCTGCTCGAGCTGATCGACCCTCAGCTGCAGCCGGTGAATGACATCCATCATGCCGTCGATGGATTTGGCGACCGGATCCGGCAGATCCTCGGGCGTGCCGTAGGCGCAGAAGTCGCCCTCTTCGGTCTTGCGGCGGCCGCGGACGATCTTCGCCGGGACGCCGGCCACGGTAACTCCGTCCGGCACGTCCTTCACCACCACAGCGTTGGCGCCGACGATCGCATGGTCGCCGATCGTGATCGGGCCAAGCACCATCGCGCCGCCGCCGACGATCACGCCGTTCTTCAGGGTCGGATGGCGCTTTCCCTTCTCGAGGGACGTGCCGCCCAGCGTCACGCCCTGATAGAGGGTGACATCGTCGCCAACCTCGGCCGTCTCGCCGATCACCACGCCCATGCCGTGGTCGATGAACACCCGGTTGCCGATCGTGGCGCCGGGATGGATCTCGATGCCGGTGAGGACGCGGCCGACATGGGACAGAAACCTGCCGAGCAGGTACCATTCCCGTTTCCAGGCGCCATGCGCCAGCCGGTAATACATAAGCGCGTGGACGCCCGGATAGGCCAGGAACACCTCAAGCCGCGACCTGGCAGCGGGATCCCGCGCCATAACCGCTTCAATATCTGCCCGCAAATGCTTAAACATGTCGGAGACTCTTGTATTCAATCGCCCTGGCTGTGTTATAACGGCCAACGGCCAGCCGGTGATTCTCTCGGCTACAGGGGCTATAGGCCAAGGCTTACATAGGTTTACCAGTCGGATCAATCAAGTTTTGCCACGAGCGCCAAAGTGCGACCCGACAAACGAGTGCGATTTTGGTGGTGCGAATGGCAGGGGGTACGGGCCAAGTACGCGACATTCCCAATGTCCTTAAGCTTGTGTGCCCGCGAGTAAGAACCAGGATTCAATGCCCGAAATAATCTTCAATGGACCCGATGGCCGGCTTGAAGGGCGCTATCACCACGGGGCGGACGCCAACGCGCCGGTAGCTCTCGTTCTTCATCCTCACCCGCAACATGGCGGGACGATGAACAACAAGATCGTTTATCGCATCTATCAGGTATTTCAGAACCGCGGCTTCTCCGTGCTCCGCTTCAATTTTCGGGGCGTCGGACGGAGCCAGGGCGAGTTCGACCATGGTGCCGGCGAGCTGAACGACGCCGCCGCGGCGCTGGACTGGATGCAGACCGTCAATCCCAATGCGCGCACCTGCTGGGTCGCCGGCTTTTCCTTCGGCGCCTGGATCGCGATGCAGCTTCTGATGCGCCGGCCCGAGATCAGCGGCTTCATCTCCGTCGCGCCGCCCGCAAATATGTACGATTTCTCGTTCCTGGCGCCCTGCCCGTCCTCGGGCATCATCATCGAGGGCAATCGCGACACCATCGCGACGCCCGAGGCGGTCGGAAAACTGGCGGACAAACTGCGCGCCCAGAAGCAGATCACGGTCGATTACACTGTGGTCGACAGTGCGGACCACTACTTCACCGACAAACTCGATGACCTGCTGGAGATCGTCGAGGGCTATCTCGAATCCCGGCTCGCGCCGGACGCCCTGGATTGATGCGCTCCGAATAGCTGCCCGCCCGTCACCGGCTTCTTGACGCCGGTCGTTCCGGGCATGGAGAGCGGCAAGCCTTTCAGCGAGCGCACGGCGAGATAGCCGATGAGCTGACCCTCAAGATCGTCTCCGCGCCATCCGAGCGCCTCGACCGGGGCCACAGGCACGCCGAGACGGCGCTTCAGCCCCTCCATGATCGCCGGATTGTGACGCCCGCCACCCGTGACATACCAGGCCCTCGGCGCAACCGGCATATGGTCGAGCCCCTTGGCAATCGCTTCCACCGTAAATGCGACCAAAGTCGCCGCCCCGTCCTCGAGCGACAGCCCCGTGACCGGATCGAGGGTGAATTCGTGGCGGTCCAGGGACTTGGGTGCCGGCCGGACGAAATACTGGTGGCTCAATAAGCGTTCGAGCGCTTCGGCATTGACCTTACCCTGCTTGGCGTGCGCCCCGTTCTCATCGATGGCCCGGCCGGTATGTTTGAGCATCCAGTCGTCGATCAGCGCGTTACCGGGGCCCGAATCGAAAGCGATCATGGCTTCCGGGCCGCATTCATCCGATGGAATCCAGGTCGGATTGCTCACGCCGCCGATATTGAGCACGGCGATCGGCCAGGCCGGAGGATGCGCAAGGCCCGCAGCGCGCGACCGGCTCAAGGCCCAGTGATAGATCGGCGCAAAGGGCGCGCCCTGCCCGCCTTCGGCAACGTCCCGGCTGCGAAAATCAGCCACGACATCGATTCCGATTGCCTCCGCCAACGCTCCGGCATCGCCGATCTGCCATGTCCAGCCGAGGTCGGGCCGGTGATTGATGGTTTGACCGTGAAAGCCGACGATATCGATATCGCCGATGGTGAGACCGGCCTCCGTCATCAGCCGGCCGACGGCCTCTTCGTGCAACCGGTTGATCGCATGGCTTGCCTCGCGGACAGCCGGCAACGTGAAATCCGGCCGCTGCAGCGGCAAAGCCGCCTTGACGGCCGCCCTTAGAAGGTTCCGGGAGGCATCATCGAAGGGGGTATAGAGCGACGGGCCCAGCGCCTCGACGATCTCGCCGTCGGTTTCGATCACCGCCGCGTCCACCCCGTCCATCGAGGTGCCGCTCATCAATCCGATCGCCCTCATCAAGCCCCACTCCCTCAATACACGCCCGCCCAAGCGTTAATTGTGCGGGAAGAACCTCTGTGTTAAACGGTCTCGCCCGCCGCGAGACAGCGGATCACAAGCTATTAGACCACGTCTCGGAGTTTATGATGAGCAGTTTTAAATCTGAGTTTCTCCGCCGGCTGACGGAGAGAGGCTATATGCAGGACTGCAGCGACATCGAAGGCCTCGATGCGCTTGCTTCCAATTCCATCATCACGAGCTACGTGGGCTTTGACTGCACGGCTTCGAGCCTTCACATCGGACACCTTGTCTCGATCATGCTCCTGCGGACGCTCCAGAAGACCGGCCACAAGCCGGTCGTAATCATCGGCGGCGGCACGACCAAGGTCGGAGATCCTTCCGGCAAGGACACCTCCCGGCAACTGCTCTCCGACGAGCAGATCAACGCCAATATCGAGGGAATCAAGCAGAGCTTCGATAAATACATCACGTTCGGCGACGGTCCGACCGACGCCATCATGGTGAACAATGCCGATTGGCTGGACCATCTCGAATACGTCCCGTTCCTGCGCGACTACGGCCGGCACTTCACGATCAACCGGATGCTCAGCTTCGATTCCGTGAAGCTGCGCCTCGAACGCGAGCAGCCGCTGACCTTCCTCGAATTCAACTACATGATCATGCAGGCCTACGACTTCCTGGAGCTTAACCGCCGCTACGGCTGTGCGCTCCAGATGGGCGGCTCCGATCAGTGGGGCAATATCGTCAACGGCATCGAATTGATCCGCCGGGTCGACGGCAAGTCGGCCTACGGCTTGACGACACCGCTGATCACGACGGCGTCGGGCGCGAAGATGGGCAAGACTGCCCAAGGCGCCGTCTGGCTGAATGCCGACATGCGGTCTCCGTATGATTTCTGGCAGTTCTGGCGCAATACGGAAGATGGCGACGTCGCTCGCTTCCTGAAGCTGTTCACCGACCTGCCGCTGGACGAGATCGAACGGCTCGGCGCGCTTCAGGGCGCGGAGATCAACGAGGCGAAGAAGGTTCTCGCCGACGAGGCCACCAAGATGTGCCACGGCGTGGACGCCGCCGCTCAGGCAGCCGAAACGGCCCGTCAGGCCTTCGAGGAAGGCGCGTCTGCGGAAGGACTTCCCAGCATCGCGGTCAGCAAATCTGCCCTCGAAGCGGGTAAGCCGGTAGTTGACCTTTTTGTTGAAGCCGGGCTGGCCGCCTCGAAGGGCGAAGCCCGTCGTCTGATCAAGGGCGGTGGCGCCCGTCTCAACGACGAGAAGATTTCCGACGAAGCCGCTACGGTGACGCTCGGCGATCTCAATGCCGATGGTGTCTTGAAGCTGTCATCCGGCAAGAAGAAGCACGCGCTGGTCCTGCCGGAGTAGCAGCCTTTTTATTGCGTGACGGCCGGGGCCGGTACCACGGGCTGAGCCGGCTTGGCGTCGACCGCCTTTTCGTCTGACTGCGCCTCGCCATCATTTCTCTTCGATCCCTCGCCCCCGCCGCCGAGGAGCTTCCGGATCAGCCCCGGAGCCAGACCCGACAGCGGGTTCACGTCGAATCTCGGATCGCTGACAGTGCCCTTCACATTGTAGGTGAATGCGAAGACGCCCTCTAAATCGCCGCCCGCCAGAATTGTGCCGAGCAACGGAACCCCGGCGAGGAATTTGTTGAGCGTATAGGCGGGCACGATCGTGCCCCTCAAATCCACGTTGTTTTTGTTCTGATCGACGACGCCTTCGAGCGTGAAGCCGATCGCGGGACCGATCGCCCTCGCCTCGCCAAGCCTCAGCACCCGGGCATGGAACTGAAACGGCGCTTCGAGACTCTTGAACGCGAGCCCCTCGTTCCGTAGCCTGTTACTGATACCGGTCAACGACCCCAGCGTCAGAAGTTTCGCGAGACCAGGCGCTTTCACCACCGAGAACCTGTCGACTTTCAGCAAGCCCGACATCGGGTTGTCGGGCTTGGTGTCGTCAATATCGCCGGTCAGCTTCAGCGCGCCGCCGACCGCGTTTGTATACATGTCGAGCGCCTTGATGACGGTGCCGGCATCGTCCGACGTGATCAGCACGCTACGGTGATCGCCAGCCGGTTCGATCGATACGTCCAGCGACTTTCCCCCGTCGAGATCCCCGTGAACCTTCGCGTTACGCCAGAGATCGTCCCGATAGGCGACGGACGCCGACCCGTTATGGACCACGACATCATTCAGCGCGATCAGCCTTTCGACCGCGCCGTTGAACACGACATTCGGCATGTGCTCGCTCTGGCCCGAGGAGGAGAGCGCCTGCTCGATCGCGGGCCCGGCATCGAAGCTCGCGCCCTTGATATCGATGGTGTAGTCGCCCTTCTCGTCTCGCCTTATGTGAGCCGACATGTCCGTCTTGCCCACGGTCACGCGCTTGATCTCGTAATCGGCGGGCTTGTCGTCCCCCGCATAGCTCAGATTGCCGTTGGCGGTCAGGCCGCCGCCTTTCAAATCGAACGAATTCACGACGAGGCCGTCGCCGCCGGCCTTGAAGACGAACGAGACTTTGCCGTCCTCGCCCTGATCTTTTTCCCAGGACAGCATCGGCATATCGATGGCTGAGTCCCGGAGATCGAAACTGCCCGTGCCATCGCCAGAGCCCGGCCCGGCGCTCGTGATCTCGATATTGAGCGGCGTCGGCCCCTTTATGTAATCGGCGAAGACAGGAAACAGCGCCCGCCGCTGATCGTCGTCCATAATTCCGGTGAAGATGTATTTCGATCCGGGCACGCCCGGGTCGTGATGAAAGTTCTGGGTCCAGGTCATATCGACCGGAACGCCGAACATGGTCACGGTGCCGAGCGCCTGCAGGCCTGAAGTATTCACCAGAAGCTGGAGCTTTCCATCGCTCATATGGGAGTTGCCGAAGACTCCTTCGACCGACAGATCTTCCAGATTGGATGCCGCCGCAAACCGCACCTTGTTCAAGGCAACCCGCGAGCCCAGAGGAAACTGGAATTTCGCCCGTGTCGACGAGCGGCCCGATACTGCGCTCGGCGGAATGCCGAACTGGGTAGGATAACCGAGAGGTTCGTTGTCGAGAACGGACAGAACCGTCCTCGCGGGGCCATCGACGATCGTCTCCACATCCGCGGCGGCCGCGTTCTTGATGCCGATGCCGGTAATGTGGAGCGCGCCATCGCGCAGCTGGAGATCGTTGTCCATCGCCCCGGTATCGACATAGACGTCGAGCGTACGCGCCGTCAGTTTCGCATGACCGTTGGCGTGCATGACCGGCGGCATGGTCCGCATATATTGCGCGGTCATGTCATGAAAATTGAACGCAACGTCGATCGCATCGGGAGGCAACGGGCCATGACCGATCATGCCGGGATCGATCGAAACGGTGACCTGGGCATCGTCGATCACGCCGTCGCGGATATTGTCGGCGACCCAGCTTCTCGTCCCTTCGGCGAGGTTCACGGGCCAGAACGCCCCGAGCTTGTCCAACGGCAGCGTGAGAACCGTACCGTAGACCTTGATGCCGACCTCGCTGTTCACGAGGCTCACGAGGCCATCGCCCTCGATGCTGGTCTGGCCGCTCTGGGCGAACAGATTGTCGATCGAAATCTCGCCCGCCTTCCGATCATACGATCCCTTGAACGAGACCTGCTCGATCGGCAACGGATGTTCGAACATGTCGGGAATATCGATCGTGCCCGCTCCGCCGCTCAGATCCAGATTGATCACCGGAGTCGCGTGGAGATCCTTGATTTCCGCCCGAACGGTGCCGCTGACGGGAAACTTCACACCGGCCAGACTCGCGAATGTCGGGCTCAGCTCAGCGATCTTATTGGGCTCGACGCCAGTGAACCGCACCTGCAAGACGACGGCGCCGCGATCCGTTCCGTAGGTCGCCATGGCGTCGATCGGCCACTCTTCCATGCCGGCGACCACGTTGCCCGAGGCATTGCCGGAGAGACCGATCTCATCGCGAACGACGTCAAGGTGGAGAGAGGGAATCCGCCATTGGGTTCCCGTCGGCTCGTCAACGATGACAACGTCGGCGCTCGTGATGCTGATGCGTGTTAGATAGCCCGAAGCCTTGTTCTTATCCGGCGGACCATCGAGGCTTTCTCCGACAACCGCGATGAATTTCTGCAATTCCTCGGAATTATCGGGTGCGTTCGGCATCGGTTGGGCATCGATGCCGAAAGTGCCGTCCTTGCGGCGGATAAGTTTGAATTTCGGCGAGATGATCTCGAGGCTGGTCGGCGCGAACATGCCCCGGATCAAGGCCGGTCCGCTGATGCCGAACGTCATGTCCGGGATCGAGACGACTTCGGCGTTGGCGGCGTCGTAAACCGCCGTCCCGGTTACGTGGAGTTCCAGCGTCCGGTCCCAACCGCCCCACGCAAGCTGGGTATTGGCGACCTCCACGCGGTAACCGCTTTCGGCCCCGAGATGCAGGGCCTCCGTAATCCTCGGTGTCAGGAAGGAGAGAGAAATAGGACCGGCGGAGAGCCGCCAGGCCAGCAATGCAAATCCGACCACGGCAACCAGCAACAGTGTGCCGATGCCCTCGGCTATGAATTTCGCAGTCGGTTTAATCACTTTGGCCGGCTATCACGGTGCTCTATTCGTCTCCCCGGTGTAAGGTCGTCCCGTTATTGACCTTACCGGGCTATTTTCGCAGGTTCTGTAATTCTTTACGATATCCCAAGATGAACCTATTTCATTGCGATACCTCGGCAATACCACGGCCGTTCGATGAGACCGCCGTCGCCAATCGCCTGCAGGATTGGCTCGCCGCCGATGCGCCCGAGCCGGCGGCGGACACGCCCGCCCGCCTGCTTCTGGAATGCGTTTTCGGAAACAGCCCCTATCTCAGTCGCCTGATCCTGCGCGATACGGCGTTCGCCATACGCTTGTTTCAGAACGGCCCGGATTCTGTTTGGCACGAGATTATGGCGAAAGTGGGGACCGAAGTCCCTCAAATCGCAACGATTTCAGAACTGATGGCGGCGCTGCGGCGGGCCAAGGAGAAGGCCGCCCTGACCACGGCCATAGCCGACATCACGAATGTCTGGAGCGTCGAGCGCGTAACCGGCGCGCTCTCCGAGTTCGCCTGCCTGTCGGTCTCGCTGGCCGCCAGCCATCTATTGCGTCAACGTATGATATCGGGGGAACTCGCCTGGCCGGATCATGTCGAGGCAGCCCCCGGCACTCCGGCGGATGCGACACTGGCGCAAGGGTCCGGCTACATCATTCTCGGCATGGGCAAGCTCGGGGCGGGCGAGCTTAACTATTCAAGCGACATCGATCTCATCACGCTCTATGACGCGGAAGTCGCCCGCTATATCGGCAAACGGGACATCGGCGACTGCTTCATCCGGATCACCCGCGATCTCGTCAAGGTGATGCAGGAACGGACGGCGGACGGCTATGTCTTCCGCACGGATCTGAGGCTGCGGCCGGACGCGGGCGCGACGGCCGTCGCGATCTCCACCGAAGGCGCCGAATATTATTACCAGAGCGTTGGGCTCAACTGGGAACGAGCGGCCATGATCAAGGCCGCGCCGATTGCCGGCGACATCGAAGCGGGCCGGGAATTCCTGCGCCAGATCGGTCCGTTCGTCTGGCGCAAACATCTGGATTTCGCGGCGATGGCCGACGTTCACGCGATGAAGGCCCGCATTCATCAGCATCACGGACATGAAGGCATCGGCTTCGCGGGGCAGGACGTGAAGCTGGGGCCAGGCGGAATCCGCGAGATCGAATTCTTCGCACAAAGCCATCAACTGATCGCCGGCGGGCGGGACCCATCCCTGCGAGATCCGACCACGCTCGGCGTGCTGAAGGTATTGGCCGCCGGCGACTACATCGACGCCAGATGCCGCGACGAACTCTCGGATGCCTATCGCTATTTGCGGCGCGTCGAGCACCGGCTGCAAATGATCGACGACGCCCAGACCCATGAGCTGCCCGAGGATCAAACGGGCCTGGATCACATGGCGACCTTCATGGGCTACCCGGACACGGCGGCATTCGAGACCGCGCTCCGCTCCGTGCTCACCACCGTCAGCGGCCATTATGACACGCTGTTTCAGGAAACCCTGCCGTTCGCGAGCGGGATGGACGAAGGCGCCGGCTTCAAGAAAGTCACCAAGCAGGAAATTGCCGAGTTCGGCTATGGCGATGCCGACAAGATCCTGGCCATCATCGAGGCGTGGGAGCTCGGACGCTATCCCGCCTGCCGCAGCGAACGCGCTCGAAATCTGTTGCGCGACCTGACCCGGCCCCTGATCGAGGCCTTTTCGCATACCGCCGAACCGGACTCGGCATTCATCCGGTTCGACGAGTTCCTCGGGCGGCTGCCCGCCGGCGTTCAGCTGTTCTCGCTGCTGCAGGCGAATGCGTGGCTGCTCGATCTGATCGCGGAGATCATGGGCAGCGCCCCCGCACTCGCGGCTCTGCTCGGCCGGAACGTGCTGCTGTTCGACGCCATGATAGGGGGCGACTTTTTCGAGGAGCTGCCCGACCGCGACGCTTTGAAGGCGGAATTCTCTTCCGCCCTGAAGCTCGCCCGCGACTTCGAGGACGTGCTCGACATTATCCGCCGCAAGGTAAACGACAGGCGTTTCGAGGTCGGCGTCCATGTGCTGCGCAACATCATCGACGCGGACGAGGCCGGCAAGGCTCAGTCCGATATCGCGGAAGCCGCGCTTCTCGCGCTGATGCCCTACGTGATCGAGGAATTTGCATCGAAACATGGCCGGATCGCCGGGTCCGACATGGCCGTGATCGCGATGGGCAAACTCGGCGGACAGGAACTCAGCTTCACGTCCGATCTCGATCTGATTTTCGTCTACGGCGAGGAGAAGCCGGGACGGCAATCGGACGGCGACCGCTCGCTCTTCGCGAGCCACTATTACGCGACGCTTTCCAAGCGCTTCATCAACGCGATCACGGCGCTTACCGGCGAAGGACGACTCTACGAAGTCGACATGCGGCTTCGGCCGTCGGGCGGCGCGGGCCCCGTCGCCACGTCCATCGAGACCTTCCGTCAGTATCACCGCGAGCACGCCTGGACGTGGGAGCACATGGCGCTCACCCGCGCGCGGCCCATTATCGGCCCGGCCCCGTTGCTCGACGAGATCTCGGAGGTGATCGCGGCGGTACTCACGAAGCCCCGCGATCAGGAGCGACTGCTCTGGGACGTCGCCGACATGCGACGGCGGATCGAGGCCGAGTACGGAACCAAGGACATCTGGAACCTCAAATATGTCCGCGGCGGCCTGGTCGATTTGGAGTTCATCTGCCAATACCTCCAGCTGCAAGCCGCCGCCACCTGGCCGGACGTGCTCAGCCCTGGGACAATCCGCGCCCTGAAGCACCTGAAGGAGCGCGATTGCCTGGCGGCGCCGCTGGCCGATACGTTGATCGAAGCCGGTTCGTTCCTCATCAAGGTCCAGAGCGTGCTACGGCTCTATTTCGGCAACACGTTCACGCCGGACACGACGGCGGTCGGCGCCAAACGGGCGCTCGCGGCGGCATGCGACAGCGAAACGTTCGAAGCGCTTGAAAAGCACGTGACCGACGCCCAGAAACTTGTTTTCGACGCCTTCGGCGAATTGATTCAAGGAGCCGGCCTCCCGCATCAATGCCGACAAATTCCAGCCCGCAGAAGAACAGGAAGGAGAACTACCTTGACCCAGGCCATCTCGGAAGGCGACCGCGCCCCCGAATTCAAGCTCCCCCGCGACGGCGGCGATACGGTTTCCCTGAAGGACTTCAAGGGCAAGAAAGTCGTGCTCTATTTCTATCCCAAGGACGACACGCCCGGCTGCACGACCGAAGCGAAGGACTTCACGTCCGAGGCGAAGGCATTCGAGAAGGCCGGTGCGGTGGTCATCGGCGTCTCGAAGGACAGCGTCAAACGGCACGACAACTTCAAGGCCAAATACGACCTTGCCGTCATTCTGGGGAGCGACGAGGACGGCAAGATGCTCGAGGACTATGGCGTTTGGGTCGAGAAGATGAATTACGGCCGCAAATATATGGGCATCGAACGGTCGACCTTCCTGATCGACGAGAAGGGAAAGGTCCGCAAGGTCTGGCGCAAGGTCAAGGTGAAGGGCCACGCCGCCGAAGTGCTGGACGCCGCCAAAGCCCTCTGATTTCGGGAGAGCCGGACGCCTATTCCGCCGGCGCTCCCAGCGCGGCGTCCGCCTCTTCTGCGGCCGATGCCGTTTCGCGGTGATCTCCGCCGATCAGGCTGTAGATCGTCGGCAGCACGAACAGCGTGAACAGCGTGCCGATAAGCATGCCCATAACCACGACGATCCCGATCGCGAACCGGCCCCGGGCGCCCGCCCCTTCGGCAAACACGAGCGGCACGAGCCCCGCGACCATCGCCCCCGTCGTCATAAGCACCGGCCGAATTCTGACCCCGGCAGCGCGCCGGATCGCCGTCAGACGGTCGAGCCCCTCGGTCCTTTGTATCTGATTGGCGAAGGACACCATCAGAATGCCGTGCTTCGAGATCAGGCCGATCAAAGTGACGAGGCCGATCTGGGTATAGATGTTGAGCGTCGTGAAATTCAGATAGAGCGGAATCAGGGCGCCGCAAACCGCGAGCGGCACCGAGACCATGATCACGATCGGATCGCGGAAGCTCTCGAACTGTGCGGTCAGCACGAGAAAGATCACGACGAGCGCGAATCCGAAGGTGAAGGTAAGCCGGTTGCCTTCCTTCACGAATTGACGGCTGTCGGAGAGCCAGTCGACGGACATGCCCGGCGGCAGTTCCTGTTCTTGTAGAAAGCTGACGGCCTGCCCAATCGTTACGCCCGGCGCGAGCACGGCCGACATCGTCGCCGCGTTGAGCTGATTGAACTGGGGCAGCAGATTCGGCTGCGGCCGCATGTCGATATGAGCAACGGTCGCGAGCGGCACGAGCTGGCCCGACGACGCCCTGACGTAGAAATGCCCGAGATTATCCGGCGTGAGCCGCTGATCCGGCGGTGCCTGCGTAATCACGTCGTATGACCGGTTGTGCCAGTTGAAACGGCTGACGTAATTCTCGCCGACCAGAATGGCGAGCGAATCCGCAATGGCAGCCATCGAGACGCCGAGATCGCCCGCCTTGACGCGGTCGATAACGACATGCGCCTCAGGACTGTCGAAGGCCAGATCGCTGTCGACGAAGGCGAAGAGACCGCTGCCCAGGGCCGCGCGCTTCAGGCGCTCCATCGCTGAGTAGATCACCGGGAAATCATCCGCCGACCGAATGACCATTTGTACCGGCACACCGCCGCTCCCGGCGGGAAGGGCTGCTTTCTGGAAGACCGTCACATTGACGCTCGGGATACCGACCACGCCACGGACGAGTTCGGCCTGGATCTGGTCCGAATTGCGCTTGCGCTTCGACCAGTCGGTGAGCACCACACCGCCGAACGCATTCTTGGCGCTGTTGTTGAACCAGCTCTCCTCAAATTCGGGGAGCTTATCGAACAGCTTCTGAACCTCGGCCGTCGCGGCCGCCACATAATTGACGTTCGCATATTGCGGCGCCTTGACGCTCGTGATGATCACGCCTTGATCTTCTGACGGGGCAAGCTCGCGCTTGGACCCGGTGAAGAAAACCACGATCGTGCCGAGCACCACCACGCCGACGAGCAGGACCGCACCTCGGGACGCGAACGTCTTGGCCAGAAGTTTGTCGTAGACCGCCGTCAGACGATGCATGTTTCCTTCGATCGCGCGCGCCATCCGGCCTTCGGACGTCTTCGCGCGCAGAAGCCGGCTGCTCATCATCGGCGACAGCGTCAAGGCGACGACCCCGGAAACGATGACGGCGCCCGCCAGCGTGAAGGCGAATTCCTGGAATAGCGCGCCGGTCAGGCCGCCCATCAGGCCAATCGGCGCATAGACCGCGGCCAAAGTGACCGTCATGGCGATGACGGGGCTGACGATCTCCCGCGCCCCCAACAACGCCGCGTTTTTCGGCGAATGGCCTTCCTCGATGTGCCGGTGAATGTTCTCCACGACGACGATCGCATCATCCACGACGAGCCCGATGGCCAGCACCATGGCGAGAAGCGTCAGCAAGTTGAGCGAAAAGCCGAAGGCCAGCATCAGCGCCGCCGTGCCGACGAGCGAGAGCGGGATCGTCATCACCGGGATCAGAACCGCTCGCGCCGAGCCGAGAGACAGGTAAATGACGAGCACCACGATGCCGATGGCCTCGACGAGCGCAAGGATTACCTCGAGAATAGAGGCATTGACGAAGTGGGCCACGTCATAGTCGTTGAACACCGTGACGCCCGGTGGCGCCACGCGCTGAATCTGGGGCAGAAGCTTATTGACCGCCTTCACGATTTCCAGCGGATTGCCATCCGGCGTCGGCGAGATCGCGATGAAGATCGACCGATGCCCTGACGCGGTGGCATTGGAGTCATAGTTCTCTCCGCCAAGATCCACGGTCGCCACGTCACCGAGGCGGACGATGCCGGAAGTGTCGTGCTTGATCACCATCTGACGGAAGTCGTCGGGACTGCGGAGGTCCGTGCCGGCGGTAATATTGATCGCCGTCTCCGCGCCCTTGAGCTGACCGGGCGCCGCCTGCACGTTGTTTGCGCGCAGAGCCGAGACCAGATCCTCGCCCGTCAACCCGCGGGCGGCGAGCTTACCGGGATCGGCCCAGATCCGCATGGCCAGTCTTTGGCCGCCCTGAAGATCCGCCGAAGCGACGCCCGGCACCGACGTGATCAGCGGCTGAGCAACCCGCGTGGCGAAATCTGTCAATTGCGGGATCGGCAGGGTGTCGCTCACGAAGGCGACATATTCCACCGCCGACGATCCATCGGTGATCTTGGTGATCACCGGATCGGCCGCGCCATTTGGAAGGCGGTATTTGACCTGCTGGACCTTCGCGAGGATCTCCGTCATCGCGCGGTCCGAATCCGCATTCAGGACAAGCTTCGCCTTGATCTGGCTCATGCCCTGACTGGAGCTCGAGGTGACGTATTCGATGCCGCTCGCCGAGGCAATCGCCTGCACGATGGGCGTCGTGACGAAGCCCTGCATCACCTCCTGCGTCGCGCCGGGGAACGCCGTGTCGATCTGGATCGTCGCGCTTTCCATATAGGGATACTGGCGCACGGGCAGACCGAACAGCGCGCTCAGGCCCACGAGCAGGATCAGCAGGCTGACGACGATCGCGAGGATCGGGCGCTGGATGAATTTGTCGGTGAATTTCACCTATGCCCCTCCCGCCGATGCCAAGCTGGTCACGGACGCACCGGGCTGAATACGAATTTGCCCTTGAGTGACGACTACATCGCCCGCCTGAAGGCCTGTCTCCACGATGACCTGATCCTCGATCCGCCGCCCTGTCGTCACCGGCACGACTTCGGCCGTACCGCCGCCATCGGGCGAAATGTCCCGCACAACCACGACGCTGTCACCCGAGGCGGACGTCTGGATGGCCGTGACGGGGACCATGATGACGCCCCGCTGTGGCGGCAAATCCAGCGCCACATTGACATACATGCCGGGCGTCAGCGCCTTGTCCGCGTTGGGCAGAGTGGCCTGAACAGTCACGTTCCGCGTGTTGACGTCGATCAGCGGCTCGATGGCGTTCACGGTTCCGGTGAATTTCCGCCCCGGCCGGCCGTCCGTCGTTACCGAAACCTGTGCGCCTCGCCCTAGCTGGTCCAGGTTCTGCTGGGGAACGGAAAAGTCCACATAGAGCTTGCTCAAATCCGTGAGCGTCGCAATCGCATCGCCAGGATTGAGATGCTGACCGAGATTGATCCGCCGCAGGCCGAGTTCTCCGCCGAACGGCGCCCGAATCTGTTTCTGGTCGATCTGCGCCTCGAGCTGACGGATCGTGGCGACGACCTGATCGCGCTCGGAACGTCGCTGTTCGAGTAGCTCATGGGACACGGCCCCTGTTCTGACGAGGCTCTCCGAGCGCGCCAGCTGACGTTCGGCCAGCGCGGCCTTGGCCAGGGCAACCTGAAGATCCGCCCGCTCCGGCGCATCGTTGAGCTGCACCAGCAGCGCGCCCTTCTCGACCGTATCGCCGGAATTGAAATGGATGCCGGTCACCCGGCCGCCGACCTCGGGCGTCAGAACGACCTGCCGCACGGCGGTCAGCGAGCCCACGGCCCCGAGATAGGCCGGCGCGTCGGCCGCCTTGACCACCATCGTGGACACGGCCACGGGCCGCGGGGCGCCTCTAGGAGGCGCGCTTAAGCGCGAGCCGTGCCAATAATAGAGACCGCCCAGAACGAGACCGAGAGCGGCAACCGTTGCCAGCAATGTGCCGACGGAACTCCGTCTACGTTTTTCGCTGGAAACCACGCACCTATGCTCCCTGTTCTCTTCGTCGGAGGGGCGTGCCGGAGAGACCGAAAACGAAAACGCCCACGCGCACCCCCGACCACTCGGTCAAAGCTTGCGCCGTGGGTGACCCTCGTTCGCGCGGCGGACGAGTGCACTGAACCCGAACTTATTCGGTGGCAGGGATACCAACCTGCTCGTCATCTTTTCGGCGAGTTTCTGTTAGCGGACGCGTTTGGCCGAGTCAAGCATAGCAAAAACGCCGCCGGATGGCCCGAAAATGCGCCTCAAGCCCCATTCAGTTGGCGGCTTTCACGTCCTTCATCGGATCCAGCTCCGTGCCGTCATGCAGGACGATCTTGGACAGCACCATCGCGTGCCGCGTCGAATTGATCGACGGATGCCCGTAAACGGTGATCGGATCGCCCTTTTTCAGCGTGTTGAAGCGCCAGCCCTTCCGGAACAGCAAATTCGACGGAAGGGTCTCGGCGCGCCACAGCTCGAGCTCCCCCTTGTCGTTCTTTACGACGAATTTGAGAACGGCGTGAGGAGCCCGGAAGACCCACTCGTCGACCTCGCCCTTCAATGCGAGATTATTCTTCATGTCGAAATAGGCGACGACGGAATGGTGCGCGACGACGGGCGTCACGCTGCCGAAGAGGGCGGCCGCAGCGGCGATCAGAACGAACTTCTTCATCTCACTTACTCCCCGACACTGTCGTCTTGTTCGTCCTTGGGCACGTTGATCTGCTCGCCCAGGCCCTCGACACAGACGAATTCATGCTGCTCGACGTTGCTGCGGCCCCAATAGACCGTCAGTTCGAGCGGTTTCGTGTAATAGACAGGATCAACCGCCTTGACCTTCACCTCGAGCGTCTTGCCCCCGTCGATCAGGGTGAAGCGCTCGGTCACTTGCATTTGATCGCTCTGCGGCAGGCCGCTGGTGGTGAGAATGTTGTCGTCGCGGATGTTCTTGGTCTCCACGACAAGCGTATCGCCGTCCCAATGCCCGATCGAATAGCCGAACCACTGCGGCGGAAGGTCCGTCGGATAGTCCCGGCCATCGAGATAGATGCGGCGGGGGATCGGTTCGTATTCAAACAGCATCAGCAGCTCCTTCTTGGTCTGGAAAAGCTGCATCGGATAGAAGCTGAACACCACGTCGCGCGGGAATCCCCAGGGCAAGCACCGTTCGGGAGGATCGTCCGTCTTGATGTTGAATTTCGCGAGAGCCTTCTTGCCGGCCTCGGTCAAGGGCGCCGGGTTGGGCCAAGTGGTCGACGTGTGGCCGTTTACGGTCGTGGGACCGAGGCTTATCTCACCGCCAAGCCACATGCCGCTGAAATCGGGCTTCGCCTTGTCGGCGGCCCAGGCGGCTGTGGAAAAAACAACGGCGGCGCCAAGCGCCAAGCCCAATGCGGCCGCTTTCGCCATCGACGGCCGTCCGAGACGGACCGTTTCATCTTCGCGCGGATGTCTTGCCTGCTGCATTCGCAACATGTCCCCCCCCTCTTTAATCGCCCTCGATCAAGGCCTTCATAGCCATGCGGCGTCATCAGGCGGCCTAGGATAATTGCCTCCCAGTGAACCGCAACGACACGCCGCCGCCGAGTTGACGCACCAACATTCGGCCAAGTGTTCTCTATGATGCCAGCGATCGTCAACATTGCCCTTCAGCAAATACTTAAGCCATGCGGCGGCAGCACCTAGCGCTGAAAGGCGAATGCCCTGTTAACCATATGATCCATCAGGGAGGCTGGCATCGGGCCGTGTCGCGGTAATGTCTTCGCTGAGTGAGCGGGCAGCGGGACGGCGTGATTCACGCCTCCCGAAAAATGTTAAGAAACATGGTTGCCGAATCAGGCAGTTTCCAATCAGCCATTAGATTTATTCTCAATTAACCTTAACTGCCTGTGATTTAATCGTTTGATTTAGCCGCCTTAGTCCGCCGAAAAAATTCGGGGTAACACCATGGCAAGGAATTGTGGCATATTTCTCAAGTTGTTGCGGGGGAGGAAACCGGCCTCCCCATAGAGGTCGGTTTTAGAGCGAGAGTACAGGGTCAACCCATATGCTAGTTCGCGAGTTCCGCCGCTTTCGGGAAACCGTCAAAGCGACATTCCCTGATCGTCAGATTTTCGTCCGTACGGACGGGACCGTCCGAATTCATCACTTTTACGACGCGCGTTCAGGTCTTACTCGCTTGCACGCTTTTCATCGTCGCAGGCTGGATCGGCCTGACCACCGGCAACTTCCTGCTGAAGGACAAGATCGTCGCGGCCAAGGACGCTCGCATTCAGCGGCTGGCCTCCGAATATAATTCGCTCAATGACGACATGCTCAAGATGCAGCAAGGCGTCGTGAGCAGCGTCGATGAACTGAAGAACCGCCAGCAGCTGCTGGACGGCCTCATCGCAAAGAGCGACCAGCTTACCAAGCAGATCCAGAATCAGCCCGGCCTCAATGTGGAAACGGCAGCCGCTTCCCGGTCGACGGACAGCACGTCCCAGACTCAGGCCGCCGCCGGCGCCGATGTGAGTTCGTCTGACTCCGAGACCGATGTGACCGGGCCCGATACCGGAGCGGATTTCGACACGGCTCCCGATGCTCAATCGACCCCCGGCACCCAATCAAGCAATGACAGGGTGCCCTCGCCGGCGCAGGAAGCCTCGGCCTTCCCGGGCGACCAGTGGTGGCAGTTCGCAGCCAGCGAAAGCAACGCTGCCAACATCAATATCGCGAAGATCACCTCCGCGCCCAAGCCGGGCGATCCGCGTTGGGAACGCTACGTCGACGAGAGTATCGACGCGCTGCGCAAGCAGCAGGACCAGTCGGCGGCGAAGCTGGTTGCTCGCGTCGACAAACAATTCGCTGCCCTTTCGGACTTCGTGGACGAGACCGGGCTTAGCGCCGACACGCTGCTGGCCGCCCTGGATCAGCCGGCCGAAGCCAAAGGCGGTCCCGAGATCGCTTTGAAGTTTCCAAGCCCGATCAGCGAAGCGACCGCCGCGGTGATCGATGACGGCGCCAGCGATAATTTCGGCCGCGTCATTCAGGCGGTTAGCCGGCTGGACGGCCTGCGCGAATCGCTGAAGAGCATGCCGCTCGCCAAGCCGGTGACCGACTATTACATTTCCAGCCCGTTCGGGAAGCGCCGCGATCCGTTTTCGGGCCGCTGGGCCTATCACTCCGGCGTCGACATGGCCGGATACTGGAAAGAGCCTGTCCACGCGACGGTTGCGGGCGTGGTGACGTTCGTTGGACGGCATGGTCCATACGGAAATATGGTCGAAATTGATCACGGTAACGGTTTTAAAACCCGCTACGGTCATCTTTATGCCACGAAGGTGCAGAAGGGTGAGCGGGTTGCGCGTGGTCAAGTCGTCGGCCTTATGGGCAATACTGGGCGCAGCACGGGAACCCATCTGCATTATGAGATCTGGTTCAAAGATAAATTGCAGAATCCTCTGAAGTTCTTCCGAGCAGCCTCGTATGTTGTCAAAGAAAAAGACTAAAGCCGCTGAAAGAGATGCCGCAGCAGCCGAATCCCGCTCTGTCCCGTCCATCATCGGACCGGACTTGCGGTTCGTCGGGGATATGAACACTCCTGGCGAGCTTCAATTCGACGGCACCCTCGAGGGTGAACTGCGGTCTGGCACCCTTACCATCGGTGAGCACGCGACGATCACGGGATCGATTTCCGTCGAGACCCTGCATGTCCGCGGTGCCGTTATCGGCACCATTCGCGCACGGAAGGTCCGGCTGGACAGCTCAGCCAAGGTCATCGGCGACATTTATCATTCGGATCTGAGCATTGAGACGGGCGCCTATATCGAAGGCCGCTGCATCCATGCGGATAACCCGCTCGCCGAATTCGAAGACGAGAACGCTCCTCAAGCGAACGGAGCGGATGACGGGGAATAGTCCCCTTCTCCGCTCTCCTCCCTCCCGAAAAATCGAGTTTTATGCGGCCCTCAGAGGCCTGCGGCCCGGATCTGTTCTAGATCAATCGACCGAATCCGGCGCCCGTCGCGCGTGGTCACGTATGTGTCCGCCGTCTTGTCGTCCGACATAGCGAGCGGCGACTGCGTCAGCATGGATATAAAATAATCAGGCTCTGCCGGCCTTTTGCGCAAGCGGATGTAGACCAGGCCTCCCGCGATCACCGCAGAAGCGAGAGCGACACTCAAAAACACGCTTAACATCGTTTCCTCCCACCGAGGGACACTCAACATTTAGTGCAAGCATTGTGCCGACCGCCTAACTCTACGATCGATTTTATCCGCATTTACGTCAAATTTGTGGTCGTACCAACACAAGTTTATGACGCTGATAGCTGAAACAAACGTTACTGCTGTCTCAGCCTTGTGGATGGTCGGTGGAGGTGGGAGCAATTCCGTTGGCATTGGTCACGAAGCAGGCCGTGCCGGTTGCTTTGAGGGCGCGGCAGAGGTCTTGCGGGCCATCCTTGTCGGCGACGGGAGCCGTCCGCAAGCGATGATAGGATCCTTTCGACGGCCCGAGATCGGCCTGTTCGATGACGAGATCGACACCGCGCAGGAGATCACCGTGCAAGCGCACCAGCTTTTTCTTGGCGCCTTCCGTCTCCTGTAGGGTCCGGAACGAGGCGAACTGGACCTGATACAGCTTCTGGGCCCCGGTTTTCTCGATACCCGGCGCGGCTTTTTCGGTTTGTTCCGCAGCGGGTTGCTGTACGGACGCCGGATCCGCCTGAGCAATATCGATGATCTGCGGGCGCGGCGGGGCCGTGACGGCAACCATTTCAGGCGCCGGAGCCTGTGCAACAGGAGCAGGAGCTTCATCGGCAGGCTGTTCGCCGGTGGTCGCCACGTTCGTCGAATCGGCACTATCAGAGCCCGAAGCGTCTGCCGGATCAGGGCTATTGGCGGGTTCGGGCGTCAATTCGGAATCCGTCTCGGGCTTTTCCACCGCCTTCGGCGTGGCCTGCGCGTGAACGTCCTTCCGATCCGTCGACTCGACCGGAGCAGGCACCTTTAGCAGCACCGATTTGGGCATCGCCGCTTCGGGCGCGCTTAGCGGGGCTACATCGGCCGGAATTGGGGGTACGGCCGGCGGTGTCGGGGCAGCGTCCGCGACAGTCGGCGCGTCGTTCTGCGCAATCGCTTTAGCTGCGTCGGTCGAATGGCCGAGCAGCACGGCTTCGGCCTGATCACGGCCCTTCAAACCCCGCAGCCAGGCATAATATTCGAGATTGTTCCGGACGGCCTGCTCGTCGAGATCCATCCGCGCCATCTTCTCCGCCTCGGCGGGCTTGTTCGCGAGGCCATAGACCAGCGCCAGATTCTGGCGGGTCTTGGGAGTATCGGGCATGCCCTTCAAGAGCTCGATGGCGGTTGCAAAGTCGTGTTCGAGCGCGAAGGACACGGCGAGATTGTTCTTGGTCGCCGTGTTGCCCGGCGCGACCTCCAGCCCCATGCCGTAATAGAGCTGCGCCTGGCTATGGTTGCCCTGTAGATCGTAAGCGACGCCGAGCCCGCTATAGACGCGCGGCTCATGCGGCATGTCCGCGATCAGTGCCTGAAACTGTTTGATGGCTTCGTCCAGCCGGCCGGTGGCCAGCAGAGAATTGGCGACGCCGATCCGCGCTTCCGGATTCTTGGGGTCGAGCGTCTGAGCCTGCTCGAAGGCGCGCCCGGCGTCTTCCCAGTCCCCCAGAGCCCAGAACGACTGTGCCAAACCGAGCGGAATGCTCGCGTCTTTCGGATCGGCGACCATCGCCCGGGCATAAACACTGACGGCCGTCTTGTAATCGCCGCTTTCCCGCAAGGAATCCGCGACACGCGCCAGCGACCTGGACACATCCGCCTTGGACACCTCCTTAACGGCCTCGCTCGGCGCGGGAACCATGCTTTGATCGTAATTCCGGACGGTGTGGCTGCACGCGCCCATGAAGAGGCATCCGGCCAGAAGCGGCCCGATCGCAAAGACTGTGGTGAAACGTGTCCGCATCGGCCTGAATTATCCCTGTTGGCTCAAATTTTAACGGAACGTTAGACCCCGATGGTTAACGAAACCTAAAGTCTGAAGGACCGGAAAACACAAGTTTCACGGGCGTTTTCTTAAGTCTTTGGCAATCTGTCTTTGCTATCGATTAACGGTTGAAGGGGTTCTTCGGGCGGTGGCAGAAATGCCGGCCGCCAGCGTTTACATCCGAAGGATGTCTGTATGGAAATTCCCTCTGGCAGCAGTGCCCTCTACATCTCCCAAACAACCGCCCAGTCGGCACCGCCGCAAACACCACCGGCCGCGAGCAAAAAGGCGTCCGACAGCGTCGTCGAACGCAAGGAAGCCGAAAAGCCGGATCAGGACACCGGCACGCGCAAGCGTGACACGCAGCGTCAGGCGGCACGTCATCCGGCGGGCGACCATTTAGGCCAAAGCCTCGATATCGCGCTCTAACCGCGGCCGATTTGCGGAAACGGAAACCGGCCTTTCACACGACGCCGGTATGGCTATGCTGATCGGACTTTGACTCGCCGATCGGAAGGTGCCCCCATGGCCGCAGCAAGTTCCCGGGTTTCATTCGAAGGCTCGCAAGGCGTCGCGCTTGCGGCAAAGCTCGAAATGCCGGATGCCCCGCCAAAAGCCTATGCGATTTTCGCGCACTGCTTCACCTGCTCCAAGGAAAGCCGCGCCGCCTCCAAGATTTCCCGCGCGCTTGCCGAACAAGGAATCGCGACGCTTCGCTTCGACTTCACCGGACTTGGCGAAAGCGAGGGCGACTTCGGGGTCACCAATTTCTCCTCCAATGTGGAGGACATCGTTGCCGCAGCGACCTATCTCGGCCAACACCACGAGGCACCCAAGCTATTGATCGGCCACAGCTTTGGCGGCACGGCGGTGATCGCGGCGGCCGCGCGGCTCCCGTCGGTCACCGGCGTCGTCACTATCGGCGCGCCGGCGGACCCGGCTCATGTCGCCCGCCATCTTTTGCCATCAGCGACATCGAGCAGTGCCGACGGTGTAGATGTCTCGATTTCCGGGCGGACGTTCCATGTGGCGAAGAGTTTTCTGGACGATATCGCCGATCACCCCCTCGAAAAGACCCTGGCGACGCTGAGAAAAGCGCTTCTGGTCTTTCACGCCCCCCTCGACGAAATCGTCGGCATCGACGAGGCGACCCGGATTTTCGTCGCGGCGAAACATCCCAAAAGCTTCGTTTCGCTCGCCGACGCCAATCATCTCCTGACAGACCCGGCCGACGCGGAATATGCCGCGGCCGTTATCGCGGCATGGGCGACACGCTACATAGGTGAACCATTGGAAGCCTCCACCGCGAAGGCAGACGGTGGTGAGCACAGGGAACATATCGTCGTCGAGGAAGCGGGCGGCGCACGTTACGAGCAAAACGTCCAGATGGGCCGACATTTCCTGAAGGCAGATGAGCCCGAGCAGTTTGGCGGCAAGGACGCCGGCCCCTCGCCTTACGAATTTCTCCTCGCGGGTCTCGGCGCTTGCACATCGATAACGCTCAGAATGTATGCCGACCGCAAATCCTGGCCCCTCAAGCACATCGGCGTGCATCTCTCGCATGAGAAGATCCATGCGGAGGACTGCAAGAGCTGCGAGACCAAGACGGGGCTGATCGACCGAATTGAGCGGAGGATCTCCATCGAAGGGGATCTGGACGACGCACAGCGCGCAAAACTGATGGAAATTGCGGACAAATGCCCGGTCCACCGGACCCTGCATTCGGAAATCCTTATCGAAACAACCGAGGTCTAGACGGGGCCTTCCTCAGCCCTTCCAGGCCTTCAGGCGGCGGATCGCCTCCGCCATGTCATCGGCGCTGCCGGCGAAGGAAAACCGCATGAAGCTCCGGCCTCGCTCGAAATCGAAATCGGTGCCCGGCGTGGTCGCGACGCCCGTTTCCTTCAGCATTTTGAGGCAGAAAGCCTCGCTGTCATTGGTGCGATCGGCGATGTTTGCATAAAGATAGAATGCGCCATCGGCAGGGGCGAAATCGTGGAAACCGGCTTTGGGGAGCCCTTCCATCAGCATGGCCCGATTACGCGCGTAACCGGCGACCACCTCGTCCAATTCCTCCAGACAGTCGAAACTCGCCAGCGCGGCGTGCTGCGACATGGACGGTGGCGAGATGAACAGGTTCTGCGCCAACCGTTCAAGCGGCCGAACGAAACTCTGCGGCACCACCATCCAGCCGACCCGAAGGCCCGTCAGGCAGAAATATTTGGAGAACGAATTGATGACGATGGCGTCGTCGTCATAGGCAAGCGCCGTTTCCGCCCGGATCCCGAAGGTAATGCCGTGATAGATCTCGTCGGATATCACACGAATGCCGTGGGTATGGCAGTAGGCGATCAGGGCCTGGAACTCGGCGCCGGAGATCATCGAACCCGTGGGGTTGGCCGGACTGGTGAGGAGCACACCATCGAGCCCGGCTTCGCCTTGGGCGAGACGGGTCTTTTCGAGCAGATCCGGGGTCGGCTGGAAGCCGTGCTCCGGGCTTGCCAGCATGGAAACCGGCTCGATATCGAGCACCTTGAGGATGTTGCGGTAGGCCGGATAGCCGGGATCCGCCAGCGCCAGCCTCTGCCCGGCGTCAAAGGCCAGAATGAAGGCAAGCTGGAACGCCCCGGACGAGCCCGTGGTCACCACGATGCGCGACGGCGACACGTTAATGCCGTAGTAGTCCCGGTAATAGCGCGCGATCCGCTCCCTGAGCGCCGGGATGCCGAGCGCTTCCGTGTAGCCGATACGGCCGGTGTCGAGAGAGGCTTTGGCGGCCTCGATCACGCGGGCCGGCGGCGGAACCGCCGGCTGCCCCAGTTCCATATGGACGACGGATAGGCCGGTTTCCGGTGCGCGGGCCGCCATTTCGTTGGCCGCCTTGAACATGTCCATGGCGATGAAGGGCGCAATTTTACTGCGCGTGGACACCGGAAAGACCCGTTTTTCGAGTATTTCCTCCACGCTCATCGCGTCGCTCTTCTTGGGATGATCGGCCACTTTTCTACCTCGGCCATGATTTAGCCGACTTTGTGAGCCACGTTAATGCTATTATTCCCTGTCTACTGCGCCATTGACGCGAGGCAGGCCCGATCCTACGTTGAACGGACAAAGTAGCGGAGCATTGTATTTGCGCAAGCATCTTTCCCACGTTTTTGCCGCTGCGCTTCTCGTCCTGACCCCCGTCTCTCAAGCGTTGGCCCAGGACCGGGGCGATTATCTCATTCGCGATTCCGAGATCGAGTCCATCCTCAAGGGCTATGCGGCGCCGATCTTCACAGTCGCCGGGCTGGATCCGAAAGCAGTCCAGATCCACGTCATCGCCAGCCGGCAGCTCAACGCCTTCGCCTCGGGCGGACAGCAGATGTTCTTCTATACCGCCCTGCTGGAGCAGGTGCGCACGCCGAACGAACTGATCGGCGTCATCGCGCACGAAACAGGCCACATCGCGGGCGGCCATCTCGCCCGTCCGAACGAAGGCCAGAGCAACGCCATCGCCACCCTGATCGGCTCGATGCTGATTGGTGCCGCCACAGTGGCAGCCGGCGCGCCGGATGCCGGCGCCGCGATCATGGCAAGCAGCAGCGATTTCGCGACCCGCGTCTACTTCAAGTTCAGCCGGACGCAGGAATCGGCCGCCGACCAGGCCGGCATGAAATTCCTCGAGGAATCCCACCAGTCGGGACGCGGCCTGATCTCCTTCCTCGAATATCTCGGCGACCAGGAAGCCCTGCTGACCAGCAACCAGGACCCCTATGTCCGCGATCACCCGCTGACGCCGGAACGCGTCGCGCATCTCGAGGACGTGGCCAAGATGTCGCCCTATTACGACACGCCGGACACGCCGGAACATATCGAGCAGTTCAAGCGCATGCAGGCCAAGCTCCGCGGCTTCCTCGACCCGGTCCCGCAGGTGCTGCAGGAATATCCGCAATCGGATCATAGCCTCTATGCCCGCTATGCCCGCGCGATCGCCTATCATCGGTCCGCGCGTCTCGACAAGGCGCTCGATCAGATCCAGAGCCTCGTGAGCGAAAATCCCGACGATCCCTATTTCCGGGAACTTCAGGGCCAGATCCTGCTCGAGAGCGGCAAGATCAAGGAATCCATCGCACCTTTGCGGACGATGCGTGAGTTCTTCTCCGGACAAGCCGCTCCTGCAGACCCTTCTCGGCACCGCGCTCGTTCAGACCGGTGACGATGAGATGAACAAGGAAGCGATCGAGCATCTCAAGATCGCGACCCGTCTCGATCCCGATAATTCGGACTCCTGGTACCAGCTTGCCGCCGCCTACACCCACGCCGGCATGAACGGCGAGGCCGATCTCGCCACGGCTGAAAACTACCTGCTGACCGGACGCGCCTCCGAAGCCGCCTATGTCGCCGGCCGCGCGGCCCGTGCCCTGCCCAAGGGCTCACCGTCGCAGCTCCGCGCGATGGACATCACCTCGGTCGTGCAGGCGAATATGTCGCAGAAGGGCCGCAAGGGGCAGCAGCCCCAGGACCAGGTGAACCAGGGAAATTCGACCTTCCGTTTCGAGAGCAGCGGGACATCCTGGCCGCAAAGCTCGGCGAACGACCGGCTGACCGTCGATCCCTACAGCACTCAAACCCTGCCCGAGAATTTGCAATATCTGGGCGGCAGCACACAACAAACCTACTGGAACAAGTGAGAGAGAAATGACCGACAGGCCAGCCGCACCTAAGGGATGGATGCGGGCGACGATGATTGCCGTTGCCGGCGTGATGGCCGCAGGCGTCATCGCCTTCCTGCTTTCGCCCGCGACGACCTCGAACGCCGCCGATGAATTCACGCCAGCCCAGAAGAACGAGCTCGGCAACGTCATCCGGGACTACATCCTGAAGAACCCGGAGGTGATCGAGGAAGCCGTCGGCGTGCTGCAGGACCGCCGTCAGCAAAAGGCCATCGACTCTCACTGGAGCAACATCGTCGACGCCAACGATTCCTATATCGCTGGCAATCCGAAAGGCGACGTGACCGTGGTCGAGTTCTTCGACTACCGCTGCCCTTATTGCAAACAGGTCCAGAGCTCGGTTGTGAAGCTGCGCGAGGAGGATCCGAAGATCCGGGTCGTCTACCGCGAATTCCCGATCCTGAGCAAAGAGTCCGATGTGGCGGCTCACGCCGCGATCGCGGCCAAGAAACAGGGCAAATATCTTGAGTTCCACGACGCCATGATGGCGGCGCGCGGCGGTTTCGACGACGACATGATCTTCAGCATCGCGGCGAAGGTCGGGCTCGATGTCGGCAAGCTCAAGAAGGACATGCAGGATCCGGCGATCGACAGCATCATCGCCCGGACCCGCAAGCTGGCCGAGGATATCGGAGTCACCGGCACGCCGGGCTTCATTTTCGGCCGGAGACTGGTCCCCGGCGCCGTCACCTATGACGAAATGCTGTCCCTGGTCGCCGACGCCCGCTCAACGGCAAATGCCGCAGCGAACGCTCCAAAAGCCGACTAGCAAGCGGCGGATGGCCAGATGGCCGGTCAGATCAGTCCGGCCAGCGGCGAGGATGGGTCCGCGTATTTTTTGCGCGGCATCCGCCCTGCCCTGTAGGCGAGCCGGCCGGATTCCACGGCCAGCTTCATTGCGCGCGCCATGAGGATCGGGTTCTTGGCTTCCGCGATGGCGGTGTTCATCAACACGCCGTCGCAGCCGAGCTCCATGGCGATCGCCGCGTCGGACGCCGTGCCGACGCCGGCATCGACGATCACCGGCACCTTGGCCTCTTCGATAATCAGCCGGATCTGCACCGGATTCTGAACGCCGAGCCCGGAGCCGATTGGCGCCGCGAGCGGCATGATCGCGCAGCAGCCGATTTCCTCGAGCCGCTTCGCCATGATCGGGTCGTCCGAGCAATAGACCATCACCTCGAAATCCTCCGCGACCAGTTTCTCGGCGGCGGCAAGCGTCTCGGTCATGTTCGGATAGAGGGTTTTCTGGTCTCCCAACACTTCGAGCTTCACGAGCTTCCAGCCCCCCGCCTCACGGGCAAGCCGCAGCGTGCGCACGGCATCATCGGCCGTGTAGCAGCCCGCCGTGTTCGGCAGATAGATATATTTCTTGGGATCGACGTAATCGACCAGCATCGGCTTGTTCGGATCGGAGATATTCACGCGCCGGACGGCGACCGTAACCATCTCCGCACCCGATGCTTCGATGGCGGCCCGCGTCTCCTCGAAATCCTTATACTTGCCTGTCCCGACGATCAGTCTGGATTTGAGCTTGCGGCCGGCGACGACGAGATCGTCGGCAGGCTCAGCAAAATTGCCGCCGCCGATGAAATGCACGATCTCCAGGACATCGCCGTTGGAAATCCGGGTCGTCGCATAGGCGGAACGGGGAACGATCTCGCGATTGCGCTCCAGCGCGACCTTGGCCGGATCCAGCTTCAGTGTCGTCAGCAGATCATGCGCCGTCCGGGCTCCCCGGAACTCTCTTTGCTCGCCATTAACCGTTATAAGCACATGGTCCTGTTGTCGATTTGCCATCGATCTGACTTCCTCTCCAAGCATCACTACCCCGTCACACCGCTTCCCTGCCCTGCCTTTAGGCATTATATAGGTCGGGCTGTCTCGGTCATAAACGATTAACAATGTCTGCTCAACGACCCGTATCCATACTGTGCCTCAACGGCCCCAATCTCAACATGCTGGGCAAGCGTGAACCGGAGATTTATGGGAAACTGTCGTTGGACGACATCGAGGCCGAGACACAGGATCTGGCCAAGCAATTGAATATAAAGGTCGAATTCCGCCAGTCCAACCATGAGGGCGTCCTCGTGGACTGGATTCAGGAGGCACGCGGGAAATTTGCGGCCTTGATCGTGAACGCCGGAGCCCTTACCCATACATCCGTAGCGCTGCTGGATGCGTTGCGGTTATTCTCGGGACCGATCATCGAGATCCATTTGTCGAATATCTTTCGGCGCGAGGCTTTCCGCCACCATTCCTATGTCAGTGAGGCGGCGGACGGTTTGATTTGCGGCTTGGGGAAAGACAGTTACCTTTTGGGGCTCAGGGCCGCGGTCGAACTCATCAATCGTGATAAGTAACCATTATTTAGGGGCAAGTTGACGATGCCGGGATTTCAGCGTCGACAAAAAGGCGATACGTGATCTAGCGGAACTTCTTCGCGACAACGATCTGAGCGAGATCGAAATCGAGGAAGGCGACCGCCGGGTCAGGGTGGCGCGTTATATCGGCGGCGAAGTCCATGCCGTCGCCGCGCCGGCCGCCGCTCCCGCACCTGTTGCTGCCGCGCCCGCCGCGTCGGCGGCACCGGCGGCAGAGGCCGTACCGGCCGGAACCGTCACCTCGCCGATGGTCGGCACCGTCTACGTCGCTCCGGAACCGGGCTCCGCCGCCTTCGTGAAGGTCGGGGATTCGGTCAGCGAGGGCCAGACGCTCCTGATCGTCGAAGCGATGAAGACCATGAACCCGATCCCGGCGCCCAAAGCCGGAACGGTGAAATCGATCCAGGTGACCGACGGCCAGCCGGTGGAATTCGGCCAGCCGCTGCTCGTGATCGCCTAGCCGCGCCGGGCCGGGACAAGATGTTCGAAAAAGTACTGATTGCAAATCGCGGCGAGATCGCCCTGCGCATCCACCGCGCCTGCCGCGAGATGGGCATTCGCACCGTCGCCGTTCATTCGACCGCCGACGCCAACGCCATGCATGTCCGCCTCGCCGACGAATGCGTGTGCATCGGCCCGCCCCAGGCGTCCGAGAGCTATCTCAACATCCCGGCCATTATCGCCGCCGCGGAAATCACCAACGCCGACGCGATCCATCCCGGATACGGCTTCCTGGCCGAAAACGCCGCCTTCGCCAATATCGTCGAGGAGCACGGGATCACCTTCATCGGTCCCCGCCCCGAACATATCGAGATGATGGGCGACAAGATCGAGGCCAAACGGACGGCGGTGAAGCTCGGCATTCCGGTCGTGCCCGGCAGCGAGGGCGAAATGCGGGACATCGGCGAGGCCACGGCTCTCGCCAAGAAGATCGGCTATCCCGTCCTCGTCAAAGCGACCGCCGGCGGCGGCGGCCGGGGCATGAAAAAGGTCAACACGCCGTCGGAGCTCGCCGGGGCGCTGTCCACCGCCCGCGCGGAAGCCAAGGCCGCGTTCGGCGATGATTCCGTCTATATCGAGAAATGCCTGGAGCATCCGCGCCATATCGAATTCCAGATCATGGCCGACAGCCACGGCAACGTGATTCACCTCGGCGAGCGCGATTGCTCGCTCCAGCGCCGCCACCAGAAGCTCCTGGAAGAGGCCCCCTCGCCCGCGATCAACGCCAAGGATCGCGAGAAGATGGGCAAGATCGTCACCAAGGCGATGAAGAAGCTGGGCTATTTGGGCGCCGGAACCATCGAGTTCCTGTATGAGAACGGCGAGTTCTACTTCATCGAGATGAACACCCGGCTGCAGGTCGAGCATCCGGTCACGGAATCGATCACCGATATCGACATCGTGCGCGAACAGATCCGCGTAGCGTCCGGCCTGCCGCTCGAGTTCAAGCAATCAGATGTGACCTTCACCGGCCATGCTATCGAATGCCGGATCAATGCCGAGGATCCCACAACCTTCGTGCCTTCGCCGGGCACGGTCACGGAATTCCACACGCCGGGCGGCCTCGATGTCCGCGTGGACTCCGCCGTGTATTCCGGCTACCAGATCCCTCCCTATTACGACAGCATGGTGGCGAAGCTGATCGTGAGGGGCCGAAACCGCAACGAATGCCTGATGCGGCTAAGACGTTGTTTAGAAGAATTTGTTATCGGTGGCGTGAAGACTACATTACCTCTGCACCTCGACCTGATCGAGAATGCGGATTTCGTGAACGGCGTTTACGACGTTCACTGGTTGGAGAAGCTTCTTAAGTCACGACCGTAATGCGCCACATTACGCCTGAAATACTGCTCAAGGCCTACGCCTTGGGGGTCTTCCCCATGGCGGAGAGTCGCTGACGACCCAACCCTTTACTGGGTCGACCCCGAGCAGCGCGGCATCCTGCCGCTAGAGGCCTTCCACGTTCCCCACAAGCTTCGCAAGCTGGTGCGTCGGGATGCCTACACCGTGAAGGTCAATACCGCGTTCCATGAGGTCGTCGCTCGGCTGCGCGGCGCCGATGCCCGACCGCCCCTCGACCTGGATCAACGACACGGTCATCGAGCTTTACGAGCAGCTCTTCCGCATGGGGCGCGCGCATAGCGTCGAATGCTGGCAGGACGACCGCCTGGTCGGCGGCCTGTATGGCGTCAGCCTGGGCGCGGCTTTCTTTGGTGAAAGCATGTTCTCGCGAGCCCCGATGGCGAGCCAGGTCGCGCTCGTCCATCTCGTCGCTCGGCTGATCGCGGGCCGCTTCAGGCTGTTGGATACGCAATTCACGACCGAGCATCTGAAGCGGTTCGGCGTGATCGATATTCCGCGCGAGGACTATCAGAAACGGCTCTCGCTGGCGCTCCGGGAGATGGGTGACTTCGATGCCCTCCCGGTGACGATCACGGGCGCGGCCGCGCTGCGTTTCCTCGGGACGCATCCCGCACCGGAAATGGAAAGCTAGTTCTGCGGCGGGGAATCGGTTTCCGGTTCCGTCTCGGCCGGCTTCTTCGACAGCGTCTTCCGGCAGTTCAGCACCCACAGGTCGTAGACCGGGTGCTCCAGAGACGAAAGCCCCGGACTTGAAGCAAACATCCAGCCCGAGAACACCTTCTGAGGCGGCTCATCCGGCTTTTCGTCATAGATGATCAGAAAGGCGGCGGTTTCCGGCGTTTCCTCGGGCGGCCGCTTGTAGCAGGCCTTCACGGTCAGGCGCAGCGTGCCGAACTTTGTCTCCTGATCGACCGGCACCTCGATCGTGTTGGCGCGGGCCGTGGTCTTGTCCAGCGTGCGCAAGACGGCAATCGGAAACGGGTCGTAATGTGTGTCGTCGCCGGTGGCCGTATCCGTACTGCTCTCGGCGGCCAGCGCACCCACCGCGGCGCCGGCGACCGCCAGCGTCATGGCGCCGGCCAACACGACCGGCCGCCATTTCGGCCAAGCCAATTTGTCGGGAACGCGGTTTTACCCAACGGCGCTACCTCTTTCATTCCTGCCCTGCCGCACGACTCGGCTGGCCCGTTTCTGCCAGCAATATCTTTATATTGCGGCAATAGATGGGCACGTCGCTGTGGTGGAATGACACGTTTTTCGCGATCCTTGCGGATTATTGAGGCGTGGCCGGCTCTTTTTCCTGCTCTTTCGACTTGTTGGTGCCGGTGCTGAAGATCGCCTGCCCGATCAGCCCCATCAGATCGACCGAGCCCTGCGTGTATTCGATCTGCTCGCCCGACGCCAGCATGTCGGGACTGCCGCCCGGCTGGAGCTCAAGGTAATTGCCGCCAAGGAGAGATTCAGTCGCGACACGGGCCGTGGAGTCTTCCGGGATCTTGTACTGAGACGCGATGCTCATCTTGACGACGGCCTGATAGGTCTTGTCGTCGAGCGTCTGGGACGTCACGGTCCCGATCTTGATGCCGCTCATCTTGACGTCGGAGCCCACCGAGAGGCCATCGACCCGGTTGAACTTCGCCACCAGCGGATATCCGCTGATCGCTCCGGCATCGGTGTGCCCATAGGCGAAGGCGAGGAACACGCCCGCCACCACCAGGACGATGGCACCGATCAAGGTCTCGACGAGATTTCCAGACATTCCTTGCCTTTCAGCGGAAGAAACGGCGCACTGACGACGTCAGCATACCCGATGCTCGCTCCAGCGCGGCGCCCCTCACTCTGGCTTCCAGGCCTCGTAGTCGCCCGTTGCGCGATGGCGATGACCGCCTTCGAACAGGCTTCCCGGCGGATAATAGGCGCCTTCGGTACCGGTGAGATTGGGAACGTGGTGCTGCTCCCATGACTTGACCACAGGCGGCTTCTCGGTCGGCGGCATGATCGACCGTCTGATGCAGCCAGCCATGCCAGTCGGGCGGAATGCGCGAGGCGTTCGCCTCGCCATTGTAAATGACCCAGCGCCGCGGGCCCTTCTTTTCCTTGTAGTACCTGTTGCCCTCGTCATCGGAGCCGACCAGCACGCCCCTGCGGCGTGTGAACCAGTCCGTGCCGACAGTGCTGCCGTTCCACCAAGTAAAGATCTTAGAAAACGCGCCCATTCCGTCCCGGCCCAAATCCTGTTTTCGTTCGCTGCGAATATGGCATCCGGACCCCGGCACGTCCAGACCAACTTGCCGCGACCGCTCTTTCGTCGGTGCCGGGTTTTCCGCCGGCCGATAGGGATAAATACCGTATATTGTGGTTCGATAACAGCTTATGGATTGTCAACCGCAATATTTTGTCCCTGCCCTACAATTTGTCCTTGATAGCATCGTCGCGAGGGGCCTAGAGTTTGTGTTCTCCGGCACGGTGATCACAATATTTAGCGATCTTTTCGCGGGGAAGTTGTGTGGCTGGTCCGTGCCGCGATCGTCCGGGAATGCCAGGCGAGATGCGTGTCTGCCGGTGACGGCAGTGTTCTAGGGGAAACTCCACGAGCGGGCTTCAGACCTGCTCCTGCGGTGAGAAATGAGTAGGGTCTCTTCGATGAAGTTCGATCGTCGCTTCACCGAGGCGGGCAAGTCGCCCTACGCCAGCCTCGGAACCAAGACCATTGACAGTGAAATCCGCAATCCCGACGGCTCGATCGTGTTCCGTGCCGAAGGGATCGAAGTGCCCGAGGCCTGGAGTCAGGTCGCGGCCGATATCCTGGCGCAGAAATATTTCCGCAAGGCCGGCGTGCCGGCGAAGTCTGAAGACCGTTCGCGAGCCCGATGTGCCAAAATGGCTTTGGCGGCGGGTTCCGGACATGGCGGCCCTGAAGAAGCTTGCCGGCGAAAGAACGATATGAGGGCGAGACGCTCCGCTTGGCAGGTTTTCGATCGGCTCGCCGGCACCTGGACCTATTGGGGCTGGAAGGCCGGCTATTTCGACGCCGAGGCCGACGCCCACGCGTTCCACGACGAGCTTGTGCTACATGCTCGCCAACGCAGATGGTGCGCGCCGAACTCGCCGCAATGGTTCAACACCGGCCTGAATTGGGCCTATGGGATCGACGGCCCGGCTCAAGGCCATTTCTATGTCGACTATCAAACCGGACGAAACCGGAGGCGTCCGACTCCGCCTACGAGCACCCGCAGCCCCATGCCTGCTTCATTCAGAGCATCGGCGACGATCTGGTGAATGGCGGCGGCATCATGGATCTGTGGGTCCGCGAGGCGCGGCTGTTCAAATATGGCTCCGGGACGGGCACCAATTTCTCCTCGCTCAGCGGCCGAGAACGAAGCGCTCTCGGGCGGCGGAAAATCTTCCGGCCTGATGAGCTTCCTCAAGATCGGCGACCGCGCGGCAGCGCGCGATCAAATCGGGCGGCACCACGCGGCGCGCCGCCAAAATGGTGATCGTCGATATCGACCACCCCGACGTCGTCGACTTCATCAATTGGAAGGTGAAGGAGGAGCAGAAGGTCGCGGCGCTCGTGGCCGGCTCCAAGCTCGCCGAGAAACATCTTGAACGCGATCATCGACTGCATGCTTCGGCTCCACGGCGCGGCTGACGAGCCGCGATGAAGAGGCCTTCGACGCCACGATCCAATCCTGCACTGAACAAGGCGGTTCTGAAGGCCCGCGAGGCCATGATGCCCGGAGACCTTATCCACCGGGTGATCGAATTCGCGCGTCAGGGATATCGCGGCATCGCGTTCCAGACCTACGACACCGACTGGGACTCGGAAGCCTATCGGACCGTTTCGGGCCAGAACTCCAACAATTCCGTCCGCGTGACCGACGAATTCCTGCGCGCCGTCGAGGAAGACGGCGAGTGGCGGCTGACCTACCGCACCACCGGCGAGGTTGCCGAAACCCATGGTGGCGCGCGATCTTTGGGACCAGATCGGTTATGCCGCCTGGTCCTGCGCCGATCCGGGCATCCAGTTCCACACCACGATCAACGATTGGCACACCTGCCCGAATGACGGGCCGATCCGGGCGTCCAACCCGTGCTCGGAATACATGTTCCTGGACGACACGGCCTGCAATCTCGCCTCGCTCAACCTGCTCGCCTTCCGGAACGACGGCCGGCAGGTTCGACCACGAGACCTTCGCTCATGCCGTCCGGCTGTGGACCGTGGTGCTCGAAATCTCCGTGCTGATGGCGCAATACCCGTCGAGGACAGATCGCCGAGCTCAGCTACCGCTACCGCACGCTCGGCCTCGGTTTCGCCAATCTCGGCGGCCTGTTGATGAGCATGGGCATCGGCTATGACAGCACGGACGGCCGCGCGCTCGCCGGCGCGATCACCGCGCTGATGACCGGCGCGTCCTATGCCACCTCGGCGGAGCTCGCCAAATTCGTCGGCCCCTTCCCCGGCTATGACTCCAATCGCGAGCCGATGCTGCGGGTGATCCGCAATCATCGCCGCGCCGCCTACGGCGAGAAAACCGGTTACGAAGAGCTCGCCACCCTGCCGGTCGCGCTCGACATCGCCGCATGCCCGGATGCGGGCCGTGGTCAAGGCCGCGCAGTCCGCCTGGGACAATGCCCTCAACGCTCGGCGAAGAGCTCGGCTTCCGCAACGCCCAGACCACGGTGATCGCGCCGACCGGCACGATCGGCCTCGTGATGGATTGCGATACCACGGGCATCGAACCCGACTTCGCCCTCGTGAAATTCAAGAAGCTCGCGGGCGGCGGCTATTTCAAGATCATCAACCGGACGGTCCCGGCGGCCCTCGACAAGCTCGGCTACACGCAAGCCCGAAATCGACGATATCATTCATTACGTCGTCGGCCACGGGACGCTGGCGGCCGCGCCCGGCGTCAATCACGCGGCGCTCAAGGACAAGGGCTTCGGGGAGGCACAGATCACGGCAGTCGAGAAGAAGCGTCGAGTCGCGCGTTCGATATCCGCTTCGTCTTCAACAAATGGACTCTCGGCGAAGCCTTCTGCCGCGATGTACTCTGGGCCTCGACGACGATGTGCTCAACGACATTTCGGCGACCTCCTCGTCCGCGATCGGCTTCACCGAGGAAGACATCGAGGCCGCGAACATCTACTGCTGCGGCGCGATGACCCTGGAAGGCGCGCCGCACCTCAAGGCCGAGCATCTGCCGGTGTTCGATTGCGCCAATCCCTGCGGCGCGCGGGGCACGCGCTATCTTTCGGTCGAGTTCCACATCCGTATGATGGCGGCATCTCAGCCGTTCATTTCCGGCGCGATCTCCAAGACGATCAACATGCCGCGTAGCGCACCGTCGACGACTGCAAGTCCGCCTATATGCTGTCCTGGCGGCTCGGACTGAAGGCGAACGCGCTGTATCGCGACGGCTCCAAGCTCAGCCAGCCGCTGAGCGCGATTGACAACGCAAGGAGAAGGCCGAAAAGGTGATCGCGCAGGATGCGGCGCCGGCTCAGCCGCAGATCGTCGCCGAACGGATCATCGAGCGCGTGATCGACGCGGCCGGTCCCATCGCGAGCGCCTGCCGCAACGCCGCAAGGGCTACACCCAGAAGGCGGTCGTTGGCGGCCACAAGATCTATCTCAGAACCGGCGAATATGACGACGGCCGGCTCGGCGAGATCTTCCTCGAAATGCACAAGGAAGGCGCGGCCTTCCGCAGCCTGATGAACAACTTCGCGATCGCGATTTCCATCGGGCTGCAATACGGCGTGCCGCTCGAGGAATTCGTCGAGGCGTTCACCTTCACGCGGTTCGATCCGGCGGGCCCGGTCGAGGGCAATGCACGCGATCAAGATGGCGACGTCGATTCTCGACTACGTATTCCGCGAACTGGCGATTTCCTATCTTGGCCGCGAGGATCTGGCGCACGTGCAGGCCTCCGACCTGCGTTTCGACAGCCTCGGCAGCGGCGACAAGGAAGGCACGCTCAAGTCGCAGATCCAGACCGAGAACACGGACACTCCGGCAAATCGCCAGTACGGGCTATATCCGAAGCAATCTCTATCTGGTGCATGGTTCCAAGGAGCGGAACAGGCCCGCGGAGCCACCGAGACCAGCTCACCTCGATCGAACGCGTCGAGCAGAAGATTATTTCGGCCGAACGCACCACCAGATCACGTCCCACAGCCGGGCCAAAGAGGCCCGTCTGAAGGGATACGAGGGCGATGCCTGCTCGGACTGCGGCAATTTCACGCTGGTCCGGAACGGAACCTGCATGAAATGCGATACCTGCGGAAGCACGAGCGGCTGCAGCTAGTTCCTGGGCCCGGAACGCCCGGAATACCGGCGTTCCGGGCGGCCGAATAGGCCTTTCTCACCAGAAGACTTTACCGAAAGTTTACACGGAAGGTCCACTCTCCGGATTGGGCCGTGCCTGTCGCACCTATGCGATGTGGGCGGGAGGGCGCGGTCCCGGCGATCGTGCAAGGGACGAGAGAATAAGGACTTATTTCCCGCCGGACGGTTCGAACCGTCGGGGGGATGAGCCCTATTGAGAGGGCGAGGTAATGGCCTCAAACCGCGAGGGGAAGCCTGCGGACGACATCGGCCAAATCGGGCGAGACCACTGCAGGCGACCATGCTTGCGGCGGGCTTGATCGATTCCGGTGACGAGCGCCCGCTCGACCCTCAGACCATCATCGACAATCTCCCCCTCGGCTTCCTCATTCTGGAATTCGACCGCGCGGGCCACCCGCGCTGCGTACTGGTCAACCGGCAATTCGAACGTTTCATCGGCGCGTCCCGCTCCGCCCTGATCGGCTGCCGGCATCGACAAGCTTCCGGCGCTGACGGACGGCCATCCCCTGGTCGAGGGTTTCGAGCGCTGCGTCCATCGCCGCCACCCGATCATGATCGAAGGCGAAATCGCGGTGAACGGAATCACGCGGTTCGTCGACTATCGTTTCACGCCGGTTTTCGACGCGCATGGCGAGGTCGTCCAAATTCTGGTCACCGTCATCGACCGCACCGAGGACCGGCTAACCCAATACGAGATCGTCCGGACGGCCCTTCACGACGGCCTCACGCAGCTCCCCAACCGGCATCAATTCATCGACCGTCTGGAACAGTTGGGCCACCGATCGATCCGCGATCCCGAGCTCAAATACGCCGTGCTGTCGCTCAATATCGACCGCTTCAAGGGCATCAACGAAAGTCTCGGCCACACCGCCGGCGACAATGTGCTGGTCGCCGTCACGCAGCGCCTTGCCGAAGCGGTGCCGCCCAAGGCGGTCCTCGCCCGCCTCGGTAGCGACGAATTCGCCATTCTCCTGAGCGACATTGAAGATTCTGACGAGATGCAGGACGCCGCTGAGCGCATTCACGCCACCATGGAGGCGCCGTTCCAGGTCCGCGATCAGGAGGTGTTTCTATCCATCAGCATCGGCATCGCTGTAAACGCGTCCGGAAGAGACAAGCCGGGCGACGTCATGCGTAACGCCGATCTCGCCATGCACCGGGCCAAGGCCAGCGGCAAATCGCGCACCGAGATCTATCAGCAGGACCTGCACGCCAAGGCGAGCTCCATGCTCCGGCTGGAAAACGACCTGCGCCGGGCGATCGACCGCCGCGAACTCTCGCTCTATTACCAACCCATCGTGTGCATGCGGACCGGCAAGCTTGTTGGTTTCGAAGCCCTTTGCCGATGGTTTCACAAGGATCGCGGATCGATTTCGCCCAACGAATTCATCCCGATTTCGGAGGCGACTGGCATTGTGGGCGGGCTGGGCCGCTGGGCTCTGACGACGGCCTGCGAACAGCTCGCGGGCTGGCAGAGCCGCTTCCCCAAGTTTAACGATCTGACCGTGTCCGTGAATATCTCCGGCGTCCACTTCATGCGCGACGACCTGTTCCGCGACACCAGCGAGGCTCTGGAGCACAGCGGCCTCAACGGCAAGAGCCTCAAGATCGAGCTGACGGAAAGCGCGATCATGGAGAACGCCGATCTCACCGCGCAGGTTCTATCCGAAATCAAGACCCTCGACGTCGACCTCGCGCTCGACGATTTCGGCACGGGCTACTCCTCGCTGAGCTACCTCAACCGCTTCCCGATCGACATCCTGAAGATCGATCACAGTTTCGTTCGCGGCATGGAAACCAACGGCGAAAACGCGAAGATCGTCAACGTCATCGCGATGCTCGCCAAGACGCTCGGCCTCGATCTCGTCGCCGAAGGCGTGGAGACGCCGCGCCAGGCGGCGATGATCAAATCTCTGGGCTGTGACTTCGCCCAGGGATATCTCTTCTCGCGTCCCCTGCCGGTAGAGGCGATCGAAGATATGCTGCGGCACGGCGTCCACTGGCAACCGGAACTATGGGTGGATCCGGGCATAGCCTGCGATGCCGGCGCCCAACCCGGACGTCAGGCTCGAAGAGCAGAATTAGTCCCGGAGGGATTTTCTAGTCGAACCAGACGCGTTCAGCGAGATAACGCACCACCTGGATCTTGCGCTTGGTCATGAGCGAGGAGCGCCGCGACCAGATCGTCGCCTCGCGGAGCAAGGTGTCGACGAGGGCCCGGCCTTCGTCGCCCTTGGACAGGAGATCCTGAACCAGATCGCCCGCCTGGGCCCAACATTTCGCGATCAAGCTGCGGAACGCCTCCGTCTGGTCTTCCTTCACCCGGAGATTGAACTGGTTCTGCTCGATCAGGGTGACCATTTGCTGGTTCTGGACCGGATAGATCTGCGCCGGTTCGTTCGCGAGCCATTCCTGAATTTCCGGATCGTCTTCCTGCACGTTGTCGGCCAGGACGTAATCCGTGAGCACGAAAAGCTTGCAGGGCTTCAACGAGGACTGCACGGCATTTAGCGCGGCGCCCTTGTTCTCGACCGTGAACAGGGCCTCCGTCGAGACCGCCGCGTCATATTTCCTCTTGAAAGGCGGACATCTCGCGAAGTCATAGGGCTCGATCAGCGCCTTTTTCGCAAGGCCGGCGACAAGCGACATTTCCGCTCCCGCCGCCGCCAGAGCACGAGATTGCTCGAAAGCATCGACATAACAGCCAAATTCCTTGGCAAGGACCCGCGCCGGACCACCCAGTCCACCACCGATAATGAGGACGGTCATCTCCGGCGTCAGGCCCAGCAGCTTGACCAGGTCTATGACATGCTGCGGCCCTCCGGGTCCGCAATAGCCCTCGCCCCAAACGAGATTGGAAATATCTATGCGATCCTGTTTCCAGGCGGTGTCCGGCTGAAATGCGGATCTTGTCGCGCCGGCGCCGGGCGCGGTGTGGGCGTCTTTCTTGCGCGTGCGCGATCGAGCTTCCAGCCAGGCGTCATATTCCTGACCGTCATAGCCTTCCCACCAAGCCTTAAGACGATTTCGTAGTGATACTGCTGTCATGGAGTAAGAGTTCTGACGACCTAGTCCCACGATCGATTTAAAACTGATACCCGACCCATTTCTTCCCTAGCCGCCCTTGGTCAGTATCGCCTCGGAAAGCTTGATAAGTGCTTAAAATCAGTGTCCTAGAACAATGATCAGCAAGCTTTAGTGCACTAGAGCGATCGAAAAACGCCGATGCGTCACAATAATGCCGCGGGCCGGCCCCTAGATCGAACCGCGTTCGGAGCCTCCGGCGTCCATCCATTGGAACGAATCGAATGACCCGCTAATCAATTACGCGCCAATTTCTGGCATCTCCTTTACGTGTTGATATCTTATGACCGGCAATAATTCAGCGGACAAGACGTGCTCCAACCGAGACTAGATTCATGGGCAAACTTTTAATCGCTGCGGCCGCCCTCATGGCCACGATAGTCGGCGCGGTGGCCTTGGCGGTCATTTCGCTCGAATTTCCGGGAGCCCTGCCCGGTGACCTGAAGATCGGCAACTGGTCCGTGCTCGAAGGTCTCGCCACGGAACAGGGCAGCGCCAGAAGCCGCGTTCTCTGGGCGGAGACGGCGTATGGCGCCCTGCCGCCCGAACGCGCGCTCTATTTCGTCCGGCGCGTAGCGGATAACGGCCGTGATCTTGAAGGCGGCTGCCGCTACCGTATCATCGGAAAGCCGCCCAAAGCCGCCTGGTGGAGCCTTACGGTCTATGACGCCGGTCTCGGATCGATAAAGAGCGACGGTCCGGGCGCGATCAATCCGGACAATGTCCAACTCGACGCCGACGGAGGATATACTGGCTATATCTCCGCCGTACCCGAACCCGGGAACTGGCTCTCGAACCGGACCAGTTCGACCATCCTGATCGTCTACCGCATATACGAACCCGCCGCGTCGCTGCTCGGAGACTTGAAGTCGGCCGAGTTGCCGAGTGTCGCCCAAAGCGGAGGATGCTCCTGATGCGGGAACGTATCTGGCCACTGATCGCCTTCGCGGCGGCGCTCGTGCTGGCCTTCGCGGTGGCCTACCAGACGATGTTCTATTATCTGATCACCTCGGAATCCGTCGCCGAGGAGAAATCGATCGCGATGCAGGCTGGCGGCATTGGCGTTCTTGGCCGCAGCGTGGCCCTGAGAAATACGTTCGTGAACCCCGATTTCGATTACGAAGCCTGCGTCTTCGACGTCAGATCGACGCCATATATATTGAAGGCGCCCGATACAGATGAGTATTGGTCGATGGCGATCATGAACAGAAGCGGCGAAGCGATGTTCAGTGTGGCCGGGCCGGATCATGGAACCGGCAAATGGGGCCCCTATTTGCTCCGCGCGTCCGGGCTCGCCGACCCCGCTCCCTCCGACGGCTTCAAAGTCATCGGGGTCCCGCAGGGCCAGGGCATCGTCGTATTCAGGCTGTTGTCGAACAGAACAAATCGCATTCCGCTAAGTGATCTTCAGGACGAATTACGCTGCGAGGTCTACCGGCCGAAGCTGAATTAGGCCGCTGGCGATGCCTACTTACTTGTCCGAAACGGTATGTTTACCAGCCCCGTGCCAGCCTGAGGCACAAAATGTCCGATCCAAGCCGACCGATCGGACATACTGGTGCCGGGAGGACGAGGGCAATGCGCCTGCGACGGGCGAAGAGAAGAGAGCAGGATCTGGACGAGCGTGTGGACCAGCGCGCTAGTGAGGTCGATCGTGCGCCCCAGAACAATCTCTCGCTCGTCACCCTGCTCGCGACAGATTACCTCAATCACTTCATCGAAATCATCATGCTGATCGAGCTCCTGCCTGAAATGCCGGATCTCGCCGACGAGTGCCGCGACTGGCAACCTCTTACATATAAAGAGCATTTCGAGCGCAGCCAGATCGCGGACCGGCAGGTCGCCGTCGACGCCTACGCCATAGTGCCCGAGCGCTACCGGAAGCCCTTCGAGACCACGAGCGACCAGCTTCATATCGAAGTTCAAAGCCGCCTCGAGAAGATCCTTGAGGCCCTCGACGACGGCAACACACGCCAGGTGGAGCGCCTTTGCCGCGACGCCGTGCGCAGACCTGAATGCCCGCCTGCAGACGCTCAACGGAATCATTCACGGCGGCGAGTTCGTGCTTGACCAAAAGCGATATCGACAGCCTGGTTCGAAAACCGCCCACGGCTGACCGCCACACGACCAATCAGTGTGCACTACGTTCACCGACCCGGGGCACGATGACTTGCGCTTGTTCCGTGTCGGTAGTCGGCTTCACGCCATGTAACGCGCGGCATAGAACAAAATGGCGCAGATCCAGGCGAAGATATATGCCAGCCAGAAGCGCCTCATCTTGGTGTTCTTTTCTATCGGATCGTGTTGCATGCAATACTATTGTGCAAAGACCAAGCCAACGTTGGATCCATTTTATTTCTGTTTTGTATATCAATGATTTAGTCATCGTTTCCGCAATAACGAGAGCCGGACCGGGTGTTAAGAAATCCGACACCCGCACGGCCGCCCGGATCACTGGAACGCAAAAAACACCGACGACAACACCTCGAAATCGTCACAATCGATGGTAAACACCTCGCGTTACAACTGTTGACCAGTCGGGCCGCGACGGCTGCCCATTTAGGCAGCGGTAGGCCAAAAGCCGGGCGAGACTGTCAACCTAACGGGCTGATTTATAAGAGATTCGCTGGGCGGGTTGGATGAAGTCCGATTGCTGGAGTATTGCTGGTGAGCTCCCATGCTGGCCGGGCCGCCGATTTTTAGTCTCAAACGACTAGCGCCGAGAGAGTCGAAACCCGATCAACCCGAAGCGCGTGGAATTCGTTAAAATTTTACAGATGACCAAAAGCGCCGAGCGGCAATGATGACCGTTTAACGCTTGTTAAGAACTGCGACATATCCTGTTAACGAGTTCGGCCTCGTCCGAGTTCGAACACGAAACGGCAAACCGTCGGCAACGGCGGGACGCAAAGCCTCCGGCCCGGCACATCCGGGTAGCGGGGTTACCGAAAGGAAGACAGCGTGACCGAAGTCCGCTTGATATCGGCAAGCGTCGGAGCGATAGGCCCGACCTTTGCCATAATGCCGGGAGGAATAGGTGGCACCGGCATACTGAAAGAACATCAGCACAATTCCGGCGCCAAAGGCGCCGTGAGATAGGTCCAAGGACCGCCGCAATGTTGCCCGGCCTCTATGCCGCCCTCTCCGGAATGAACGCAGCGACTCTGCGGGCGGAAGTCGCGGCGCGGAACATCGTCAATGCGGCCTCCGCAGGGAGCAGCCCCGAAGCGGCTCCCCTCGCCTCCGAGACCCTGGCCGGCACGCAAGCATACCAGCCGCAGAAAGTCGTCCAGTCGAGCCTGCCGTCCGGCGGCACGTCCGCGCACACCATCCCGGTGAGGCCGAGCACCTACCCCGTTTACGACCCGTCCAATCCGGCTTCGGACGAGAACGGCATGATCCAGTATCCCGAACGTCTCGCCGGAAGCCGAGTTCGCCCAGTTGACCATCGCCGTCAACACCTACAAAGCCAACGCGAAGGTTCTCAAGACCCTGGACGAGATGTCCGGCGCGCTTCTGGACCGCAAATCGTAGTCATTTCCGGCGATCCGCCGCCCGCCCGAATCCACCCCTGAATTGCCCCGATCAGTCGTGGCCGAGCCATGCCGCTACACGGCTTGGAGCGGGCGATTTGGCTGCGAACCGGCCGACAAAACAGTTGCGGTAACGGCTTGATTTGTCGTAAGAACGAGCCGGGAACCCGGCACTTTCAAGAAATTATTGAGCATTTGGTGCCAGTGTGACCGCTTAAAGTGGCGTCAGTTCGATATCTTGGAGAATGAAGGCGTGAATCGCGAGACCGGCCGAATTGGCGGCTTTTTGATTGCGGCAAATCGCGGGACCATCCGCGGTACGCGCGATCGCGGCCTCGTACCGGCGTTTTCCAAGACCACTATCGTCTTGTCCCAGACGGGTTTTCTTGCAGGCGAAGGGCTTCGACTTACCTGCCCCTGACCGTCGTTCTGTCGTTGTCGGAGCGCGTTCAGGGGATCAAAACAATCGTAGTTTGAAGCCCTGCAAAAGCCTGGAATCCGAAAAATGACCAAACGATCAGACCCGCAGAATTCAATCGGCAGCCGCGCCAAAACCGTCAATTCGCCGGTCCACAAGCCTGACGCCGAAAATAGCATGAACGAGAACTACATCAGGATCTTCGACACCACCCTGCGCGACGGCGAGCAATCGCCCGGCGCCTCGATGAATCTCGAGGAAAAGCTGCGGATCGCGGAAGTCCTCGAGGATATGGGCGTCGATGTCATCGAGGCCGGCTTCCCGATCGCGTCGAACGGCGACTTCGAGGCGGTTCGGGAGATCGCCAAGCTCGTCGAGGAACGCCGTCGTTTGCGGCCTGGCCCGCGCCTCGAACAAGGATATCGACCGCGCGGGCGAAGCGCTGAAAGGCGCCAAGCGGCGCGCGCATCCATACCTTCATCTCCACCAGCCCGCTGCATATGAAGCACAAGCTGCAGATGGAGCCCGAGGAGGTGCTCCAGGCGGTCGTGCGACAGCGTCGGCCATGCGCGCAATCTGGGCGACGACGTCGAGTGGAGCTGCGAGGACGGCACCCGCACCGAGCATCGATTTCATGTGCCGCTGCGTCGAGGCGGCGATCAAGGCCGGCGCCCGCACCATCAACATCCCCGATACCGTCGGCTATACCGTGCCGGACGGAATATGCGCGCTTTTCACGCATGCTGAAGAACCGGGTGCCGAACATCGACAAGGCGGTCATCTCGGTCCACTGCCACAACGATCTGGGCCTGGCGGTCGCCAACTCGCTGGCCGCGTTCAGGCCGGCGCGCGGCAGGTCGAGTGCACGATCAACGGCCTCGGCGAGCGCGCCGGCAACGCGGCGATGGAAGAGGTCGTCATGGCGCTGCGCACCCGCGCACGACCTCATGCCGTACGACACCGGCATCGTGACCGAGGACATCATGCGGGCCTCGCGCCTGGTCTCGACCATCACCGGCTTCACCGTCCAGCCCAACAAGGCGATCGTCGGCGCCAACGCCTTCGCCCACGAATTCGGCATCCATCAGGACGGCATGCTGAAGAACGCCCAGACCTACGAAATCATGACGCCGGAATCGGTCGGACTGACCAAGTCGTCCCTGGTCATGGGCAAACATTCCGGCCGCCACGCCTTTAAGGAGAAACTCAAGGATCTGGGTTACGAATTGGGCGACAACGCGTTCGAGGACGCCTTCCGGCGCTTCAAGGACCTGGCGGACAAGAAGAAGCAGGTCTTCGACGAGGACATCATCGCCCTCGTCGACGATGAGGTTTTGCGCGGCAACGACCGCATCAAGTTCGTCTCGCTGCAGGTGGTGTGCGGCTCCAAGGGGCCGCAGACGGCCGAGCTGGAGCTCGAGGTCGACGGCGAGGTCCAGCCACACCAAGCCAACGGGCGACGGGCCGGTCGATGCCGTCTTCAACGCGATCAAGATCTGTTCCCGCACGAGGCCATGCTGCAGCTCTTCCAGGTCCATGCCGTGACCGAGGGAACCGACGCGCAGGCCGAGGTCACCGTGCGCCTGGAGGAGAGGCCGCAAGCGTGAACGGCCAGGGCGCCGACACGGACACGCTGGTGGCCGCCGCGAGGGCCTATGTGAACGCGCTGAACAAGCTTCTGGTCAAGCGGGAGCGGTCCGCGCCTGTCCGCCGCGCTGACGGCGTGAGGCAGGACCGGGAGAGAGCTGAAGCAGAGAGCGTGAGTTTGCAACGGGCTCGCGCTTTCCATTTGTTTGTCTGCCGGGATGTTGGATCGCCGCTCCGGACGCATTGAGGAGTGGGGCTTCAGAGTATGTTTTCTAGACTTCTTGGCATGCTGTCTGCCGACATGGCAATCGACCTCGGCACGGCCAACACGCTCGTTTACGTGAAGGGCCGCGGAATCGTCCTCAACGAGCCGTCGGTTGTCGCGATCAAGACGTCGGCGGCAAGAAGCAGGTTCTCGCCGTCGGCGACGAAGCCAAGATGATGCTTGGCCGCACGCCCGGCAACATCGAGGCGATCCGGCCGCTGCGCGACGGCGTTATCGCCGACTTCGAGGTCGCGGAGGAGATGATCAAGCACTTCATCCGCAAGGTGCACAACCGCCGCAGCTTCGCCAGCCCGCAGGTCGTCATCTGCGTGCCCTCGGGCTCGACGGCGGTCGAGCGCCGCGCCATCCAGGAATTCGCCGAAAGCGCGGGCGCGCCGCAAGGTCTACCTGATCGAAGAGCCGATGGCGGCCGCGATCGGCGCCGGCCTGCCGGTGACCGAGCCGACGGGCTCCATGGTCGTCGATATCGGCGGCGGCACCACCGAGGTCGCGGTGCTGTCGCTCGGCGGCATCGTCTATGCCGCGCTCGGTGCGCGTCGGCGGCGACAAGATGGACGAAGCCATCATCGCCTACATCCGCCGCAACCATAACCTTCTGGTCGGCGAAGCCAGCGCCGAGCGCATCAAGAAGGAGATCGGCTCCGCCTGCCCGCCCGACGACGGCGACGGCGCGCTCGATGGAGATCAAGGGCCGCGACCTGATGAACGGCGTGCCGAAGGAACTGGTCATCATCAGAGCAGATCGCCGAAGCGCTGGCCGAGCCGGTCGGCGCCATCATCGAGGCGGTCAAGGTCGCGCTCGAGAACACCGCGCCGGAGCTGGCCGCCGACATCGTCGACAAGGGCATCGTGCTGCACCGGCGGCGGCGCGCTGCTCGGCAACCTCGATTACGTTCTGCGGCACTCGACCGGCCTGCCGGTCTCGATCGCGGACGATCCGCTGTCCTGCGTCGCGCTGGGCACCGGCCGTGCTCTCGAAGACGAAGTCCTGAAGCACGTCCTGACCAGCGCCTATTGAGCGATTCAGCGGTGGACCGTAACGCAAAGTATAGGGTTGGGCGTGAAACGGATACGCGACAATGACTTGAGCACGTTCCTGCCGTTTCGTGCCACGGGTCAACGTATCACGCTTCTTATCCTGATCTTTCTGTCGACCGCCCTCTTTATCGTCGGCAAGACCAATTCCGATCTCTCCGGAAGGCTCGCGCTTCGCTCGCGGACGTCACCGTCCCCGTACTCGATGTGTTGTCGCAACCGATTCTGGCGCTCGACTGGGCGGGCAAGCGCATCGTCGACATGATCTTCGTCTATCGCGAAAACGACGAACTCCGCGAGACGAACCGGCGGCTGATGGACTGGCAAGCGATGGCGCTGCGCCTTCAGCAGGAAAACGAACGTTTCCAGAAGCTCCTGAACGTCAAGAACGACTACGGCAAGACCTTCCTCACCCCGCGTGTCGTCGCGGATGCCAGCGGCCCGTTCGTTCACGCCAAGCTACTGAATGTCGGTCAGGCAGATGGTATCCGGAAAGGTCAGGTCGCCACGGACGACTTCGGACTCGTGGGACAGATCGTCGCGGTCGGACAACGTTCGGCCCGCCTCTTGCTCCTGACGGACCTGAACAGCCGTGTCCCCATCTATGTCGGCGCGAAGCAATATCCCGCCATTCTGGCCGGCGACAACACCCGCTTTCCGACGATCGTCTTCCTGCCCGTCGGCGTGCAGGTTGCGCCCGGCGACCTCGTCGTGACGTCGGGCGCGGGCGGCGTCTTCCCGCCTCGCATGCCGGTCGGCCGCGTCGTTTCGTCCGAGGACGACGTGATCCGGGTCCAGTTGTTTTCCGAATCCGATCGGCTGGATTTCGTGAATATCGTGGATTTCCGCCCGCCTCCGAGGCTTGAGGATCCGCGGGCAGCCGGGGATTCCAGCAAATGAAGCCCGGCGTTCTGCATTATGTCGATCTCGGCTTCAGAGCGGTCACACCGGTCGTTCTCGCCTTTCTGATGCTCGTGATCTCGCGCCTGCCCTTCGGGATCGAGGGGCTTGAGAGCGCGATGCCGCTCCTCACGCTGATCGCCTGCTATTACTGGACGATCTATCGGCCCAACCTGATGCCGTCGATCGCCCTTTTCTTCCTGGGCGTCCTGCAGGATCTCGTCACGGGCGGCCCGCTGGGGCTGATGGCGCTGGTGCTGCTACTTGTCCACTGGCTTGTGGATGCACAACGTCGTGTTTTTCTTGGTAAGTCTTTTGTTGTAGGATGGTGGGGATTTGGGCTCATCGCACTCGGGGCGGAGGGCGTAATTTGGCTGCTGGCCAGCATTTATTACGATCAGTTGCTGGTTGTACGGCCGTTCGCCTTCCAATTCATGCTCACCGTGGCGATCTATCCCTGCTTTGCCTGGCTTTTTAGCTGGGTGCAGCGCGCTATAGTAAAGTAGGAAGCGCGGTATGGCGTTCGTTCGCCCGGAAAATTCGCGGTTTAAGACGTTCACCCGGCGCGTCGCCATGATCGGCGGCGGTCAGGCTGCGCTGATGGCCGTTCTGGCCGGACGGCTCTATTACCTTCAGGTCATCGAATCCGACCAGTACAAGACCCTGGCCGAAGACAATCGCATCAGTCTGCGGCTCCTCGCCCCGTCCCGCGGCCGGATTCTCGATCGTTTCGGCATTCCCGTAGCGAAGAACCGGCTCGATTATCGCGTGGTCCTGATCAAAGAGCAGGTTCCCAAGATCGACGAGACGCTCGACGCGATCTCCCAGATCATTCCGATCAGCGACAATCAGCGCGCGCGCATCATGCGCGACATCAAGCGCAAGCCCGCCTTCGTGCCGGTTACCGTTTCGGAAAACCTGTCATGGGATCAATTCGCAACCCTGAACGTCCACGGCCCTGACCTTCCCGGTATTCAGCCGGATGCCGGCCCGACACGGGATTACCCTTATAACGACGCCTTTTCCCATGTCGTCGGCTATGTCGGCGCCGTGACGGAAGAGGATCTCACCGGCAGCACCGACCCGCTCCTGCAACTGCCGGGCTTCAAGATCGGCCGGCGCGGCGTCGAGCGGGTTCGCGATCAGGAACTGCGCGGCAAGCCTGGCAACAGCCGCGTCGAAGTGAACGCGGTCGGCCGCGTCGTCCGCGAGCTGGCCCGCCAGGCGGGCACGCCCGGCGAGGACCAGTACCTGACGATCGACGCCGAGTTGCAGAGCTATGCGATGGAGCGGATCAAGGGCGAAAGCGCGGCGGTCGTCGTGATGGACAGCCATCGCGGCGACGTTCTGGTGATGGCATCCTCGCCCGGCTACGACCCCAACGAATTCAACGTCGGCGTCAGCCAGGAGCGCTGGGATCAGCTCTCGAAAGACCCCTATCACCCGCTGATCAACAAGTGCATCGCGGGGCAGTATCCGCCGGGCTCAACGTTCAAGACGATGACCGCGCTCGCCGGACTAGAAAGCGGCGCGATCAAGCCCGATACGACCATCTATTGCTCCGGCGTCATGCGGCTCGGGCGCTCGGAATTTCACTGCTGGAAGGAGCATGGCCACGGCAATCTCGATCTCGAGCATGCCATCATGCATTCCTGCGACATCTACTTCTACGAGGCTGCACGCCGGACCGGCATCGATGTTATTGCCGCAATGGCGAAGCGGTTCGGAGTTCGGCGATACGCTGGGCCTCGATCTTCCGGGCGAGTTGAAGGGGCTGATGCCGACCTCGGAGTGGAAGCGCGCGACGCTGGGCGTCCCCTGGCAAGGCGGCGAAACGCTGATCGCGGGAATCGGTCAGGGTTACGTGCTCGCCACACCGCTTCAACTCTGCACCATGGTCGCGCGCCTCTCGAATGGCGGCCGTGCGGTCAAACCTCACGTGCTGATGACTACGAGCGAGATCAAGGAAGCGATTGCCAACGGCGGCACGCCCGCCGCGGTCGACGCATATGGCGAGGCCATGGGCATCGACCCGAACGATATTGCGGTCGTCATGCGGGGCATGAACGACGTCTCCAATGTTCCTGGCGGCACCGCCTTCGGCTCCCGCATTCGCGACAAGGGATATTCTCTTGCCGGCAAGACCGGCACATCGCAAGTGCGGCGCATTTCCAAGGAAGAACGCATCACGGGCGTCATCAAGAACGAGGACAAGCCCTGGATCGAGCGTGACCATGCGCTGTTCATTGCCTTCGGTCCGGTGGAGTCACCCCGTTACGCGATCTCCGTCGTCGTCGAGCACGGCAGCAGCGGTTCCCGCACCGCCGCGCCGATCGCCCGCGACATCATGCTCGAAACCCAGAAGCGCGATCCGGCGAACCGCACGCCGACCGGGCCGCTTGCGGCGCTTTCCCGCCGCGAAGAAACCTGACCCGGAGCCGCGCCGCCATGTCCGCCGTCGACCAAAAGCTGTATCCCGCACAAAAGGGCCGTATGACCCTCGTGGAGAAGCTGCGCGGCATGCACTGGACGATCATCGTGTTGCTCGCCGCCGTCGCCTGTATCGGCTTCGCGATGCTCTATTCCGTATCCGACGGCAGCTTCGAGCCCTATGCCTCGCGCCAGATCATCCGGTTCGGCGTCGGATTGTGTATTCTGCTGACGATCGGCGTGATCGACATCCGGATCTGGCTCAAAGCCGCCTACCCGATCTATTTCATCGCTCTCGTGCTGATCAGCGCGGTGGATATGGTCGGCATCGTCGGCGGCGGTTCGCAACGCTGGCTCGATCTCGGCGTCGTCCAGATCCAGCCCTCGGAAATCATGAAGGTCGGCATCGTCCTGGCGCTCGCACGCTATTATCACGGCCGCTCGCTCGAAGAGACCGAGTCCTACAAGAGCCTGATCATGCCGTTCATCCTGATCGGCGTTCCGGCTGCGCTGATCCTCAAGCAACCCGACCTTGGCACCGCCATTCTGATCTGCGTCACCGGCGCGGCGATCATGTTCCTCGCGGGCGTCAAGATGCGCATCTTCGGCATCGGACTTGGCCTCGTGGTCGCCGCGGTTCCGGCCGTCTGGCCGTTCCTGCGCGACTATCAGAAGGGCCGGATCCTGACCTTCCTGGATCCCTCCCGCGATCCCTTGGGCCAGGGCTATCACAGTATGCAGTCCATGATCGCGCTCGGTTCGGCGGGCGTGACCGGCAAGGGCTTCATGCACGGCACCCAGAGCCACCTGAACTTCCTGCCCGAGCACCACACCGACTTCATCTTCACCATGCTGGCGGAGGAATTCGGCATGGTCGGCGGATTGTTCCTGCTGACGCTCTATATCGCGATCATCGCCTGCGGCATCACCGCCGCCATGCAGGCGCGCAACCAGTTCGCCCGGCTCGTCGGCACCGGCATCATCGTCGCCTTCTCGGTCTATGTTTTCATCAATGTGGCCATGGTGATGGGCCTGCTGCCGATCGTCGGCGTGCCCCTGCCGCTCGTTTCCTATGGCGGCACGGCGATGATGACCATCCTGATCGGATTCGGCTTCGTCATGAGCGCCTATGTCCACCGGGACGTCAGCCTTTCCAAGACCGGCGCGACGATTTAACCAAGACATTCGGGCCGCACGCGCTTTCGGGACATCAAAGGCTTGACGGCTTTGCCTGATCGCCTGTATTCCAAGCCCTCACGAACGGGCATGCGGGCGCTTAGCTCAGTTGGTAGAGCAACGGACTCTTAATCCGTGGGTCCGGGGTTCGAGTCCCCGAGCGCCTGCCATTTCCCCCGCCATGCCGGTTTCCCGTTCGGGTCCCCTGATCATATCCACAGTATTGCCACTGTCACATCGCAGGCGCAGCATAGTGCAAGCGATTATCAGTGGCGTTCTCACGTTGGTCCGGCGCACGGCTCCCTCGCCTGCGCAGCGACGTTGGTTTCTTGCGTGTCTGCTTCCCCCCGCACTCGAGGAGACCTGTTCATGCCCGCGATCACGACCAAAGACGGAACCGAAATCTATTACAAGGACTGGGGCAAGGGTCAGCCGGTGGTCTTCAGCCATGGCTGGCCGCTAAGCGCGGATGCCTTCGAGGACCAGATGTTCTTCCTCGCTTCGAAGGGATATCGCTGCATCGCCCATGACCGCCGTGGCCATGGCCGATCAGGCCAGCCTCTGCAAGGCAACGATATGGATACCTATGCCGACGATCTGGCCGAGCTTACCAAGACCCTGAAGCTCAAGGACGCGGTCCATGTCGGCCATTCCACGGGCGGCGGCGAGGTCGTGCGCTATATCGGACGGCATGGCACCAAGCGGGTCGCCAAGGCGGTGCTGATCGGCGCGATTCCCCCGCTGATGCTCAAGACCAAGTCGAATCCGGACGGAACGCCGATGAAAGCTTTCGACGATATCCGCGCCGCCGTGCTCGCCGACCGGTCGCAGTTCTGGATGGATCTCTCGCTGCCGTTCTATGGCTACAACCGGAAGGGCGCGAAGGTGTCGGAAGGCGTGCGCGAGTCGTTCTGGCTGCAGAGCATGATGTGCGGCATGCCGGGGTCCTATCACTGCATCAAGGCGTTCTCCGAGACCGATCTCACCAAGGACTGCAAGAAGATCGACGTGCCGACGCTGATCCTTCACGGCGACGACGACCAGATCGTGCCGATCGGCGCCTCGGCCATGCTGTCCTCCAAGCTCATCAAGAAATCGACGCTGAAGATCTACGAAGGCGCGCCTCACGGCATGTGCACCACCCACAAGGACAAGGTGAATGCCGATCTTCTGGCGTTCCTCAAGTCCTGAGCCGGGCCGAGGGCTGGGGCTGGTGCTACGTCGACGAAGTCGCCTTCGATCTCTCGAAGCGCAAGACGCCTCATAACGGACCGATCCCCAAATTCGTCTGAGGGATACGGTTCTCCGTCTGAAACGCTCTCTCAGACCGCCGTTCCGAACAGCGCCCCTATGCCGGCCGTCGAAGCCATCGCCAGTGCGCCCCAGAAGGTGACGCGCAGCGTGGGCCTCAGGACATTTGCGCCACCGGCATGCGCGCCGATCGCGCCCAATAGCGCGAGAAAGCCGAGCGAGGCGATCGAAACCGCCGGAACGAGGAACCCGGCGGGCGCTATGACGACCATCAGCAGCGGCATGGCGGCACCTGTGGCGAAGGTTGCGGCGGATGTAAGCGCCGCCTGAACCGGTCGGGCGGTCGATACCTCCGATATGCCCAGTTCGTCACGGGCGTGCGCCCCCAGCGCATCCTTCGCCATCAACTGATCGGCCACCTGACGGGCGAGAGTGCGCTCGACACCGCGTTGCACGTAAATCTCGGTCAGTTCCTGGCGCTCCGCCTCCGGGCTGTCGTCCAATTCGCTTTGTTCGCGCTCCAGATCCGCACGTTCCGTATCGGACTGCGAACTGACCGACACATATTCGCCCGCCGCCATCGACATAGCGCCGGCGACGAGGCCCGCCACACCGGTGATCAAAACCTCATGTGGTGTCGCTGCGGCGGCCGCGACACCGACGATAAGGCTCGCCGTCGAGACGATCCCATCGTTCGCGCCCAACACGGCAGCTCTCAACCAACCGATGCGGGAAACCAGATGGGCTTCGGTATGTCGTTTGAGGCGGCTCATGCCGTCCGCCTGTGTGAAACCGTTTGGTGATGTTCCATCGTGATAACCGAATCTGATGTGTCCGCTCCCCCGATATTGACACGGCCTAGAGCATATTCCTCATGTTTCTTTCGGCAAGACCGTGTTCTGGAGGGTCAGAATTTCCTGCCTAGAGCAATGGCCGAAATTGCCCATCAGGCGGATTTCGCTCTTCGCGCAAAAACGCTCAGACGACTGAAATATATGGAATAATTTCCGGAGCAATCACTGGTCCGGATCTTGCTGCATAGAATCCGAAGGGATCTCGCTGGCGCGTTTCCACCTTTTCCAGTCAGAAAGGTAGTCGTGAGTATGAGCGTAGCGAATGTGGGCGGAGCAGCAATGCCACCGCCGGTGTCCGGCGCGAGTATGCAGGCGCCGCCGCAACAAAAGATGACGTCTCTCTTCAATCAAATCGATGCCAGCGGCGCAGGCTCCATTACACAGGATCAGTTCGATCAGGCCTTCCAGACGCTGAAGCCACCGGCGGCCTTCCAGGCAGCCGGCGCAGATGCGATCTGGAACCAGCTTGATCCGAGTGGCAGCGGTTCCGTTTCCCAGCAGGATTTCGTTTCCAAAATGAAGTCGCTGATGGTGGAGCTTCGCCAGTCCGGCTCCGGTAATCCGGCGCAAACCTCGTCGAACGCCACCCAGGCCCTGAATTACCTGGCCACCAACCGGCTCGACCTTAAGGCTTAGATCGCTCCGAAGACGGCCGGCAGGGCATCTTCCTGCCGACCGTCGACATCTACCGACAGAAACGGCAGGCCGAGCGCGCGCAGCCAATCCAGTCCCTCGCCCTCCCTGAGCATGGCGATCGTCGCCACGCTGCCCGCGAGCAGACAACTCTCGGCGAGAACCGTTACCGATGCGAGGCCATAGACCGGCCAGCCGGTCCGTGGATTCAGGATGTGGCCGTAGCGCTTGCCGGCAATCTCGATGCAGCGTTCATAATCGCCGCTCGTCGCCAGTCCACCCTTGCGGATCGAAGCTTCGGCAGCGAGCGTCGTGTCTTGGCGCGGATGACGAAGACGGACGCGCCAGGGCTCGCCATCGGGATGCGGGCCGATGACCGCAATGTCACCGCCGAAATCCACCAGACCGTGGCCGACTCCCATCTCGCGAAGAATTTGCACCGCGCGATCCACGGCGTATTCCTTTCCAATTCCGCCGAGATCGATTTCCAGGCCGGGCACCGAAAACGTCAAGCGAGGTCGGCGCCACTGAAGCTTGTCGAGACCGATCCGCGAACGAAGCGCCTCGACGACTTCGCTCTCGGGCAGATGACCGGATTTGAAGTCCCACGCTTGGCGAAGAATTCCCGCCGTAATGTCGAAGAGGCCATCACTTTGCGCGTGACACGCAAACGCATGATCAATGAGAGCCGATGTCTCGTCATCGAGTTCGATCGATCCGCCGGCCTCCGCCACACGATTGATTTCCGAAACCAGACTGTGGGGATCGTAACGCGAATATTTCCGCTCGATCCGATCCACTTCCGCAAGAACCGCCGCGAAAGCGATGCCGGCCGCCACGCGGTCTGCGGCGTAGAGCCGCAATTCGCAACGGGTGCCCATCGCCGGAAACGCGTGGGCATGCAGCCCAGGAACGGTCGATTTGTCGGACGGATCAGTTCCCATGATCCGTCGTCTCGTCTTGGTTCGGACACATGAAATTCTTCCGCGCTGCATTTTTCACGGAGGTTCGTATCGTGCGGCGCCGTCTTACTAGCGAATGTCCGAAAGGCCGGTCACACGAACACGAAGCCATATACGACCTTGGCGAGACGGTTCGCATAAATTGGCCTTTAGACGAGCTGGGAGTCATCGGTGCATTCCGGAGAGAAGTGATTTCAGGGGATCCTGAACTCAGAGCAATAATACGAATTATTGCGGAGGACGCAGAATGCAAGGGAATAAACAACATAGCGCTCGATAAAATATAGAATTCATTATTTCTATATTTTGCCGTTTGGTCGTTTTGCGGAAATTTTTCTATTTCCGTGAGGGATATTTATTGGAGTTAGTAAATGTCATTACTGCGCAGCATTGCAAGGCGCATCGTTAGTTTCGCTGCCCTGGTCGCATTCCTGACACCGGTCACGGTCGCCCTTGCCGACACGCCGACGATCAGCGCGTCGGATTTCAATCTCGATGCCTACAAGGGAAAGGTCGTCTATCTCGATTTTTGGGCGTCCTGGTGCGGGCCGTGCAAGCTGTCCTTCCCCTTCATGGAATCCCTCGAGCTCCACCTATCCCGGCAAGGACCTCGTCGTCATCGCGGTGAACGTCGATCATTCGCGCAAGAAGGCGGACGCGTTCCTTCACGAATTCAGAGGCGGCGACGTGCCCATCGTCTATGACGAAAAGGGCGTGCTCGCGACCAAATTCCATGTCGAGCAGATGCCCACCTCCATCCTGTTCGATCGGGACGGCAAGCTCCGCTACGTCCACAAGGGATTCTTCATGGACAAGGAGGGCGAGTACTCGTCCCACGTCTACGACCTGATCAACGAAAACCAGAAATAGGCAGTTCAATCATGAGTTTCGCACGCAGCCTGCTTGTTGCGATCGGCGTTATGTGCCTCCTCACCGCATGTTCCCTCGTCGGCACCAAGCCGTGGGACCGCGACCTGATGGCCAGGAAGTCGATGCAGCTCAACACGCATCCCAACCTGACCGGCTTTGAGGAACACACCTACTTCAGCAAGGAAGGCTCCAGCGGCGGCCGCTCCTTCGACGGCGGAGGCTGCGGATGCAACTGAGGAAATCCCGCAAGGGCAATGTCAGGCGCACGCTCAGCCTCGTCACGGCCAATCTGTTCATGGCGACGGGCGCCTATGCCCAATCCGTCCCGGCCCCGCAACCGCCAGCGAGCACGTTCGGCAACAGCAGCGGCAGCGTTCTGGACGATACCGCCAGCGACCTCGGCACAACGGTGCTCGACTCCTCCATCCTGTTCTATCAGGAGCAGGGTGGCCGCGTGCAGGCCATCGAGCCCGTCGCACGCATGAAGATCACCGGCTATACCGGCGACAGTCTGTCCTTGAAGGCGACCTACGACTCCCTGACAGGCGCCACGCCGAACGGCGCAACGCCGTGGAGCGCGCCACAGACCTTCACCGTTCCGACGACGCCCCCCGGCTCGGAGGAGGCGGTCACGGGCGCGTCCGGCAACACGCAGATCATCACCATACCCGGCACCGGCACGCAGGTTGCGCAATACACGATCGATCCCAACAAATTGCCGGTCGATTCGGGCTTCAAGGACCGGCGTTACGCGCTCGACATGAGCTATGGACGTCAGATGTCGTCAAACACGCGTCTGACATTCGGTCTCGATGGCTCCTTCGAACGCGACTATCGGTCCTATTCGGCAAACCTCGGGCTCGCGCAGGATTTCAACGACCACAACACGACGCTCTCGGTCGGCGTGAACTTCGAGTACGACCAATCCCGTCCGCATTTCGGGACCCCGACGCCACTGACCGAGATGAACGGACTCATGAAGGGTCCGAATGACTCCAAGTCGGTGCTCAGCGTCGTGGCCGGAATTACGCAGGTGATGAACCGTCGTTGGCTGCTGGAGTTGAACTACAGCATCGGCTTCAACAAGGGCTATCAGAACGATCCCTACAAGATCGTTTCGGTGGTCGATCCGGTTACCGGCGGACCGCTGCAATATCTCTACGAGGGACGTCCCCGCTCGCGAACCCGCCAGAGCGTCTATATGGCGAACAAGATTGCGATCGGACCGACCGTCACCGATATCTCGGGCCGTTACTATCACGACGACTGGGGCATAAATTCGATCACCGGCGAGGTGAAGGAATATGTCCCGATCCTGTCCTGGTTCTACATCGAGCCGCAATTCCGCTACTACCATCAGACGGCGGCGAACTTCTTCAACTACTACCTGCTTTCGGGACAGCCCCTGCCGCAATTTGCCAGCGCGGACAGCCGTCTTGGCCGGTTCTCGGCGAAGACCATCGGGCTGAAGCTCGGCTTCAAGGTCTCGTCCAACGGCGAGTTCTACATCGTTGGGCAGGACTATAAGCAGACCGGCGCCTCGACCATTCCCGGCGCGCCCGGCTATCTCGCCACGGCGAATTCTATTCTCGGGCGTTCACGCCCAAGCCGTCATGGCGGGATTCACCTACACGTTCAGATAGGGCATGGTTCGGCAAATGACGATGACATCCGAGGGACATGCATTTGCCGTACCGCGCTTCTCTATTACTCCAACTCCGGCGGCCGCACCGATGACGGTCGCCGGAGAATCCCGCGTCCATCGTTTCAGCGCGATGGCGTCGCCATGCGAGCTGCGTGTCGACGATCCCGATCCGTTGCTCGCCGCGAGACTTGGGGCCATGGCCGAAGCCGAGGCGAAGCGCATCGAGATCAAATACAGCCGCTACCGTGACGACAGTGTCATCACGAAGATCAACACGTCTGGTGGAAAGCCCGTCATTGTCGATGACGAAACCGCCGCTTTGCTGGATTACGCCGATAGCTGCCATCGGCTCAGCAAGGGGCTGTTCGACGTAACGTCCGGCGTGCTCCGGCGGATCTGGCGGTTCGACGGATCGGACAATGTGCCGAGCAAGAAACAGGTAGCGGAGGTTCTCCCCTACATCGGCTGGCGGAAGGTCGTCTGGCGGCGGCCCGAGTTGATTTTGCCCGTAGGGATGGAGATCGATTTCGGCGGCCTCGGAAAAGAATATGCCGTCGATTTCCACCCTGCTGAAAATCGCTCAAGAAACGGACCGGCCCATTCTGGTGAATTTCGGTGGCGATCTACGTGTCTCGGGACCGCGCATCGGCAACACCCGCTGGCGCGTGGCGATCGAATCGGTGGATGGACCCGATGCGTCCAAGGCACGGCTCGAGATCGCCGCGGGCGCTCTCACGACGAGCGGCGACGCTCGCCGTTTCCTGCTCAAGGACGGGATCCGCTACAGCCACATTCTCGATCCGCGCACCGGCTGGCCGGTCAAGAACCCGCCGCGTTCCGTAACGGTCGCCGCCCCCACCTGCATGGAGGCCGGCGTCATCTCGACGCTCGCCATGTTGCAGGGAAGAGGCGCCGAGAAATTCCTCAAGCGCGAAGGCGTTCAGAGCTGGGTCATACGGTGAGTGAAGTAAGGCGGGATTACCCATGATCCGTTCCCTTCTGATGAGTTTCCTGTTGCTGCTGCCGGCCGCCTCCGCGCTGGCCGCCGGCACCGCGACGACGCCGCATTTCACGGCCGAACTGCTTGCCGAGAGTCGGGCCCCCGCGCCGGGCAAGGCGGTTACGCTCGCTCTCGTGATAAATCCCGAGAAGGGTTGGCATACCTATTGGTCCAACCCCGGCGAAACCGGCCTGGCGCCGGAACTCGACTGGACGCTGCCCCAGGGTGTGACCGCCGGAGAGGTTCGCCACCCGGTCCCCAGCAAACTCGTGATCGGCGGCATCGCGAGCAACGTGCATGAAGGCCCCGTCACTCTGTTGACCGATATTTCGGTACCGCAAACAATGCCGGCGGGGACGGCGCTGCCGATCGCACTCAGCGCCGATCTTCTGATCTGTTCGGAAGGCTCCTGCGTCCCGGAGACCGTCACGCTCGACACGTTACTCAAAGTCGGCAACGGCACGCCCGACCCGGCTGTTGCCAGCGTCTTTTCCCAAGCCCGAGCCGTTCTCCCCAAGCAGCTTGCCCAACCTGCCCGGTTTGCACTGGAAGGCGGGTCGCTGAAACTGTTCGTACCCGTGTCAAAACGGGCGAACCTTAGATCGACGCATGTCTTCTTCGACGATGAGGATGCCGTACCGGCAGGAACGCCGCAGACTGTCTCGGAGAGCGACGGGGGCGTCGTAATTTCCCTGCCGCACGGCGACGGCACCTTTGGCGAAATGCTCTCCGGCGTCGTGCGCACGGCAAACGCCGACCAAGGGCCGGCGGGCTATGTGTTCACCGCCGTGCGTGGAGCCATACCCGCGACAGCGTCCGAGGATGAACTCGGCAGCGGTTTCTTGTTCGCCCTTGGCGGCGCGATCCTGGGCGGATTGCTGCTCAATCTGATGCCTTGCGTCTTCCCGATCCTGAGCCTCAAGGCGCTCGCCCTCGTCCGAGCGGGGGAGATGACGACCACGAGGCGCGGATGGAGGCCGTTGGCTATATGCTGGGCGCGGTCGGTGTGCTGCTGGCGCTGGGCGGCATGGTGCTGGTGCTCAAGAATAGCGGACATGCCGTCGGGTGGGCCTTCCAGTTGCAAGACACCCGCGTGGTCGCCGTCCTGCTGCTGCTCGTCACGGCAATCGCTACCAATCTCGCCGGCCTCTACGAACTGCCGTCGCTGAACGTCAATCTCCGATCCCGGTCTGGCCTGCTTGGCGGTGTCGGCACAGGAGCCCTCGCCGCATTCATCGCGACGCCCTGCACCGGCCCGTTCATGGCGGGCGCGCTTGGCGCCGCCTTGCTGCTGCCCGTCTCGGCGGCTCTCGCGCATCTTCGGTGGTCTGGGTTTCGGGTTATCCCTGCCCTTCCTTGTCCTCGGCTTCGTAAAGCCCGCGCGCGCCTGGCTTCCAAAGCCGGGGCCGTGGATGATGACGCTGCGCCGAGATCCTGAGCCTTCCGATGTTCGCAACGGCTCTCGGTCTTGGCTGGATCGTCGGTCGACAGGCCGGCGTCTCGGCGATGACGATCGCACTCGCCGCCGCTCTCCTGATGGGCATCGCTCTGTGGTGGTACGGCCTGCGCAAGCTGGCCGACCGGCGGGCCTTCCCCGCGGTGCTGCCCGGTGCAGCGGCCATCGCTCTCGCCTTCTGGGGTGTCAGCGCAAGCTCGGCGGCCACGGAGCAAGCCTCCCATTTGCTGGCAAGCCAACCCTACACGGCGGCCCGGCTCGCCGAACTGCGCGCCGAGCACAAGCCGGTCTTCGTCTTCCTGACCGCCGACTGGTGCCTGAGCTGCAAGGTGAACGAGGCGACGAGCCTGTCATCGGCATCCGTGGCGAACGCCTTCGCAAAGGCTCATATAGCGGTGCTGGAGGGCGACTGGACGCGCGGCAACCCCGAAGTCACCAAGCTTCTGGCGGATCAGGGACGAGCCGGGGTGCCACTGTATATCTGGTACCCGCCCGATGGCCCCTCCCGGCAACTGCCGCAGGTTCTCACTCCGTCGATGCTTGTCGATCTGACGGAGAACCAGAACGCGTCCTAGAACCCGCCCAGTCTCTGGATGAACCAGAAGGCCGCCGGTATGCCGAGGCCATAGCCACCGATCAGTCCGAGACGATGGCTGAGCTGGATCGTTGGCATTCGGGTGACCACGATCAGCTTGCGGCCGATATAGAGCACGACCAGCACCAGAATGATGAAAGCGATCTGACCTGCTTCCACGCCGAGATTGAAGCAGAAAAGGCCGACCGCCAGTTCGTTGGTCGGCAACCCGACCTCACGCAAGGCCGCCGCGAAACCGAAGCCGTGCAGCAGGCCGAAGGAAGACGCCACCAGAATCGGATACCGTGCCGCGATGCCGTCCGGATGCGGATGGGCGATTTCCCGTGCCAGGAACAGGATCGACAAGGCGATCGCCGCCTCGACCGGCGCGACCGGCACCCGGACAAGATCGAGCGCGGACAAGGTCAGCGTAATCGAATGTGCGATCGTAAAGCCCGTGATCGTCACGAGCACACGGCGGAACGTGCCGGCCAGAAGAAGGAGCCCGGTCACGAACAGGAGATGATCGATGCCGGTCCAGATATGCTCGACGCCAAGCTTGAAGTAACCGGTCGCGACCTCGCGCCAACCGGGTTCCTTCGGCACGACCCAACTCAGCTGATCGGGCGGCAGAACGCGCGTGATCGTCTTGCCGGAAGATTCGGTGAGGCGAAACAGTGTAGCGAGAGACGGATTGTAGATCGCGTAGCGGACCGCGATATGCTGGCCTTCAAGGCCACCGGTGCAGCGAAGCGCGGTCGTTTCCTTGACCACACCGACGACGCCCGTGTCTTCGTCCTTCAGGACCTTGCAGTTGGCGGGCCACTGGACCGACGGTTGATTGGCTGTCGGCACGGTGGGCGGCACGAGAACATTGGCGACATACAGTCCCTGGCTCTGCTCGCTGATATTGATGGACAGTGGCCGCGCGTCATGTGCGCGGGCAGGCATGCCGGAGAGCAGCGTGAATCCGGCAACCAGGCCGAGGAGCGCGACCTGGACCAAGCGCATATCAACGAGACGCGGACGCATTGGTGGCCTTGTCGTCGCCACTCGAAAGGGAAATCCCCTCGAGCTTAACGGTGAAGTGCTTCACGAGATCCTCCACGGCCTTCTCGCGCGCGACGCGGACGCGATCTCGCAGCATGTCTTCCTTCACCTGGTCATGGATCTCCGCGAGCTTGGGAAGATAGGCGGCCTTGTGCTCCGTCAGCATGACGATGTGATATCCGAACTGAGACTTGATCGGCCCCTGCCACATCGCGTTTGACGGCGAGAGCTTCATCAGCGCCTCGACGAAACCCGAGCCCAGCTGGTTTTCGATGAAATCGGGCGTCATCTTCACGTAGTTCTGCGAATAGGGGAAGCGATCGCCATATTGCGGGGCGTCCTCGAAGGTCGCGCTTTTCGCCTTCAACACCGCCTTCAGTTTTTCGGCCACCGCCTCGGCATCCTTGGGATGCTTCTCGGCGTCAACGAACACATGCGTGAAGGTGAGCGAGGGAGCGACCTCGTAACGGTCCCTGTGCGCATCGAAAAATGCCTGAAGCTGTTCCTCGGTCGGATGGAACGCCTCGGTCGTCGTGTCGTCGATCAGATAGCGCATCTTCTCGACCATGCGGCGGCGGATGACATAGTCGCCATCCATAAGGCCCAGCGCGTTCGCCTCGCGGAACATCGCTTCCTCGCGGACATATTTGTCGATCAATGCCTGCTTTTCGTCTGACGAAAGATTGTTGAACTGTTTCTCGAAAAAGTCCGGCTTGAACGCGTTGAACTCATACTGCATGAAGGTCAAAAGCTTGGCCTGATCGACCACGATCGTCTTGCCGTCGTCCGCTACGGGCGATGGCCCTCTGATGATGTGGAAGGCCACGAACAGCAGCCCTCCCACCACCAGAAAGTGGAGCAGTGGATCGCTCAGAAACCGCTTGATAGCCCTCATTCCCCTGCCGGCGTATACCAGATCGGCGACGAATAGGCGCGTTCCTGGATCGTCGCCGGCTCACCCGTGTCCTTCGGATCGATATGGAGGGCGATGGCATCGAACAGCGTGTGCCGCGGCGTCGGGATTTCCAGCACGCGGACATAATAGAACGCCAGCTGGTCCGGCTTGAAATCCGGATCCGTCCAGACGGTCGAAAGCTGGGCCGCTCCGATGGTGTTGGTATATTCGAGCGGTCTGAAGGTCGACCGTATTGCCGACCGGCGGCAATTCGCCCTTGGCGTCCATCTTACGGTCACCCGACCAGGCGACGTCATAGACCTTCTGCTGCGCCTTGCCGGAGGCGTCGACCCATCCCTTGATCACCTGCACGCGGTCCAGATTTCCGCTCAGGGGATCCTTGGCCGCCCAGATCAGAAACTCGGGCGCCTTGCCCTTGGGCGCGTTGGTCAAGTCGGCCCCCATCGGGACGCCCTTCTTGTAACCGACTTCGGCGATATCCTTCGCCTCGGCATCGCTCTTCTTGAAACCAAAGCCGCCGAAGACACGGAGCACGATCCGCGTGCCGGTAGGTGGCATAGACTTCCTTGCGCTTGAAGGCGTCGAAGATTCCCTGACGGGTATTTTCCGTCGCCCACGCGGCCGTGCGGCCGGAGGCGCCCAGTTGCCAATTCGGGAAGACGAATTCCGTGGATTTGTATGCGCCGTAGTCGGCCATGCGCTGTTGCGGCGTCAGGTCCTGGCTGAAGTGGCCGACAAAGTCGTTTTCCTGGACCGAGCTGAGCCCCGTATGGGAGTCGGTATTGCCGATCAGGCCGAGCTTATACGGATTGACGCCAACGGAGTGCTGGATTTCAAGCCCGCGCATCAGCGCGGTCCGGACATAGGCGCCCGCCGTCGGTTTCGAGTATTCGTTGAACAGCAGGCGGCGCCAGAGCTCGAATTCGGCGAATTCGTCGGTCGGCGCGAGTTCCGGCGCGATCTCCGACGTGCCTTTGCCTTGCGTCACCTCGACCAGCGGCTCCCAACGGGCGCGCTCACGGGCGTATTTCGCCGTGATGGGATGGCCATAGCCGTCCACCATGTCGAACATCAAGCCGCCCGAGAGATTCGAGTTGTGAGGGATGGCGATGAAATCGACGCCGGTCCGGGCCTTGGTCTTCTCCAGATACGCCCACATCTCCTCGGGAGTCTGCGTATCGTAGTTGCTCAACGGTATGAACTCCTTGGCGTTCTTGCCGTTGGCATTCGTGATGATGCAGCGATGCATGTTGAATTTTCCGGACATCGCCGTCCATTCCCAGGCGATCAGCGCGGTGAACTTGCCGGGAATATTGTTTTTCTCGGCCGCATCGACCTCCAGATTCCAGGCCGACTGCTTTATCTCGGGCGTCGCGACCTGATCCATCATCTGCTTCTTCATGTCGGGCTTCATGAACATCTGTTCGCTCATGATCGTGTTGCCCGGGCTGTCATGAATGGCGAGCAACTTGCGGCCCCATTCCGTTCTTTCGAGACTGGGATCCTTTTTCGCGGCCAGGATTTCCATTCCCATCATGACCGCGTGATCGGTCACCGCCAGGAAGTCCAGCGGCCGGCGCATCTTCACCTCGTGGACGCCATCGGGCCCGATGATCGGAAGACCGCGCGCATAGCGATAGGCATCGTCCGGGGAAACATTCTTGTTGCCGGTTCCATAGGCATCGATCGACGTATTCGTGTGAAGATGCGTGTCGCCCCAATAAAGATGTGTCCGGTCTGCCGACAAGGCGCTGCCAGCCCCAAGTCCGACCATCAGGGCCGCGACACCCGCGCCGACCGCAAACCGCGTCATCCTCGCCGCCGAGCCACGCTTCGCCGAAAGCCGATCGCTGATCCCTGGCATGCTTCAAGCCTCTCTTTTTGTAAAATTTCCCGCTCGCGGCGTGCCGACGGCCTGCCGACCCGCTCCCAATCAGTCAATTGAAGCGGCGCTTCCCCTATGAAGCGCCGATTTGAAACCCTGGAGATCATTTGTCGCACGGGCGCGCGTCCAAGCAACGGATGCAGTGCTAGGGGCTAGCCACAAGCTTTACCTTGTGGCTATCATTCCTTTCAGGTCAAAGAGCCTTTTTACCAGGGGGCGAGGCCGTGCTCAGGGCCACTTTCCGGCAATTGCAGACATTCGTTCTGGTCGCTGAGACCGGCAGTTTCGCCGGCGCGGCGGACCGGCTCGGCGTGTCGCCCGCAGCCGTGAGCGACCAGATCCGCGCTCTGGAGCGAAAGATCGGCTACAGCCTGTTCGACCGGCGGCCCGGCACCGTTCCGCTCATGAACGATCGCGGCTCCGCCCTCCTCCGCAAGGCGCCCGATCTTCTGAACTCCGCACGGGAGGTCGAGAATCTCTCGGCGACGGCCATGCCGCATCGCGTCCGGGTCGGAGCGGGCGATTATATTCTCGACCATCTTCTGCTGCCGAACCTGCCCAAGTTCCAGCTCGCCCATCCGGACATCCATATCGAATTCGTCCGGCTGAGATCCCGGCAGGAAGCCGTCGAACTCGACGCGCAACCGGCGAATGGATCTGGCCTATCTGGCGCTCTATGACCAGCCGGACGAACCGGCCGGAACGTTCATAAACCTCGCGCGGCCGAGTCTGTTGGTGAGTTCCGAACCACCCGCTGGCGCTTGACTTGGATATGAGTGAGCGGCAGCGCCTCCCCATGTTGATGCCCCTCGCCGGGTCGCCTCTCGAACTCATCACGATCCGGATCCTGTCCGACGCCGGCATCACGGATTTCAATGTCGTCACGCGGGCTCAGCAATCGGAAACCCTGATCGAGCTTGCTGTCGCCGGGGTCGGTGTCGTTTGCGTCATGCGGGAGCATGCGCAGGCTGCGCTCGAATCCGGAAAGCTTCTGGAACTGCACCTGCCGCTGACGCCGCTATATCGCTATGCCTTCCGCCGACCGGACGCCCTGGCGACCGAACATCTGCGGCTGGTCGACGACTTCGCCGTGTCGTTACTGAAGAACGATGTCGTGCCCTGACGACAGCCTCAAGGCACCATCCAGCGGCGCTTGATCTTCGCACGCGGCTGCTTGCCATAATCCTCGAACTGCCTGGCGACGAGCGTCATTTGCTTGTCGGTCAGGAGTTTTGGCGAACCCAGCGTGAGCGCGAGCCGGTATTGCCGGGCGATCGTCTCCAGACGAAGCGTGGTTTCGAACGCCTCGTGCAGCGTCCCGCCCCGCGCGAGCATCCCGTGATTGGCCATCAGACAGGCCGTCCGGGTCTCCAGCGCCTTTCCGGCCGCCGCCCCCAGTTCCCGCGTACCGAATGGCAGATAGCGGACGCAGGGCACATCCTTTCCGCCGAAGCTTTGCAGCATGTAATGGAACGGCGGGATGGATCTTCCGTGGGCCGCCAGAGCCACGCAATTGTCCGCATGCGTGTGAACGACCGCCTGTGCCAACTCGACGCGAACATAAACTTCGGCATGCATCGCCCATTCGGACGACGGCGCGAGCCGCCCCGTCCAGCGTCCATCCAATCCGCATGAGACGATCTGTTCGGCACGCAGCGTTTCCGACGTGCAGCCGGTCGGCGTTATCAGCATGCCGTTGCCGGTTCGTACGCTGATATTGCCGCTGGAGCCGGCATTGAGTCCTTTGTCGGATAACTCCCGATAGGCCTCAACGATCGCCTGCCTGATCGCCGTTTCGCTGGATTTTGCGGCCATCGTCCCCTTGTCCATGCCTGCCGGAACCGGCGGTCACTTTCCAATTGCCAGTCAGCAATGTAAAGAGGCTCAAGCGCGAGAAGCAGCGATTAGGGGCGGGAGCCGGGTATGAAGGTCGGGAGCGAACATTACCGTACGATCTGGGTCGAGCCGGACGGCTGGTCCGTGACCGTGATCGATCAGACCAAGCTGCCCTTCGCTTTTGAAACCGAGACGTTGCGCGACACCGACGATGTGGCGCGGGCGATTTCCGACATGCTGGTGCGCGGGGCGCCACTGATCGGCGCCACCGGCGCTTACGGCATATGCCTCGCCATGCGGGCCGACCCGAGCGACGCGGGTCTTGATGCGGCGTATGAACTGCTGGTTTCGGCACGGCCTACCGCGGTCAATCTGCGCTGGGCCCTGGACCGCATGCGCGACGCCATTCGCAACCAACCTCCCTCGAACCGCGCCGAACTCGCCTATCGCAAGGCGGCGGAGATCTGCGAGGAAGACGTCGCCATCAATGCCTCGATCGGGAAGCACGGGCTGAGGCTGATCGAAGACGCGGCCTCGAAAAAGACGAATGGCGAGCCGGTGAACGTCCTGACCCACTGCAACGCGGGCTGGCTCGCGACCGTCGACTGGGGCACCGCGACAGCACCGATATATATGGCGCACGATGCGGGCATTCCGGTGCATGTCTGGGTGGACGAGACGCGCCCACGCAATCAGGGCGCCTCGCTCACGGCATGGGAGCTCAAGAACCACGGCGTGCCGCATACGGTGATCGCGGACAATGCGGGCGGCCATCTGATGCAGCATGGCAAAGTCGATCTCTGCATCGTCGGCACGGACCGCACGACCGCGACGGGCGACGTTTGCAACAAGATCGGCACCTACCTCAAGGCGTTGGCGGCCCACGACAACGGCGTACCGTTTTATGTCGCCCTGCCCTCGCCGACCATCGACTGGACGTTGAAGGACGGCGTGCGGCAAATTCCGATCGAGGAGCGGAGCGGCAAGGAAGTGTCGGACATGACCGGCAAGACCGCGACCGGCGCCATTACCACGGTCCGGATCGTGCCGGACGGCACACCGGTCGCCAATTACGCCTTTGACGTAACACCCGCCCGCCTCGTTTCCGGACTCATAACCGAACGCGGCATCGCCGACGCGTCCGAGTCCGGCCTTGCCCGGCTGTTCCCGGATCGCCGCTGACCGCGCCCAAAATTCACCATCTCAGGACCCTCCATGACCCAGACCGCCACAGAGACTGCCGATCACCATCCGGCCTATGGCAAGCTCTCCGTGCTGAGCTGGGCACATTTCCTCAATGACGGCGCGGCGAACTATCTGCCTGGCATCCTGCCCGCGATCCTGATGTCGATGGGGCTTTCGGTGTCGCTTGCCGGCGTGCTGATGGGAGCGCTGGTCATTGGTCAGGGGTTACAACCTATCACAGGCCTTCTCTCCGACCGGGTGGGCGGCCGGAGTTTCACTGTCCTCGGCCTTGGCGCCGGATCGATCGCCGCCGCTCTGATCGGCTTCGCGCCGGACCTCGCTCTTTTATGTATCGTGCTCGTCATTCTCGGGACGGCGAATTCATTCTTTCATCCCCAAACGCTTGCCGCCGTCCGGCATTCCTCCGGCGAACGCCACGGCATGGGCATGGCCGTATTCATGATCGGGGGAGAAATCGGCCGCGGCATCTGGCCGCTGGCGGCCAGCCTGCTGGTCACCGCTCATGGCCTGACCAGCATCTGGATCCTCGGCATTCCCGGCATCCTGACCCTGCCCTTCCTCTGGCGCGCATCGACCAGCCTGCCGCCGCGGCCAAAGGGCGCCGCCAAGGTCGAGTGGCACGCCCATATGAAGCCGTTGACGATCCTCGTGCTGATGTCCGGCCTGCGCGGCGTGTTGCTCTACGCGGTGACGGCCTATGTGCCGGTGCTCTGGAACCAGCGCGGCGGTTCGCTCGCGGGCGGTGCGGCGTTCATTGCCACGCTCATGCTTGTCGGGCTCATCGGGAACATGACGGGCGGCCATCTGGGCGATAGAGGCGGCCGCCGGCGCGTGATTGCGATCGGCATGATGATCGCCGTGCTCGGGATGATCGCCTTCATGCTGGTGGACGGAATCTGGATGTGGATCCTCATCGCCGTCGTGGGCATCGGCCTGTTCGCGACCTTCCCGCTGACCATCCTGATCGGCCAGGACATCGTGCCCGAGAACCGCTCTTTCGGCAGCGGCATGGCGCTGGGTCTTTCGAACGCGATGGGAGCGTTAGGCGTGATGGCGCTCGGCCCCGTGGCCGGCACCTGGGGCGTTCCTGCCGCCCTTTGGATCAGCATCCTGGTCGGGGCGCTCTCGCTCCCGCTACTCTGGATGCTGCCCGAGAAGCATTACGGCGCTTAAGCCGGGGTTACGCCGCAGCGATCAGCAGTTCGGTCAACTCGTCCGGCATGTCGAGCATGACGTCGTGCCCGCACGGCAATGTCAGCGTCCGCCAGGATGGATTTGCTTTCGCCTTCTCATAGGACGGCGTGAAGTGAGAATCCCAGCCGCTCGCATAGATATAGGTCTTCTTGGCGATGCGCTCCCGCGCGCCGGTGACCTTTAGCCGCTCGGTGAAGCATTTCGCCGGGTGCGGGGTGCACTGGCTGTCAACCCAGACGCGATCCTGAACGTTTACCGCGAAGAACTCCGCGCTGAACGGCGGCGTCGGCTCGCCGTTTTCCGCCTGCTCATAGAGAATTCTTGCTCCTCTCCGGCCCCCAATTGTCCGCGAGGCAATCGCCGTCCTCCGGTAGGAACGCATCGAGATAGACGATGGACGAGATCGACGATTCCATCCGCTCCGCGACACCGGTGACGACGAACCCGCCGTAGGAATGGCCGCACAGGACGATGTCCTTGAGCCCCTCCCACTTCATGACGTTCACGATGTCGGTGATCTGCGTCGTGAGGTCGACATCCCGGGTGCGCAGATGGGAGCGCTCTCCCACGCCCGTCAGGGTCGGCGTGAACACGGTGTGGCCTCTTTGAATCAGCCTGTCGGCAACCCGCCGCCAGCACCAGCCGCCGTGCCACGCCCCATGCACCAGAACATACGTCGTCATCTAGAATCCTATAGCGAAATCAATGCATTGAAAAATCAGCAAAGGCCGAGGCACAACTCTGCCCCAAGCCCGGCCAGCCCGGACTTACCGATTCGGGGCTCTTTCTAATTGGTTGGGGCGCGGATCGGAAGCGTTACCGTGGTTTTTTGAAGAACGTCTTGAACGATCCGGCAAACCACGACTTTCAGTGCGATCGCCAACTCTCCCTGGCCAATTCTCAACTCCGCGCACACGGATCGAGAAACTCATTGTTTGTCAGAAGATTAGATCACTTCCGGGCAGTGGCATATCGCTTGCTTTGATTCCAGCGATCGAAGGAAAGGTCGCGAAAAATGAGTTGGCCCGGAACATCGCAGGATCGAAACAGCCTCAAAATGGCCCACCGGGCGATCTGCCTTTCCCATTTCGAGACGAATTCAATCGCAACGGACCGATGACCCCGCGGGTCATCGGCAACGTTCAAGACGTCAACACCATCACGGACGAGTTCAAGAACCAGATGTCCGATCTCTAAAAGCCGGTCAGCGGTTCATAAAGACAGAGGGGAAGAAAAGGCAGATGAAGGCAGGAGCAGGCAACCAACGCGGCTTTGCGATTTTCGTGGTACTGGCGCTCGCGGCGGTTCTCGCGCTGATCGCCTCGAGCTTCACATCGGACTCGAGAAGCTTCGCCGTCGGCGCCCACAACGAGGAAGTCAACGCCAAGCTTCGCGCAATGGCGTCAGGCGGCATCGATCTCGGCATCAAGAGCATTTTGAATCGACCGGCCAACGCCGCGCAGCGTCTCGGGCCGCAAACCCTCACCACGAAATCGGCGGACGGCCGCCTGCGCATCCTGATTCAGGATGAGGCCGGAAAGGTCGACCTGAACACTGCGACGCCAGAGCTTCTCGCCGCCCTGTTCGTCTTCGGCGGCGCTCAGGACAAGGACGCCCAGGAACTCGCCGATCGCGTGGTCGATTTCCGCTCATCGAAACGCGTGGCGGCATCGACGCAGCCCCACGAGGACGAGAACCTGCCCTACGGCTACCCAAAGGGCCCGTTCATGAGTGTCACCGAACTGTTGCAAATTCCGGGTATTTCGGAGCAGATGTTCGTCAATATCCGGCGCTATGCCACGGTGCATTCGGGACTTTCCGGCATCGATCCCGACGTAGCGGCTCCCGAGCTGCTGGCCGCCCTGCCGCCAATGACCGCCGAGGCGAAGAACCGTCTCGATGCGGCCCGGGCGCGGCTTCGCCAGGGCGCGGTTCTGTCCGGCCTCGACAATTCTGATCCCTACTTTTCCATCTCAAGCCATAACGTCTTCACCATCACTTGCGCGGCGGACCTCGGCGGCAAGGCGGTGTATATCCAGAATGCGACGATCGCGCTGCGGAACGGTGACAAACCCTATGACGTGCTGGAATGGTGGACCGGCGGCCGCATCAACTTGCCCACCATGACGGCCAGCAGAGAAGGATACGGCCGGCAAGCCCTTGCATGACGTTTGGCCCGATCACTCCCGACGCCTGGATCCTGTTGGCGGCCTCTCCGCTGATCGGCAGCTTCCTCGGCATGCTGGTCTATCGGCTGCCGGAAGGGATGCCGATCGCGTTCGCGCGTTCCGCCTGCACGACATGCCACGCGCCGTTAGGAGTGATCGATCTTATTCCCGTGCTCGGCTGGCTCATCCGGGGCGGCAAATGTAGCCATTGCGGCGAGCCGATCAGCCCGGTCTATCCGCTGATCGAGCTCGGCACGATCGCGGTCGCCCTGTGGGCCCTGACGGCCACCAGCGGGACTGTCCTCTGGCTGAGCTTCGGCATCGGCTCAACCCTGATCGTGCTGGCTGTCATCGACTGGCGCACCATGACCCTGCCCGATGCGCTGACTCTACCCTTGATCGCAGCGGGCCTCGTCGCCGCGCTGTTTCTCTGGCCAGAGCATTTCAGTGACCACGCCATGGGAGCCGCCGCCGGATACGCCATCTTCTTCGCTGTCGAACATCTGTATGCGCGGCTGCGTGGCCGCCCCGGTTTGGGACGCGGCGATTCCAAGCTTCTCGCCGCCGCGGGCGCCTGGGTCGAATGGAGGGGCTTGCCGGGAGTGGTCCTGATCGCCGCCGTGAGCGCGCTCGCCACCTTTGCGGGCTGGACGATGGTCAAACGGCTCAAGGGAGAAGACGCCGTCCTTGCGGGCGACATGCGCATCCCGTTTGGACCATTCCTGTGCATCGGCTTATGGCTGACCTGGCTTTACGGCCCGATCGGCCTTGGATGAACCGCCCAAACGACCCAGTATTTTAGGAGCTTAGGTAGCGTATTTAGAGTGACAACCAGCCCCGATCTCGGACCGTTGCCGCGGCCGCTCGGGAACATGTTCGCTCCACGCATCACGCAGCGTCTGGATCAGGACCGACAGGCCCTTTAGGACTTGTCCGCGACTTTTTCGGAGATCAGCTTTTTCAGGAGAGCGACGGTCTCCGGGAACGGATCGGGCGGCGCGTCGAGCATGCCGGGCTTGTAGTTGCCGGCCGCATAGTCGAGCGGAGTCTTGCCCTCGGCATCGACGACCTGAAGCGCCGCTCCCCTTTCGGCGAGAAACGCCACGACCTTCGTCCAGCCTTTCTTGGCGGCACCGTGCATCGCAGTCTGGCCCTCATAGCCGCCGAGCACCGAATGGGTTTGCGGATCGATCACCGCGCCGCTGATCGTGATCGTGTGCGCGACGGCATTGATATCCGCACCGGCCGCCAGAAGAATTTTGAGCGATTCGACGCCTTCTTCTTGCGTCTTGTAACGGCCGCGCGTCGGATGCGTGCTCTGGCCGACGCCGGCCGCCGCCATCAGCGGGGTAACGCCCATCGAGTTCGGCAGATCCACCAGCGCATGATGGGCCAGCAGCAGCTTGATCGCCTCGTTGTCGCTCGCCTTCGCCGCCCGCATCAGAGGCGTCGCGCCATTGGACAGAATGCTGTCGGCTCCACGATCGAACGGCACGTTGCGATAGGGCGGGCGCAGCTTGAGCTGAATATTCGGATCCGCGCCTTTTTCCAGCAGCAGCTTCGCGACATCGAGCCCGTTGAGCTTGTCCAGGGACGGAATGTCCGCCCTGCCCCCGGCCGGCAAGGTGTGCGTGTCGATCGCGTTGTAGAGCGGGGTACGGCCGTAGAGATCCCACTTGTCCAGATTCGCGCCGGAATTGATCAGATAAGCGGCGAAGTCGTAGTGGAAATTAATCAGCGCGAGATTGAGCGGGCTGACCCGGTCCGGATCGGCCAGATTAATGTCCGCTCCGCCTTCAAGCAGATATTTCGCGCAGTCGATGCAGCCGACCCGCGCGGCATAGAGGAGCGGCGTAAACCCGCCCTTGTTCATGTCCTTCGGGCGGTGTTCCGCCGTAACCTTGCGCGGCCATTGATGCACCTTGCCGCGCGCGTTGACGTTTGCGCCGTGCTTGACCAGCAGCTTTACCATCTCGCCCTGGCTTTGCGCGGCAGCCCACATAAGCGCGGACTGGCCGCCCCAGGTCTCCTCGGCATTGACCTTCGCGCCGCGTTTGAGAAGCAGCTCGGCGGCATCGACCTTGCCGGAGCGCGCTGCCGCCATCAGGGCCGTCTGCCCTTCGGCGTTAGGGGACTCCACATCGGCACCGGCCTTCAGGAGTTCATCGAGAACCGCGGCATCGCCGAAGGTCGCCGCCTCCATCATCGCCGAAGCGCCGAACGCGTTGGCGTGTTTGACATCCGCGCCCGCCTTGATCAGCGCGGCCGCGATATCGGCCCGGCCCATATGAGCGGCATAGATGATCGGTGTCGTCCCGTCATTGCCGGCGGCGTTCACGTCAGCCCCGCCCGCGATCAGCTTCTGGACGGCCGCGAGGTCGCCCGCCTGAACGGCGTCGTTGAGGGTCCCGTCGGCCAGCGCCGCCTGAGCGCCCGCGAGAGTGAAGACAGCAGCCGCCAGCCAGGCTTTCACATCAAACCTCCGCGAACATTCCGGTGCTGTCCCCGAAGGTTTCCGTGGGGATACCGGCGCGATTGAGCAGTGTCAGATGCAGGTTGGCCAGCGGGGTGTTCTCCGGATAGAGCAGATGTTGGCCGCCCTTGATCTTCCCGCAACCGCCGCCGACCACGGCGGACGGCAACGGCGTGTTGTTGTGCAGGTTGCTGTTGCTCATGTTGGAGCCGTACAGAAGGATCGAATGGTCCAGCATGGAGCCGTCGCCATCGGGCATGTCGGCGAGCCGCTTCACGAAGCCCGAAAAGATCTTGGTGTGATAGTTCTGGATCTTGGCCAGCTTATCCATCTTCGCCGGATTGTTCTGGTGGTGCGACAGAGGATGGAACGCTTCCGAGATGCCGAGATTGTTGTAGGTCCTCATGCTGACTTCCTTGGCCATCATGAAACTGGCGATCCGGGTCAGATCGGCCTGATAGGCAAGCGCCATCAGCTCGAACATGAGTTTCAGGTGATCCTCGAAGGAGTCCGGAACACCGACCGGCACCGGCGGCAGATCGAGCTTCGAAAGATCGGAATTCTTCTTCTGCTGAATACGGCGCTCGACCTCGCGAACAGAGTCGAGATACTCGGCCATCATGACGCGGTCACGCGCGCCGAGTTCGCTCTGCAGGGCCGATGCATTCTCCATCACGGCGTCAAGGATGCTGCCCGTCTCCTGAACGATCTCGTGACGTTCGTCGGCGCTGTTGCCCTGGCCGAACAGTTGGAAGAACACCTTGCGCGGATTGCTCTCCATCGGCAGCGGCTGTGTCGGCGTCCGGAACGAAATCGTATAGCCGTAGCTGCATCCATAGGACGGATCGCACGGCCCGCCGTCGCCCTCGGTCGAGACTTCAATCGAGGGGAACGGCGTCCCCTGCCCGATATGTTTCGCGGCCACCTGATCGATGCTCGTGCCCGCATGCGGATCATGGCTGATCGCCGGAGCGACGCAGCCGAGCCACGTGCCCGCGGTGATGGCATGCGGCGTCGGGCTTTCGGCCGGCTTGTTGCGCAACCCGCTGACAATGGTGAGATATTTCCGGTAGTCCTTCAGAGGCTCGAGGATCTGCGGAATCTCGAAGTCCGTTCCGGTTTTGGCCGGGGACCAGCGATCCATCAGCGCGCCATGCGGGAAATAGACGAAGCCCATGCGGGGACGCGGCGCGGCGGCGGTCTTCGCGAGCGCCGTGGCGGCGGGAACCATCGCGTCAAGCAGCGGAAGCGACAACGCGACACCCGCGCCGCGCAAGACCGTCCGGCGGGAAAGATGCTTCTTCTTGATATACATCCGCAAACTCCTGTTCAGTCTCGCCAGCCGCCGCCTGTGATATCCGCCCGGTTAGTGTGCCGAGGCTTCCTTGGTCGTTGCCGGAGAATCGCCGTCCGGCACCTTCTTCATCTGAAACTGCATGGTGTTGACGATCGCCATGACAATCGACGTGAATTTGTAATTGTCCTTGGCGGTGTCTCTGACGATCGCGCGAACTGTCGGCATATCCTTGTAGGTCAAGGTCCGGCCGAGCGCATAGGTCATCAGATTGTGCACGAAGGTCTGCACGAATTGGTTCGAGTCGGCGAGCATCGCCTTTCGCAAATCGTCCGGCCCATTGATAGGCACGCCGCCGGGCAGAACGCCCGAGGCGTCTATCGGCGTTCCGGCAAAGCGATCCTTGGTGCGCCACTGCCCAACCGCATCGAAATTCTCGAGCGCGAGGCCGAGCGGATCGAGGACCCCGTGGCAGGCATTGCACGACGGATCCGTCCGGTGCTGCTCCATGCGTTCCCGCACCGACAACGCAGTTTCCCCCGCGACGTTCTCCGTCAGCGCCTTCACATTGGCGGGCGGCGGGGTCGGCGGCGTACCGGTGAGGTGATCCATGATGTATTCACCGCGAAGCACTGGCGCGGTCCGGTTCGGATAGGACGCGGCCATCAGGATGGCGCCCTTTCCGAGCAAGCCCCAACGCGCGGAATTGGTCAGCGTCACGCGCTGGAACCGATCGCCCTTCACGTCGGGAATTCCATAGAGTAGCGCCAGCTTCTCGTTGACATAGGTGTAGTTCGCGGTCAGCAGATCGAGAATGCTGCGGTCCTCGCGGAAGATGCTGTTCACGAACAGCTCGACCTCTTTGACATAGTCCTCGCGCGGATCGCCGGCGCCGGACGCATAGGGGAAGATCGCCGGATCGGGCTCGACTTCCTCCAGCTTCACGAGATTGAGCCACTGATAGGCGAAGTTGTTGGCGAGCGTATCGGCCTTCTTGCTGGCCAGCATCCTGCGGACCTGCTGCTCCAGCACCTTGGGATCATGCAGCTTTCCCGCCGAAGCGATATCCAGAAGCTCGTCGTCGGGGACCGTGCTCCAAAGGAAGAACGACAGACGCGACGCGATTTCGAGATCGGTCAGGCGATAAATCTCGCCCGGCTTCACGCCCGGAGGCGTCGGCTCGGCGCGGTACAGGAAGGACGGGCTCGCCAGAATACCGGTCAGGGCCATCCGGATGCCGTTGTCGAAGTTCCCCTCCTTGCGGCCGGCCTGATAGTAATTGTTCAGGGTCGCCATGTCGGCGTCGGTGACCGGCCGGCGATAAGCGCGGCGGGCGATCTGCTTGATGATCTTCGTCGCGCAGGGCATCTCCTCAGCGGCGGATTTAGGCTCGCATACGAAGATTCTCTTGCGGCTCGGCGTGTCGCCGAGACCAGTCGGGTCGAACGGACCGCGAATTTCGAATGACCGCACGGTCAGCACCTTGTCCTGACTACCGCCGGGAACCAGTCCTTCCAGCCGGTCGTCGGACTGGGCGAAGGTGCGTTGAAGGAAGGTAACCGCCACTTTGTGCGGACCCGCCTTGGCGTGGAAATGGATGTTCTTGAGGCGCGCATTTATCGCGTCGACCGCAGGGTCCTGATCCTGGTCGATCGCCTTCGTGTCCTTGTCGCCGCCGATGGTCGTCTCATAGACCTTCCGGCCGTCCACCGTCACGATGACGGTGTTCTTGAACTCCATGTTGTAGACCCAAAGCGCGGCCGCCATGTTGCCGATATTCATGACGTAGTCGCCGTCGGCCGGGAAGGTGTGCTCGACCATCACGCCACCGCGCGTACCGAGCGGCAAGCCCTCGACATGCTCGCGCTGACTGATCGACGGATCCGCGCGGTACGTCACGCTGCTGACCACCGGCTTCGGATTTCCGACCGCCTGGATCGCTACGTTCCGGGCGGCGATCACATATTGTTCGATGAAATTGGGCGTGACCTGAAGCACGTCGGCGACGTTGTCGAAACCGTCGGCGATATCGTCCTTGGGAAGAAGCGCTGCCGCATCGATATCGAGATTCAGAATATCGTGGATCGCGTTGGCATATTCCTTCCGGTTCAGCCGGTGCAGCGCGACATAGCCCGGATCGGGATGCCGGGCCGCGTCTTCATCCAGATAGGCTTCGATCCAGTGAATGAATCCCTGACGCGTCGCTTCATCGGGCAGCGGCTTGCCCGGCGGCGGCATCAGCCGGCCGCGCAGGCGCTCCAGCGCCTTCTCCCAGATCTTGGCATCGTGCGGCACGTTGTCCGGGAGCATCGTGTCGAACGCGATCTGCCCCTTCCAATCGGTGAAATTGTGGCATTCCACGCAGTATTTATCGAGCATTCCCCAGTGCTTATCGGCTTGCGCCGCCGCGGGAACCGGCTTGGGATCGACAGCACCGGAGCTCACCCCGCCCGATGTGGCGTCCGCCGCAAGAGCTGACCCGGCAACCAGGGCGCTGGCCGCGCAGAGGCTCGCTGTAATGATGCCGCGTAGTCTTTTCATCCTGTCGTCCCGTACCCTAAGCATCCGGCGAGTAATGACCCCAGAGGCTTTCGAAGGCCAACGTCACGAATTGGGTCGGATCGCCCCATTTGGAGTTGAATTCCTTGGTCGGCGCCGCAGCGACGGCCTCGTCGGGCCCGAAGCCCTTGTTCAGCAACTCGATGAGGCGAGCGCTGATGGTCTTGTACATCTCATGCTGCGCGACGAGATCCGCCTTCGTCAGAACGGGACCATTGGCCGGGATGACCTTTGTCTCGTCATTCGCGACCTTGGCGAGAAATTGCAGCCCGTCCGTCAGTCCGCCGATCCAGCCGCCGGTCCACCAGTCCACGAGCGGCCAGCCCTCGCCCGACGCCGCGCCCCCCGCAACAAGAACGTTCTGTTTCGGGAAGTAGACATACATGTCGCCGTCTGTGTGGGCCTGAAGCAGATAACCGTATTCGATCGTCTGGTCCCCAAAGGGCAAGCTGCCCTTCCGGTAAAAGGTATCGTTCGGCTGGGCGATCTTGGGCAATGGCTCGAATGTCCGCCCTTCCCAAGGCCGGGTGATATCGGTGGTCAGCCACAGCCGCGTATTCTCGTGCGAAATGATTTTCGCGCCATCCTTGCCGAGCGCAAGATTCGATCCCGTCTGCTCGGGATGCCAATGGGTGTTGAACAGCGTATCGACCCGGCGCGACTTCAGCTCCTTTTCGACGAATTTGAGCAAGTGGCGCGAATGTTCGGCGAGGCCGCCATCGACCATGACCACCTTATCGCCATTACGCGCGGCGACCACATTCGCACCGGCGCCATCGATGAGGACAATGCCGTCGCCGAGAGACGTAGCGCTCAATCGGGGCGAGCGGGACCGTGAAAACGCGACCGCAGGCAGGGCAGCACCGACGATGCCGGCGGCCGACGCCTTTAGAAAATCTCTCCGAAGCATGCTGCGCTTCATCTTTCGCCTCGATCCAGGACCGGCTCCGTTATTCGGGCTTCCGTACCAACTTGCCTGGACAAAGATCGAGCGGATTTCTTCCGCTTGCTGCAAATTTGCCGACTGGCTTACGGTGCGACGCCAAGTCTGTAACCCAAGACTTCACCCCAAATTGGTTACCGCTTTGTGGATGAAAAATCAACGGCCCAGACTACTACAAAGCCTTGATTTCTCGCGGTTCCGGGCGCTTTGGCGGCACACTTTGGCGGAAGCTGCGAATTTCCGGCCTTTCGGGCAGAAATTCGATATCCGAACGTGAAATTATACAGTGCACCAACAATATGCCAGACCCAATATTCGAGCATGCCTCGCAGGACACGCGCCGCCGACAAACCCGGCCCCGCTGACCAGGATGCACCGTCAGTTCGCCACTGCCTACGAGTTGGCAGTCTTTTTGATGTCCGGGTCCACCGCCTGCCGGGCGAAAAGGCTCTCCAGCTCTGCCGCGTAGCTGGCCGCGCTTTTGCGGAGTTCCTCGATATCCTGAAAGTGATCGAAGTCCTCCTTCAGCCGACGAATGTCGTGTTCCTTGAAGATTTCCACGGATTTCTGGGCTTCACTGCGGTCCAGACCAAGCGAAACCAATACCTCGCCGGTCAGCGACAAGGCGGATTCAAACGTCTCGCGCCGCACCAGGGTCACGCCCAGCTGCATCAGCTGGTGCGCATGATTGCGATTGCGGGCCCGGGCGTAGATCATGAGATTGGGAAAATTCCGCCTTACCAGAGCAGCGGTCTTTAACGAGGTCTCGACATCGTCGATGGCCAGAACGAAGGCCCGGGCCTGTTCGGTCTTGGCCGCCCGGAGAATGTCGAGGCGGCTCGCATCGCCATAATAGATCTTGTGGCCGAACCGGCTGACGAAATCGACCTGCTCCGAGCTGATATCCAGCGCCGTGAACGAATAGCCCTTGGCATGAAGCATACGGCCGACGATCTGCCCGAAGCGCCCGAAGCCCGCGATGACCACGAATTCAGCATCCTCCGGCATCGGCCCATCATAGCTAGGCTCCGTCTTTCGCTCGGGGATCAAGAGACTGTCGAGCTTGAGAAGTAGCGGGGTCGCTACCATCGACAGGGTAACGACCACGGTGAGCAGATTGGCGATCGGCTGCGCGATGACGCTGCCGCTCGCCGCTGCGGACAGGATGACGAAGGCGAATTCGCCGCCCTGGGAGAGCGACAGGGCGAACCGCCGGGATGGCCGTCCTCCGAGCCGGATACCCTGCCCCAGCCCGAACAAAACAGCGCTTTTCACGACGATTAGCAGCCCGACCAGAGCCGCGATCAACAGCGGCTCGCTCAACAGCAGAGACAGATCGAGCGACATACCGATCGCGGTGAAGAACAGGCCCAGAAGCAGGCCCTCGAAAGGTGCGATGTCGGCCTCGAGTTCGTGCCGGTAATCGGAATCCGCCAGCAGCGCACCCGCGATGAACGCCCCGAGACCCGCCGAAAGGCCGCCCAGCTCCATCAGGATGGCGGCCGCGATGACGGTCAGCAGGGCGCTCGCGGTCATCGCTTCGCGCACCTTGGCCCTGGCGACGAGCGGGAACACCTTGTGCAGGATGAACCTTCCGCCGACCACCACCACGACGATCAGGCCGAGCGCCTTGAGCGCGCCGAACAGGCTCATCGACTGACCTGCGGAGGCGCCCACGGCGAAGATCGGCACGAGCGCGATCAAGGGGATGGCGGCGAGATCCTGGAAAAGCAGAACCGAGAAGGCCGTGCGGCCATGACGCGCGGTGAGTTCTCCCGTTTCCTCAAGCACTTGCAGCGCAAACGCCGTCGACGACATGCTGAGCGTCAGGCCGAGCAGCAGGGCGGTCGGCACAGCGAGGCCAAGCGCCACGCCGACGGCCGCGAGCGCGGCGCTGGTGAGCACGAATTGCGTCGCGCCCACACCGAACACGCTGTTCCGCATCGTCCAGAGTCGCTTGGGCCGTATTTCGAGGCCGATGATGAACAACAGCAGCACGACGCCGAATTCGGCGAAATGCAGAATCGAATCGACCTGATAGACCGAATAAATAAATCCGAGACTGTAAGGCCCGATCAGCACGCCGGCCGCGAGATAGCCGAGAACTGACCCAATGCCGAGTTTTCGGGCCAGAGGTGCGGCAAAAACGGCCGCCGCCAGGAAGACCGCAATCTGGACCAATGTGGTATCGTACATGCCGTCTTCTCGTGGATTTCTTTCACTTTGAATTGGACGCCCATTGTCCGATCATCAAACGCCAGACAACGATACATCATCAGGACAATTGGAGGCGAATGTGAGTTGGTCACCGAGCGAGGCTCCGGTCCCGGGCGACACCAAGTCGTGCAAGCCGGTCGAGACGGTCGTCATCCCCCGCGCCCGGGATATCGGCGGCTTCGATGTCCGCCGCGCCCTTCCTTCGGCGCAAAGCACGCATGGTCGGCCCGTTCGTTTTCTTCGACCAGATGGGGCCGGTGACTTCCCCGGCAATCAGGGATCGACGTGCGCCCGCACCCGCATATCGGGCTCGCGACAGTGACCTATCTCTTCGAAGGCGACGATCATGCACCGCGACAGCCTGGGCAGCGAGCAGCCGATCCGGCCGGGCGACGTCAACTGGATGACGGCGGGACGCGGCATCGTTCATTCCGAACGCTCGGATTCCGAGCTCCGCAAGCAGCCGGACAGGTTGCACGGGTTGCAACTCTGGGTCGCTCTGCCGCGGAAATACGAGGAAACCGATCCGGACTTCGCCCATTACCCCGGCGCCGACCTGCCGGGGATGGAAGGAGAAGGAATTGCCGCCCGGCTGATCGCCGGTTCCGCCTTCGGCCTCACCTCACCGGTCAAGACCTTCTCGGACCTGTTCTATCTGGATGCGGCGATGCAACCGGAGGCGCGGATCGCGCTCGATGCGCAGCACGAGGAACGCGCGGCCTATATCGTCGAGGGAACCGTGGAGATCGAGGGAACCCCGTTCGAGGCCGGCCAATTGCTGGTCTTCGCCCCCCACCGCCAGATCGTCGTGAAGGCCGTGACGCCGGCCAAGCTCGTGATGCTCGGCGGGGAGCCGATGGACGGCCCCCGGCATCTTTGGTGGAACTTCGTCTCCAGCAGCAAGGAACGGATCGAACAGGCGAAAGCGGACTGGACCCGCAATCGTTTCGGCCTTCCGGTTCCGGGCGAAACCGAATTCATTCCCCTGCCGGGCGAATAGCAAGAACTCCTGCTCCCCATCTCTCACACATGAGGACGTTGCATGACCACGATCGTCGGACTTTCGGGAAGCCTGAGAAAGGGTTCGTTCAATACCGCCCTGCTTCGGGTGGCGGCGGGACTGATGCCCGCGGGCGCGACGCTCACCGTGGAAACCATCAGCGGAGTCCCGCTCTATGACGCGGACGAGGAAGCAGCCAAAGGCATACCGGCGCGCGTCGAGGTGCTGAAGAACGCAATCGCGGCAGCCGACGGCCTCCTGATCGCCACGCCCGAATACAACAATTCGATGCCCGGCGTGTTCAAGAACGCGGTGGACTGGCTTTCCCGGCCGCCGGCCGATATCGGGCGCGTCTTCGGCGGCAAGCCGGTCGCCATCATGGGAGCGTCGCCAGGTGGCTTCGGAACGATCCTGTCGCAGGACGCCTGGCTGCCGGTCCTGCGCACCCTCGGCACACGGCCGTGGTTCGGCGCCAAGCTCTATGTCTCGCGCGCGGGCAGCGTCTTCGATGCAGACGGCAACATGACCGATCCCGCCATGAAGGACATGCTGGCGAAATATCTCGTGGATTTCGTCGGTAGCCTGAAGGCCTAGTAATACAGGCTCTCGGGCGGAGGCGGTGCGGCGTTGATCAGCAGATAAGCCGCGCCGGCGGCAACCACGATCACGATCGCGGCCTTGAGCAGCTGCGAGCTCGGGATCGCCTGATCCGGCGGAACAAGCTCCGCCTCCTTCTTGCCCGTGATCATGGGCACGACGAGATTGTGCTTCCGGACCACGCCGTGGAAGGCGATGGCGATCAGGTGCAGCGCGATCGCGGCCAAAATCAGATTGAAGTTCAGATGATGGAGGCCGGTTAGCGTCTTCGCGGTCGCGTTGCTGACCGCCGGGAACCAGGGCCCGGTCCAGATGATGTCGTCGGTCGCGAACAGGCCGGTTCCGACCTGGAAGCCGATGAGAAGGATCATCAGGATGACCATCAGGCTGCCGAGCGGATTGTGCCCCACCGTTTCGGGCGGCGTTCCGCCGAGCGACGCTTTAATGTAGCGATACAATCGGCCCGGCGTCGGGAAGAAACTGGCGAACCTGGAATGGCGCGGCCCGACGAGGCCCCAGAGAATCCGGAAGAACAGCAGCCCGAGCATGCAGTAGCCGAGCCACATATGGATCTCGCGGTAGTCGATGCCGAGTTCGGCGGTCACCCACAGGGCGATCAGCAACGCCACGAGCAGCCAGTGAAACAGCCTTAGCGGCAAATCCCAGACGAGGCGTCTTTCCTGCGCCATGAGCCGCGAATCCCCTTAATCAGTACGCTGGTGAATAATTCTGCCTGAACGGTAATAGCCAGCGGAACAGGCCGTGTCACCCCAAAGTTGGCGGAACCCGGGCCGGGCTAGAGAACGGCCATGAATTCACAAACGATCAGCCGGCCGTCATCGCCGAGGGGCGAATGATTGACATGGCGAGCGGGGCGCGAATCCGGATCGGGGAACATCTTTTGCCATTCGGCATTGAGGGCGGCGCGATTCTTCGGATCCTTCAGATGGACCGAGAGCTTGACGATGTCATCCACGCTGCCGCCGGCCTCTGCAAGGATCGCCCGGACATGGCTGAACATATTGGCCGCCTGCTGCTCCACTGTGTCGGGCAGCTTTCCGGTGGAATCCATGCCGCCGATGGCGCCAGACACCAGAATATTGCCTTTAAGGCTCGCGGCGGGGATCGGATTTTTGTGTCCGAAGCCGGGGATATCGATGCTGCGCCGTTTCTCTGCCATATGAACTCCTTTACTGCGCGAGTGTCCTACTTTGCGAGCGGATCCGGCCGGATCTGGAAATGCACGATCAGAGGCTTCGTGCCCTTGCCGCCTTCCTTAAGCCAGGGAGTGCGGTCGCCGCTGGTGACCCAGAGCCCTCGCCCCTTCCAACCGGCATTCGGATCGTCGATGCGGCCCTCGCATGCCCTTCATGTAGAAGCCCATCGGATAGGGTATGCGGACCGTGACGAACTTGCCGTCGACAAGCGCGTGCACGCCGTCGAACAGGTTGCCGGTCGCGATCGGCACGTCCTTGCCGAGGCCGAACGTATCGTGCTGATCGACCCAGGTGTAATAGCTGGATTCGACGCTCTCATCGGGCCGGTCGGCGAAGCTGGGGCCGGGCAAGCGATAGAAGCTCCAGCCTTCCGGGCATTGATCGCCCGTCGCCTTCGGCCCGTTGAGCGGTCCCTTGCATTTGCGTCGGTCGAACGCCCCCAGATGGCCGCTGCCGAGCGACACCCAGACGACACCCTTGCTGTCGATATCCCCGCCGCGCACGCCGAATCCCGGGCAACGGCACGTTGTAGACCTCGCCGAGGCTGGTCTGCGGGCGGATTGTCGCCCGGGCATCGAGGCGCACGACCGCGCCCGGATAACCGAATGCCGACGTTCCCCAGACCGAGCCGTCCACCGGGTTCGGCATCACCGCGTAGAAATTGGCCGGAATGCGCTTGTCCTTGGTCGGATCGACCGGCTGATCGGGCTCGACCCAGGCGTCCTGCTTCCCGTTGCCGTTGGTATCGAGAATGATCGGCGCCCAGCCCTGCGCCGCCGCCGCATCGCCGGTCTCGTCGAATTTCTTGGTGTTCGAGCCAGCCGACGACCTGCTCCGCCGCCGCTGGTCCAAAGCGTGTTGTCGGCATCGTAACCGAACTGCAGGTGATGGGTCGAGAAGCAGGTGTCGATGAACTTGTATTCGCCGGTCTTCGGATCATAGACGCGCCATCTGGCGGCCGGACTGCGCTGACGGAAACAGCTTGGCCGACGGCTGGTTCGAGCCCGGCCTACAGAAAGCCGGCTCGTTCGCGGGATTGCGGACGCGCGCCGTGAGCCAGACGCGGCCATCCGCGTCGAGCATCGGATTATGGATATTGGCCTTGCTGTTCCAGATGCTCTCCTCACCCCAATAGGACGACGCGGCCAGGGGCGGATGTCTCGTCCTCAGACGGCGTATCCGCGTCGCGCACCGGCGCATGGATGGTCGTGGCGGTGTTCGTCTTGGGATCCAGGACCGGGAAATCATCGGTGCTGAGCTCGGGCGAGCCGTAAAGCGGGCCATAGCCGTTGACCGTCGGATTACGCAGATCGGTTCCCGAGAGATCGTGCAGATAGGTTTTCGCGTCCGCCCAGTCGCGCACGGTGGCAACGACATTGCGTTCCTGGCCGGTCGGGCGCTCGGGCGTCTGCGAGGGCGTTTCACCGGCGGCGATGCGATCCGTCCAGTCGGCGAGATATTTGAGCGGCACACCACCGAGAATGCCGTTCGCGATCTGGACCATGTTGCCCCCGGCCTGGCCGGACTGGATGCGCCGCTGCCACGCCTCCACGGAATTATCGAACTGCCCGAGCGCCGGTTCGATCGTGCGGGTCGCGAGCTGTCCGAGCTGATGGCAGCCGACACAGCCCATGTTCTTGATCCACATGAGATAACCGTTGAGGCCGCCCTGCACATTGGCGACCTCATCCGCCTTCGGCAGGTGCAGCATCGCGTACCAGTAGGCGGCGGGATAGACCTTCGCCGCAGTTGCCTCATCCGGGGCCACGACCGCCGCCAGATCGAGATGGACACCCGGCTTGGCCATCACGGGCTTGGAATTTTCGAGCCCGTATCCCCTCACCCAGACCTTGTATTCGGCGGACGGCAGATCGGGGACGACATAGCGGCCCTGGTCATCCGTCACGACGATCCGCGCGAAGAACGTTCCGAGAGCATCGGTCTCGGCGATCACCCAGACCCCGGCCTCCGGCCCGTTCGCGCTCGTCACCACGCCGCCGATATCGTCGGCGTCCAGCGCGATGGCGGCGGATGTCCCGGCAGCACTGGTCTGCGCCCCCGGGGAATTGGCCTGATCGCCGCAGCCGGCGCCAAGCAGGCAGAGAACCGCAAGCAACTGAGTTCGAAGAATTGCTTTCATCGCCGAGAGCCCCCAAATGCTGTTCAACGGAAATCAAGCGGTACTTAAGATCGCCTCAGACGCAGTTTTCCTTTTTATTTCGTGGCCTTGGCGCTGGATCCCGACAACCGGGCTACTTCTTGGGGTACCAGTCGCGCAGCCGGACCTCGACCTTGCTCTTCGATACCACGAGCTCCGCGAACTTGTTCACGTCGCTGCCGCGAGAGTGATACGGGTAGACGATCTTGGGATGGAACGCGATGACCGCATCGGCCGCCTGATCGACCTGCATTGTGTAGGGCAGGTTCATGCAGACGAAGGCGATGTCGATATTCTTGAGCGCCCGCATTTCCGGGGTGTCCTCGGTATCGCCGGAGATGTAGATGCGCTTGCCGCCGATGGTCAGCACATAGCCGTTGTCCCGGCCCTTGGGATGGAATTTGAGGCGCTCTTCCGTGAGGTTGTAGGCCGGCACCGCCTCAACCCCGATATTCATGACCTCTTTCTTCTCGCCATTCGCCATGACGATCGTCTTGGCCTGAAGTTCGGCGGGCATCATGTCGTATACGGATTTGGGCGCGATGATCTTGGTCGACGCCCCCGCCACTGCCGTGAGCGTCGGGACATCGAAGTGATCGCCATGCTGGTGCGTCACGAAGATCAGATCCGGCGCGGGAAGGCCGCCGAAGGCCGCAGCGCCGCCCACGGGATCGACATAGATCGTCTCGCCGTTCCAGCCCATCGCGAAGGTCGCGTGATTGATCGGCTGAATATGCAGATCGCCTTTGGTCGTCTTGAACAAATCACCGCCGACCATGCCCGCCGCTGTGGCCTGTCCGAGCGACAGAACGCCGAGCGCGAACACCGCTGCGACAGCGAAGCCCTTGATCAATTTGGATTTGAGCATCGTAACACCCCCACTCCGTTATATGCGCGGGGACCGATCGCCCCGTCTTGAGGCGCAATTGTTGCAGCCGGAAGAAGGATAAATCAATTCAAGTCTTTTTTCCGGCCGGAGCCGGCGCGTTCGACTGCTCAAGAAGAGCCAGCAGGCCACTCAGGATTTGCACAGGGCTCGGCGGGCAACCGCGAATGTGCAAGTCGACGGCGACGACCTTGGAGACACCTCCGACAACGGCGTCGCTCCCCGCGAACATGCCTCCATCCGCTGCGCAATCGCCCACGGCCACGACCCATTTAGGATCGGGAGTGGCGGCATAAGTGCGCTCCAGCGCCATCCGCATGTTCTGCGTCACCGGCCCCGTAACGAGCAGAACATCCGCATGGCGCGGGGAAGCGACGAAGCGGATGCCAAAACGTTCGAGATCGTAGATCGCGTTGTTGAGGGCATGAATTTCCAGCTCGCAGCCATTGCAGGAGCCCGCATCGACCTCGCGGATAGAGAGGCTGTGGCCCAATTTCTTGCGGGCCAGCCGGTTCACGGCCTCGCTCAGTTCCTGCAGGGCACCTTCGTCCGCTTTCGGTGCGCGTTCCGTGAACGGCCCCCGGACGAAGCTTTGGAAGAGATGCTTACGCATGGCTAGAGATCGTGCCCCGAATAGGAACAGTTGAAGGATTTATTGCAGAGCGGGAAGTCCGCGATGATGTTGTTCTCTACGACAACCTCCAGCAGCGGCCACTGGAACCACGACGGGTCGCGCAAATGGCAACGTTCGACCGTCAGATCCGCAGCGAGCCGCAGCCAGACAAGCACGTCCCCCCGGAATCCTTCCACGATCGCCATGCCCTCGGTGACGTTCCCGGACGCGCGGACGTGAGCCAGAAGCTCCCCGTCGGGCAACCGGTTCAGGATCTGCTCGATGATGTGCAGGCTCTGATAGACCTCTTCGATGCGAATCCAGACACGGGCGTTCACATCGCCCTCGGACCGCACCCTTGCTTCGAACCCCACTGAATTGTAGGGCGCATAAGCGAGGTCTCGGCGCGTATCGAAATCACGGCCGGACGCGCGCCCGACATATCCTCCGGCCCCGAACCGTACAGCCAGATCGGTCGACAGAATGCCGGTGCCGACGGTCCTCTGCTGAAGGGAGGCCGTGTGGTCATACAAGTTGACGAGCGGCGGAAACCGCCGGTGAATTTCCTTGAGCAGCCCTCGTAGAGACGAAACGCCCTCGGCCGTCAGATCCGCCGACACGCCGCCGGGCACAATACAGTCCCGCATCAGCCGGTGACCGAAGCACGTCTCGGCGCTCCGCAGGACGAGTTCTCTCAGCACGCCGCAATGCGCCAGCATCAGGGCAAAGGCCGCGTCATTGGCGATCGCACCGATATCGCCGAGATGATTGGCCAAACGCTCCAGCTCGGCCATCAGCGCCCGGAGCCAGACAGCGCGCGGTGGCGCTTCCACACCGGTGGCGGCTTCGGCAGCACGGGAAAATGCAAAGGCATAGGCGACCATGCTGTCGCCGGAAGACGCGCCCGGCCAGCTTCGCGGCCCGGGCGAGATCCGCCCCCGCCATCAAGCCTTCGACGCCCTTGTGGACATAGCCGAGCCGTTCCTCGAGCCGCACGACCGTCTCGCCATTCGCGGTGAAACGGAAGTGGCCCGGCTCGATAATGCCCGCGTGAACCGGCCCGACCGGCACCTGATGCAGCCCCTCGCCCTCCACCGGCAAGAACGCATAGCTTTCGCCATGCTTGAGCCAGGGCCTCGTATCGAGCGCGCCGTCGGGCACCAAGCCGTAAAGATCCCGGACCGTGCGTTCGAGCCGTATGGCGGGCGCGTGATGACGCCCGACCGACGGAAACGTGCCGTCCGGGCAGTCCATGCTCACGACAGCAACATCGCTCCTGTCCAGCAAGGCCATGTGCACGGCGCGGCGTTCTCCCCACAGGCCGAGCAGGGTCAACTCCTGCCGTCCAAGAGCTTCCGCGACCTCCGTCCATGTCCCGGCGCTCACGACGACGCGCGGCCAGGGACGATGGCCCTCGATAAGCCGCCCTTTGGCGAGGATTTCGGCGAGCCTCGTCATAACAGGCTCGCCACGTGCTGGAACCACGCCACCAGAGGCGGCGGGAGATAGATACCGGCGACCAGCACCAGCGCGAGATGACCGTAGATCGGCCAGCGCGAGGCATAACATGGCGCGCCGTTACCGGACGGCTCCCCGAAGGCGAGTCCGTTCAATCTCAGTAGCAGGGCACCGAACGCGATCAGGATGCCGAAGACCAGCGGGATGGCCAGCAGCGGCTCGCGGGCGAAGGTCGAGCTTACCACCAGGAACTCGCTCATGAAGATGCCGAGCGGCGGCAGGCCCGCGATCGCCAGCACGCCCACCACGAGACACCAACCAAGCCACGGCTGGCTCACGGTAAGCCCGGTAATCTGGCTGATCTTCTGCGTGCCCTTAACCTGTGCGATATGCCCGACCGCGAAGAAGATCGCGGACTTGGTCAGGCTGTGCATGGTCATGTGCAATAGCCCGGCGAAATTGGCGAGCGGCCCGCCGATCCCGAAGGCAAATGTGATGATGCCCATATGCTCGATGGACGAATAGGCGAACAGCCGTTTGATATCGCGCCGGCGATAAAGCATGAAGCCCGCGAAAATCACCGAGCTCAAGCCCATGGTGATCATAAGCGGTCCGGGAGCGAGCGCACCGGGATTGGCGGCGAGCAGCAATTTGAAGCGCAGCACGGCATAGAGCGCCACATTGAGCAGCAGCCCGGAGAGCACGGCCGAGATCGGCGTCGGGCCCTCTGCATGGGCGTCCGGCAGCCACGCATGAAGGGGCGCAAGGCCGACCTTGGTTCCATAGCCGAGCAGCAGGAATACGAAGGCGACATTCAGCAGCGCGGGATCGAAATCGACCGCGCGGCGCATCATCACGGTCCAGACCATCGCGTCGATGCCTTCGCCCACGACGGGCCGGGCGGCCATGTAGACGAGGATCGTCCCGAACAGGGCCAGCGCGATTTCGACGCTGCCAAGAATGAAATATTTCCACGCCGCCTCAAGCACTTCCGGCGTTCTGTAAATGCCGACCATCAACACGGTCGTCAGCGTCGCGACCTCGATCGCCACCCACATGAGACCCGTATTGTTCGCGATCAGCGCGAGGTTCATCGCGAACATCAGCAGCTGATACATCGCGTGATAAAAGCGCAGATAGGCCGGTGTCAGGCGGCCGGTCTCCAGCTCGTGGCCGATATAGCTGGCGCTGAACACGCTCGTCGTAAACCCTACGAAAGTGCTGAGCACGACGAAGACGATGTTGAGATCGTCGATGAACAAATAGGGGCTCGGTACCGGACGGTCGGTCACGAAGAACAGCAGAGACGAGACGAGCGTGATACCTCGACGCCAGAATGTTCAGCCGCGCCGTAAGCCGATAACTCGGCAGAAGCGCGAACAGCGCCGCCGCCGCGACAGGGATTTCGAGGATCAGCGCCATTGGGCTCATGAACCCGGTCATCGGCGTTCTCCCCGGAACTGATCCATCGCCTCGACGTCAACGGTGTCGAACCGCTCGCGGATCCGGAACAGGAAGATGCCGATCACGATGAAGGCGATCAGGATCGAAAAGGCGACGCTGATCTCGACGACGAGCGGCATACCCTTCGCACCGGTTGCCGCCAGCACCAGGCCGTTCTCGAGCGACATGAAGCCGACGACCTGACTGACCGCGTTGCGCCGCGTCACCATCATCAGAAGCCCGAGCAACACGACCGAGAGCGCAAAAGCCAGATCCTCCTGCGCCAGACGGCCGGCATCCGGCGTCACGCGCAGCATCACCGCCATGGAGAGCGCCACGAGCCCCATCCCCGCGATCATGGTGAGGCCGATGCCGCCCACGGTCTCGATCTCGCGGTGAATGCCGAGCCGCCGGATGATCCGGTGCAATGCGACCGGGATGATGATCGCCTTGAACACAAGCGCGATGCCCGCGGTGATGTAGAGGTGCGGCGCGTCCTGGATGTAGGCCTGCCACGCCACCGCGAAGGCAAGAACCAGCGCATGCAGGGCGAACATGTTTAGAAGCGCGTAGAGCCGGTCCTGATACAGCAGCAGAAAGCTCATCAGCACCAGAGCGCCGGCATAGAGATGAGCGATATCGAAGGCCAGACCGCCGGTCATCTAATGGCTCCGGGTCACGAACAAAAGCAGGGTCGCCAGAAAGCCGAGCATCAAGGCCGCGCTGACGAATTGCGGAACGCGGAACACGCGCATCTTGGCAATCGCGGTCTCGAAGGTCGCGAGCAGCACCGCGAGCACCAAGAGCTTCAAAAGATAAATCCCGGCTCCGACGGCGTAATGAACGACTCCCGGCCCGCCTCGGCCAATCCCCACGGTGCGAAAAGACAGGCGATGATGGATAGGTAAAGCAGCAATTTCAGGGAGGCCGCGAGTTCTATCATGGCGAGATGGCGGCCGGAATATTCCAGCACCATCGCCTCATGGACCATCGTAAGCTCCAGATGCGTCGCCGGATTGTCCACCGGAATCCGCGCATTTTCGGCAATCGCCACGATGATCAGCGCGAACAGCGCCAGTCCCAACGAAACGCGGAGGCCGACGTCAGGCGACGCCAGATAGTCCGCGATGGTCGAAAGCTGCGTCGACCCGGCGACCAGCGCCAGCGTGAACACCACCATCAACATCGCTGGCTCGGCGAGCGACGCGATCATCACCTCGCGGCTGGAACCGATACCGCCGAAGCTTGTGCCGACATCCATGCCGGCGAGCGCGAGAAAGAAGCGCGCGCCGCCCAGTAGCGCGATGATGGCGATGAGGTCGGCGGTCCAGCTGAACAGCAGCCCGGACGCAAAGGTCGGCACCAGCGCCGCCCCGACCCAGGTTGCGGCGAAGATGAGATACGGCGCGACGCGGAACAGCCAGGAGGCATTTTCGGCCAGTACCGCGTCCTTGCGCAACAACCGCAATAGGTCCCTGTAGGGTTGCAGGATAGGAAGGACCGCGCCGCCGCTGGAGCCGAGCCTTGGCCTTCCGCAACACACCGGTCAGCAATGGCGCCGCTATAAGCACCAGCGCCATTTGCGCGCCCTGGATCAGCAGTCCGTAGATCAGAGCCATAGCGCAATCACCGCCAAAAGCACGATCAGCGCCATAAAGACGAGGCTCAGATAACGCCGGATCGTCAGGAACTGCAGATGATTTATGCGGTCGGCCACATAGCTCACTGCTTGGCCGATCGGCGCATACATGCCATCCCAGATGAGGTCCCGCAGCACGACGCGCAGCCGCGCGGGTGCCATGTCGCCCGGCGGCGGCATGTACACCTCCTCGCGCGCCGCGAAAACCAGAGTCCCGAATACCCGGCGGATCGGTTGGGCAAAGCTGCTTGCCGAATACTGGGTCGCCGGACTGGCATTCGGAAAGCCGCAATCCCAGGCCGGGCCACGCCGCACGGCCCTGGAAGCGACACGATGGATCAGAAACGCGGCCAGCGCCGCCGAAAGGCCGATAAAAACAAACACCAGCAAGCCGTTGTAGGAACTTCGGCTCTCGGCAATCGGCACGATCGAGAGCCAGCCAACCGACGCCTGAACCGGCATCTGACTGCCGACCAGCGTCCGGGTGATCGGCGCGATCGCGTCGATCACGAAGCCGGGCAGGATTCCTGTGAGCACGCAAAGCACCGCGAACAGAATCATGCCGGCTTGCGAATAGCGGTCGACCTCACTTGCCTGTGCCGCAGCTTCCGATCTCGGCCGCCCCAGAAAGGCGACGCCGTAGGCGCGAACGAAGCACGCCGCCGCCAGCGCCGCAGACAAGGCCAGCAGCCCGCCGACGGCCGGCACGATGATCTTGAGGCTCCATTCCGGCAGGTCCGGGCTCAACAGAACCGCCTGAAAGGTCAGCCACTCCGAAACGAAGCCATTGAGCGGCGGCAAAGCGGAAATCGCCGCGCAGCCGACCAGCACGACGACAGCGGTCACCGGCATGCGGTGGATCAGGCCGCCAAGCTTCTCCATGTCGCGCTCGCCGGTGGACGTCAAAACCGCGCCGGCGCCGAAAAACAGCAGCCCCTTGAACAGGGAGTGATTGAACGCGTGGAACAACGCCGCCGTGAGCGCCAGCGCCGCCGGTCCCGCCATCCCGTTCGCCTGAAAGGCGAGCGCGAGGCCGAGGCCGATGAAGACAATGCCGACATTCTCCACCGTCGAATAGGCAAGCAGGCGTTTCAGGTCCTGCTGCATCAGCGCGTACAGCACGCCGAGTACGCTCGTCGCACCGCCCAGCACCAGCACCGCGATCGCCGTTCCCCAGGCGGGTGCTCCGAGCAGATCGAAAATGATGCGGATGAAGCCGTAAATCGCGACCTTGGTCATCACGCCGCTCATCAGGGCCGAGACATGGCTGGGCGCGGCCGGATGGGCCAGCGGCAGCCAGACATGGAGCGGAACGAGCCCCGCCTTGGAGCCTGCGCCAAGGATGACGAGCCCGAGCACGAGCGCGGTCATCAGGCCCGAATGATGACCGGACCGGATCACCTCGAAGGCATATCCGCCGTTCGGCCCGGCAAGAATACCGATCGCGAACAGCAGCGCGAAGGTGCCGAAATTCGCCATCAACAAGTAGATGTAACCCGCCCGCGTATTGCCCTCCTCCCGGTGATGCGACATCACCAGCGCCCAGGAAACGAGCGACATCACTTCCCAGGAAACCAGAAAGGTGAAGGCATCGTCCGCCAGGACGACGAGATTCATCGCGCCGAGGAAAGCCGGGAAGAACGGCAGCACGCGTTCGGGCAATCCCTCATGCCGTCCATAGCCGAAGCCGTAAAGGCTCGCCGCCGCGCCGCCGAGATTGACGATAATGAGGAAGAAGTCCGCCAGGGCATCCAGCCGGAAATGAGCGCCGAGCCAGGGCAGACCGACCGGCAGAATCAGAGAAGCGCCGCTTCCTCCCGCCAGCAAGTCCGGCAGCGCCGCGAAAAGCGCCGTAAGGCAGAGGACCAGACTACCGCCATAAACGGCGAGCCGCCCCACCCGGTAGGTCCCAAAAACGAAGGGAGCGATCGCGGCCAACAACAGGCCGCCAACACACAGCAAGATGAGCGCGACCGGCGTCACGCGCTTACCACGCTTGTCGAGGACAGAGTCCTGGTTCCGCTCGGTAGCCGCAATCGCGAAAGTTCTGAGCCGTAGCGCATGGCTCAACGTCCTGTGTTAGCTCGACGACTTGAGGCGCACGCCGCGCCCCCCTTCATTGCTGACCGCGCCCTCGGCGATTAGCTCGATGCCGGCGCTTTCGAGGGCCGCAACCAGCTTCATCAAAGAATCGACGTTCCCGCGCACAACCCCGCTACTGGCTTCCATTCGCTGGATCGTTGGCACGGAAAGACCCGAAAGTGCGGCCAGCTGGCGCTGATCCACACCCAGCAGCGCGCGGGACGCACGCATTTGTGAGGCTGTAATCATGATATATGAGATATCAGTGATAAGTATTAATATATGATTTCAGATGTATACATCGCAGGTCCGAAAAACGCAAGACCCGCCGATTGCCGGAGGTCAGGACCTCACGGGGGCCGGCGCTCGCGGTGTCCACCACATGGGACAGCAGGCGAACAGATAGAGCGCGAAGGCGGCGACCCAAGCGACGGCCGCGACCTCGAGCAGCGGGACATAGATCGACGGAAAGATCGGCGACAGTATCCGGAGCGCGGCCGCCAGCGAGACCAAAACGAACGAAACCGTCAGTCCCGCCCCGGCCTTCAGCTCCCGCCCCGTGTGGCCCATTGTGGCGCGTGACATGACCGCCAAGGTCATGGTGCCGATCGCGCCCGCGGTCAGCGCGTGAAGCGCGCCCGTCTGGGGTACGGCCGGCCAGAACACGGAAGCGGCCAACAGGCCCAAGCCGATCACCACCCACAGATGCCCGAGATGCAGAGCCCATAACAGGGATTCGGACAAGGTCGCCCATCCCCGCCAGCGTGAGAGGCGCGCAAGCGTCAACACCGACGCGACGGCAAGCAACGCGCCGGTTCCAAGCCAATCTGGGGCGGCGACCCAGGAGATCAAGGCAAGCCCGGTCACCAGCATCGTCAGCCGATCGAAACGGCCAAAGCTTGCCGGCAGACGGTCCTCCCCGCGCTTGACCAGCCAGTTGCGGGTGAAGCTCGGTATGATCCGGCCGCCGACGAGGGCGATCAGCGCGATGACGACCCCGATCGCCAGGCGGCGCGCCGCACCATCGTCATCGATCAGGCCGATGACTGCGGCGTGCATGATCGCGTTCGTGACAAGGAAGACGCTCAGCAAAACGATGATCGGCAGGTTCCGCCAATTCTTGCCCGACACGATCTCGCGCAGGCAAACGGTGATCAGCGCCGCCAGGAAGGAAAGATCGACAAAGGCGGCCGCCCACGGCCCTATTACCGCCGACGTCGCGACGGCGACACGGCCGGCGACCCAGAACGCGACGAGGACGCCGAGCGGCACACCCTGAAGCGGCAATCGTCCGGTCCAGTTCGGAATGGCCGTCAGCAGGAAGCCGGCGATCGCAGCGGCGATATAGCCGAAGAACATCTCGTGGTAATGCCAGCGGATGACGTCGAACGCCGTAGGCAAGCTGACATGGCCGAGGATCATCTCGATCGACAGGCAGAGTGCAACCAGCGCCCACACGCCCGCCAGAAAGAAGAACGGCCGAAAGCCCTGCGCCAGAAGCGCCGGCCCCGAATAGGGCTGATAGCGCGGAATAGCCATGGGACGACTTCTCCATTCCCTCGAATTCACTCCCAATCCTAAACATGCAATTCATTCGCATGTTAATGATCGAGATCAAATTTCGCGGACGGACCACGCCCGAACGGCACGGCAGACAAAAAGCAAAGGCGGCCCGAACCATCCGGGCCGCCTCGCGTTGAACGGAAATTTCACCGTTTCGGCTGGTTCTTACTTAGCCGGCGTGATGTTCTGCTGCTGCACGCCGTTCGAATCGATGAATTCACGGTTATCCTCGCAGATGTACTCCTGGATCTTGTAGTCGCCCATGCTGATCCAGGCATTCGTGTAGGTCCACGGCTTCTCCAGATATTCCGGATCAGTGATCGTGACCTCGTCCCACAGTATTTTCGGTGCGACCTGGTGGATCTTCTCGGTGATCACCATCCGGTCCGAATGCGGCACCATGCGGAACTTTACATCTTCCTTCACGCCCATCGTGGTGACCGTGAGAACACCATTGTCCCAGTGGCCTACCGAGGTTCCGTAGAAGCTCGGATCGACCTCCTCGAATGGCGGCATCTTCTGATCGAGATAGATGTGACGGACCTGCGTATAGGCCTCCTCGATGATGGTGATCATGCCCTTGGTCTGCAGGATCTCCATCGGGAAGGTCGGCCCCATCATGGTCGGCATGCCTTCGGGCAGGCAGTTCACTACCTGGCTATTGAGCGGCTTACCGGCGGCGATCGCCTCCTTCGCCTTTTTCTGCATCTCCTGCCACTCGCCGAGATATTTCGCCTTAAGCGGAGGCGTGCTTACGGGCGGCGGAGCAAACGGCTTGTCGCTGCGGTTCGAATTAGGATCGTTGTTTGGATCGGTGAAGCCGAGTTGATAGACGGGATAGCGCTGCCAAGGCCCCGTAATATCGATCGCGCCCGGACCGACGACACCGTTCGCCGCTTGGGCATGGGTCGCGGGCTGTGCCGTCCAGACGGCGGCCGCCAGAGCCGGAAGCAATGCCAGTCGCAAGACAGACCTCGGGCTTGAAATAAATTTCGCCATCTCCCCGCCCCTATTCCGTAGCCTGGCGCTGGAAGCTGTTCGCCGCCGGAACGGGCGCATTGATCGTCCGGCCGTCCGGCAGGCTGACCCGCAGGATGAGCCCACCTGGCTGGCCGTTCAGCAACGGTGCGATCAGCACCTTCACGTGATCGCCAGGGTTGATCATCTTTGAGTGCCATCCGGCACGTTTCAGCATGTTGATCGCCATGCATTCGATGACGTAATGCTTGGTGACGCCATCCTTGCCGACGACGTCGACGTCCAGATAGACGTGTGGATTCGTCCACTGAAACTTCGTGACCGTTCCTTCGATCTCGATCGATTTGTGGTGATCGAACATCGCGAACGAGTGATGCGCCTCGGCGGTGCCGAACGCCATCAAAAACAGGCCCAAACAGGCCGCTAGTCTAACTCCCAACCACTTGCTGCACATAACCTAACCCCCTTGACCTAACTGTGCCCCCGTAACCGGGAGCGTTTCCGCCGGTTAACCCGGCATGTAGAAGTATCAGGCCGAAAGCTTAGCAGCGATTTTCGCTACATGCTCCCCCTGAAATTTTGCGATCGACAATTCATTTTCGCTTGGCTGACGTGACCCGTCACTCTTCGCGATGGTCGAAGCACCATAGGGCGTGCCGCCGGAAACCTCGTTCACCTCAAACAGGCCCTGGCAACTATAGGGCACACCGACGACGACGAAACCGAGATGAAGCAGCGTCGTGTGGAACGAGGCGATGGTGGTTTCCTGACCGCCGTGCTGGCTGGCGGTCGACACGAAGACACTGCCAACCTTGCCGATCGTTCGGCCTTCCGCCCAGACCTGCCCGGCCTGATCGATGAAGTTCCGCATCTGGGAAGCCATGTTGCCGAACCGGGTCGGCGTGCCGAAGATAACCGCGTCATAGTCGCCCAATTCCAGCGGATTGGCGATTGGCGCTTCCTGTTCGAGCTTCATGAATGACGCCTTCGCAACCTCCTCCGGTACCAGTTCAGGAACGCGCTTGATCGTCACTTCGGTACCTGCGACACCGCGCGCGCCTTCAGCCACGGCCTTCGCCATCGTCTCTACGTGGCCGTAAGAGCTGTAATAAAGAACCAGCACCTTGGTCATCGAATGTCCCTCCCGACATGTGGAAATTTGTCGGGCATTTTGCAAACTCAACGGCTCGAGCACCAGCCTAATTTGTCGATCACGCTTTAGAGACTAGGCGGAATTCGCCAATTTGACGGGGCGGCGCGCATAACACGTCGAACCGCTCGGCGGAAAAACGGAAAAGACGGCCGTCCGGCCGTCTTCCCTTGCAGAAAAGAGGAAGACCCACCGCGCGCAATGAAAACGCGATGGGTCCCCTCGTCGCACCAACGCCCTAGTGGTGCTTGATCGTATAAGCCTTGACGAGGAAGTAGATCGTCAGCCCAACCGAGATCACGAGGCAGACGGTCGCGGACCCCGGATGCCCGGTAAAGCTGTGCAGCGTGCCGGTCGCATTTAGATAGTCAGCGGCAGTGGCAAAAGGTGAGCCCATTTCTATTCTCCTTGCATCTGAATGTTACGAGTTGAAGACGCTGCGTTCCGGATAGGCATCCACGCCCAACTCGGTGATATCGAGGCCCCGCACTTCGACCTCTTCTTCGACGCGCAGCATGTTCAGCTTCTTGAGCAGCAGGCTGACCAGATAGCCCGGGATGAAGCCGAGAATGATCGCCGTGATCAGCGTACCGCCGATCTGACCGGCGAGGTTGATCGGCGCCTGCCCGTCCTGAGCGATGTAGCCGGCCGCGAAGATACCCGGCAGGATACCGCTGATCGTCCCGGTGACGCCGTGCACCGCGAAGGCGCCGACCGCATCGTCGATCCCGAGCTTTTCGATGAACATGGCCGTCTTCGGCATGATCCAGGCACCGGCAAAGGCCAGCACGATGACCAGGGCGGGATGATAGACGTCCATGCCCGCGGCAACCATGATGATGCCCGTGAGGCCGCCCGAGATCGTGAAGAACGGATCGGCCTTGGACGAAACATAAGCGCCGATCAGTCCACCGCAGAGTGCGAGCGTCGTATTCACCGCGATCATCGACAGGGTCGTCGGCGAACCGTAGATGTTCACGATCGACGTGTAGTCCGGCAGATAAACGACGCAGCAGGCTAGGAAGAAGTAAAAGCCGACGAAGATCAGCATCAGCCCGATCATGGTCAGGCTTATATTGTGCGGCAAAATCGGCTGAGGCTTGCCACTCGCGTCGTATTTGCCCTTGCGGGGTCCGAGATTGATCAGGGTACCGAGGGCGAACCAGCCGGAGATCGCGTGCACGCAAACGGCGCACCCGAAATCGTGGAAGCCCCAGGCCGACGTGTACCAGCCGAAGTAATTCCAGCCCCAGGCCGCGGCGACGACCCACAGGAAGCTGCCGAGGATTATGGAGAGGATGTAGTAGCCGCCGACCTTGATGCGCTCGATACAGGCACCCGAAAGGATCGAGGCCGTCGTCATCGCGAACAGCGCGAAGACGAACCAGAATACGCCGGTGAATTCGTCACCTTTTGTCGGCGTCATCGAATCCGCCCAGGGATACGACGGCGGAACCATCGCAAACGCGCCTTTGGCGGCCTCGGAAAGCGCGTCGGGATTGGTCCACGGTCCGAAAAGCGGCCCGGCGCCCGGCCACATCGAGAAGCCGTTATAGACCCACCACCCGAAGAAATAGAATGTGAGGCCGACGGTCGCGAGCGTCATCAAATTCTTGAGCATGGTCGCCAAGAGATTCTTCGATCGGGACGCTCCGCCCTCATAGGCCAGAAAGCCGACATGGATCAGAAGCATCAGCGCGCCGGCGATAAAGTAGAATGCCTCTGAGGCGAATGTTTTCAGGAATGGTAATGTCTCGAGGCTTTTCGCGGCCTCCTGAGTAACCATGACCATTGTTGATGTGTCGGCCATTCTATGACTCCAAAAAGTGATGCCTACCCGAGCCCCAATTCAAGCATTTTTCATGCCAGGAAAACTTTTTTCTTGCAGGGAAGCCTTTTCCCTGAATTTCCTGGCTAAAATGACCCGATCCGAGGATGAAGTGCTTCGAAGCGGCCGCTCAAAAACTATGCAAAAGCACGCCAAATTTTTAACTTTGCCTAAGCATTGAACAATCATTGAGCCGCCCGATTAAACGCGGTAACGCTTGACTTATGACGCAAGTGAACACGCGTCAGTGCGGGCTCGGGATGGTTGGGAACTAGGTTCCCCAGTGCGCCGACTGACCCCTCGATCATACAAGAAACTTTTTCCACTACTAGTCAAACTTCGACTTGTGAGCCTCGACGCTTGCGGCCAAACTGCGGCCATGAGCAAACGAGAAACGTTTGATTACATCGTGATTGGAGCGGGATCGGCAGGCTGCGTTTTGGCCAGACGCCTCACGGAATCCGGGGGCCATAGAGTGCTCCTTCTCGAAGCGGGCCCCGCCGACAAGTCCATTCTGATTCGCATGCCCGCTGCCGTTGCGAAAGCAATCGCTTCGCCGCGCTTCAACTGGCATTACGACACGGAACCGGAACCGGGCCTCAATGGCCGGCGGCTGTACTGGCCGCGCGGCAAGGTTCTGGGCGGTTCGTCTTCGATCAATGCGCTGGTGCATGTCCGCGGCCATCCGGGCGACTATGATCGCTGGGCCGCCGGTGGTTGCGAGGGTTGGTCCTTTGACGACGTGCTGCCCTATTTCCGCCGTTCGGAAACCAACGCCAACGGCGCGGACGACTATCGTGGCGGCGACGGCCCGCTCTATGTCGGCAACCCGGAATCGGGCAACGAGATGTTCAGCGCATTTATCGAAGCCGGGCGTCAGGCCGGCTTCCCCGTAAGTCCGGACTTCTGCGGCGCGATTTCGGAAGGCTTCGGCCCTTTCCAGCTCGCGATCAAGAACGGCGTCCGGCAAAGTACGGCACGCGCCTACCTCTCCAAGGAGAACACGAAGCTGACCGTGCGAACGGGAGCGCTCGCGACGCGCATCCTTCTCGAAGGCGGCCGCGCCGTGGGCGTCGAATATGTGCGAAACGGCGGCATCGAGACGGCCTATGCCGACGCCGAGGTAATCCTGTCCGGCGGCGCCATCAATTCCCCTCAGCTTCTGATGCTGTCCGGCATCGGACCAGCGGACCAGCTGGCGTCCCACGGCATCGGCGTGGTGCGGGATCTTCCGGGCGTCGGCGAGAATCTTCACGATCATCTCGAGGCCAAGGTGAAGTACCGGTGTCTCAAGCCGGTCACCATGTGGCGACACGCGAAATTCCCGAACTATCTCGGGGTTGGCCTGCAATATCTCTTGTTCGGAACGGGACCGGGCCGTCAGCAGGCACTGGAAGCAGGCGCCTTCATCAAGTCCGACGCGTCGGAGCCGCTCCCGGACCTGCAGCTTCATTTCATCAATGCCCTCGCTTTCGACGGCGCGACAGCGGACGATCGCGGCCATGGCTTCGCAATCGACGTTACGCCGCTCCGGCCGAAGAGCCGGGGCCGCCTGACGCTCCGCTCCGCCAATCCGCTGGAAAAGCCGATGATGGTCGCCAACTACCTCACCCACCCGGATGACCTTGGCATCTTCCGGCGCGGCATGGAGATCCTGATCGATCTTTGCGGCCAACCGGCCCTGAAGCCCTATGTCGGAACAGAATTAAGGCCGGGCCCGGATTGCCGCAGCGCAGCCGATATCGACGGCTATATCCGCGCGACCGCGGAATCGATTTATCACCCGGTCGGCACCTGTGCGATGGGCACGGGGCCCGACGCGGTCGTCGACCCGCGCCTGCGTGTGCACGGCATCGACCGGCTTGCGCGTCGTCGACGCCTCGATCATGCCGTCGATCGTCGGCGGAAACACCAACGCGCCGACGGTGATGATCGCCGAAAAAGCCGCGGATATGATCCTGAACTAGGCCGCCGTCCAGGCCAGATCCCGGGCGACATAGGGATCGATGAAGGCCGAGCGGTAGCCGTTTTTCTGCCAGAGAATCGGGAAAAACGCCTCGTCCATCTCGTTTGAGCCGAGCCGCTTGTAGCGGCTGTAGACATAGCCGCACCAGTCGGTGAAGCGGGACTCGCTCGACATGCAATGAGAAACCATCGTGCGACGGACATTTCCGGTCGTATTGGGTCCGGAGCCGTGCCACGTCCAGCCGTCATGGAACGAGCCGCCGCCCGCCGGCACGACGACCTTCACTGTTTCCGGATCGGTGACGCCTTCGGCCTCGGCCGCCTTGCGGAAGTCCTTCCTGTAGTCCTCCGGCGCATGGAACTGCTCGATCATCCCGGAGTGACGCCATTTGTGGGATCCCCGAACGAACTCCAGCGTCCCGCCGTCAGCCGTCGTATCGTCGAGTGCGATCCAGCAGCTGCACCACGTCGGATGATCGGACCAGAGCGAATAGGCCGAGTCCTGATGCAGCCCAAGCGGCTTGCCGCCACCAGCCGGCTTCAGCAGGAGATTGTCCTGCGCGATCCGCGACCCCGGCCAGCCGCCGAGAGTCGCCGTCGCCTTGCCGACCTCGGCGGCAAGCATGACCTCGGCCACATAGGGATCGGCCTTCCAGGCGTTACAAAGCTGGCGCGAGCTGAGCTGATCGGGCTGGTTCGATTTGTAGTTCACCTCGTCCGGCATCAGGCCGCTTTCGTAATGGCCCTTGAACAGCAGATCCATCCGCTCGCGGAGCCGCTTTACGGTTTCCATGTCGATGATGTTCTCGACGATGAGAAAACCATCCTCGCGATATTGCGCCACCTGATCTTGAGTCAGGTCGAGATTAAATTTTACCATAGCGATCAGCCTATTACGGCAAGCAGTCCATGTACGTTGCGACGTCCCACTCGGTCGTCGTCCCTAGGAAACGTTCCCATTCGTCGCGTTTGTATTCGTCGAACAGACGATACATGTCTCCGGGCATCGCCGACTTGATCACCGGATCACTGCCGAGCGCATCCAGCGCGTCGCCGAGGCTCATCGGCAGCTTCTTCACCTTCTTGCCCTTCTGCATGGCGACATAGATGTTGCGCTGCTCCGGCGGCCCCGGATCGATGTCGTTGGAAATGCCGTCGTCGCAGGCCTGTATGATCGCACCGGCCATGAGATAGGGGTTCACCATGGAATCCACCGCGCGGTATTCGAACCGTCCCGGCGCCGACACACGAAGTCCCGTGGTGCGGTTCTGATAGCCCCAATCGGCATAGAGCGGCGCCCAATAGCCGGTATCCCAGAGCCGACGATAGGAGTTGACCGTCGAACAGCCGATGGCCGTGAGCGCAGGAAGATGTGTCTTGATGCCGCCGATCGCCTGCAGGCCGACCTTGCCGGGCATGCGCATATCGTCGGTATCCGGCATGAACGTATTCTCACCGCCTTCGGTATAGGTGAAGGTGCCTTCCATGCCGGGCAGACTGTTCATGGCGAAGGACTTGATGGTCGATTGTCCGCCGCGCCACAGAGAGATGTTGTGGTGGCAGCCATTGGCCGAGACCTTCATGAACGGCTTAGTCATGAAGCACGCGATCAGCCCGAATTCCCGGGCGACCTGGGCGCAGATCTGACGATAGGTCGTGAGCCGGTCGCAAGTGCGGAGTGCATCGTCGAAGGTGAAATTGAGCTCGAGCTGACCCGGCGCATCCTCGTGATCGCCCTGGATCATGTCGAGGCCCATCGCGCGGCCATATTCGATCACCTTCATATAGACCGGACGCAATTCCTCGAACTGATTGATGTGGTAGCAATGAGGCCGTGTCACGCCGCCATTGGGCTTGCCGTCCTCGTCCTTCTTGAGCCACATCATCTCGGGCTCGGTACCATGACGGAGATGCAGGCCGCCGTGCTTTTCACGGAACGCCGCATCGATGCGCTTTAGATTTCCGCGGCAATCGCCGGTGAGAAAGCCCGCGGGATCCTCTTCCTCCTCGCGGTTACGGAACAGCGTGCAGAACACCCGCGCGACGCGCTTGTCCCAGGGTAACTGGCAGAAGGTATCGGTATCCGGAATGCCGACCAGTTCGGCAGCCTCCGGGCCGTAGCCCAGATAATCGCCATGCCGGTTGAGGAACAGATTGACGGTCGCGCCATAGACGAGCTGGAAGCCCGACATCGCGATACGCTCCCAGTGATCCGCCGGGATTCCCTTGCCCACGATTCTGCCCGTCACAGAGACGAACTGGAGATAGAGATACTGTATCCCCAGCGAATTGATCAGCTTCCTGACCTTTTTGATTTCCTCCGCTCGCCCCGGCGCATTCACGAAGGTTTCCAAGTCCGTCATCGTTGCTCCTTTCCCACTCGGCGCCCTCGCCTCGTTCCATTTTGCCCTATGGAAGCCGAAAATAAGATTTTCACCAAGAGAAAAATATTTTCTTTTGAGCGAAACTCCGGGATAGACTTTCCGGAAGGGGGCGCACGTCTGAAACGGCGGCTTACGTTGCTCAAAGTTTGATCAGACGGCCCAGTTTCTGAGCGAAAGCATATAGGCTTATCGATCGCTCGGGCCGTGGATCCTGGGCATGACGCCGAAGAAAACAACGTGTCACATCACGCTAGCAGAGATGGCCCGAAAATTGAACTAGATGAAAAATCATTTCTTATAAGGCAAACAAGCGGGATGGATGTGTTGGCAGGTCAAGACGACTCGTTGCAACAGAAATTGACACAGCAGGGGGTCCGCTATGCGCTGGCGACCTATGTCGATATGCACGGCGTCTCGAAGACCAAGATGGTGCCCCTCGCCCACTACCACCAGATGATGGCGGGATCCGAACTCTTTACCGGCGCCGCCCTCGACGGCGTGCCGCAGGACATATCGGACGAGGAAGTCTCCGCCCATCCCGACCCGCGGTCAGTGATCGTGCTGCCCTGGCAAAAGGACGTCGCCTGGTTCGCTTCCGACCTGTGGTGTCATGAGAAACCGTTCGAGGCCTGCAGCCGTCAGATTTTGCGCCGTCAGATCGACAAGGCCGCCAAGAAGGGCTTCCTTATGAACATGGGCATGGAGGCGGAGTTCTTCGTGCTCAAGGAAGGTGAGGACGGCCGCCCTATTCCGGTTTCCGACCAGCCCAATCTGGACAAGCCTGCCTATGACACCAGCCGGCTTATGGACAATTTCCACTGGCTGGACGAGATCGTGAGCGCCATGAACGAGCTCGGCTGGGACGTCTATTCCTTCGACCACGAGGATGGCATCGGCCAGGTCGAACTCGACTTCATGTATTCCGACGCGCTGACCATGGCTGACCGATATGTCTTCCTGCGCTGGATGGCGAATGCAATGGCCCGCAAGCATGGCTATTTCGCCACCTTCATGCCGAAGCCCTTCGGCGACCGAACGGGCAGCGGCGCGCATTACAACATGTCGCTCGCGGACATCAAGACCGGCAAGAACCTGTTCGCCGATCCCAAGGATCCGCGCGGCTGCAAGCTCTCGAAACTGGGCTATCACTTCATCGCCGGCGTGTTGAAGCACCTGCCCGCGATCACGGCCGTCATCGCGCCGACGGTGAATTCCTACAAGCGGCTGATCAAGCAGGGCAGCATGTCCGGCTTCACCTGGGCGCCGATCTATGCGTGCTATGGCAACAACAACCGGACGAACGCGGTCCGAATTCCGCTCGCGGGCGGTCGCGTCGAATTGAGGGCCGCCGACTCGAGCTGCAATCCCTATCTCGGGGCGGCCATGTGCCTCGCGGCCGGGCTTGAGGGTATCGAGAAGAAGCTCGATCCGGGCGATCCCAATACCGACAACATGTATTTGAAAAGTCAGGAAGAGCTGGACGCATTGAAGATCAAGATTCTACCGCGCACGCTTGCGGAAGCCATCGCGGCGTTCCGCGCCGATCCGCTGTCGAAGCGGGTGTTCGGCAAGGAGATGTTCGAGTCCTGGCTCGACTTCAAGGAGAACGAATGGCTGTCTTATCTGAACCACGTCTCCGACTGGGAGGCGAAGCGATACCTCAAGTTCTTCTGAGGGCCGGGAGAGCATGACCACGGACGGCACCGACACATTCGAGGCAAATCTTTTGCTGGGCTCCGGCCTCACCCTCCGGGGTGCCCGGCTTGCCTACAAGACCTATGGAACGCTGAACGCCAAGGGCGACAACGCGATCCTGTTTCCGACGCGCTTCGGCGCGGGACACTCTATGAACGAGTTCATGGTGAAGCCGGGCGCGGCACTCGATCCCGACAAATATTTCATCGTGATCCCGAATTTGCTGGGAAACGGCTTTTCGTCCTCGCCGTCCAATCACCCTCATCCCTTTGCCGGGCCACGCTTTCCGCTGGTCACGATCGCCGACAATGTGCGTTTCCAACACCAGCTCGCACAGAAACTCGGCATCCGTAAATTCGCCCTGGCCGTCGGCTGGTCGATGGGCGGCCAGCAGGGCTATCACTGGGCCGCACACTATCCGGACATGGTCGAACGGCTCTGCGTCATCTGCGGCACAGCCAAGACTGCGCTCCACAATATCGTCTTTCTGGAAAGCATTCGCGCCGGGCTGACGGCCGACTCGGCCTACGCGGAAGGCTGGTACAGCGCGCCGCCCCGCAAGGGCCTGCGGGCCATGGGCCGGATCTATGCCGGCTGGGCCTATAGCCAGGACTGGTACCGGGCCGAGAAGTTCCGGGACCTCGGCTACAGCTCGCTCGACGACTGGCTCATCGCCTATTGGGATGCGCTGTTCGAGAAACGCGAGGCGAACGACCTTCTGTCCATGGCCGCCACCTGGATCGCCAACGACATATCCGCGGGCGAGTCCTTCCGCGGCGACCTGCCGGCGGCGCTCGGCGCAATCAAGGCGAAGACCCTGCTGATGCCTTGCAGCCACGATCTCTATTTCCGGACCGCGGACTCCGAGGCCGAGCGGCGCTATATCAAATCGTCGGAACTCGTCGAGATTCCATCGATCTGGGGCCATATGTGCGCCTCCGGCCAAAATTCGGACGATACGGCTTTTATTGACGAGCAGCTCAAAACGCTATTGAAGTCATGAAGTTCGGCACGGCGCCGGGCATCCAATGCCGTTTCGGGAGGCGATAATGAAGGCGAAAAATCATCCAAGAAGCCCAAGGCAAAGCCTGAAAGCGCGAAAGCGCGCAACACGCCGGCCCAAAAACCGGCAAAGCGGGTGCCGGCCGCCCTTGAAACGAGCGCCGAAGACATCATCGCATCCAAGGAAACCAAGACCTCCCCGAGCCAGACGCTGGAGGCCGCCATCGGCGCCCAGGTCCGCGCGCTGCGCAAGCGCCACGATATTACGGTGGTCGAGCTTGCCCAGCAGGCCGGGCTGTCGGTCAGCATGTTGTCCAAGATCGAGAACGGCGGCACGTCGCCTTCGCTTGGAACCTTGCAGGCACTGGCCCAGGCACTGAACGTACCGCTGACCAACTTCTTCGCGAAATTCGACGAGAAGCGCGACGCGACTTATGTGAAATCCGGCAACGGGCTGAACATCGAACGGCGCGGCACGCGGTCCGGCCACCAGTACCAGCTGCTCGGCCATTCGGTTCACAGCGATCTCACGGTGGAGCCTTATCTGATCACGCTCACCGATGAGGCGGACCCCTTCCCGTATTTCCAGCACGACGGCGTCGAGTTCATCTACATGCTGAGCGGCGAAGTGGGCTATCGGCACGCCGACAAGATCTATGTGCTGAAGAAGGGTGACTCCCTGTTTTTCGACTCCGGCGTCTATCACGGACCGGAGGAACTCAGGAAGCTGCCGATGCAATATCTGTCGATCATCGTCTTCCCGACGCCCTGATAAAATTTTTCTCTCAGTAAAATTATTTTCTTCTAGTTGATTACCGCCAACAAGACGGATAGACTCGAATCAAGGTCAATCAACTAGTGAAGAAAAGATCGAATGTGCGGCATTGTCGGGCTGTTTCTTAAGGATGACAGCTTAGCTCCCAAGTTTGGTTCCTTTCTCGCCCCGATGCTGGGCACGATGTCCGAGAGAGGGCCGGATAGCGCCGGGTTCGCGGTTTACGGCGATCGAATACCCGGCCACCAGAAGATCAGTCTCTATTCCATTGATTCCGGCACGCCGGTGGACGACCTCGAAGGCGTTCTCTCGGGCGTCGCGGGCGATACGGTCACGTCGGTCAAGCATGACAATCACACCATTCTCTCGGTCCCGACCGAAGGGATGAATGCCGTCATGGCGTGGCTTACGGCGGCAAACGGGAATTTCGAGGTCGCGGGCGCAGGCTCGCGGGTCGAGGTTTATAAAGCGGTCGGCCGCCCGACGGATGTCGTGAAGCGGCTTGATCTCGCCCACATGTCCGGAACCCACGGCATCGGCCACAGCCGCATGGCAACGGAATCGGCCGTGACGGTGAGCGGGGCTCACCCCTTCTCCACCGGCCCTGACCAGTGCCTCGTCCATAACGGTTCACTCTCGAACCACAATGCGCTGCGCCGGATGCTCATCCACGACGGCTTCACGTTCAAAACCGAGAATGACTCGGAGGTCGCGGCCGCCTACCTCACCTGGCGCATGCGGCAGGGGCTGAGCCTCGGAGAGGCGCTCGAAGCGTCCCTCGCCGATCTCGACGGCTTTTTCACTTTCGTGGTCGGCACCGAAAACGGCTTCGGCGTGCTGCGCGATCCTATCGCCTGCAAGCCGGCGGTGATGGCCGAAACCGACGCCTATGTCGCATTCGGCTCGGAGTACCGCGCGCTGATTCACCTCCCCAAGATTAGCGAGGCGCGCGTCTGGGAACCGGATCCCGCCCATGTCTATTTCTGGGAGCGCGGCCAATGAAGCAGATCGATCTGGCGGCAACGCCTCTGCGCGAATTGAACGGCGCGCTTCACGCCCAGGCCGAAAAGACGGATGAAAAGGCCTGGCACATTCTCAATCCGCTCGGCCAGCATGCAATCGCCTGCGGCGTCGACGCGGATCTTGATATCACGATCGACGGCCATGTTGGGTATTACTGCGCCGGCATGAACAAGAAGGCCAAGATCCGCATCAACGGCAATGCCGGCGTCGGTCTGGCGGAAAACATGATGTCGGGCTTCGTTCATGTGAAAGGCGACGCCAGCCAGTCGGCCGGCGCAACGGGCCATGGCGGGCTGCTCGTCATCGACGGCAACGCCAGCGCGCGCTGCGGCATCTCGCTCAAGGGCCTCGACATCGTCGTCAAAGGCAATATCGGCCATATGAGCGCGTTCATGGCGCAGGCCGGACATCTCGTCGTGCTCGGCGATGCGGGCGAGGCTCTGGGCGATTCCATTTATGAGGCGAAGATTTTCGTCGGCGGCACGGTCAAGAGCCTCGGCGCGGATTGCGTCGAGAAGCCGATGAGCGACGAAGACCGCGACTTTCTTTCCTCCCTTTTGGCGGATGCGGGCGTCGAAAATGCGGATCTCGATCGCTTCAAGCTCTATGGCTCCGCCCGCAAGCTGTACCACTTCAAAATTGACAATATCGGGGCCTATTGATGAGCATCCGGCGTAACTGGAACACGACGATCCCGCGCAAGTCCGCCACGTTCGACGATTACAGCCTGTCTGAAATCCGCCGGGCCGCCGCCACAGGAATTTATGACATCCGCGGTGCCGGCGCGAAACGCCGCGTACCGCATTTCGACGACCTGCTGTTTCTCGGCGCGAGCATGTCGCGCTATCCGCTCGAAGGCTATCGTGAGCGCTGCGATACCAGCGTCGTGTTGGGCACTCGCTTCGCCAAGAAGCCGATCGAACTCAAGATCCCGATCACCATCGCCGGCATGAGCTTCGGCTCGCTTTCAGCTAACGCGAAAGAGGCTTTGGGCCGCGGCGCAAGCGCGATGGGCACGAGCACCACGACGGGCGACGGCGGCATGACACCGGAGGAGCGCGGACATTCCTCGAAACTCGTCTATCAGCTCCTCCCCTCGCGCTATGGCATGAATCCCGGACGATCTACGCAAGGCGGACGCCATCGAGGTCGTGATCGGTCAGGGCGCGAAGCCCGGCGGTGGCGGTATGCTGCTCGGCCAGAAGATCTCGAAACGCGTCGCCGAAATGCGCACGCTGCCGGAAGGCATAGATCAGCGCTCGGCCTGCCGTCATCCCGACTGGACCGGTCCGGACGATCTCGAGATCAAGATCATCGAGCTGCGCGAGATCACCGACTGGGAAAAGCCGATCTATATCAAAGTCGGCGCGAGCCGCCCCTATTACGACACCGCGCTCGCCGTGAAGGCCGGGGCGGATGTCGTCGTGATCGACGGCATGCAGGGCGGCACGGCGGCAACCCAGGAAGTCTTCATCGAGCATGTCGGCATCCCGACCCTCGCGGCGATCCGTCCCGCCGTTCAGGCGCTGCAGGATCTCGGCATGTACCGCAAGGTGCAGCTTGTCATCTCGGGCGGCATCCGGAACGGCGCGGACGTGGCAAAGGCGCTTGCGCTTGGCGCGGATGCAGTGTCGATCGGCTCGGCGGCTCTGGTGGCGCTCGGCGACAACGATCCGTCGCTCGAGTCGGAATACGAAAAACTCGATTCGGTCGCGGGCGCCTATGACGACTGGCACGAAGGCCGCGACCCGGCCGGCATCACCACGCAGGACGATGCGCTGGCCGCAAGGCTCAATCCCGTCGACGCCGGGAGACGGCTCGCCAACTATCTCGGTGTCCTGACGCTCGAGGCGCAGACCATCGCGCGGGCGAACGGCAAATCCCATGTCTGTCATCTGGAGCCGGAAGATCTCGTGGCGCTGACCGTCGAGGCCGCCGCGATGGCTGGCGTCCCGCTTGCCGGAACCAGCTGGATCCCGGGCAAGTTCTGAGCATTTCACAAGACAAGACGCCGAACAGAAGGAGCGTAGAAGCATGGCTGTGGATCTCGAAAAGATCGCCAAGGACAGAGGGATAAAATATTTCCTGATCTGTTTCGCGGATCTCGCGGGCACGCCCCGCTCGAAACTGGTTCCGGCTTCCGCCATCAAGGGCATGTCCAAGGCCGGCGCGGGCTTTGCAGGCTTCGCGACCTGGCTCGACATGACGCCGGCGGACTCGGACATGCTTGCCATTCCCGATGCCGACAGCCTGATCCAGCTCCCCTGGAAGCCGGAGGTCGGCTGGCTGGCGGCGGACGTGATCATGGACGGCAAGAGCGTCGATCATTCGCCCCGTGCGGTTCTGAAGACGCAGATCAAGGCAGCGGCGGATCTCGGCTACCAGATGAAGACCGGCGTCGAATGCGAGTTCTTCCTGATCGCGCCGGACGGCACGACGATCTCCGATCCCGGCGACACCCAGGCCAAGCCTTGCTACGACCAGCAGGCCCTCATGCGCCGCTACGAGGTGATCGCGGAGATCTGCGACTCCATGTTGGAACTCGGCTGGGGCCCGTATCAGAACGACCATGAGGATGCGAACGGCCAGTTCGAGATGAACTGGAACTACGACGACTGCCTCAAGACCGCCGACCGCCATGTGTTCTTCAAATACATGGCCAAGTCGATCGCCGAGAAGCACGGTCTGCGGGCCACCTTCATGCCGAAGCCGTTCCTGCATCTCACCGGCAATGGCTGTCACGCCCATGTGTCGCTCTGGAGCAAGAAGTCGGCCTCCAAGAACCTGTTCGAAGACCCTAAGGGAGAGCTCGGCCTATCCGCCCTTGCCTACGAGTTCCTCGGCGGCCTGATCCACTCGGCGGATTCCTTGGCGGCGATCACCAACCCGACCGTGAACTCCTACAAGCGGATCAACGCGCCCGTGACCCTGTCCGGCGCAACATGGTCGCCCAATACCGTCACCTATACCGGAAACAACCGGACCCACATGGTGCGCATTCCCGAACCGGGCCGCTTCGAGCTGCGGTTGGCGGACGGATCGACCAATCCCTATCTGCTGCAGGCGGGGATCTTGGCTGCCGGGCTCGACGGCATCAAGAACAAGCGCGATCCCGGCAAGCGGCTGGACATCAACATGTATGTCGATGGCCACAAGGTGAAGAACGCCAAGAAGCTGCCGCTCAATCTGTTGGACGCCGTGCGTAAATTCAGCGCCTCGAAGGTGCTGGCGGAATCGCTCGGCGCCGAGTTCATGACCGCCTACGAGAAATTCAAGATGGGCGAATGGAACAGCTACAGCCGTTCGCTCACCGACTGGGAACGCGAGCACACTCTCAACTGCTGACCGTCAGGCTGAACCACCGCAATGCCGCTCGCCCTGCTTAAATACGGACTCCGCCGCAAGCACACGCCGTGGCGGATCCTCCCGCCGACTCCGGACCTCAAGCCCGCTTACGACGTCGTCATCATCGGCGGCGGCGGGCACGGTCTTGCGGCGGCCTATTATCTGGCCACGCGCCACGGCATCACCAATGTGGCCGTGCTGGAGAAGGGTTATCTCGCAGGCGGCAACACGGCCCGCAACACGACCATCATCCGCTCCAACTATCTGACGCCGGAGGGTGTCCGCTTTTACGAAGAGAGCATGAAGCTCTGGCGGGACCTCTCGAACGATCTCGGGATAAACATCATGTATTCCGAGCGTGGCCATCTGACGCTCGCGCATACGGATGCGGCACTCCGTACGTCGCGCTGGCGCGCCGAGGTGAACAAGCATCTGGGCGTGAACTCGTCGCTCGTCCTGCCCGACGAGATCGCCAAGATCTGTCCGCAACTCAATCTCTCCCGCGACGTCCGCTATCCGATCCTCGGGGCGCTTTATCATCCGCCGGGCGCCGTCGCCCGGCACGACGCCGTCGCCTGGGGCTATGCCATGGGCGCGGCGAACGCAGGCGTCGAGATCCATCAGAAGACGGAAGTGACCGGCTTCGTGATCCAGAACGGTGTGGTCAGGGGCGTCCATACCAATCGCGGGGATATTTCGGCCGGCCGTGTGCTGATGGCGGTCGCCGGCAGTTCGTCCCGGGTCGCCCATATGGCCGGCTTCGACCTGCCGATCCGGACCGTGCCGCTTCAGGCCTGTGTATCCGAACCGGTGAAACCTGTCCTCGATACAATCATCGTATCGGGCAGCCTGCACGTCTATATCAGCCAGTCCTCGCGCGGCGAATTCGTCATGGGTGGCTCGACCGATCCGTATCAGCTCTACAGCACGCGCTCGACGCTCGATTTCACCGAGGGCCTGTTTTCCGAAATGCTGGAGCTGTTTCCCTTCCTTCACAATATGCGGATGCTGCGCCAATGGGCGGGCATGGCGGATATCACTCCCGATTTCTCCCCGATCATGGGGCGCACGCCGCTCGATAACCTGTTCATCGACGCCGGATGGGGCACCTGGGGTTTCAAGGCGACGCCGATCTCCGGTTTCACCATGGCCGAGACGCTGGCGAAGGGAACGCCGCCGGATCTCATCACGCCGTTCCGCCTCGCCCGTTTCGCCGAGTTCCGTCAGGTCGGCGAACGCGGCGCGGCGTCCGTCGGGCATTAGGGACGCGGCAATGAAGATCCTCACCTGCCCCCTGAACGGCCCCCGCAACATTTCGGAATTCGCCTGCGGCGGCGAAGTAAAATCCGTACCGGGTGCCGATGCCGATGCGGCTCGTTGGGCCGACTACGTCTTCACGGAACGCAACCGGGCCGGAGTCGTGTTCGAGTGGTGGTTCCACGTACCGAGCGCCTACTGGTTCATCGCCGAACGCAACACCGTAACCGACGAGGTGCTCCGCACCATGTCCGTCGATGCCTTCGTTGCCGAAGGGCACCCGAAATGAGCCCGCCGGAAAGGCTGGCGGCCCCGTACGGCCGTCGCATCGACCGCAAATCGCCAATTTCCTTCTCGTTCAACGGCAAACGGTTCGAAGGCTATGCGGGCGACACGGTCGCTACGGCGCTGTGGGCTGCCGGGGTGCGCACAATCGCCCGGTCGTTCAAATATCACCGCCCGCGCGGCATTTTTTCGCTCACGGGACTGGACGGCTTCTGTCTGGTTCAGAACGGCGCAGAGCCCAATCGCCCGGCGGATAAGCTGCCGCTCGAACCGGATATGCCGCCGATCGAAGCACTGAACTACTTCGGTTCGCTCGAAAAGGACCGCGCGGCGTTGCTCAATGCACTGGGGCGATTCCTTCCGGTCGGTTTTTATTACCGGACCTTCTTCAGACCCAAGGGCGCCTGGGCCTTCTTCGAGCCCTTCATCCGCAAGCTGGCAGGCTACGGCAAGCTGACCGTGGACTTCCATCACGCCCCGCAGACCGACAAACAATATCTGTTTTGCGATGTCGCCGTGATCGGCGGCGGTCCCGCCGGTCTTGCCGCGGCCAAGCAAGCGGCGGCACAAGGCGCATCTGTCATCCTGATCGAATCCGAACCGGAGCTCGGCGGCGCCATCACCTACACGGAGCTCGGGTCGGACTTACGCTTCACGGACCTGATCCGAGAAGTCGAAGGCAACGAGCAAATCAAGATTTTGACCAGTGCCTTGTGTCAGGGCTATTACGCCGACAACTGGCTGGCCGTCGAAGGCCGGGAGCGCTTCTACAAGATCCGCGCGGGCTCCGTCATCATGGCGACCGGCGCTTTCGAACAGCCGCTCGTATTCCGGAACAACGATCTGCCTGGGATCATGGCATCGTCCGCCGCACGGCGACTGATCCACCATCACGGCATCAAGCCTGGCCGGACCGCCGTCGTCTGCACGGTGAACGACGACGGCCTGCACGCGGCACTGGATTTGCTCGACGCGGGCGTCGGCGTGGCCGCCGTCGCGGACATGCGCGGCGAAGACGCCGCAGGACCGCTTCACCAGAAACTCGCGGCGCGGGGCGTCTCCGTCCAAATGCACACTGCCGTCTCGGAAGCCTTGCCGAAGTCGCACTCGATCTATGGCGCGGAGCTCGCCGGTGTCCGACTCATTTCCCTTCCGCCCGACATTTCTTCGCCACACGACATAGCCTGCGACTTGCTCTGTGTTTCAGGCGGCTGGGTGCCGGCGGCGGCGCTGGCCTGCCATGCCGGTGCGGCGCTCGCCTATGGCAAGGAAACGAAGAGCCTGTCGATCCGCGGCGAACCGGAGGGCGTCACCCTCTCCGGAAGCCTGCGTGGAATTGCGGATCCGGCCGAAACCCTTCTCGACGGCAAACTTGCGGGATCTGCCGCCGCCGCGCGAATTGGTTTTGGCACCACACTCGCCGGGATCTGGCCGGTTCCGGCCGAAGCGAACGGTCCCGACTATCCGATCATCCCGCATCCGGACGGCAAGGAATTCGTGGATTTCGACGAAGACCTGACGATCAAGGACATTCAGAACGCCATCGCCGATGGCTTCAGCCTGATGGAATTGCTGAAGCGTTATTCCACCGCCGGCATGGGACCAAGCCAGGGCAAGTTCTCGGCCCTGGGCGTGGTTCGGATCGCCGCGCGAACCCAGGGCATCGAGCCTGAAAGTCTTGGTACCACAACGGTGCGACCGCCTTTCACGGGCGAGAATTTCCGCCTGCTCGCGGGCCAGGGTTTCTCGCCCTATCGCCGCACGCCGATGCATGAACGGCATCTTGCGCTTGGGGCCCAGATGATGGTTGCGGGGCTTTGGCATCGCCCGGCCTATTACGGCACCCCGGACCGGGCGACCGCCGCGATCCGCGAGGAAGTGAGGGCGGTTCGCACCAATGTCGGTCTGATCGACGTATCGACGCTCGGCGGCATCGAAGTCTCGGGACCTGATGCTGCGGCCTTCATCAACCGGATCTATGCGACGCCGCATCTGAAGCAGCCTGTCGGACGATCGCGCTACACCATCCTGTGCGACGACGCGGGAGCTATCGTGGATGACGGCGTTGCCTGCCGTCTCGGCGAAAACCGGTTTTATCTGACCGCCACCACCGGCAATGTCGACGCAACCTATCGCAAGTTTCTTTGGCTCAATGCCCAATGGCGCATGGCGGTCGACATCATGAACATGACCGGCGCTTTCGCCGCCGTAAACATCGCAGGGCCTGAATCACGTGAGGTCCTGTCCAGGCTCAAAACGGACATCGACCTTTCGGCCGAGGCCTTTCCCTATATCGATGTGCGGACAGGGGAGATCGAGGGCATTCCGGCCCGCGTGATCCGGGTCGGCTTCGTCGGGGAGCTCGGCTACGAAATCCATGTACCGATGCCCTATGGCGGCGCGCTGTGGGACGCGATCATGACGGCGGGAAAGGACGCCGGCATCCGCCCGTTCGGCGTGGAGGCCCAGCGCGTTCTGCGGCTCGAAAAGGGCCATGTGATCGTCGGCCAGGATTCTGATGGCCTCACGCATCCCTATGAGATCGACTATCCGATCCCGAAATCGAAGACGGAATATCTCGGCCGCGTCGCGATCGAAACACAGATGGGCTACGGCCTGACGCGCAAGCTCGTCGGATTCCGGCTGGACAATCCGTCCCTCCCCGCGCCGCCGGAATGTTGCCTTGTTATCCGTGACGGCGACATCGCCGGACGCGTGACTTCGGCGGTGAACTCCGAGGCTTGCTCCGGCGTCATTGGCCTCGCCTTCGTCGCGCCGGAGGACACCGCCGTCGGCTCGCAGATTTCAATCAAAGACGAGGCCGGACGACTGATGTCGGCACATGTCGTCGAGCTGCCATTTTACGATCCGGCCAACGAACGGCAGGCAATGTGATCATGACCAGCGCCCAGTCTCCGATCTCGACCAAAATCGCGCCGCTCCGGGTCTCGCCCTCCATCGCGCTTGAGGATCGTTCGCTGTGGCAAAGGGCCGGTCTGAAGGGCGCGAAGGCGACCGACTGGATGCGCGAACACGGACTGCCGATTCCGGAGATCAATGCGGCGCTACCCTCCGGCACGGGCTGGCTGATCGCACGTCTGGCGCCTAATGAATATGCGGCACTGGCGTTGACGCCTCCAGGATCGAGCGGCACGCCGCCCCTGCCGGAATACCGGATCGCGGGCGATAATGATCCGGGTCTTTGCCCCGTGCTCCGCTCCGCCGCAAATGCCTCGTTCCGGATATCCGGCCCGGCGAGTCCGACCATGTTCTCAAAAGTCTGCGGTGTGGATTTAAGCCCAAAGGCCTTCGCCAATGGCCGCATCGCACAAACCATCGTCGCGCGTTCGAGCGCCATCGTGATCAGGGACGACACCGATGGCATCCCCGCATTTCACATCGTCATGGACTGGGCGACGGCGGATTACCTGTGGCGCGCCCTCGCGGACGCAATGGCGGAATTCCAGACGGCCTGACCGCGCGACCGGGCTCGCACTCCCCAAAAAGATGATCGCGATCAAATTCGCTCATTTGATGCGGACTTAGGGTATCGCAGGCAGCCGATCGGCTGCGTGGCTAAATATCTGTCGTTCCGGAGTGGGAAAATGGCAAAAGCACCCAAGAAGTCCAAGGAAAAGGCGTCGGCACCCGCGGTCAAGAAGGCATCTGCCGGCGAGGTTGCGCCGCGTGGCAGCTTCGATGATCTGTTTGCCGGTTTCGCTGACATGCGCCGCGATATGGATCGCCTGTTCAACGAGATGTCGGCGGATTTCGGACTGTTTCCGCATCGCCTGAAGTTTCCGTCGATCAAGTCGCTTCCGGCCTTCAAGTCGGTCACGTCCGCGACCGAACCGAAGGTAGACGTTGCCGAGGACAACAAGGCGATCACGGTGACCGCCGAACTTCCCGGCATCGAGGAAAAGGACGTCAATGTCAGCGTCGGCGACGGCTATATCTCGATATCGGGCGAAAAGAAGAGCGAGAAGGAGGAGAAGACGAAAGGCGGCTATCTGCAGGAGCGCAGCTATGGATCGTTCCGTCGCTCCTTCCGGTTGCCGGATTCGGTTGACGCCGACAAGATCGCGGCGAATCTCAGCAAGGGCATATTGACGGTTACCTTGCCGAAGAAATCAGGCGCTGCCGTGCCCAAGACCCGCAAGGTAGCGGTCAAGGGCAAGTGACCGATTCTTTGCTCGGCATGACTGGACGGCGCCGGCAATTTGGCCTGTTCGGAGTTCTTCAGGCGGTAAATTCCGATGCGCTGAGGAGAACTTCCGCCTTTGCGAGGCGGCGGAAGACGCCGCGCCGGCGCGTGAGAGGCCACCAGTCATACAGAAAGATCTCGATGGGTCGCCAGTTGGCGACCCATCCGAGGATGAGCGCGCTTTCCGCCACGAAGTGCGAGACGTCGGTATCACCGATCCAGCCGGCGATGTTCTGGTTCAACACGATACAAAACACCAGGACCAGCATTCCGATCGCGAGAAAGCGCCGACCGTTGCGAAACAGCTCGGAAAGCTCCGATGTCACCGCGTCGGCACGGCGGGTAAAGTGCCGTTTCACGGCGCCGGGGAATTGCCTTGCCGCGGGCTTGTCCAGCTCCTCGCGGGGCAGATACACGACGATCCCGACCGGTCCCTTGTGCCGTTTCTCCCTGACCCAGCCGATGATGAATTCGTCGACTTCGCGATCGAGATCGCGCTCCGGAAAGGGATAGGGATCGAGCATGTCGTAGAGCTGCGCGACATCGTCGGCCCGAAGCTCGATGACGAGTTTTGGCGAATTTGTGGCGGATCGCATTGAGGATTCCTTTTTACGCGTCTATTTTGTAGAAATAACAGCGTGGTGCGGATGATCGCGATCATTCGGGACCCGCAACAGGGCGGGCACGTTGCGCATATGATTGAATTTGATCTTGGTGTTATTGCCGCCGCTCTCGCAAGTGGCGCCGCCGTCGGCTTTCTTCTGGCGCTTTTTGGCGGCGGCGGGTCCGTGCTCGCCGCGCCGCTGCTGATCTATTTCGTGGGCGTGGCGGATCCGCACATCGCGATCGGCACGTCGGCCGCGGCGGTCGCGATCAACGCGATCGTCAGCCTCATCGGCCATTGGCGCGAACACAAGGTCAAATGGCCCTGCGCCAGCACCTTCGCCCTGATGGGTTTGCTCGGTTCGATTGCAGGATCGACGGTCGCCAAGGCGACGGATGGCCAGCACCTCTTGTTCCTCTTCTCGCTCGCCATGGCCGCTATCGGCCTATCGATGCTGCGGCGGCCCAAATCCGAAGGCGACCCGGGCGTCCACATCACGCCCAAGATCGTCGCGCAGCTCGCGCCCATGGGCCTCATCACCGGTTTCGCGGCGGGATTTTTCGGGATCGGCGGCGGCTTCCTCATCGTCCCCGGCCTGATGATGGCGGCGGGCATGACGCTCGCCAATGCCGCGGCGTCCTCGCTTGTGTCGGTGGCGCTGTTCGGCGCGACGACCTCGGCCAACTACGCCATTTCCGGCCTGGTGGACTGGCGGCTGGTTCTATGCCTTGTCGGGGGCGGCATTCTGGGCATCGTCCCGGGAATTTGGGCCGCGCTTCATCTGACGCACAGGGCCCGCCTTGCACGAACCCTGTTTGCGCTACTCGTCATCGCGGTCGCGATTTACGTCGGCTACCGCTCACTCTCCGGCTGAGACCTATTTCGCCTCCGGCATCGGCTTACCATCGTCGCGCAGAACGATATAGACCGCCGGGATCACGAGCACGGTCAGCACCGTCGAGGATGCAAGGCCGAACAGCAGCGAAATCGCGAGCCCCTGGAAGATCGGATCGAACAGGATTACGGCAGCGCCGATCATGGCCGCAAGCGCGGTCAGCAGGATCGGCTTGAACCGGATCGCACCTGCCTCCAGCAGGTCCTCACGCAGAGTCCTGCCCTCTTCGTGGCTGTGGCGGATAAAGTCCACCAGCAGATCGAGTTTCTCACGATGATGCCGGCGAGCGCGATGAAGCCGATCATCGACGTCGCGGTAAACGGCGCGCCGAACAGCATGTGGCCGATCATGATGCCGATAAGGGTCAACGGGATCGGCGTCATGATCACCAGCGGCAGCTTGAAGCTGCCGAACTGCGCGACGATCAGGATATAGATCCCGACGCATCGCCACGCCGAACGCCGCCCCCATGTCCCGGAACGTGACATAGGTGATCTCCCATTCGCCGTCCCATAGCACCGGTCGAATGCGATTCGTCCTCGGGCTGGCCGTGGAAGCTGATATCCGGCTTCTCGAGCTTCCCCCAGTCGTGATGCTCGATGGCATTGTCGACGGCTAACATCCCGTAGATCGGCGCCTCGTATTCGCCCGCAAGCTCCGCCGTGACCATCTCGGCATAACGGCCGTCGCGGCGGTAGATCGGATAAGAGCCCGGCTCGTCCTAGGCCTGAACGATCTCGCCCAGCTCGATCAGCTTGCGGTCCGTCGGTGGTCTGAGCCACCGCGACGGGCGTCATGGCCAGTCGGCGGCTCCAGGTGCGGTCGGACTGCGGCAGGCGCACGGAAATCTCCAGCGGCGTGCGATCCTCGCCTCGATGGGAATATCCGACGACCTCGCCGTTCATGATCGCGCCGATGAATCGAAGATTTCCTGGTCCGACAGGCCGAAGAATTCGATCTGGTCGCGGTCCTCCAGGATCCTGAAGTCGCGGCCGCTTCACACCGAAGCTGTTGTCGACATCGACGATATACGGCACCGACTTGAAGATCTTCTCGACCTCGAGCGCCGTCTCGCGCCGGATCGGCGCCGTCGGACCATAGATCTCCGCGAGCAACGTCGAGATGACGGGCGGCCCAGGCGGCACCTCGACGACCTTCAGAACGCCGTCCGTCGGGCAGTTTCACGTCCGTAAGTTTTCGCGGACGTCGAGCGCGATTTCATGGCTGGTGCGCGAACGGTCGCCCTTGGGCTGCAAGTTCGATCTGCAATTCGCCGATCTCCGGCCCCTTCGAAGATAATAGTGGCGCACGAGCCCGTTGAAATTGAATGGCGCCGCCGTGCCGACATAGGCATCGACCGACGTCACCTCGGCACGGTCTTGACCCGATTGGCGGCTTCGACCAGCGCTCGTTCGGTGTCCTCCAGGGTCGCGCCTTCGGGCAGGTCCGAGACTACCGAGCTCGGACTTGTTGTCGAACGGCAGCAGTTTGACCGTCACGGTCTTGGTCACGAACAGCATGCAGGCCGCGACCGTCGCGATGCCGACGCCCGCGAGAAACCAGCCTGCGCGTCTTCGCGTCTGGATGACGGCGTGGCGACCCGTCGATAAAGCGCGCCGAGCTTGCCTTCGTCATGGCCGGTATGAGCGCGCGCGGCCAGCTTGTGCGAGTGCGCGATCCGCACCATCAGCCACGGCGCGACGACCACCGCGACAAAGAAGGAAAACAGCATCGCGACCGAGGCATTGGCCGGAATCGGCGCCATATAGGGCCCCATCAGACCGGAGACGAACATCATCGGCAGCAGCGCCGTGATGACCGTCAAGGTCGCGACGATGGTCGGATTGCCGACCTCGGCCACGGACTGGATCGCCGCCTCGATCGGACTCCGCTTGTCGCCCATGCTCCAGTGCCGGTGGATGTTCTCGATAACGACGATCGCATCGTCGACCAGAATGCCGATGGAGAAGATGAGTGCAAACAGACTGACCCGATTGATCGTGTAGCCCATCAGATTGGAGGCGAAGAGCGTCAGCAGAATTGTGGTCGGAATAACGACCAGCGTGACCATCGCTTCCTTCCAGCCGATCGAGAAGCCGATCAGGATCACGATGGAAAGGGTCGCCAGTCCAAGATGGAACAGCAGTTCGTTCGCCTTGTCGTTGGCGGTTTCACCGTAGTTCCGCGTAACGGAGACATCTAGATCCGCCGGCAGCAACTGCCCCTTGAGCAGATTGACCCGCTCGATAACGTGATCCGCCACGACGACCGCGTTCGCACCCGTCCGCTTGGCGATGGCGATCGAGACCGCGGGCACGTCCGACCAGTTCTCTCCCCTTCCCGCGCGAAACGTCGGACGCGCGCCTGATCCTCGCGCGGGGCCTGCGTCACCTTCGCAACATCCCGGACATAGACCGGCTTTCCGTCCACCGACATGACCGTCAGAAGCCCGATTTCATGGGGCGACGACAGCGTTTCGCCGGCGAGGACGGTCTTCGCCGAATCGTCCTGCGCGGATCGTGCCCGACGGGAAGGTTCGGTTTGCCGCACGGATGGTCTCGATCAGGCTGCCGAGCGCGACATTGTGCAGGGCGAGCCGTTCGGGATCGGGCTCGACACGGATTTCCTCCGGGCGGCCGCCCACGACGAAGGTCAGGCCGACATCATCGACCTTCATCACCTCGTTCTTGAGTTTCTCGGCGACGTCGTAGAGCGCCTGATCGGTCCAGCGGCTCGCGGCGGCTGGCGACGGCGACAGCGTCAAGACGACGATCGGAACGTCGTTGATGCCGCGTGCCACGATCGTTGGCTCGGGAATGCCCACCGGGATCCGGTTGTAATTCGCGCGGATCTTCTCATGGACGCGAACTACCGCGTCATCCGCGTTGGTCCCGACATAAAACCGGGCCGTCACCAGAACCTGATCGTCCGTCGTCTGGCTGTAGACATGCTCGACGCCGTTGATGCTCTTGACGATGGTTTCCAGCGGCTTGGTGATCAGTTCGGCCGCATCCGGCGCCTTGAGCCCATCGGCGCGCACCTGGATGTCCACCATCGGCACGCTGATCTGCGGCTCCTCCTCGCGCGGGATCGTGATCAGCGCCAGGAGACCGACGCCGAAGGCCGCAAGCAGAAAAAGTGGCGTAAGGGGCGACTTGATCGTGAATTGGGTGAGGCGCCCGGAAATCCCCAGCTTCATGGTTTCACCAGAACATCGCCCGGTTTGAGGCCGGAAAGCATTTCGATGCCGTTCGGCATATCGGGAAGGACGATCGGCGCGCCGCGCTGAACGGCACGTCGATGGTCTTGTCGCCATCCTGCTTCAGGGACACGTAATCGATGCCCGAGCGTACGGTGATATAGTCGGACGGGATCACGATCGCCTGCCGCTCGCCCAAGGTCACTGCAACGCGTACGCGCTCGCCGATGAGCTGGGTCTCGAGCTTCGCAACCGAGGCGTCCACGCTGACGCGCCCGGTGGAAACCAGCGGATAGATCTGCTGGATGACGCCCGTGCCGACAGGGTCGTCCGATTGGTCGCCGAGCAGCGTGACCTCCTGCCCGACAAGCAGAGCCTTCGCTTGGCGCTCGGGCAGTTCCAGACGTAGCAGAAGCTGCCCCGCGGTGATCTGCGCGACCGACTGACCGGCCACCACGACGGAGCCCTTGGGGACCAGAACCTTGGTCACCATGCCCGACGCCGGCGCAAAGACATCTCCCTGTGCCTCGAGTTCGGCCGAAGCCGCCCGTTGGGCCTTGGCGGAATCGAGGGCGCTCGCCGCGGAATCCGCCGCCGCCTGCATCTGATCCATCCGCGCCTTGGCGTAAACGCCTTTCTCGAAGAGGTCCTTCGTCCGGGCGAGATCCGCCTTGGCGCGGTCGTATTCCGCCTGGGCGGCGGCGACCTGCGCGTCGTAGGAGCGGGTTTCCATCGCGAGCCGGGCGTCCTTGACGGTGGCGATTTTCTCGCCCTGGGATACATGATCACCTTCGTCGATCATCAGACCGACCAGCGTACCGCCGATCCGCGCGCGCGCCTCCGCCATGCGTTTGGAGGCCACCGTCGCCGCCACGACCTTCTGATCGGGAACCTCACGTTCCGTCACATGGAATTCCGCGGCCGACGCGCCCGAAACCGCAAGAACGGCAAACAGAGCCCCAGCGCCGATAAAGGATCTAAGGTGATTTCGGGCCATCGTGCCGGCTTCCTGACTAGACGTCGTCCCCAATGATCTCATCGCCTGTCGTGGACCTGCCCGGTAGCGGCGTCCAGCGTCACTGTCGGCAGCCGTGCCGCCTTCCAGGCCATCATTCCGCCTTCCATGTGGGTATCATGCGGGATACCCGCACGGCGGCAACGTTCGATCGCGTCCGCCGACCGTTTTCCCGATCCACAGTGGAAGACCACCATGCGGCCTTCGTCGGCCGGCAGCGCGGTCGGATCGAAGGTCGACAACGGAAACAGCAGCGCGCCGTGGATGCGCTCGACCGCGAACTCCGCCGGCTCCCGCACGTCGATCAGGATGATCTTTTGATCGTCGAGCGCCTGCTTCACTTCCGCAGGAGTCATCGTATTGATCGCTTTCATGCGGTCGGAACCAGTCATTCCAAGCAGCTCCTTAAGCCATAACCAAAAATTCGATTGCCGAAGGGACATATAGCGCCTTCCTGCCAGCGTTCAAGCCCTTGCATATATCCCCATGAGAACCGGCAATCGACATGATCTAGATCATGGGCCAAGCGCTTTTTCGGCCTTCTACTGGCGCCAACCTTTGTATAGCCGTGGCGGATTGCACCGAACCTCAACCGCCAGGCGGAGATCAGCGATAGGGAGCCTGTCATGGCAGCCGAAAAGCCAAGAGTGATCGTGTTGGGGGCCGGTCTGGGGGGCGTAATCGCGGGCCTGGAGATCAAGTCCGAATTGGGCGACTCCGCCAGCGTTACCGTCGTCTCTAAAGGCGACAAGTTTCATTTTGTGCCGTCGAATCCATGGGTTGCCGTGCGTTGGCGCGACCGGGAGGCGATCGAGGTGTCGCTCCCCAAGATGTTCGCCAAGCGCGACATCGAGTTCATTCCCGTGGGCGCGAAGAAGGTCAAACCCGGCGAGAACAAGCTCGAACTCGATGACGACCGCACGATCCTCTACGACTATCTCGTGATCGCGACGGGCCCGGAACTGGCATTCGACGAAATCGAAGGCCTCGGCCCGTTTGGCGGGCATACCCAGTCCGTATGCCATGTGGATCACGCGGAGACGGCCGCGAACGCATTCGACGAAATGGCCGCCAATCCCGGCCCGATCGTCGTGGGCGCGGTTCAGGGCGCGTCCTGCTTCGGCCCGGCATATGAGTTCGCGCTGATCATGGATACGGAGCTGCGCCGCAGGAAAGTGCGCGACCGGGTGCCGATGACCTTCGTCACCTCCGAACCCTATATCGGCCATCTCGGCCTCGACGGCGTCGGGGACACCAAGGGCCTGCTCGAAAGCGAACTGCGCAACCGGCACATCAAATGGATCACCAACGCCAAGGTCGCCAAGGTCGAGGCGGGAAAGATGCATGTCGAGGAAATCGCGGAGGACGGCTCGGTCAAGGCGACGCATGATCTCCCCTTCTCTTTCTCCATGATGCTGCCCGCCTTCCGGGGCGTCGGCGCGGTCATGGGCGTCGAGGGCCTCAGCAATCCGCGCGGATTCATCCTGGTCGATAAAACCCAGCGCAACCCGACCTTCCGGAACGTCTTCGGGCTCGGCGTCTGTGTCGCAATCCCGCCCGTCGGCAAGACGCCCGTTCCCGTTGGGGTGCCGAAGACCGGCTTCATGATCGAGACAATGGTCACCGCCATCGCGAAGAACCTCAAGCAGTTGATCGGCGGCGCCGAAGCCACCCACGAAGCCACCTGGAACGCAATCTGTCTCGCCGATTTCGGCGACGGCGGCGTCGCGTTCGTGGCCCAACCCCAGATCCCGCCGCGCAACGTCAACTGGTCGTCGAGCGGAAAATGGGTTCACGTCGCCAAGATCGGCTTCGAAAAGTATTTCTTGCAGCGGGTGCGCAGCGGCAAGGCGGCACCGTTCTACGAAAAGCTCGCTCTCGATGTCATGGGCATCGAGAAGCTCAAATCGTGAGCCACGGTCATGCACGAGGTCCTCTGCCCCGCCTGCTCCACCGTTAACCGCCTCGCAGCGGGCAAGCCGGCGGAAAAGGCGAAATGCGGCCGGTGCGGCAAGCCGGTCTTTACGGGCTCGCCCGTGGAAGTGGACAGCGCCGGGCTGAAAAACCGGCTCGCCAAGACCAAGGGAGCGTTGCTCCTGGACGTCTGGGCTCCGTGGTGCGGCCCATGCCGGGCCATGGCGCCGCACTTCCACGAAGCGGCTGGCCGGCTCGAACCCGAGGTCCAGCTTCTCAAGCTCAATTCCGACGAAAATCAGGACGCCGCGGGCGGACTCGGCATCCGCGGGATTCCGACCATGATCCTGTTTCAGGACGGAACCGAACTGGCCCGCCAGAGCGGAGCCATGAGCGCCGATCAGATCGTCGCCTGGACGCAATCCGCACTGACGCGCGGCCCGGCACGCAAACAGGCATAGCCATCAGGAGATAGCAAAATGACCCTAGACAAAGCCGTTCTCGCCTTCGCCGGACTCATCGTTCTGCTGGGCGTTCTTCTCGCTTATCTGGTCCACCCCTACTGGATCGGCCTGACGATTTTCGCCGGCCTGAATATGATCCAGGCGTCGATCACGGGATTTTGTCCGGCGGCGATCATTTTCAAGAAGCTTGGGGTGAAGTCCGGCTGCGCTTTCCAGTAAGATAAGCGCCCGCCACGAAACGCAACGGCGATGAAGGCATGGGCGTTACCGGAGTCTGGATCCAATTTGGTGTCGCGGCGGCCCTGATCGGCGCCGCCGGCACGGCGCTTACCCGCAGCGCGGACGTGATCGCCGCCAAGACCGGTATGTCCCGGAGCTGGGTCGGGCTGATCATGCTCGCCTTCGTGACGTCTCTGCCGGAGCTGGTGACGGGCGCGAGCTCGGTCACGGTCGCCGATGTCCCGAACATCGCCGTCGGCGACATCTTCGGCAGCTGTGTCTTCAATCTCGTGCTGCTGAGCTTTCTGGATTTCCTCCACCGCAAGGAGTCCGTTTATCGGAGCGCGGCGCAGGGCCATATTCTCTCGGCTGGATTCGGCGTCGTTCTGATCGGCTTCGCGGGCATGAATCTGCTCCTGCAGCAGGATGGCCTCAACCTTCATATCGGCCATGTCGGGCTCTACACGCCGGTAATCCTGACCCTCTATCTCGTCGCGATCCGTTCGGTGTTCGTCTACGAGCACCGCGTCGTCGCGGCCCAGGAACATGAGGTGGAGGAGCGCTACAAGAAAGCCTCGCTCCGCAACGCGATCCTGATTTACACGCTTGGCGCGGTCGTCGTCACCGGCGCGGGCGCCTGGCTGCCGTTCATCGCCGATGATCTCGCGACGGCGATGGGATGGCACAAGACCTTCGTCGGCACGCTGCTCGTCGCGGGCGTGACATCACTGCCGGAAGCGGTGGTGACCATCGTCGCGCTCAGGCTCGGCTCCGTCGATATGGCGATCGCGAACCTGCTCGGCAGCAATCTGTTCGATATCGGCATTCTGGCGATCGACGACCTTCTGTTCCTCAAGGGCCCCTATTCTGGGCCATGTCTCCCCGGCCCATGCCGTCTCGGCCATGTCGGCCGTCGTCATGAGCGGCATCGTCATTATCGGCGTGCTCTACCGCCCGACGGCGCGTCTCATCAGGACCGTCGGCTGGATCAGCCTGGGCTTGTTTATGGTCTATATGCTCAACACCTATGTACTGTATCTGATGGGTGATTGAGATGACCCAAACCGCGAAAGAACCGGATAGCGCCCGCCCGGCGCTACCGACGTCCTGGCACGCCATGCCCGCGAGCGACGTGACCGCGGCGCTGCGTGTCGATCCCGACCACGGCCTGACGTCAGAGGACGTCGCGGCACGGACTGCGAAATATGGCCGCAACGAGCTCGCCGAGGGCAAGCAGCGCAGCATGGCCGCGCTCTTTTTCGGCCAATTCACCGATTTCCTGATTCTCGTTCTGCTGGCCGCGGCCGTGGTCTCGGGTTTCGCGGGCGACCTGAAGGACACGGCGCTGATCCTTGTCATCGTCGTGCTGAACGCGATCATCGGCTTTTTCCAGGAATGGCGGGCCGATCAGGCCATCGCCGCCCTCCGCAAGATGGCGGCACCGACGGCGTCGGTCATGCGCAATTCCAGACCCGCGAGCGTTCCTGCCTCCTCGCTGGTGCCGGGCGACGTGGTGCTGCTCGATGCGGGTACCGCCGTTCCGGCCGATCTGCGGCTCGTCGAAATCGGCTCATCTCAAGATCAACGAAGCGGCCCTGACCGGCGAATCCATGCCCGTCGAAAAACATATCCAGCCGCTCGACGGCGACGACCTCGCGATCGCTGACCGCTGCAACCTCGCCTACAAGGGCACCACCGCGACCTATGGCCGCGCGCGCGGCATTGTAGTGGCGACCGGCATGGATACGGAGCTCGGCAAAATCGCCGGCATGCTGAACGAGGCCAGTGAGCCCAAGACGCCGCTCCAGACGCGCATCGCACGGTTCGGGCGCGGACTTGGCCTCGCCATCCTCGTCGTCTGCGTCGTGATTTTCGCGGCGGGGCTGTTACGCGGCGAGCCTGCGCTCCTCATGTTCCTCACGGCAATCAGTGTCGCGGTTGCAGCGATTCCTGAATCCCTGCCCGCCGTGGTGACCATCCTGCTGGCGCTCGGAGCCAAGCGGATGTCCCGGCGCAAGGCGCTCGTCCGCCGCCTGCCGGCCACCGAGACGCTCGGGTCCGTCACCTATATCTGCGTCGACAAGACCGGTACCATCACGCGCAACGAAATGCGGGTCGAGGCGATCGTCGCGCCCGGAGCACCGGACCTCGGCCCTGACGGAAAGGGCGAGCCGCTGGACAGCCTGTTTCAGGCGCTGGCGCTCTGCAACGACGTGCTCTGCAAGGCGGACGGCGATCTCGCGGGCGACCCGACGGAAACCGCCCTCTGGGAGGCGGCCGCGAATCATGGCCTCGATGTCTCCGGCCTGCGCCAGGACATGCCGCGCCGGTTCGAATTCCCGTTCGATTCCGAACGCAAGCGCATGACGACCGGCCACTCGATCGGTGGCGAGATCGTCGCTTACACCAAGGGCGCGCCCGAGACCGTCGTGCCGCTCTGCACATCCATGCGCGGGCCAGACGGCCGACTCCCGCTGGATCATGACGAAATACTCGCGACGGCCGACCGCATCGCGGCGGACGGGTATCGCGTGATGGCCGTCGCCTCGCGCGTCTGGACGTCCGCCCCGACCAAGGCCAGCGCCGAGGCAGTCGAAGCGGATCTTACCCTGCTCGGTCTCGTCGGCATGATGGACCCGCCGCGCGACGAAGCCATGACCGCCGTTCAGGATTGCCTCTCCGCGGGCATCACGCCGGTGATGATTACCGGCGATCATCCGGCGACGGCGCGCGCTATCGCGGAGCGTGTCGGCATTCTCCAGCCGGGCAACGGGATGATGATCACCGGCGTCGAGTTGGCGGCCTTGTCCGACGAGGCGCTTCTCGAACGCGTGGGCAGGATCCGGGTCTATGCCCGGGTCGATCCATCCCAGAAGGTCCGTATCGTCGAGGCGCTTCAGGCGCGTGGCGAATATGTGGCGATGACCGGCGACGGCGTAAACGATTCCCCGGCCCTCAAGCGCGCCAATATCGGCGTGGCGATGGGACGCGTCGGCACGGACGCCGCGCGCGAAGCCTCCAGCCTCATCTTGCTGGACGACAACTTCGCCACCATCGTCGCCGCCGTGCGCGAGGGCCGGCGTCTCTACGACAACATCCGCAAATTCATCAAATACGCCGTCACGACGAATTCCGCCGAGGTTCTGACGATCCTGCTCGCGCCGCTTCTGGGTCTGCCGCTGCCTTTGCTTCCGATCCATATTCTCTGGATCAACCTGCTGTCCGACGGCCTGCCCGGCCTCGCCCTTGCTGCCGAACCCGCCGAACGGAACATCATGAAACGCCCGCCTCGCCCGCCGTCCGAAAGCATCTTCGCGGGCGGCATGTGGCAGCACATGGTCTGGGTCGGACTGACCATGGCGGGGATCACGATCCTCATTCAGGCTTACGCCTATGAAGATGGCGACGCGCACTGGCAGACAATGGTCTTCACCACCCTGACGTTGGCGCAGATGGCGAATATCATGGCCATTCGCTCCGAACAGTCGCTGTTCACGGTCGGATTGATGTCCAACAAGCTGCTGTTGAGCGCCGTGTTGCTGACAGTCTTTTTGCAGCTCGCCGTCGTCTATATTCCGCCGCTGAACGACGTATTCAACACGCAGCCGATGGACATGGCGGAGCTCGCCATCTGCTTCGGCGGCGCGGCGGCGATTTTCTTCCTCGTGGAAATTGAAAAGCTGCTCGTGCGGCGCGGCCTTCTATACCGGCGTCCGCTCTAGCCCGTCAGTCGGTATGGGTCGCGAGATAGGCGTTGTAATACCGGTGCACGCCCGTCACTTCTTCGCCGAGCCAGTCCGGCCGCTCGAACGGCGCGTCGTCACTCGCAAGTTCGATCTCAGCGATCACAAGGCCGTCGCGCGCGCCTTCGAACACGTCGACTTCCCAAGTCGCCGCGCCCAGAGGCACGAAATATCGGCGCTTCTCCAGCAGCACGCCGGTTCGCAACATCACGAGCTGCCGCGCATCCACGATCGGAATTTCGTATTCGAATTCGTCACGCGTTCGAGCCCGCGACCGCGCTCTTGATCGTCAAGAACGCCTTGGCGTCGTCCACGATACGGACCCGGATGACGGAAGCTTCGGCGCGCGCGAGATAGCACTGGCGGATCGAAACGCTCCGCGTCGCGAGCGGCTTCCAGCCGTCACCGGACACCAGAAATTTCCGCTCGATTTCCTTCGCCATCCGGTCCCTAACCGTCCAGAAACGATCGCGCCGCCTCGGCGATCGGCCGGGAAAGATCGATCCCGTTCGAGGCATGCGGGATCGTGTTGCAGGTGACGACCCTCGACGCTCCGGCCGCCTGCAGGTCTTCATAAGCATGGCCCGCGAAAACCCCGTGAACCCCGATACAGACCGGCCCGCTTAGCCCGACGCCGGCCAAACCTTTCACCGTTTCGATCATGGTCTGAGCCGTCGAGACGATATCATCGACGAGAACCGGCGTGCGATCCTTCCAGCGTTCGATATCGGGTGCGGAAACCTCGACATTCCGGTCGCCGCGACGGATCTTGCTGAGCACGAGATATGGCGCATCCGCCAGACCGGCGACCCTGGACACCCATTGCTCGCTCTCCTGGTCCGGACCGACCAGCACGGGCTTCGGAACGTTCCTCTTGATCCATTCCGCGATCGACGGGGCCGCCTGAACGACGGCCGACGGGATCGAATAGATCTCGTCGAGCGATGACCGCCGGTGGAGATGCGGATCGACCGTCACCAGCCAGTCCACCCAGCCGCTGAGCAGTTTCGCGAAATAGGTCGAGGTGATGCCGTCGCCGGGCTGGAAGCGTTTGTCCTGCCGCATATAGGCCAGATAGGGCGCGACCAGGCCGACGCGTCTCGCACCAAGGTCCTTCGCGGTCGCCGCCGCGAAAAGCAGCGGCATGATCGTTTCGTTGGGCCGTGCGAGCGTATCGACAAGCGCGATCGACCTCCCCTCCACCGGCGTCAGCATCTGGATATGGGTCTCGCCGTCCGGAAACTGATGGAAGTCCGCCTTCCCCAGTTCCGCCTTCAACTGGCTGGCCAGAGACGCGCCAAGCGCCTCGTTGCCGGGCAGCGCGATGACGAGCCCCGTCATGCCTCGTCTCCGATGGTCATGACGTGGCGGTGGGTGTCCGCGAAATTCGCGGCGTAGCGCAACTCTCCCGGCGATTCGGCGTGAATGGTGAAGAGCGGTTCACCGGCCTCGACCGTTTCCCCAACCTTCTTGTGCAGCGCCACGCCCGCCGACCTGTCGCTCGGCGCACCGGCGAGCTTGGCGATCCGGGCCAGCAACCGGTTGTCGATCTCGGTAACCCGGCCGGCGGACACGGATGCGAGCGCCTGCGTATAAGGCGCGACCGGCGGCTCCCGCATGCCGCCCTGCGCCTCGCAGATCGCCTGGAACTTCCGCCACGCCTGTCCGTCCCGCAGGATGGAGGTGGCGACATCGATGGCCTGTGTCTGGTCCAGCTCGGTTGCGAGCTCGATCAGGATCGCCGCAAGCTGGATCGATTTTCGTTTCAAATCCTGCGGCGCGTCGGGCTTGTTTTGCAGGACCGCCAAGACCTCGCGCGCTTCCAGTGCCGGGCCGATGCCATGACCGATCGGCTGCGATCCATCGCTGACGATCGTGCGCGCGACGATGCCGAGGCTCGCCGCCACATCGATCAGGTGATCGCTCAGCACGCCTGCGGTTTCCTCGGAGCGCACCTTGGCGGTGGGCCCCGTCGGCAGGTCGAGCACGAGATGGGTCGATCCCGCCGCCGCCTTCTTGGAAAGAACGGACGCAACCAGCTGGCCCTCGCTGTCCAGATCGAGCGCCCGCTCGACCCGGATGAGGATGTCGTCCGCCGGGCTCAGACGCACCGATCCGCCCCAGACGATGCAGCCGCCTTCCTGCTCCACCACCCGGCGCATCGCGCTCAAATCCAGATCGACCGGCGCGATCGTCTCCATCGTGTCGGCGGTCCCCGCGGGCGATGTGATCGCGCGGGAGGATGTCTTGGGCATGGTCAGGCCGAAAGCCGTCACGATCGCCACCACGATCGGGGTCGTCCGATTGCCGGGCAGCCCGCCGACGCAATGCTTGTCGACGATGGGGCTCGTATCCCAGCTCAGCCGGTCGCCCACGTCGACCATCGCCCGGGTCAGGCCGAGGATTTCCCGCCGGTCGAGATTGTCGCCGGCGCAGGCGGTCACGAAGGACGAGACATGCACGTCGGAATATTGGCCGGCCGCGACGTCCTTCATGATGGCGAAGAGCGACGGATCGTCGAGCCGGTGCCCATAGACCTTCGAACGCACGAAGCTGAGGGAATCGACGGCCGGCGCATGATGAACCCGGATCGTATCGCCATCCTTCGCCCGCAAACGTTGCCACGCTACCTTGGAGAGGCTGGCCTCGCTGTGATGGAGGATGTCGGAGCCGATCACGTGCAAGGTCGCGATGATGCTGTTCTGACCATGCACGACCTCGACACGCGCATGCGGCCCGAAGCCCTCGGACCGGCAGACATGGCAATCCGGGCGCATATAGATCACCAACTCCTGCAAGGTGTCGATGCCGAGGTCCCGAAGCCTCAGATAGTTGTTGGTCGTCGTTTCGTCTTCCGTCATTCCGCCATCATTCAACTGAGATGCCGCGCTTCGCCGAGTTTCGGCACTTCCGTTTCCCAGCCGAGATCCGTCCGGATCTTCTCGGCCAAAGTCTCCGAGGCCTGCTCCTCGCCATGGGTGACGAAGGTCTGTCTCGGCGGCGACCGGAAACCGGAAAGCCAATCCATGATCTCGCCCTGATCCGCATGAGCCGACAACATCTCGAGTCGTTTCACTTCCGCCCGGATCGGCACCATCTGACCATGGATCTTCACCTCCGGCTCGCCCCTGACGATGCGATCGCCACGGGTGCCCTCGGCCTGAAATCCCGCGAACAGGATCGTGTTCCGGCGGTCGGGCGCAAAGTGCTTGAGATGATTAAGGATCCGCCCGCCGGTCGCCATACCGCTCGCGGAAATCAGGATCATCGGCATCTGGCTCGAATCCAGCGCCTTGGATTCCTCCCAGTGACGCACATAGTGGGCGACTCCGCAGGCCGCCCGCGCTTCCTCGTCGGACAGCTTATGAACCTTGTGGTGCTTGCAGAAAATCTCGCTGGCATTGATCGCCATCGGGCTATCCAGAAAGACCGCCAGGTTACCCGCGATCCGGTCGGTCTGCTTCAGGCGATGGATGTAATAGAGCAGCGTCTGCGCCCGGCCGACGGCGAAGGACGGAATGATGACGCTTCCGCCACGCGCGACGGTCTGGTTGATCACCTGCTCCAACGCTTCTTCCGGATCGGCCTTTTCATGGAGCCGGTCACCATAGGTCGATTCGACCACCAGGTAATCCGCCTCGGGAATTTTTACCGGATCGACCATGATTGCCGTGTTCGGCCGGCCGAGATCGCCCGAGAAGACGATTGTTTGCCCGGCGTGCCGGATAACGACACAGGCCGCGCCCAGAATGTGTCCCGCCGGCCGCAGGGTGACCGTGAGATCGTCGCCGAGCGGCAGTTCGGTATCGAATTCCAGCGCACGCAGGGATTTGAGGGCATCCTCCGCCTGCCTCTGCGTATAGAGCGGCAAGGCCGGATGATGCTTCGAGAAGCCCGCCCGGTTGGCGTATTCGGCATCACGCTCCATCAGATAGCCGCTATCGGGCAGCAGGATGCCGCAGAGATCCTTCGTGCCGCTGGTGCAATAGACAGGGCCGCGATAATGCGAGCGCATCAGCACGGGCAAATAGCCAGAATGATCGAGATGCGCGTGGGTCAAAATCACCGCGTCGAGATCGGTGACGTCGATCGGTGGCGGCCGCCAGTTGCGCAGGCGCAACTCCTTGCGGCCCTGAAACAGTCCGCAATCGATGAGGAGCCGCTTTCCCGCGATCTCCAGCAGATATTTCGACCCCGTGACGGTGCGCGCCGCCCCCAAGAAACTGATCTTCATACGTCGTCCTACTCGCTCAACTGCCGCTTACGGCTTCCGCTCCCGTCACCACGTCCAGAAGCTCGGCGGTGATTGCCTCCTGCCGCAAGTGGTTGTGCTGTCTCCCCAACGTCTCAAGCTTGTCGCCTATATTATGATCGGCGGCGGACATCACCTGAAGCCGCGCGCCGTTTTCGCTCGCCAGCGATTCCATAATCGCCCGCGTCATTTCCGCAAAGAGATATTCCCCGGAAAGCCGCGCCAGCAGAACATACGGATCGAGCTGATGCAGCGGCGGCGCTACAGGCCCCATGCGTCCCAGAAGAGCCGGGTCCAGCGGCAGGATGTCCCGCGCCTCGATTTCGTATTGTCCGCCGGGCCGATAGGCCGCGAAGACGATCCGGGCGGTCGTGACGTCCGTGAGGCGATCGGCGACTTGCCGCGCGACACCGGGCACCCCTCCGATATGGGTCGCCATCGGCACAGACCACTCGACATCAAGCTGGCTCTCCTGGGCCAATTCCGCGCCGCGCCGCCCGATGACAGCGAGCTTCCGGCCACCGGTAATTTCCTCTCTGGCGCGCGCGATAAGCCGGTCATTGAATGCGCCGGTAAAACCATGCTCGGAGGTGACGACGATAAGAAAACCGCCCTCCCCGGCCCCGGCGTGGGGATAGATCGGCTCTCGCGCAAGTAGCGTCGCGTTTTCCGCGATGGCGCGCTCGACGACCTCGACGTAGCGGCGAATGCCCGCGAGCGCACCCTGAGCTTCCTGCACCCTGGAACCCGCCATGGCCCGCAGCGCACGGATCAGATCGCGCAGTTCGCCGAGGCTTGCGATCCGGGCTTTGATGCGCGGGAGCTGTTCCATGTCAGTTCGCCGTTTCCGGTGCAGGCGCAAGGCGAGCCGTCAGCTCGTCGATAGCGGCGAGCAGCGCGGCACGGTCCTCGTCCTTGAGATCGCCCATCGCATCGATCCGTGCGCTGAGATGCGGGCAGCGGTCGGCCAGGAACGCGCCGAGCTGGGCCTTGAAGGCGTCGACGGCGGCGAGATCAAGACCATCCAGCCTGCCTTCATTGACCGCCAGCAACAGCGCAGCCTGCTCGGTGAGCGACACGGGATGGAAGCTCGGCTGCGAAAGGATGGCGCGGATACGCCGACCGCGCTCGATGGTTTTCTTCGTCCGGTCGTCCACCATGGCCCCGAATCGCGTGAACACCTCGAGCTCGATGAACTGCGCATAGTCCAGCCGCAATTTGCCGCCGAACGCCTTGATGATCGGCGCCTGCGCCTGACCGCCAACGCGCGACACGCTGAGACCGACATTCACGGCCGGTTTCTGGCCCTGATAGAACAGCTTGGGCTCCAGATAGATCTGGCCATCCGTGATGGAAATGAGATTGGTCGGGATATAGGCGCTCAGATCGCCAGCCTGCGTCTCCGCGATGGGCAGCGCCGTAAGCGAACCGCCGCCCGTCTCTTTCGACATCTTTGCCGCACGCTCCAGAAGGCGCGCATGGATATAGAATATATCACCCGGATAGGCCTCGCGCCCCGGCGGCTTGCGCAACAGAAGCGAGAGCTGGCGATAAACGATCGCGTGCTTGGTCAGATCGTCGATGACCAGCAGGACATGCTGGCCGAGATCGCGAAAATATTCGGCGATGGTACAGGCGGCATAGGGCGCGAGCCACTGTGCGCCGGGCGGGGCCTCCGACGCCCCCACCACGAAGACACAACGCTCGACCGCGCCGTGCTCCTTGATCGCGCCCACGACCTGACTGACAGTCGCGGCCTTCTGTCCGATCGCGACATAGACGCAGATCACGTCGCTCGACCGCTGATTGATCATGGCGTCGACGGCGATGGCCGTCTTGCCGGTCTTCCTGTCGCCGATAATGAGTTCGCGCTGGCCACGCCCCAGAGGGATCATGGTGTCGATCGCGGTAAGCCCGGTCATCAACGGTTCGCTGACGAGGTCACGGTCAACGATCAACGGCGCCGCCCGGTCGATCGGATCGTGGCGCTCGAACTGGATTGGCGTCCCGTCATCTAATGGATTGCCGATCGGATCTATGATCCGGCCCAACAGGCCGTTGCCGACCGGGACGCGAGCGATCTCACCGGTTCCATATACCTTCGATCCCGCCGAAATTCCCTCGCCGCCTCCCAGCAGAATGCAGCCGCAGGCCTCCAGGTCGACGGTCAGCGCGAGGCCCATCGTGCCGTCCTCGAACCGCAGCAACTCATTGAGGCGCGTCCACGGCAGACCTTTGATCGTCGCCACACCGTCACCGATACGTTCGACGACACCGACGTGATCGAGCGACGCAGCTGGTTGATAGGCGCTGACTTCTTTCCTGCGCCTCGGGCAACCAGCTTTTCAGGACGTCACTGATCAGAGCCATCACGCATCAATTCTTTTTCGGCGGCTTTCAGTTGCTCCGCCCAGGAAAACCGCAAGGCCGCATGGGGGAAGCGCAGCTCCGCGCCCCCGAGGATCGTTGGATCGGTGACAAACTCTGGCTTGCCGGAGAGATCGAGCGCCCGCGTGATCCGGGCCGCCCAGTCCTCTCGTTCCCCCGCCGCAAGATCCTGCGCCGTTACGATCGAAAGTTTCGCGCCCGCTTCCGCCATATCCCGCTTCAGCCGCTCCCGTTCCTCGGAAGCCAGGGACTTGATCTCGTCTTCGAGCCGGGCGAGGAAAACGCCATTCAGCGATCCCGACGCCGACGCCCCCAGAACCCGCCCCGCCAGTGCCGCCGCGAGGCCGGCGACCTCCGTCTTGATGTTCTTCACGGCTTCGCGCCGTTCGTCCTCGATGGAGACCTTGGCGGCCGCGATGAGCTTATCGGCCTCGGCCTTGGCGGAATTCAGAATCTTCTGGCGGTCCTGCTCGAGCTCGTCATGGGCCGTCTTCAGCATCTCCTGGCGTTCGCCGGGCAGCTTGGCGCGTTCTTCCTCGAACTGCCGGCGCGCTTCTTCGGCCCCGGCTTTCGCCTTCTCGGCCGCATCGCGCGCCTGATCGACCAGCGCCTTGCGCTGCTCGATGATGTGCTTCACCGGGCGGTAGAGAAACCGCGTCAGCAGCCAGACCAGAATGAGGAAGTTGACGGCCTGGAGACCCAGGGTCCACCAGTCGATGGTCATGTCAGTGGATGAACGGATTGGCGAACAGGACGAGCAGCGCGATGACAAGGCAGTAGATCGCCATCGTCTCTATCATCGCGAGGCCGACGAACAATGTCCGTGACAGGGTGCCTGCCGATTCCGGCTGACGCGCGATGGCATCCATGGCCGCCGCCACCGCCCGGCCTTCGGCCAAGGCGGGCCCGATCGCTCCGAAGGAAACGGCGATCACCGCTCCCAATATGCTCATTATTTCCGGTGTCATGTCAGTTTCCCATCAAGCCTCGACGCTACCGATGGCCGCCCCGATGAAGACGGCCGCTAAAACGGTGAAGATGTAAGCCTGGATGACGCCGATCAGCACCCCCAGGATCATAAATGGAATTGGCACCAGCAGCCCTGCCAGAAAGACCACGATCGCCAGTACGAATTCGTGGCTCATCATGTTGCCGAACAAGCGGATCATCAGGGAGAAGGTGCGCGTGATCTCGGAAAGAACGTTCAGCGGGGTCAGCAGGATGCTCGGCTGCGCGTAATGTTTCAGATACGGGCCGATGCCCCGACGCCGGATACCGAAATAGTGCACAGAAAGAAACACGATGATCGCGAGCGCGGCCGGGGTCTCGATATGGCCCGTCGGCGGTTGGACATCGGGCAGGACTGACGAAAGATTGGCCACCACGAGAAACAGGAACAGCGAGCCGAGCAGCGGCAGATACGGCCATGTATCCTTCTGGATGATCGCCCCGATCTGGTCGCTGACGGTCTCGACGATGATCTCAAGCGCGCTCTGAAGCGCATTGGGCTCGACCGAGGCGCGCCGCGTGCCCAGCCAGCTGACCAGCGTGATGAGCGCCATAATGACCCATGTCGTCACCACCGGCTTCGATATCGGCACCGGGCCGATATGAAAGAGAACCAATGTGGCGAGCGGGTTGCCTTCCACGGCATCAGGCTCCGACAAACCGGCGCACGGCAAACCGCGCCATCAGGAACCCGCCGAAACCGATGAGCAAGCTGAGCGCCCCATGCTGCGCCAGAAGCCAGAACACCAGCCCCACGAGACCGAGCCTGAGAACATAAAGCCCGACAATCGAAAAGGCCGAGCCATGCCCGACATGCATCTGGACCGTGCGGTACAACAGGCCGAAATAAGCGAGCCCGACGATGAAACCCGAGGCCAGGGAAAGGACGATGGCGAGAGTGGAGATCGTGGTCATGACTTATGCATCCTCTTCCAGGCCAGATATCCTCCGTAGGCGACACCCAGAAAAATAAACGCCGCGCTGAAGGTAATGCCAGTCCCGAAGCGCGTGTCGAGCCATCGGCCAAGCAGAACGCCGAGCAATGCCGGAATTACGATCAGCCACCCGAGCGCACCGAACATCGAGAGATTCTGCCACAGCGGCCGTTCGCCCTCGCGTTTCCATTTTTCCTCGCGCTCCTCGCGCAGGCGGACCGCGCGTCGCAGATTTTCCGACCCGTGATTGCCGTTGGGAATGCTCACGATCAATCTCCCCCGAATTCGGGTGCATCGCGTGAAAGGCCGGAATCGAGGCTAGGCGGCTGGCCTTGGGGTAAGGGACGGCGTCCCGCCTCCAGATATCGCTGGATCTGCCGGATGGCGGCAAGATGCAGCCGGCCCGTGCTGACGCGGGACTCGGTTTCGGCCTCGGCCTCGCCGCGAAACCAGGCCGATACCTCTCGCTGCAATGCCTGAAGATCGTCCCCCGCTATCCCGGCGCGCGTAGCCACCTCGACGGTCTGCCCGTCGCGCACCATGAGGACCCCGCCGCGCACGGCAACATAGTGCTCGTGATCGTCCCGATCGCGCCAGGTGATGACGGATATCGTCAGGACCGTCAGGAAATCCGCGTGCCCCTGAAGGATACCGAAAGCGCCCGTCTCGTCTTCCGCACGCACATGACGCACGCCGTCCACGTCCACGACGACCGACAAGGGCGTGCTGACGGTCAGTTTCATGCCGCCTTGCCTCCGGCCGGCACCCGGGCGCGCACGTCCTCGAGGGTCCCGGTCATGTAGAAAGCATCTTCGGGAAGATCATCCACCTCCCCGTTCAGAATGGCCCGGCAGCCCTTGATGGTGTCATCGAGCCCCACGGACATACCCTTCCGACCGGTGAATTGTTCCGTCACGGCAAAGGGTTGCGTCAGGAACCGCGTCAGCTTGCGCGCACGGCCGACTGCTTCGCGATCCGAGGCGCTCAGCTCCTCCATACCGAGGAGCGAGATGATTTCCTGCAGCTCGCGATACCGTTCCAGCAACCGGCGAACATCCTCGGCAAGCTGATAATGCGCCTCGCCGACGATCCGCGGATCGAGCAGAACGGACGTCGAGGCCAGCGGATCGATCGCCGGATAGAGCCCTTCGCTCGCCATCTCCCGGCTCAGCACGATCGAGGAATTGAGGTGGGTAAAGGTCTCGGCCACGGCCGGATCGGTGAAATCGTCAGCCGGGACATACACTGCCTGGATCGACGTGATCGCGGCATCCCGCGTCGAGGCTATGCGTTCCTCCAACTCGGCGATTTCCGTGGCAAGCGTCGGCTGATAGCCGACACGGGACGGCAGACGCCCGAGCAGACCGGACACCTCGCTGCCCGCCTGCACGAAGCGGAACACATTATCGATCAAGAGCAGAACGTTCGACCGCATCACATCCCGGAAATGCTCGGAGATAGCGAGCGCGGCCATGCCGACGCGCCAACGCGCTCCGGGCGGCTCGTTCATCTGACCGAACACGAGCGACGTACGCTCGATCACGCCAGAGCGTTTGAGATCGAGCCACAATTCGTGGCCCTCGCGGCTGCGCTCCCCGATCCCGGCGAAGACCGAGATGCCGGCATGTTTCTCCACCGTGCTGCGGATCAGCTCCATGATCAGCACCGTCTTGCCGACGCCCGCGCCGCCGAACATGGCCGCCTTGCCGCCTTTAGAGAGCGGCGCCAAAAGATCGATGACCTTGATCCCGGTAAGAAAGAGTTCCTCTTCGCCAAGCTGCGAACTCAGCGGCGGCGCGTTGGCGTGAATGGGTTGGCGCGGCACCTCCTCGCCGAACGTTTCGCCCCGGTCGATCGGTTCGCCGATCACATTGAGCATCCGCCCAAGAACGGCATTACCCGCCGGGACCCGGATCGGACCGCCGGTATCGAAGGCTTGAACGCCACAGCGAAGCCCCGCCGTTTCCTGCATCGCGACACAGCGCGCAGTCCGAGGATCGAGGTGCTGCTGAACCTCGAGTACCAATCGGTGTCCGCCGTCCCAGTCGACATCGAGCGCCGTGTTGACAGGCGGCGGGCCGAACTCGCCGAAATCGACATCGACGATAGATCCACTGACATGATTGACGCGCCCCGCGCGGCGCTCCGCGGAATCGGCGGTCATTCCCGGCTTGTCTTCGTCATGAGCCCGAGGCCGGCATGTCTTCCATAATCCAACGCTTTGCCTCTTCCAGATCGATCTCGGCGAAAACCCTGATCGGATGCGGGAAGAATGGCGCAAAAAGGATGAGGGCGTCTGTGATCCAGGTCACATCCGTTACGACGGCGAAGCGTTCGATCTCATTCCACCGCGACAGGCCGAATTTGAGATCGGACCAAGCCGCGCCCGGCGTCAGCCCCTCGAAGCCGGGCCCGAGATGGCACAGCATGCGAATGGATCCGAATTTCTTGATGCGTTGCGCGGCTTCGGGAATGAGAACGTCGCGGTAATCTTCCGCCGTGACCTTGCCTTCGCCGGAAATGGCAAAGATACGTTCCGGAAAGCCGCTGGCAATTTCGATCATGACAACTCCTCCAGCGTGAGTAGCGAGGGAGGGCCTCTAAGGCCAAGTCTATCCTGATCTATTTTCGTTCGGGAAGCCAGTTACAGCTAGTTAATAGAGCTTGGATTTGCGGCCATCACGTCGCTGAATCACGAACCGGCGAGGAATTGATCGAACCAGTCGATCGTCAGTTCGACAACGCGATCCATGCAGCCCGGCTCCTCAAACAGGTGTGCGGCCCCCGGCACGATCTCCAGCCGCTTCACGCAGGTCATCCGCGCCAGCGCGCGGCGATTGAGCTCCAGAACGATGTCGTCGGAGCCGCCGACGATAAGCAGGGTCGGCACATGCACTTGCTTGAGTGCGGCGCCGGCGAGATCCGGCCGCCCCCCGCGGGACACGACGGCCTTCAAATGACGAACGCCATCCGCCGCAGCAAACAGCGCGGCCGCGGACCCCGTGCTCGCGCCAAAAAGACCGATCGACAGATTTCCGAATAATGGATCCTCGAGCAGCCACTCGCTGACCATGTACAGACGGCGGCCGAGCAATTCTATGTCGAACGCATAATCGCGATCCTCGGCTTCGTTTTCGGTGAGGAGGTCGAGAAGCAACGTACCGTAGCCGGCAGCCTGCAGCGCCTGAGAAACCTTCCGATTGCGGGGGCTCAGGTGACTGCCGCCGCTACCGTGGGCGAAGATGACGATACCACGGGCCTTTGCCGGGAGGCTCAACACGCCAGGAAGAGCGTATTTGCCGACCACGACCTCTTTCTCGGTCACTCTGTCCAACATTTTCGCCGTCTCCGCCTTGCCCTCGACCATCCCGCTGAGCGACAAACTCCTTTAAAAATCAAACATTGCTCAGATCGAATGCGCTGCAATCACGCCCAAACTGGCTCATGCCCTCCTCGAGGTAATCCGCCAGAAGCGGCTCACCCATAAGATATTCGGCCGCACGATCATTGGCCGCCTCATGCGCCTCCGAGAGGGCTTCTTCCCATTCATCCGCTCCGTAAGTACCGCGGCCGACCCAGGTCAGCGCAACCAGCGCGCACTGCTCGTCACGATCCAACGATTCTATAAAGGTCTTTAGTTCTTCGTAGGTCGCGTCGCCTGCGTAATCCTGGAGGATCGACGACTCGCCATCGTCGGCATCATTTGAGCCCGGGTTGGGCTCTTCCGGCGGAACCTTGACGTCAAATTCGCGCGCCTTGACGATGACAAAGCACACCTTGTCGCTCGCGATTTCGTCCATCCCGCCTCACTCCCGGCGAATCGTTCAACCGATTTAAGCCTAGCTGGATGAGCTCTTTTGCCATTGATGCAAATCAATGGGGGGCGGACGCCGCGTCAGCGCGAGCCGGTCAGGAAAAGTCCGTATTTCCAATGAGGTGGAGATAGTTGAGCGCCCGGCGCAGATATAGGGAAGCCTGCTCGTGCCATTTGCCGTGATCCCGGATTTCCTTGTCCTTGAGATGGCAAATCGCGAGCTTGGCCCTCACGAAGGCGCGATACGCCTTATAGAAATCGAGCAACACAGCGGGCGGCGTGTCTCCCGACATCTCTTCATAGACATGAAGAAGCTGCTCTCCGACCTGCCTTCCGTCGAGCAACTCGCATTCCATGGCGAGGTACGACAGCTCCTCCGCCGGATCGAGGTCACGGAAGAACCGGCTGAACTCCAGACAATCGATGATCAGTGGCGGCGTTTCGAGAAAGACGTGTTCGGGCCGCAGGTCTCCATGAGCCTCTACGATCCGGCGGGCCTCGACGCGCGCGTCAAGCAATGCTCCTTTGCGGCTGACGAACTCGGAAAGTGTGTCGGAAATCCGCCTGGCGGCCGGCAGGATATCCCCTTTCCCCAGCGAGAGCAGATCTCCGGTGCATTCCGCGATTTGCTTTTCATATTTGTGCCGGTACTGCCGGGGATCCATGACCACAGGTAGCGCCGCGATGTAGAACGAGGCCAGCAGCCGAGCTACGGCGTCCAATTGCGCAGGAGACAGCCGGTTCGCACGGATCGCCTCGTCCAGCCGGTCACCGTCCGACAGCCGTCGCATCTTGACGAGCCATTCGACGACCTCGCCACCGCCGCCCAGTTCGAGCGAGCCGTCCGCCTCAAGAGTTAGCGGAACCACGTCGAGATAGACGCTCCCCGCGAGACGGCGATTGAGACGAAGCTCTTCCTCGCAATCGAACCGCCGAGCTTCGAGCGATGAAAAATCGAGGAAATCGTATCGAACCGGCTTCTTCAGCTTGTAGACGTGGCGATCGGTCAGAAAGACCCAGGACATGTGGGTCTCCACAATGTCCACTCGGCTCGTCCCTTCCGGATAATTGCCGGGCCTGGCGAGAAAAGCGTGCTTCTCCCGCAGCGAAACAGCACAAGACTCTTCAGTGGCTCGGTCGCGGGCCATGGGCGGTCTCGAAGCGATGGGCGTCCACCTCTTCGTAACACAGCGCCACCCCCACGCAACGATATTGCGCTGGGATCAACGGAGAATGCGGCTCTGTCAGGCCGCCGAGGAACAAGTTCCCCGTTGCCGGCCCGACTTTTCCTTCAGACGCGCGCCGTCCGCGATCGCCTGGAGCTCTGCCCGATCGAGAATCCGGAATTCGTTGGCATGCTCGATGAGGATCAGCCCGTCGCGCTGCAACCGGCTGAAGCTGCGGCTCACCGTTTCCATCGTAACGCCCAGATATTCGGCAATTTCGCTCCGCAGAAGCGGAATATTCAGCAGATCGACCGGCCCGTTCATTTCCTCGACCCGCCGGAGATGCCCGATCAGAAAGGTGCAAACCCGCTCAAGCATGGCCTTGCGCCCCAGAAGCAACATGTGTTCCTGGGCGGCGGCCAGATCGTCATAGACGATCTCCTGAAGCCACGTCTGCAACCGCGGCTGACGTGCGACGACTGTCTCCAGCGCCGAAACCGGAAACTGGCAGATGACCGACTCCGCATATGCCTCGACTGAATAGGGATACGAGCCTTTCGCCGGCGGCCCCAGGAAATCTCCGGGAATCAGATACCCTGTCATCTGCGTACGGCCGTCCCGCAAACATTTGAACAATTTCAATCCGCCGGACAGAACCCCGTAGGCATAACGGGGAGCTTCGCCTTCGCTGACCAGTATCTGGCCGCGTTCGAGCCGCCGATGGGACACGATCGCCTCGAGTTCGTCCTGTTCAGCCTTTGTGAGCACGATACGGTTGCCCGTGCAACCGACCGGATGATGAAGCCGCAAAGAGGGAAAACGGCGTTCCTGCATCGCATGGAGATAAGGTCCCCGTTTGCGATCGTCCCGAGTGGTATTATCCGTCATGGCATCACCTTTCGAGGACGGGTTTTCCCTGACTGCTCTCATTCAAACGTGACGGCGGGACGGACGAAGCGCCCGGATGGCGGGAAACGAGGATATCGGCCAGCCAGATCTCGAATCCGCACGACAGATTGCGCCGGCGGTAGATCATGTGGGCTCTCAATCGCGCCTCGTCATCCGTTCTGACGACAAAACGTTGTTCATCCGCCACGGCGCGTTGGCCGTCGGGAGAAGCCAAATCCGATCCGAAGAAATAGCAGCGATATTCAGGCATCGGTCCGTGTCCGCGATAGAACGACGAGGTTTGAGCATTCGCGAAATCTTGGTGTCGAGAAACGACAGCAGAATGACCAGACCGTGACACTCCCTTAAGTCCGCCAGACGATTTATGGCGTCAGCCAGCCAAACGCGACGAGTCACTGTGTAAGGACAGACATCCTAGCAACGGTCTAGTCCCTCTTCGGCATGATTTCATACGGACGAGGTAGAACTTTCACGCTCAGAAACGTGTCAGATCGCCGCATCGGGGACATGATCGTCTGTGATCCTTAAATGGACCTGAAATGAGCCAAGCACGGCGACGAGGAAGCCGTCAAGCGTATACGCGCCCCAGTTCCGCCTGAAGATAGCCATAGCATTCGCAAGAAGCCCTCTCGAGGCCCGGCCGATCCAGGATCTTCATCTGTCCGCGCGTATATTGGATCAGGCCCTGGTCCTGCAGGGCGCTCGCCGCGACGGAAACCGCCGTTCTCTGCGCGCCCAGCATCATCGCAAGAAATTCATGCGTCAGCGGGAACGTATCCGACATCGCGCTGTCGTGAGCGATCAGCAGCCAGCGGCAGCACCTCTCCTGAAGCGTATGCAGACGGTTGCACGCCGCCGTCTGGGTGATCTCGCTGATCATGAACCGGATATATTTCTTGATCATGCCGGCGAAAACGACATCCGCCTGCATGTCGCGAACAGCCAGTTCCACCGGGAGGCGCAACGCGACACCCGGGACCTGAACGATCGTCTCGACGATCGCGCTTTCAATTCCGAACAACGCCGAGGTTCCGCTCACGCCTTCGACACCGACGGCGCCGACCTCGACGGAGCGTCCGTCCCTCATCGTCTTGACGAGCGATATAAGTCCGCGATTGACGAAATGGAGATAGGCAATCTTGCCGTCGACATGGTCGATGACCTGGCCGCGGGTCAAAGACACCGGCGTAACCTCGGCCAGCAGGCGCGCCAGGCTGTGCGAAGGCAGGCTGAGCAGGAGACGATTGGTAACGTCGTCTCGGGTGAGCGTCCCGTGCATCACGTACTTCCGAACCTTGCGACGACTCGGCCGCGCATCGCCGACCATTCCGGGTTCGGGCCCGAGCTTCGATTTACAGCGTTAAGGCATTGCCATAAAACCGAAATTCACGCCTCTCCCCAACGCCTCAATAATAGGCCTTACAATGGAGACCTCAATTCAATTTTTGGGGATCAGGACAAAAAGCCTATGGCATCAATTGTTCATGCGTCGCGCTAGGCGATGCTGAATTTCCTGATATCGGATTGGAACACCAGGCGGCGGCCATCAATGAGTGGCACTTCCAAACGGCCCGCGCTCGCCTGAACGGGTCCTCCCTTGATCCAGGCGCTGTGGGACAGAATATGTTTCCAGATAGCAGGAAAACCAGCCCCGCCAACTACGGCAGCATTGCAGAGTTCAAGCAAATCGACCGGCAAGTGCCCCCCTATTCCGTTTGGTTGGTCCCCGACAGGTCGAAGATAACGGCGGATCGACTTCCAGAGGATTGATTCAAGTCATTGCGCCAAAATCGGGAAGCGCCGCCCGGTATCCGGGCATCGAAGTCCGTCTTTACTTCATCGTTACCGTCAAACGCGATCATCGAGGCGCTGCCACGATAAGGCTTGCAGACGGAAGCAGCCCGCGAGCGTAGATAACACCATGTCGCTACAGGCATCCGATGGTCCAACAGGAGGCCCCGAAGGGGGTAATGGCGGCAGACTAGCCTTTGCCGCCCGCGGGTACTCGCCGGCCGTCCAGTGGCTGCAACTCCTCCTCGGCGTGGCGGTGATCGGCTTTCTGATCTATCGGCTCAACGCCATCGGCTGGACGGACATCTGGGACGCCCTCCCACGAAATTTCTGGTTTTATGCTCTGTTCGCCGTCTGGTACCTCGCGATTCCCGTGAGCGAGTGCTTCATCTATCGACGTCTCTGGCATTGCCGGCTCCACCATCCGCTTCCGGTTCTTTTGCGCAAACGGGTGCTGAACTTCGGGGTTCTCGGCTATCTCGGCGACGGCTATTTCGCCTATTGGGGCCATCGCACGCTCGGCCTTTCGGTGCACGATGCGCTTGCCGCCGTCAAGGATAGCGACATCCTCTCCGCGCTGGTCTCGAACGTCGCCACCGTCGCCCTGGTTATCGTGTTTCTCTCGACCGGCGCGTTGCAAACCTTCACCGGTGCCGTGCGGCATTTTCCGGAGCTCTTCCTTGTTTTCGGCGGTCTGGTCGTCGCGGCGATCCTCACTGTGATCGTTCTGCGCCGCCGGATTTTCACGGTGAACACCAGCGGCGCGGTCTTCGTGACGGTTTGTCACCTGACGCGGCTCGTGGTCATGATGCTGGCGCAGGTGGGCCAGTGGTCCTTGGTTCTGCCGCATGCGGAGATGACCACCTGGCTGACCTTCCTGACCGCACAGATGGTCATGACACGCGTTCCTTTCCTCCCCAGTCAGGACCTCATAAATCTCGGACTCGGCGTGGCGCTCGCGAGCGTCGTCGATGCGCCGGCCGCGGCGGTTGCGGGAATCTTCGCCGCGACCGGCGCTCTCAGCCAGATCGCCAATCTGGCCGTCTTCTCCGCGACGGCCCTTTCAAGCGACGGCGGCCGGCGCGACGCCTGATCCCGAACGTCGGCACCGAAGACCAACACCCGTCTTTCCATTGAGCCGGAAAGACGGTTATCCTGCCGCGGGAGCCGGCGGACGAATGCCGGTTTGGGACAAGAGGGATCCCGATCACATTGGGGGGAAATCCATGAGGCACTTCCGTCGCGGCGGAAAGACGGCTCTGATGGCCGCATTCGGGCTGCTGCTCACGAGTTTTTCGGCTTCGGCCTATACCAATCTGACGGGCGTCTATCTGACCAATTTCGACGAGGACTTTCCGGACCGTCTGCCCGGACCGGAACTCGGCGATTACGGCGGGTTGCCGATCAACGATGCAGACCGCATGCGGGCCGAGACCTGGGACCCGTCCCTGCTCACCCTTCCGGAATATCAGTGCCGGGTTCATCCGTCGGACTACACTGTCCAATTTTCCGAAATCCGTATCTGGGAAATCCGCGACGAGGTCACTCAGAAGCTGATCGCGCTGCGGATGCACAAGGGCTGGCAGTCGACGGAACGATTCATCTGGATGGATGGACGTCCGCATCCCCCGGCCTATGCGGAGCACACCGCGATGGGTTTCTCGACGGGCAAATGGGAAGGCGACAAGCTTGTCGTCACCACGACTCATATGCGCGAAGGCTATATCCGCCGCAACGGTGTCGCGCGCAGCCCCAAGGCAACGCTGACCGAATATTTCATTCGCCACGGCGATAACCTGAACTGGTCGGTCTATATCGACGATCCGGCCTATCTGACCGAGCCGTTCTTCCGCAATCGCGACTACCAGCGCTCCGACAATTTCCAGGTCGCTCCCTACCCTTGCGAGACCGTGGAGGAAATCGACAGGCCGGCCGGTGTCGTACCGCACTACCTGCCCGGCAAGAACCCCTTCCTCAAGGAATATGCCGAACGCCGCCGCGTGCCGTTCGAAGCCGCCATGGGCGGTGCCGAAACCATGTATCCGGAATACATGCACAAGATGGAGAAGATGGAGTTGCCTCCCTACTTCGATCCAAAAGCGCAGCAGGGAAGATAGGGAACGGACCATGAAACAGACATTCATCCGCCCGTTTCTCGCCCTCGCGTTGCTTTCTACCGCCAGCGCTGGTGCGCTCGCCGACGATATGCCTGAAGGCGGCCTGCAGGTACTCAAGGTCCGTCCGAACATCTACATGGTGCTCGGCGGTGGCGGCAACACGACGGTCCAGATTGGGCGAGCAGGGAGTCCTGGTCGTCAACACCAAGCGCGAGGAGGCGGCCGGAAATCTGCTCGGCACGATCGCAAAAATCACGGCCAAGCCGCTTGGCACGGTAGACACGACCCATTCCCATCCGGCCCTGGAGGGCCTCGAGGCGGAGCGGCTCGTCACGCGCGGCAGCCTGCCCTCGGTGATCCGGGTCATCGTCAACACAGATTACGCGCCGGACCAGACCGGCGGGAACGCGATCATCGGCCGCGCCGGTAAAACAGCCACGGGCGGCAACGTCGCCTTCGACATCGCGGATGCCAACCAGGGGGCGGAGATCATCGCCCATGAGAACACGCTTCTCCGGCTCAGCGGCGCAGCGGGCGGAAAAGCGCCACTGGAACAGGACGGCTGGCCGACCAGTTCCTTCTTCGGCAAGCAGAAGGCGATCTTCTTCAATGGCGAGGCCGTGCGGATCTATCACGAGCCCAAGGCCCAGGCCGACGGCGATCTCATCGTATTCTTCCGCCGGTCGGACGTCATCGCGACCGGCGACCTCTTCGATCCCGAGCGATATCCGGTGATCGACGTGGCGGCGGGCGGCAGCATCAACGGCGTGATCGCCGCGCTAAATCACATCATCGATCTCAGCACACCGGCTTTCGGTCAGGAAGGCGGCACGGTGATCATTCCGGGGCATGGCCGGCTCAGCAATTACGGCGACCTCGTGAACTACCGCGACGCGGTGACCGTGATCCGCGACCGCGTGCGCGACGCGATCAAGAACGGCAAGAGCCTCAAACAGGTGAAGGCCGCGAAGCTGACCATGGACTACGACCCGATCTACGGCGCGAGCGACGGGCCATGGACGACCGACAAGTTCGTCGAGGCGGTCTATGCCTCGCTGACGGCCAAGAAATGAGCGCGGGGAGCACGCAAATGATCAATCGGATGTGGAAACTCCTCGCGGTGTCCGTCGTGGCGTTCACATGCAGCAGCGCCGCCAACGCTCAGTTCGGCCCGGCCCCGGAGCCGCCCAAGGGCCCGGCGCAGGATATCGCGCCGATCGACCTGACCGGTTATTGGGTGGCCATCGTCAACGAGGACTGGCGCCTGCGCATGACGACGCCGCCGAAGGACGATTTCTCCGGCGTGCCGCTCAATCCCGCGGGCATCGCCAAGGCGCATGAATGGGATCCACACAAGGACACGACGGCCGACAAGGCCTGCACCTATTACGGCGCCCCGGCCCTGATGCATATCCCGACCCGGCTGCATGTCACATGGACGGACAAAAACACGCTGAAGATCGAGACGGATAACGGCCAACAGGTCCGCCTGCTCCATTTCGGCGACAGCCAGCCGCCGGCCGGCACCTCCCGCCAGGGCTGGTCGACCGCGGAATGGCAATTCCATATGGACGGCGGCAAGGTGACCAGCGGCTCGCTTAAGGTCGTCACGACCCATCTGGAACCCGGCTATCTGCGCTGGAACGGCGTGCCCTTCAGCGGCAAGACCGCGCTGACCGAATATTACGACATCGTGACCGCGCCGAACGGCGACCAGTATCTGATCCTGCAAAGCTCGATGCAGGATCCCGACTATCTGGCGCGGCCGTGGATCACCAGCCCGAACTTCCGCAAGCAGAAGGACGACAAGGGCTGGCACCCGGAGAATTGCTGGGTGCCGCGTCCGACCGACGCCGAGGCGATCGGCTATCAATAAGCCTCTCCGAACGGAAACAGGCCGGCCCCTTTCGAGGCCGGCCTGAACCGGTCAACCGAGCCGAAGGGATGGCTTAGTTGAAAGAGCAGGTCGTTTCCGGATCCTTGCAGTACTGAACGTTGGTCCAGCTGAACGGATCCTGGGCGTTGCGCGGATCGATCGTCAGGCGCAGCCATTCGGCCGGCGCGTTGGTGGAGCCCTGAACCGTGATGCGGGTCAGGTTCGGCACCGCCGGCTCCTTATAGACGACGCCGGTCGAGCTCGACGGATCGGCGAGCGGCTGATCCTCGAAATAGTGGTGCGAGTCGCCGTTCAGCAGCAGCACCTGACCTTTGAACTTCAGGGTCAGCTCGGCAAGCTTGTCCACGATCGGCTGGAACTTGTCGTACTGGTTGCCGTCGATCGCTTCCGGATCCCACATGTCGGCCTGGATGCCGAGCACGACGACCCTGGAATGCGTCCGGCGCGCCTGGCTGAACGCGGCTTCCATCCAGTGAATGGCGGCATTCGTGCGGTCGACGAGTTCCGCGGCCTGCGCGGCGTTGTTCTCCGGCGTGTTGAACGGCGCATCCCAGGCGACGGCGCCGTTGTTGGAGCCGACGACGTTCATCGTGGCGAAGACGATGCCTTCGCGTTCCCACATCAGGTTTTCCCGGTAGGTCGCATCGCTCGGAGATTTCGGATTGTAGAACTTGCCCTGCGACCAGACGCGCATGTCGTGACGGCCCAGCGTGTAGCCGAGCTTCGAGAAGAACAGAGCACGGACGCCTTCGAGTTCCTTCAGCGGGTTGCCCGCGCCCTTGGCCTTGGCGCGATGGCAATCGGTCCATTCGTTGTCGCCGGGCGTATAGATCATCGGCGCGTCGAACTGGTTGAAGCGGTTGAACACTTCGAGCTGCCACTGGGGGTCGGCATTCGTGTTGAGCAGCGGATAGATGCCGTAGCTGGTGCAGGGATGCGAGCCCGAATGCGTGTCGCCGAGATGCACCACGTAGTCGACATCCTTATCCGCGTTGACGGAGTCCGTCAGCAGCTTGGAATTGTCGAGCAGCAGCTGGTTGTAGGGCCAGTCGCCGAACACGGCGACGGTGACCTTGTCGTCGTGATGGCGGTCATGGGCGCTGGCCATCGAGGCGGCCAGAACGCCGGCGGCGACCACGGACATCGCCAGTTTGAAAGTCTTCATCTTGTGCTCTTCCTTTAGGGTGAAGGGCAGCGCACGGCGCCCGCACGGGCGTCGCGGAGTCCCCAATTTTTGAGTTGTGCAGACCGGGAGATGACGCCCGGGCGGCGGTTCGACGCTTACTTGGCCGGAACCGGGCAAAGCGGCCGCCGGGAGTCTTCTAGAAGGACTCCGGGATATCTCTAAGAGGCGCGCCGGCCAGCCCGATCAGGCTTGCCCTGTGTAGGACCGCAATGTTGCAACTTGATGATGTTCGCGCCGTGCGGCTGTGGATTCAGCCGGTCGGATTCACGGAAATCCGGCGTTTTGCAAATCGGCTTATGTGATTGTTTTTCTAAGGTTTTATGACGCTGGTGGAGGCCGTCGCCGCGCGGAAGGAGGCCCCGCCCTCGACAACTTGCGGGCCGGTCATCCGCTCGCCCTTTTCGCCGTAGAGCGCGATCACTTCGTCGGGCTGTTTGAGGCCCTGGAGGAAGACCTGGAAATTGGCGTCGACCTTGATCTCGCCGGCCGGCCATTTCGCCACATCCACCGTCGCCTTGTAGTGCCCGTGATTGACCATGGCATAGCCCTGGATGCGCTTGAGCGGCGTCTTGGGCAGATAGGCGACATAGACCACCAGCGCACCGTTCGGCACCGAGCAATCGCCATGAACATCGAGCTTGCCGCCCGAGAGATCGGCGTGAAGCGTGAAGTTGACCGGCGGCGCCTCGGCCGCGCTGGTTTCGTCCGCCGCGCGGGCGATGTCCGGGGTCGTGGGGGCGATGCCCATCAGTACGGCTAGTGTCGCGAAAAACTTGTTCATCGGATCCTCTTCGTCCTAGCCCTACTCCCTGCACTTGACCGAGGTCAATTCGCAGTCGCGAGAAGAGATCTATGGTTTTTTATCGGTCATGCAAGCCAGCGAAGGAGCGGACGGTGCCGGAGATCATGAAGAAGCTCCACGAAGAGCACAGGAACATCGCCCGGCTTCTGGCCGCCCTGGAACGCGAGCTGGCGGTTTTCGACCGGGGCGACCAGCCGGATTACGACGTACTCACCGGCATCGCCGAATGGTTCAAGGACTTCCCCGAGAAGACCCACCACCCGAAGGAAAATCTGGTTATGCGGCGCCTGCGTGAGAAACATCCCGAAGCGGCCGCCGCGGTGGGCAATCTCGAGGCCGAGCACGGAAGGATCAGCAACATGGCGGAAACATTTCACGATGCGGTGACGAACGTGCTGCGCGACGCGGAGTTGCCCCGCGCGGCCTTCCACAAGGTGATCGCGGATTTCATCGCCGAGCAGCGCAAGCACATGCGGATGGAGGAGGAACGCTTCTTCCCCCTCGCGGAGAAGACGCTGACGCCGGCGGAATGGACGGCGCTGGATGCCGAGGCCGGCCACGCACGGGACCCGCTGTTCGACGACGTCTCGAAGAAATTCGCCGACCTCGCCGCCAACATCGTCAGCTGGGAAAAGGAAAACCAGGGGGCGCACTAAAGCGGGCCGTATCGCCTCTACACCCGCACCCGTCATTCCCGCGAAAGCGGGAATCCAAGATCCGCTGCCTGCAGCCTGGATCCCCGCTTTCGCGGGGATGACGCCAAAGGGAAACGCGTTCCTCTACTTCTTCGCCTTCTTCTTCGCTGCCGCCAGCGCCTTGCGGCGTTTGACCTTTTCGAGGAAATACATCCCCTCCAGCCGCATGCCGTCCGGATCGAGGAAGAAGACGGCGTAATAGCCCTCGCCGTAGCTCGGATAATCCGCCGGCGGATCGATCACCACGGCCTTCGTCTTCTTGAGATATTTATAGAGATCGTCGACATCCTTCCGCGCGCCGAGCTCGAAGGCATAGTGATGGAAGCCGATATTGCCCGCGCGGTGGGGATGCCTGACGCCCTCCGCGTCCGCCTGCCCGATCCAGAACATCGTCTCGCCGTTGTTCCAGCCGAGGATATCGCCGAGATCCCATTCCAGCTCGAAACCGAGAAAGCCGAGCAGCCCGTCATAGAACCGCCGCGAGACCTCCAGATCCCCGACCCTGAGCACCAGATGATCGATTCCGACGACCGTCGCCATGTCTTCCTGCCTTCCCGCTGAAATCCGCCCTCACCCGTCATTCCCGCGAAAGCGGGAATCCAGGCTCGATCGACGCGTTTGGATCCCCGCTTTCGCGGGGATGACGATGACAGGGGAACCTATGATTAAGCCCCCGCCCTCAAACCAGCTGCACCACCACGCCGTTCGGATCGCGGAAGTGATGGCCGAATTCGATGCTGTCCGTCAGGTCCAGTCCCTGGGTCTTCAGGAACGCCGTCATCTCGTCCAGCTTCTCGCGGAAGCCGTCGACGCGGAACGCGAAGTGATCGACGGTGCCGTAAGGCTCCTCCTCGCGGAGCGACAGGATGACCTTCTTGTCCGGCCCCATGCGCATGATCTTGTGTTCCTTGTCCGCGCTCAGTTCCTTGAAGCCCATGACCTTCTTGTAGAAATCGATCGAGCCCTGCAGGTCCTTGGTCAGGATCGAGACGTGATCCACATTCGTCGCCTTGATCGGACTCGCCGCCGCCTCCCCGGCCTTCGCGCCCCCGGCAACGCCCGGCACCGCGGCCGCCGCCATCGCCAGCGCCGTCAGCCCCTGAACCAGAGCCCGGCGCGACAGCCGCCCCTTCTCATAGCCATCGAGCATGTCGTCGATAATCGGTTCCATGAAGCCCTCCTTGGGATTTTCTGGTGCGCTGTGCGAGACGGCCGAGAGCACCGGCGCGTGGGTGTGGGTTAAGCCTAGAACCGGCGGATAGGATGTGGAGAAGAGAAAGAACTCAATGACGGGAATGGGTTGATTATTCGCCACCTAATCAGCACAATCAGGAAATACGTCGACATTGGGCGCAGCCCAATTCCCAGCTGCAGAAACCGCTCCCGACCCCTAAGTGTTGAGCATAGCGATTCGCACTGTGCAGGCTCGGTTGCTGAGAACATCGTATCCGGAGTTTATAGCCGCCTGACAACGCTACCTCTCTTCAAACGCGATGTACTGGTAAGCATTCGCCCGTTGACGCATCCAAGATTTTGCGGGTGAGAAAACTGTTGAACTGCGGAGAAGATTCCCGGGAGAGGAAAGTGTAACAGGGGCCACTGTACTGATCTATTCTTCGAGTCCGGTGCGGGCCATCGTTGGCTATGCGACAATCAAAGACGTTCGCACACTGCGAGAAGTGCTGTAATTTGGCGGTGATTACGGTGAGGCCGCTTGTATTTCAAAGAAGGATTTCGATGACTATTTCGCCGGCTTGAAATTGGGATTTGCGATACTACTCAAGGACATCAGAGAAGTCAAACCGGAACGAAGAGCAGACGATCTATACAAAGAATTTGGATTTGTACCGCCACAATCATTTCGATACGTTACGGATGAGCACCACCTGTCGTTGAAAAATCAGTCGGTACAGACTTCTAATCGACACAAACGTCGTCATCGGTCTTGAAGACGCGCACCCAGTACAAGCCTCTCTGGCAAAGCTAGACCAGCTTTCCAGAACGCATAATGTTGGCCTTTTCGTTGACACCGCAAATTTTGACGACTGCGCCGCGACAGCGACCCGGCACGTCAAGCTATAACGCTCAGTAAACTTGGGCGATTTCCGAGGCTCGGCAAAGTCGCGCTCCAGTCTAAAGAAGATCTAGAACATCGCTTCGGACCAATAAAGAGCGAAAACGACCTTTCTGATGCACGTCTTCTCGCCACTATTGACGCAAAAGCCGTCAACTTTCTTGTAACCGAAGACATCGGCTTGCACCGCCGCGCGGAGCGTGCGGGACTGAGTGCCGGTGTTCTGACGGTCGAGGACGCGATAGAGTGGTTTGAACGGACCTTTCAGCCCAAGTCTATCAATTTACCGTACGTCGTCGAAAAGTTGGCTTATGAGTTGGATCGACGAGATGGCATCTTTTTAGTTTGCAGGAGGACTATCCCGGTTTCGACGATTGGTTTGACAAATGTTGTAGGGAACATCGCAGCTGCTGGGTGTTAAAAGTCAACGACCAAGTAGCCGGGATCTAATTCGAAAGGACGAAGTCCATTCAGAGGCCCAGACGAAACATTTGGGCGAACGAATAATGAAGATCTGCACCTTCAAGGTCAAAGATGAGTTTCGCGGTGAGAAATACGGTGAGCTCCTCTTGAAGCAGGTTCTCTGGTACGCGCAGGCGAACGAATACGATCTGACCTACATCACAGCCTTTCCGAAACAAGACTTCTTATCGACTTGCTTGGCTTTTACGGCTTCGAGCAAACAAAGAAGCTTTCGAATGGAGAATTCGTCTTAGAGAAGCCTCTCGCGCGCGGACCTTTCAACGATGGGCCAGACGATGCCTTCAAGTTCGACAGGTTAAATTATCCAAGCTTCTATAGCGGCATACACGTAAAAAAGTACTGCGTGCCGATCAGGCCAGATTATCACTCTCAACTGTTTCCGGAGATTGCGTTTCCTCGGGAACTCCCTTTATTCCCCGAGAAAGACTTTGGACGTCCGTCCGCATTTCCGATTAGGAGCGGGCGAATGCCGGGCAACACGATTAGAAAGGTTTATGTCTGCAGGGCAAAGATCAGGACGCTAAGGCCCGGGGATCTACTGTTCTTCTACATGTCGAAGGATGATGCTTATGCCGCAAGTCAATCTATGACCACGGTCGGAGTTTTCGAGCAAGCGCAAGATGCAGTATCGACCCACGACCTAGTCCGTTTAACTGCGAAGCGTTCTGTCTTTTCGAACGAAGATCTCGAAAACTTTGAGGCAACCGAGAGGTCGCCCGTTCGCGTCATCGACTTCTTGCTGAGTGGCCATATCGAGCCCGCTGTGGGTCTTGACAAACTCGTCCAAGCGGAAATCTTCAACTCTCACCCTCCGCAATCGATAGCCAACATTCCAGAAGATCGATATCGCAGGTTGGTTCCTTTTATTTGGCTCGGGTTCGAACTTTGAAAGGTTCCACAATCGCAGTTTTTGGAATTTCGGGTGTCGGGAAGAGCACTCTGAGCGAGAAATTTGTCGAGGCCTCATCCATCAGTGAAACATGTTCGCGCTAGCGATCTATTGCGAGCGACAATTAGGATTGGGAAGAGTACGGACGAACTAAGGATCCCCCCAAAACCGAGATAGAGGAAAATCAAGAGAGGCTTGCAGCCGAATTCCGCGCCTTGCGTAAAGCGGATTCGGACCTGAAACATCCTATTTGATGGACACAGCGTCGTCTTCAACAACAACATCCTTGTGAGGATAAAGGCCAACATAATTGCGGCCCTAGCCCCAATAACTATTGCCTTCATCGAAAATTCACCAGAGGCAGTCCTCGAGCGCCGACATCAGGACCTGAGGCGCAGCAGACCACGAAGAACTGTCTCTCAATTGGCAGAAGAACAAGATTTAGCGAGGTCCACCGCCCAAGACTACAGTCGCAGCTTGGCTTGTCCTTTTCACCCTATAGCCGCCGGAGACTTCGAGCACTTCGAAGCGGTTTTGACAGCCGCTTGGAAACTCTGAAGTTTACTTTGTGCTAGCAATCTTTGGTCGTGAGTACGCAATCAATTTAGGGAGCCCCGACTGCGACAGCTACAAAACGTGGTTAGCTAAGCGAGACGGCCGAAGCCCGCTGCTTTAGATGTCACCTACACGCCAAACTCAATTGAATGCCACCCCTGTCCCTCCCCCGCTCCCCTTGCTAACCTCCCCTCCGGGAAGGCCTGGCGGTAGAACCATAGACGAACAACCCGAGTGGTAAGGGGGCGTAGCTTGGACCAATTCGATTACATCATCGTGGGCGCGGGGTCTTCCGGGTGTGTGCTGGCGGCGCGGCTGGCGGAGGATCCGGCGGTTAAGGTGCTCGTCGTCGAGGCGGGGGGCAGCGAGAAGCATGCCGTGCTCGAAATGCCGGTGGCGTGGTTCAACGCGATGCGCAACGCCTCGTTCGGCTGGGGCTATGCGACCGAGCCGGAGCCCTTCGCCGACAACCGCCGCATCCCCGCGCCGCGCGGCAGGGTGATCGGCGGCTGCTCCTCGATCAACGGCATGATGTATTCGCGCGGCCATCCGCACGATTACGACCAGTGGGCGCAGATGGGCGCGACGGGCTGGAGCTTCGCCGACGTGCTGCCCTATTTCCGCAAGTCCGAGGCGAACTGGCGCGGCGCTTCGGAATATCACGGCGCGGACGGGCCGCTGACGGTCGCCCGGCACAAGACGGACGAGATCATCTTCCCCGGCCTCATGAAGGCGGCGGAGGGCATGGGCTTCCGCGTGCTCGGCGATTTCCACGAGGAGTTCGACGGAAGGCTTCAGCGCGCCGGATTTCACGGTGCATCACGGCCGGCGCGGCAGCACCTCCAAGCTGTTCCTGCGCCCGGCGCTCGGCCGGGGCAATCTGCATCTCCTCAGCGAGGCGTTGACCCGGCGCGTGGTGATCGAGGACGGCCGCGCCGTGGGCATCGAATATGAGAGAGACGGCGAAACGCATATCGTGCGCGCCAAACGCGAGGTGATCCTCTCGGCGGGCGCGTTCAACTCGCCGCAGATCCTCATGCTCTCCGGCATCGGCCCGGCGGCGGATTTGAAGGCGCACGGCATCGAGGTGGTGCGGGACCTGCCGGGCGTCGGCCGGAACCTGCAGGAGCACGCGGCCGTCCGCCCGATGTTCAAGGCGAGCGGGCCGTTCACCTTCGACCAAAATCTCCGCTTCGACCGCATGGTGGCGAACGTGACGCGGTGGGTGCTGAACGGCTCCGGGCCGCTCGGCAGCGTGCCGGTGGCGGGGCAAGGCTTCGTCAGGACGCGCGAGGGGCTGGACCGGCCGGACCTCCAGTTCCTGATCAGCCCGGTGGCGATGGACGCCCATGTCTGGTTCCCCGGCATCCGCGAGGCCAGGGGCGATTGCTTCACCTGCGCCTGCGTGCATCTCTATCCCGAAAGCCGGGGCTCGGTGACGCTGCGCTCCGCCGATCCGCACGACAAGCCGGTGCTGCATTTCAACCTGCTGTCGACCGAGAACGACCGCGCGGCCTTCCGGCGCTATGTCCGCTTCGCGCGGGACTTCTGGTCGCAGCCGGCGGCCAAGGCCCTGGTGGTCCGCGAGATGGATCCCGGCGAGGCCGCGCAGAGCGACGACGAGATCGACGCCTATGTCCGCAGGGTCGTCTCCACCGCCATGCACCCCACCAGCACCTGCGCCATGGGCACCGGCCCCGACGCCGTGCTGGACGAGACGCTGAAGGTGCGCGGGGTGGAACGCTTAAGGGTGGTCGATGCCTCCGCCATGCCGCTGCTCGTCGGCGGCAACACGAATGCCCCCGCCATCATGATCGGCGAGAAGGCGGCGGATCTGATCCGGTACGGGTGAGCCTTCTCTATCGTCATGGCCGGGCTTGACGTTGTTTTTGGGCCCCTACCCCACCGTCATTCCCGCGAAAGCGGGAATCCAGGCTCGGACGGCGGATTTTCAGATTCCCGCTTTCGCGGGAATGACGGCGAGCGGTAAGTCCCCCCCAAATATTAGGGCCGCGCCCTTTTGGGGCGCGGCCTTGGTATTGGTGCTCGTCGCTTGGGTCGCTTAGCCGAGGTTCCTGTTGGCGAAGTCCCAGTTCACGAGGCTGGAGAGGAAGGTGCCGATATAGTCCGGCCGGCGGTTCTGGTAATCGAGGTAATAGGCGTGTTCCCAGACGTCGATCGTCAGCAGCGCGGTCTGGCCGTGCGCGACCGGCGTGTCGGCATTGGCCGTCTTGGTCACCTTCAGCTCGCCGCCATCGAGCACGAGCCAGGCCCAGCCGGAGCCGAACTGCGTCGCCGCCGCCGTCTTGAACGCTTCCGCGAACTTGTCGTAGCCGCCGAACGTCTTCTCGATCAGCTTGGCGATCTCGCCCGTCGGCTGGCCGCCGCCGCCCGGCTTCATCGAATTCCAGTAGAAGGTGTGGTTCCAGACCTGCGCGGCGTTGTTGAACACGCCGGCCTTGTCGGCCTTGCCCGCCGTCTCCTTGATGACCTCTTCGAGCGACGCCTTGGCGAGCGGAGAATCCTTGGTCAGGTTGTTGAGATTGGTCACGTAAGCCTGATGATGCTTGCCGTAGTGGAACGACAGCGTGTTTTCCGAGATATGCGGCGCCAGCGCGTTGCCGGCATATGGGAGGGGAGGAAGTTCGAAAGACATGACGTCTCCTCTTGTTCGGCGTGGTGGGATGACTTGAAAGAATTCCGGCGAAGCGATGAGACTGTCACACCCCCTCGCTCGCGGCCCTACCTTACTCTTTTCAGTAGCATAGGAAAGGGGGCCGGGGCACTTTCTTCCCCGCCCAGCGTATCAACGTCAAATGCCCTCTTGGTGTTCCCGGAGAGAATGCCTATTTACTGCCGAAACCGCCCCGGACGCCCGTCCCGGGGCCGAGCGGCGCTTGCGCCGAAACACCAACGGAGCCCGCCATGCCCTCGCTTTCCGATCCCATTCAGCTCGGTGCCATTCACGCCCCCAACCGCATCCTGATGGCCCCCCTCACCCGCGGCCGCGCCACCGCCGATCATGTGCCGACGCCCATCATGATCGAGTATTACGCCCAGCGCGCCAGTGCCGGGCTGATCATCAGCGAGGCCACCGGCATCAGCCTGCAGGGGCTCGGCTGGCCCTTCGCGCCGGGCCTGTGGACCAAGGAACAGGTCGAGGCCTGGAAGCCGGTGACCGCCGCCGTGCACAAGGCGGGCGGCAGGATCGTCGCCCAGCTGTGGCATATGGGCCGGGTCGTCCATTCCTCCATGCCGGGCCGCTCCCAGCCGGTTTCGGCCTCCGCGACCACCGCGCCCGGTCACGCGCACACCTATGAAGGCAACCAGCCCCATGTCGAGGCGCGGCCCTTGCACGTCGACGAGATTCCGGGGCTTCTCAACGATTATCGCATCGCCGCCCGCAACGCGATCGAGGCCGGCTTCGACGGCGTGGAGATCCACGGCGCCAACGGCTACCTGATCGACCAGTTCCTGCGCGACAGTTCCAATCTGCGCGCGGACGGCTATGGCGGCGCGATCGAGAACCGCACCCGGCTGCTCCGGGAAGTCACCCAGGCCGTGATCGACACCATCGGCGCGGATCGCACCGGCGTCCGCCTGTCGCCCGAGCGGCGAGATTCAGGGCGTCGACGACAGCGATCCGGCCGCCCTGTTCGGCGCGGCGGCCAAGGTGCTGTCCGATCTCGGCATCGCCTTCCTCGAACTCCGCGAAATGGCCGATTTCCGCGCCAAGGGAGAAGCCATCGCCCCCGTCATCCGCAAGGCCTTCAAGGGGCCGCTGATCCTCAACGGCGACTATGACGGCGCCTCCGCCCAGGCCGAACTCGACGCCGGCAATGCCGATGCGATCGCCTTCGGCCGGCCGTTCATCGCCAATCCGGACCTGCCCCGCCGCCTGACCGAGAAGCTCGATCTCAGCGAGGTCAACCCCGCCACGCTCTACAGCCAGGGCCCGGAAGGCTATATCGATTATCCGGCGCTCGGCGGCTGATTCCGGGGCTTTCAAGCCCATCCGCGATATTCATTACATGTAATTAATTCATATAAATCATCGCCCCGGCTTGATGGATATCCACACGTCCAGTAGATTGGGTGACAGTTCAGTGACTCCGGCGGACCCACCGGCAAACACTTGATCCTTCGAGCGAATACGGGCTCGGTCAGCGATTTGACGGGCCCGAACAGTGTCATGGGGACGAAAATGAAGGTCATATTGGCCCAACCTCGGGGCTTCTGCGCCGGGGTGGAACGTGCCATAGATATCGTCGAACGCGCGCTGAGCCGGTACGGCGCGCCGGTCTATGTCCGTCACGAGATTGTTCACAACAAACGCGTCGTCGACGACCTGAAGCGCAAGGGCGCGATCTTCGTCGAGGAGCTGTCGGAAGTTCCGACCGGCGCGGTGACGATTTTCAGCGCGCATGGCGTCGCACAGGTCATCGAGGACGAAGCCGGGCAGCGCGGTCTTACCGTGATCGACGCCACCTGTCCCCTCGTCGCCAAGGTCCACAAGGAAGGGCAGCGCTACGCCACCACGGGACGCGACGTCGTGTTGATCGGCCACAAGGGTCATCCGGAAGTGGTCGGCACGCTGGGCCGGATCGAAGGCGAGGTGCATCTGATCTCGCACCCGGACGATGTCGCGGATCTCAAGGTCGGCGATCCGGACCGCATCGCCTATATCACGCAGACGACGCTGAGCGTGGACGACACCCGCGCTGTGATCGACGCGCTCAAGAAGCGCTTCCCCAAAATCACCGGGCCGGATGTCAACGACATCTGCTACGCCACGCAAAACCGCCAGCAAGCGGTGCGCGAAATGGCCAAATATGCCGATCTGATCCTGGTGATCGGCGCGGCCAACAGTTCGAACTCCAACCGGCTGCGCGAGATCGGCGAGGAAATGAATATTCCGAGCTATCTGATCGATGACGTCCGGTCGCTCAACCCGGATTGGCTTGACGGCGCGGAAACGGTAGCTATAACGGCCGGAGCCTCGGCGCCTGAACGGCTGGTGGTCGAGCTCGTGGAACGGCTCAAGGAGCTGGGCGCCTCGGAGGTCACGGAACTCGACGGTATCATCGAGAACGTGCACTTCAAGCTTCCCCCGGAAGTGCGCGACATGGCCCCGGCCGCGCGCATGACCGGCAACGACTGAACTCTCGAACGGCAAAGGATAGTGGTGTGGCGGTTCCTCTGATCCAACAATTGCGCGTCGGCGCATACATCATCAAGCAGCACCTCAAGGGCAACGACAAATACCCGCTTGTCCTGATGCTGGAGCCCCTTTTCCGTTGCAATCTCGCCTGCCCAGGCTGCGGCAAGATCGATTATCCGGATTCGATCCTGAACAAGCGCCTGAGCGTCGAGGAATGCCTTCAGGCGGTCGACGAATGCGGCGCGCCGGTGGTATCGATCCCGGGCGGCGAACCGTTGCTGCACAAGGAAATCAAGGAAATCGTCGACGGCATCGTCGCGCGCAAGAAGTTCGTCTATCTGTGCACGAATGCCTTGCTGCTGAAGAAGAAGCTGCACCTGTTCGAGCCGACGCCCTATCTCACCTTCTCTGTCCATCTCGACGGATTGAAGGAAGAGCACGACAAGGCGGTCGCGCAGGAAGGCACCTTCGACCGGGCCACCGACGCGATCCGCGAGGCCGTAAAGCGCGGCTTCCGCGTGACGGTCAACGCGACGCTGTTCAACAACGCCACGCCGGACCGCACGGTCGAATTCTTCGACTATGTGAAAACGCTGGGCGCCGAAGGCATCACGGTGTCGCCGGGCTATGCCTATGAGCGCGCCGAGGACCAGGAGCACTTCCTCAACCGGCTCCAGACCAAGAATCTGTTCCGCGAGGTCTTCCGCCGCGGCAAGGACCGGGGCTGGATCTTCAACCAGTCCTCGCTTTATCTCGATTTCCTCGCCGGCAACCAGGATTATCACTGCACGCCGTGGGGCAACCCGACGCGTAACGTCTTCGGCTGGCAGAAGCCCTGCTACCTGCTGAACGAAGGCTACGCCAAGAGCTTCGCCGAGCTGATGGAGACCACCGACTGGGATTCCTACGGCACCGGCAACTACGAGAAATGCGCCAATTGCATGGTCCATTGCGGATACGAGCCGACATCGGTCACCGATACGGTCAAGCACCCGCTGAAGGCGTTCAAGGTCTGGCGCAACGGCATCGACACCGAAAAGCCGATGGTGCCCGAGATCGCGCTCGACAAGCAGCGTCCCGCCGAGTTCATGTTCGATGATCTCGTGAAGGAGCAGATGTCGCGTGCCGCCTCAAGCCCGGAGAAGGGCCGCAAGGTCTCGAAGAGCGACGCGGCGTAACGTCTTTCGCGCCTTTCCCGTATCCCGGCCGACCCCGATCAGCCCGGCGATCTGTGCCGGGTTCCTGAGAAGGCTGGCCAGCACCGGACCGACATTCACGGTTCCATCGGGACGTATTGCGCCTGCCGCCAGTTTCGGCAAGGCCCTGTTGGCCGTGTCCGCGACAACCCGGACCGCCAGCACCGGAATATTCGCGGCCGCCGCCTCGCGAGCCACGCCGTAACTCTCCATATCCACGGCTGCCGCTCCCGTTTCGATATAGAGATGGGCCTTATCCTCCACGCTTTGCACCGCATGATCGACCGAGAGAATCGGTGCGCATATCGCGTTTCCACGGGACATTACGGCCGCGCGCCACGCGGCATCGGTCTCGATGTCCGGCTTTCCGACAAATGCCAATCGATCAGCGACGACCACATCGCCCGGCCGCAGATCGGGGTTCAGCCCTCCCGCGATACCGAAGGAAAGCAACGCGGTTGCGCCCTTGGCGATCAAAGCCCGCGCCCCCTCCTCCGCCCGCCCGCGCTTGGCGCCGGTTACATGGACCAGCGGTTTAGGAACGTTCGGATGACGAGCGATGGCCGCCTGAACGTCCTCGGCCTCGAAGGCCATACCAACGACGATGCCGACGGTGCCGGAGGCTACATCCCCCATGCCACGCTCTTGTCGTTGGAGCGCGTCAGGTTGCGGTAGCGGGCGAGCGCCCAGATGGGGAAGAAACGGCTATAGCCATCGTAGCGGAGATAGAACACGCGCGGAAAGCCGACCGCCGTGAACCAGGGCTCGATCCACTTTGACCCGTCGCGCGGGGCCTTCATCAGATAGGCCACACCACGCTTCACGGCCTCGCTTTCGAGCTCGCCGACGGCCATCAGCGCCAGGACCGCCCAGGCAGTCTGCGACGGCGTGCTTTCCTTGCATTCGGCGCGTTTCTCGAGCCAGTAGGTGGCTCCATCCTCGCCCCACCCGCCGTCATCGCGCTGGCGGGATTCGAGCCAGTCCACCGCCTTGCGAATATACGGCGCCTGGGGATCTTCACCGGCCGCGTTGAGCGCACAGAGGACGGACCATGTGCCATAAACGTAATTCGTGCCCCACCGGCCGAACCAGCTGCCATCTTCTTCCTGATCCCGCTTCAGATAGGCAATCGCCTTGGCGATCGACGGGTGCGAACGGTCATAGCCGATCTGGGCCAGAAAGCTGATGCAGCGTGCCGTCACGTCGGCGGTCGGCGGATCCAGCAGGGCACCATGATCGGCAAACGGGATGTTGTTCAGGTAATAGTCCTTGTTGCCCGGATCGAAGGCGCCCCAACCGCCGTCCTCGTCCTGAATGCCGATCACCCACTCCGCGGCACGTGCGATGGCCTCCGAATGGCCATCAGGATCGGCGCGGTGCAACGCCATGCCCACGACCGCCGTGTCATCCACATCCGGGTAGTGGTCATTGCGGTTCTGGAAGGCCCAGCCGCCGGGGCGCAGGTCAGGCCGGGTGCGGGCCCAATCGCCTTTGACATCGAGAATCTGCCGGTCCAACAGCCACTTCCAGGCCGGTTTCAGCACGATATGATCGCCCTCGTGTCCGCTTTCGAGCAGTGCGTGAGCACCGAGCGCCGTGTCCCAGACCGGCGAAATACAGGGCTGGCAAAAACGTTCCCCGGCCGGGCTGGTGGTGAGCAGGTTCTTCACCGACGTCTTTGCCGCGACCAGATCCGGGTGATCCTTCGGATAGCCGAGGGTCTCGAACGCCATGACGGTATTGGCCATCGCCGGGAAAATCGCCCCGAGGCCATCCACCCCGTTCAGGCGCTCCTTGATGAAGGCCTCGGCCTTCCGGATCGCCTTCTGGCGCGAGCCTTTCGGGAAGTAGCGCTCGACGCGCCGCAAGACCTTGTCGAGCGCGAGGAAGAATTCGCCCCAACGGCTGCCGGTCGGATTGTGGCTGAATTCGCCGATGTCTTCCGGCGCCTTCAGAAACAGCTCGCGGACATGAATGTCGCGCGGATTCTTCGCCTTCGGCTTCAGCGTCGCGAGGATGAGAAGCGGTGCGATGACCGTACGCGACCAGTAGGAGAACCGGCCCATGTTCACCGGGAACCATTCCGGCATGAGCATCAGCTCGATTGGCATTACCGGCACGGTCTTCCACGGAATTTCCCCAAACAGGGCAAGGGCATAGCGCGTAAAGACATTGGCGCTCTCCGCCCCGCCCATGCGATGGATCGCCGCCCGGGCGGAAACCATGTGAGGCGCGTCGACGTTATCCCCGGCAAGCTTGAGTGCGAGATAGGCTTTGACGCTGGCGCTGATATCCCCGTCCCCGCCGAAGAAAAGGGGCCAGCTGCCGTCTTCGCTCTGGCAACGGCGGATATAAACGGCGAGATCGCTCTCTACGTCCGGTTCAAGCTCATCCAGAAAATGGTTGAGCATGATGTATTCGGAGGAAATGGTCGTATCGGCCTCGAGATCGAACTCGAAATGGCCGTCTTCCTTCTGGAGCGCATTGAAGGCCGCCGTCGCGTCCGCGATCACCGTGTCGATCTCATCGAGACGCAGCGCATCCTCACGGATATCTGTCGGCGTGGCTGAGGCCATTCGCTGTACTCCGGTCCTTTCTACTCGTCAGGCTGCGCTGGCTTTGGTCGCCGTATTTGCAGCCGCCGTCAAGGGCCATGCCGCGATCAGACGATCCGCGGCCGCAAAGCCTGAAGTAATCGCGCCTTCGATCGTCGCAGGCAAGCCCGTATCGGTCCAATCGCCCGCCAGAGCGAGATTTTGCCACCGGGTGGCCGTTCCGGGACGCCGGGAAAGCGACTCCGGGGTCTGCGTGAAGGTGGCGCGCTTCTCCTTTACGATGCGGTGCGTCGGAATCGCCGCGCCGGGACGCCCAATCGCCCGGGAGACATCATACCACAGCAGATTTGCGATCTCTCCAGCGGGCATCGACACGATTTCATCCGCCGCGCTGACAGTCACCGAGACGATGTCGTCGCGGAAAAACAGCCATTGGGCCGTACCGCCGACAAGACCAAGGATCGGATTATCCCGCCCTTGAAGGCCCTCGACGATGAAATGCCCGTTGACGATCGGCGACGCGCCCTCGGGAACGGAGATCTCAGGCACGATCTCCTGCGTGTTCGTCGGCGGCAAGGCCAGCACGACAGCATCGCTTGGCCCCAGGGACAGAGTCCGGTCGACAAAATGCAGCCCTTGGATCGCTCCACCGTCTTGTTCGATAGCCCGCAATCGGTGGTGAAACCGGATGTCGGCGCCCCGCGCGCCGAGGAAGCCAAGCGCCGGCTCGATCAGGCTGTCGGAAAGGCCCCGCCGCGCGACCATCGGCCGGCAATGGGCCCCGCCTTTGAGGAAAGTCCGCTGCAGGACCGGGACGAGCAGTCGGGCCGCCGCGCGATCGGGATGCACATTCAGCACCGCTTCCGTCAACGGTTCCCAGAAACGCTCATAGAGCGGAGACGTCTTGTCCACACAGCCCGATACGGTGGAGCCGTCGGGCGCACGCAAGAGACGCAGAATGGACATGTAATCGCCGAGAGCGGCGCCTTTGACCCGGCGATCCTTGTTCAGAATCCACCAAGGGATCGACCCATCGTTCAGATGCACCTTCCAGCTCTCGCCTGTCGCCAGATCGGTGAAGGGGAACACGGTCTCGGCGGGGCTCACGAAGCGGTCTTCGGCCCCGACCGATTTGATAAATGCCGCAGCGGCCGTGTTTCCGCTCAGCAGCAGATGGTTGCCGTTGTCGATATCCCGGTCGAGAACGTCGTCGTGATAGGAGCGACACCGCCCTCCCGCCTGGGCGGCCGCCTCATAGAGGCTGACGGAAAGCCCGGCTTCGGTGGCGCGAATGGCGCAGGCCAGCCCTGCCAGTCCGGCCCCGACGATGTGTAGACGTGGCGATTGCATCAGGCCTCAGAACAGGCCGTAGCGAAGCGCTATCAGCAGCTTTTCGGCCTTGGAAACGCGGCCGTTGGTTCCGTTATGGCTGGGCCCCTCGAGATAGCGCCAATCGGCGGCGAGCAGACGCTCGAGGCTTTTCTTGTAGACCATCATCATGATGATCGCCGGCCGCATATGGGCGCGGGGATCGCAGGACGCGATCGCCGCTTCGGCATCCGCGAAGGCGGCCTCGGCGCGCGCCGCCACAGAACGGCAAACCACCGGCGTCATCGGATGCTCGAGCACGGTCATCGGATCACGCGACCGGATTCCTTGGGCGAGCAGCAATTCCTTGGGCAGATAGAGCCTTCCGTCGAGCGCATCCTCTTCGAGATCGCGCAGGATATTGGTCAGCTGAAGTGCAAGGCCCAGACGTTCCGCCGTGCGCTGACCCGCATTGCCCGGCTCGCCGAAGATCCGCACGCAAAGCCGGCCCACGGCTCCCGCGACACGGGCGCAATAGAGTTCCAGATCCGCCATGGACGGCGCGATGACCGGGCCATCGACATCCATCTGCATGCCATCGATGACCGCGAGCAGCGCATCCTTGTCCAGATTGAACAGGCGCACGGCATCCTTGAGGGCATGGCCGGTCGGTTTGGTCGGGTGGCCCTGGTAGATCCGTTCGACTTCCTGCCGCCAATCATCGAGCGCGGCGCGCTTGACCTCGATCGGATCGTTGCCGTCCGCGATGTCATCGACTTCCCGGCAGAACGCATAGACCGTGAAGATCGCATGCCGCCGTTCCTTGGGGAGGAAGCGCATCGCCCAGGCAAAGGAGCTGCCGGACGCCGCGACGACCGCCTGAACGTGCCGCCGCGGATCGATGCCCGCAGCCGCGCACGTCAGGATGCCTCAATGGTAGCGGTTTGCTGAACCATGCCGCGCCGATACTCCCAACTTTCAGACCGGAAGTGCGCCGGCGATCAGGCCCGCGCCTGTTCGGCAACCCCGTCGACACCCAAAGCCAGCAGGGCTGTGCCCACGATGCTCTGTGCGTCCAGCCCGGCGTCCTGATACTGCCATTTCGGCGATCCGTGGGCCACGAAACGATCCGGCAGCGTCATCGGCCGGATCTTGATGCCCGAATCCAGAAGGCCGTTTTGGGCCAGGAAATGCAAAACGAAGGACGAGAAGCCGCCGACCGAGCCTTCCTCGATGGTGATCAGCACCTCATGCTCGCGAACGAGCCGGCGGATAAGATCCTCATCGAGCGGCTTGGCGAAACGGGCATCGGCTACCGTCGTGCTGAGCCCGCGCGCGGCCAGTTCGTCCGCGGCGACCAGGCATTCCTGCAACCGCGCCCCGTAGGACAGGATCGCAATCCGGTTCCCCTCGCGGACGATGCGTCCCTTGCCGATTTCGAGCGGAATACCGTGCTCGGGCCGGGGCACGCCGACTGCGTTGCCGCGCGGATATCTGAGCGCGCTCGGCCCGTCGTCGATCGCGGCGGCCGTCGCGACCATGTGCTGAAGCTCCGCCTCGTCGGCGGCGGCCATCAGCACGAAGCCCGGCAGGCAGCCGAGATAGGCTACATCGAAGCTACCCGCATGGGTCGCCCCGTCCTCACCCACGAGACCCGCGCGGTCCATCGCGAAACGAACCGGAAGCTTCTGGATCGCCACGTCGTGGACGACCTGATCATAGGCGCGCTGCAGGAAAGTCGAATAGATCGTCGCGAAGGGTTTCAGCCCCTCGGCAGCGAGCCCTGCCGCGAAGGTGATCGCGTGCTGCTCGGCGATGCCGACATCGAAGGTGCGGTCCGGGAACTTCTCCTGGAACAGGTTGATGCCCGTGCCCGACGGCATGGCCGCCGTGATCGCCATGATCTTCTCGTCCTTGGCGGCTTCCTGGATCAGGGCTTCGGCATAGACCTGGGTATAGGTCGGGACGTTGCTGGGTTTCTTCTCGAGCGTGCCCGTGACGACGTCGAACTTCGACACCGCGTGATATTTTTCCTGGTTCGGCTTGGAGAACGGGTGCCCCCGGCCCTTTTCCGTCACCACATGGAGCAGGATCGGACCAGCGTCGGCGTCGCGCAGGTTCTCGAGAACCGGGATGAGATGGTCGAGATTGTGACCGTCCACCGGGCCGACATAGTAGAAACCGAGCTCCTCGAACAGCGTGCCGCCGGTCAGCATGCCCCGGGCATATTCCTCGGCGCGCTTCGCGGCCGTGTTGAAGCTGCGCGGGAACCGCCGGGCGACGCTCTTCGCCACGTCGCGCAACGACAGGAACTGCTTCGAGGAAAGAAGCCGCGAAAGATAGTTCGACAGCGCACCGACCGCAGGTGCGATCGACATGCCGTTGTCGTTCAGGATGACGATCAGGCGGCTGTTGCTGGCCCCGGCATTGTTCATCGCCTCATAGGCCATGCCCGCGCCCATGGAGCCGTCGCCGATCACGGCGATGACGTTGTTGTCGCCGCCCTTCAGATCCCGCGCGGTGGCCATGCCGAACGCGGCCGAGATCGAGGTGGAGCTGTGCGCCGCGCCGAACGGATCGTATTCGCTTTCCGAGCGCTTCGTGAATCCGTACAGGCCGCCCTGCTGACGCAGCGTGCGGATCCGATCGCGCCGGCCCGTCAGGATCTTGTGCGGGTAGGCCTGATGGCCCACGTCCCAGATCAACCGGTCGGCCGGCGTGTTGAACACATAGTGAAGCGCGACCGTGAGCTCGACCACACCAAGACCGGCGCCCAGATGGCCCCCGATACGGGACACGGCGTCGATCGTCTCAGCACGCAGTTCGTCCGCAACCTGCTTGAGCTGGGCGGGCTTTAGAGTGCGAAGTTCAGTCGGTGTGGGTACTTGGTCGAGAAGCGGAGTTGAAACGGACATTATTTCCTGCCCTATGCCGTAATTTAGATACAGCGCGAGTGATTTTTGGATACGGAACGCGTTCCGCGCTGGGCCATGATTTTCCGATGAGTCGCATAGCTAATAGTGTTAACGCCATAGTATTCTATGGAAATTCCCGTTCTTGCAATGCCAATCATGAAGTTCTTGTGACAGCGCTTTTGACCGTCACGGCTTTTGAACGGCTGATTGATAGTGGCGATCCTTCCATTTTCCGCCCTTTCCGCGCCAATGTCGCCATGCGGAAGAGACGGTCATGGCGGTGTATAACGCACCTGCCAGGGGTAAGAAAAGAGCGCCGACAATCGGCGGCAGACCATAGTAAGCCAATGTCGGCGCATAGGAAATCGCCATCATTGCCCAGGCGATAGCGGCAAAAATTGCGGCCAATCCGTTGCCATGAAAGGGCAAGCCCGAGCACTCCCAATGGCGGCAGGAGATAGATCAGGACCATGCCGACCACCGTCCCGGCCAGCTTCATCCAGGAATAATCGAGCTGGGTGAAGGCCGTACGCGCCACCATGTCCCAGACATCGCCGAGCCGCGTGTACGGCCTTAGAGAATGGCTGTCATCGGCCAGCCCAAGCCAGAGCCGGCCGCCAGCGGTCTGCACGACCTCGGCGAGCGCGCAATCGTCGATCAGGCGGCCCCGGATCGCCTCGATCCCCCCGGCCGCCGCAAGCGAGGAACGCCGCACGAGCAGGCAACCGCCGGCCGCGCCGGCCGTTTTCCGGGCGGGATCGTTGATCGCGGCGAACGGATAGAGCTTCTGAAAGAAGAACACGAAGGCCGGGACCAGCAGCTTTTCCCAGACGGTCGAGCAATGCAGCCGCACCATCAGGGAAACCAGATCCCGGTTGTCCGTTTCGGCCTTCGCGACCAGCGCCCGCAACGTTCCGCTGCCATGCGCGATATCGGCATCCGTGAACCACAGAAATTCCGGCTCTCCATCGTTCAGCGCGGCCCGAATGCCCTGATTGAGCGCCCACAGCTTGCCGGTCCAGCCCGGCTCCAGCGGCGCGCCCGAAACGATGGTGATGGATCGTGCGGCCTCCGTGGCCACACCGCGCGCCACATCGCCCGTGCCGTCACGGCTTGAATCATCGACGATGACGATCCGGAATTTCCCCGGATAATCCTGCTCGACCAATGATTTCAGACACTCGCCGATGGTATCCGCCTCGTCGCGAGCCGGCACCACCGCAACGACGCTCGGCCACGTGGAAAGCGAAGGCGTGGACCGTGGCAGACGCTCCGTGCCGCGCAGAATCCATCACGGGCAACGATCAGATATATCCAGATAATCGCCGAAAGGGCTGCGGCCAGGGTGACGGCGGCATGCATCGCGCGCTCACCCCCTGCGGAACAAGGCCGCCGCGACGCCCGCGAGGCCGCACAGCAGGAATTGAGGCTTCGTCAATTCTACCCGTTCGGCCAGCGGATCGCGCCGGGATAGCTCTCCGACGAGGCGGTCGGCGATCTTGACGATCGTCGCGGACTCTGCTGCCAGACGCCAGTTCTTCAGATTTCCGGCCAGCAAGCGGGCGTCTTTCATGAGCCCCTCGGTGCCCGTGAGACATCGATCCAAAACGACCCTGAGCGCCGGATTGACGCGCGGACCATCCAGATCGTCGACCATTCCGCCAGCCTCGCCGATCCAGTCGAGCGGTAGATAGACGCGGTCGAGATCGCGGTAATCCTTCTGGCAATCCTGAAGATGATTGATCACCTGAAGCGCATTGCACAGCGCGTCGGAATATCGGTAACCGGCCGGATCTTCGCCGTGCAGATCAAGCAGATAGCGCCCAACCGGGGACGCCGATCTGTCGCAATAGTCGATCAGTTCGGCCCAGGTCTGATACCGCCCCTTGATCGCATCCTGCTTGAACGCGGAAATCAGATCGAGGCAGTGCTTTGTCGTGATATCGGTCGCCAGCAGGCTCGCGCGCATCCGGACAGCCGTTTCGTAGGCCGGATCGTCGCGCTCTCCGCGAATGGCCGCAGCGAAACCCTCAAGACGGGTTACCTTTTCGTCGGCCGGCAGCGCCGGATTATCGGCCACGTCGTCAATCGCGCGGGCATAGGCATAGAACACCGCCACATGCGGACGGAGCGCCGGCGGCAGCAGGAACGAGCCGACGGGAAAATTCTCATCCGCCGCGCCCTTGCCGGAGGGCGTCTCGCCGTGCGATATGCCGCCGCGTTCGTCATTACAGAAGCCTGCCTTCCCGGAACCAGGCGATCGCATCCACCAGTGCTTCCCGTGCCGGACGGGCACTGTAGCCGAGTTCCGCCTTGGCCTTATCGGAACTGAAAAACATCAGCTTTTTCGAGAGCTTGACGCCGTCCACCGTCACGAAGGGCTCCCAATTCGGCATCAGCCGGGCCGCAAATTCCGCGCCATAGGCGAGCGGCATGATCGCAGCGGCCGGCAAACGCATCAGGGGCGGCTTGCCTTTCACGATCTCGGCGATTTCCACCAGAATTTCCCGAAGCGTCATATCGGTCCCGCCGAGAACGTAACGTTCGCCAGCCTTGCCCTTGTCATGCGCCAGAATATGCCCCTCCGCGACATCGTCCACATGAACGACGTTGAGCCCGGTATCGACATAGGCCGGCATCTTGCCTTTCGCGGCCTCGAGAACCATGCGGCCCGTGGGGGTCGGCTTGACGTCGCGGGGCCCGATGGGCGTCGAGGGATTGACGATCACGACATCGATCTTTTCCTCGACCGCCAGCCGCCGAACCGCCTCCTCTCCCAGGAATTTCGAGCGCTTGTAATGGCCGATCATGTCTCCGAGTACGACGGGCGTATCTTCATCGGCGGGTATTCCGCGCGCTCCGGTGCCGAGCGTCGCGACGCTGCTCGTATAGACGATCCGATCGACCCCCGCCCCGGCGGCGGCCCGGATGAACCCCTCCGTGCCGGCGACATTGGTACGGTACATCTCCTCCGGGTCGCGGACCCAGAGCCGGTAATCCGCCGCGACGTGATAGAGGTCGCTGACGCCCTCGAATGCCTTCGGCCACGTGGCGGGATCCTTGAGGTCGCCTTCGACGACCTCGACCGGCAAATTATGGAGATTCGCGCGGTTGCTGCCCGGCCGGGCCAGAGCCTTCACCTCCTGCCCGCGCCCGATCAGCTTGCGCAATACGGCGGAGCCGACAAACCCCGTGCCGCCGGTCACCAGTGCCTTGCCTGCCATCCTTCTCTCACCGTCACCGTTCCGGAATACTTGCCCGGCGCCCCGACTTCAATTACTTGACCGCCATGTCGCCGATCATCATTACCGCAGATGACTTCGGATTCAGCGAAGAAATAAACGAGGCCGTGGAACGCGGCCATCGCGACGGTGTGCTGAGCGCCGCCAGCCTGATGGTCTCCGCCCCGGCCGCCGCCGACGCCGTCGCCCGCGCGAAGCGCCTTCCCGGCCTGCGGGTCGGCCTCCACGTCGTGCTCGTACATGGCACACCAACGCTTCCGCGTGAAGAGGTCGATGCGCTGGTGGACCGCGAAGGCCGGTTTCCGGAGAATCTGGCGGCAGCGGGCGTGAACTGGTTCTTCTCGCCACGGGCCCGACGCGCAATTGAAGCGCGAAATCGCGGCGCAATTCGCGGCTTTTCGGGCGACCGGGCTTGAATTGGATCACGTGAATGCCCACAACCATATGCATCTTCATCCGACGGTTCTTTCCGCCATTCTGCAAGAACTGAAGGCTGAAAAGAGGGCGGCGGTACGGCTGCCCCGCGAACCGTGGAGATCCCTCGGTGACGAAACCGGGTTCTCCCAGCGTGTAGGTTACATGATCGAGCGAGGAATCATGTCCCCTTGGTTGAAAGTCATGGAAACGCGGCTTCGGCGTGCGGGGATCCGTCATAACGACTGGATTTTGGGGCTTGCGGACACCGGACATGTCGATGAAACGGCCATGTTGCAGTTCGTTGACACCCTTCCGGACGGAGTGATAGAGATCTACTGCCATCCGGCAACGCGTCGATCAGACGCGCTCACCCAAGCTATGTCGGAATACGACAATGAGGGTGAGTTCACCGCGCTGGTAAGTCCAAAAGTGAAAGAACGATTATTTGAGAAGGGCTTAAGCCCGTGTGGCTTCGCGGATATTGCCTGATCTCAGGGGCGATGGACGCCATAATCCGGACATTCTTTTCTGAGATGACGTCGGCATAAAAATAAAACGGTACGGGAATAACGCCTATGTCTAACCGATTACTGAGTTCCAACGGCATTCGCTTGCCGGACGACGATCGATATGTCGGGCCGCTCAACGAGACCGAGCTCGCCGAGTTGGAAACCGGTGAAGCCCGCAAGCGGCTCGAAGAGGACGGATATGTCCTCCTGAGAGGCCTACTGCCGCGCGAAGAAGTGCTCGATATGCGCGAGCGGTATCTCAGACGTTTTCCGACGGACCTGGTTCAGGACGGCGATTTTCGCCGCGGCGCCTTTTCCGGCCGCCTTCCCGAAGGCATGACAAAGCACGGCTTTTCCGGCCATCCGGCCCATGATTTCGTCAGAGACGAGGCTTTCCAGCGTTTCGCCGACCAACCGGCTCTGCGCGATCTCTCCGCCGCGCTGCTCGGCGGGCCGGTCGAGCGGATCAAGCGGACGCCGCTGCGCCATTTCATGAAGGGCCAGAAGACGGCCTCTCGCGCCCATATCGATGGTGTCTATATTTCCGGCACGCCGGAGGAAATTCTCACGCTCTGGATTCCCTTGGGAGATTGCCCGGTCGAGGTCGGTGGCCTAGTCTACCTCGAAGAGTCCCATCGTGAGGTCTCGCTTGCGAACCTGCCGCGCGACGGGCTCCGACGGATCGGCCGAACGACCGCAGGCCGATCACGCACGATCTCAAATGGATGTCCGACGTGACCAAGAAACGCTGGCTGATGACGGACTACCGGGCGGGTGATGTGATCGCGCATAGCCCGCAAATCGTTCATGCGTCACTCGACCCCATGAAGGACGAGATGCGCATTTCCACCGATATCCGTTTCATCAGGACGGACGCGACCTGCGATCCCCGCTGGAAGCAATATTGGTCGGCTGACGACGGTTATTGATCCGGCATGGCGACCTGAGCCGTGTCGGCGGCGACCTCTCACCGCCTTGAAGCCCCGCTGGTCGGACTTGTCCGTATCTGCGTGCGCCCGCCCGTGGCTGACGATCCTCGTCACGGTGGCGATTAGCCTCGTGATGGCGTTCATCGCGGTGCGGACGTTGAGCGTCAACACCGACACCAGCGTTCTTTTCCCGCGCAATATCCCGTTTCTCGCCAACGAGGACCATTTCGATTCCCTGTTCCCGGACGAGGCGGACCAGATCGTCATCGTGATCGACGCCAGGTCTCTGGCGGACGCCGAACATGCGTCCGACGAGATGACCGAGGCACTCGAGAAGAACCGGGACCTTTTCCCGTCGATCCAGCAGCCCACCGGCGGGCCGTTCTTTCGGCGCAACGGGCTTCTCTATCTCTCCACCACTGAACTGAACGATCTGTCCAATACACTGAGCGAGGCCCAGCCGCTGCTCGGCAGCCTGAGCACGCATCCGGGCCTTACCGGCATTCTGGATGTCATCCGGCTGATTTTTCAGGGCGCGAATGAAGGCGCGGCAGACGATGTGCCGGTCGGGCCGTTCCTGGACCAGGTTGGCGGGGCGTTGGATCGTGGCCTTGCCGGGGGCTCGGCCACAATCGACTGGGGCTCCCTGTTTGCGGGCCAGGCCGGGCTTGGCCGCGCGCCGCAGTCCATGGTGCTGGTGCGGCCGAAGCTCGACACGAGCGGCCTCATGCCGGGCGAAGCCGCAACGGATTTCATCCGCAAGACGGCAACGGACCTTGGCCTGACGGCGGAAAACGGTTACCGCGTGCGGCTGACGGGCTCCGTGGTGTTGTCGGACGAGGAACTCGGCACCGTGCGCGACGGCGCGGCGATGGCCGGCATGCTGGCCGGCAGCCTCGTCGTCATCCTGCTGATCATCGCACTTCGCTCCGTCGTGCTGATCCTCTCGGCCTTCTTCACGCTCGTCATGGGCCTGCTGACGACCATGGGGTGGGCGGCGATATCGGTCGGCGAGCTGAACATGATCTCGGTCGCCTTCGCCGTCATGTTCATCGGCATCGGCATCGATTTCGGCATTCAGTTCTGCATGCGGCTTCGCGAGGAACGGTACCGGCTTGGCCAGCCCCTGCCGGCCATCGAGGCCACCGCGCACGGCCTCGTCTGGCCGCTGTTGATCGCGGCAATCGCCACTTCGGTCGGCTTTTTCGCCTTCCTGCCCACGAGCTACCGGGGCGTCGCGGAACTCGGCATCATCGCGGGCGGCGGCATCATCGTGGCTTTCGTCTTCACTCTGACCCTGCTCCCCGCCATCCTGACGGTTATCCCGCCACGGAGCGAGGGCGCGCCCATCGGTTACCGGCGACTGGCGCCGTTCAACGGCTGGCTGATAAGGCGGCGCCGCGTCGTGCTGACCGTCGTCGGCATCGGAACTCTCGTCGCGCTGGCGGGAACCCTGAGGCTCAATTTCGATTTCGATCCGCTCCACCTCAAGGATCCGAAGTCGGAAGGCATGGCGACGCTGCACGACCTGATGAAGGATCCGCTCAACACGCCGTATACGCTAGACGCCGTAGCGGATTCACCCGACGCCGCGCGCACCAAAGCCGCCAAGATCAGTGACTTGCCGGAAGTCAGCATGACCGTGACGGCGCTCGATCTCGTGCCCGACGATCAGAACGAAAAGCTCGATATCCTGCAGAATCTCGGCTTTCTGCTCGGCCCCGCCCTCACCTGCGGCGGCGACAAGACCGCGCCGTCTCCCGCGGCAATCGAGACGGCCCGGCTCGGCGCTGCCAATCAGATCCGCACCTATCTCGCCTCGGCAAAGGCCAAAGAGCCGCTGAAGAGTGAAGCCGCCAAGCTTCTCGCGACCCTCGACAGGCTCAAATCCGAAACCGATCCGGCACGCCTGACGCAGATGTCGAACGATGTCATCGCCGGCTTCTCCGGAGAGTGCTCCCTGCTGACCGAGGCTCTCGACGCGCAGCCCGTCACATTGAACGATCTGCCGGCGGACTTCCGCCGAGGCTGGATCACGCCGGCAGGTCAGTACCGGATTCAGATCTATCCGAAATTCTCGACGCCCAGCCGCAAGAACCTTTTGAGCTTCGTCAAGGCCGTGCAATCGGTCGCGCCAGAGGCCTCGGGTCCTCCGATCAGCATCTATGAATCGAGCCGGCTGATCATCAACGCGTTCGGGACAGCTGCGGCCCTGGCACTGGTGGCGATCACGATCCTGCTGATTATCGCGCTCCGGCGGCTTGCCGATGTCGGCCGTGTGCTTCTGCCGCTCGTCCTCGCCATCGTCTGGACGCTTGGGCGGCATCGGGCTCGTGGGACTGCCGCTGAATTTCGCCAATGTGATCGGGCTGCCGCTGCTGCTCGGAATCGGCGTCACCTTCCCGATCTATCTGGTTCATGCCTGGAGACAGGGCGAATCGCGGCTTCTGGCCGCGCCGGTGGCCCGCGCCGTGCTTTACAGCGCGCTGACGACCCTCGCGTCTTTCGGGAGTCTCGCGATTTCGACCCATCCGGGCACGTCGAGCCTTGGCGTGCTTCTGTCGATCGCGCTCGGCCTGACGTTGGCATCGACCTTCATTTTCCTGCCGGCGCTGCTCGGCGAGCCGCCCGCTAGGACGCCATCTTCTTCGCCTGCTCCTTGAGCCGGCCGATCAGACCATCGACGCCATCCTTCTTGATCACCGACGCGAATTGGGAGCGCCAGAGCGCGATCTGGCTGACCGAACCATCGAGATAGACATCGATCACCTTGCCATTGAGCATCCGGTATCCGAGCGGTCACCGGATCACCGCCATTAGGCACGATCTTGGTCTCGACGACCTTCGTCCCGCGGCCGCCATCCTTGACGCCGTCGACTTCGAATTTTTCGCCGTCGAAGCTGGTGAACTGGCTCGCATAGTTCGCGACGACCCAATCCGTGAACGCGGACGAGGACCTGTGTCCTTTTGGCCATCCGTCCAGCGAACGCCATTCAGGGCCGACGATGAGCTGCGCCATGAAATCGAGCGAGAACGTGCCCTCGACCAGCGGTTCGAGCTTGGTCGCCCGCCCCGAAAAGCCGAGCTCGGTTCCGTGCTTCATGGTCATCAAGAAGACCGGCATAGAAGGCCTCGATCTTCGACTCGTCAGTCGGCGCCGCCTTTTCGGCGGTCGGCCGGGACGGCGGCAGGCATCGGCCGGCATAGAAGATCCCGACGATAAGCCAGACAGCGGCCAACATGGTCACCAAGCGCATCACGAACAAACTCCATCTCCCGTTTATGCGACTACCTATCAGGCCACGATTTTACCGAAAAGCGCAATAGCCCTCTGACAAGGCGCGTGCTTTCTGGGCGCTAACCGGGTACATATCGGTGCCGCGTACGAATTCTCAAGCCCTGCCGGAACGCCATCCTTACACCGAAGCTCCATGACCGCGACCGATCTCCTGCTTCATCTCATTCACGGACTCGTCCCTTATTCCCGCCGCCGGAGGAAGTGTTTTCTCCGTTCTGTGCGTCGTGGCGGCGTTGCGGGTGGTCGCGACGAGCCGGCGTGATCCCGCGCGACTTCACACCGGCCGTCGAGCGTGCTCAAGCCCGTCTACGGTGATCGACCGGGAACTTGAAGCAAATCTCAGAAGCTTTTGCGAACAGGACTATCCTGACTTCGAGATCGTGTTTTCCCTGCAGCGCGAAAACGATCCCGCGCGGCCCGATACTGGAGAAGCTCTGCGAGGCCATATCCCGGCCGCACGACGCTCGCGATCCGCAACAGCGAGCCGGTGCTGAACGGCAAAATCCAGAACATGCTGATCGGCCTCGACGCAGCGCGGCACGAGGTTTTGGTCATCTCCGACAGCGATACGCGCGTGCCACCCGATTATCTCACGACAATTATCGGCCCTCTGGCCGATCCTGATGTCGGCTATGTCTGCACGCTCTATCGCATTGCCGAGCGCGCGAAACTCGCGGAGAAGCTCGAGCTTCTCACCATGAATGTCGATTTCGGGCCGAGCCTGCTCTTCACCTACTGGACCAATGTGGCGATCTTCTGCCTCGGAGCATCGACAGCGGTCCGGAAGGCCGATCTGGAGGCCACCGGCGGCATGGCCTCTCTGGCCGAGTTTCTGGTCGAGGATCAGGAAATGGGCCGGCGGCTCATCATGGCCGGCAAGAAAATGGTCCTGGAGCCCATGACCGTGGACATGATTCCGGACTATGCCGGCGTGACGGCGTGGTGGAAGCATGTCGTCTATTGGGACCAGAACACCAAGGCGGCCAATCCGTCCGGCTTCGCCTCGACCATTCTGATCCGGGCGGTACCCTTTGCGTTGATATTCGCCGTTCTGACCGGCTTCTCCGCCCTCGGCTGGAGCGTGCTCGGCCTGACTCTCGCGATAAGATTGGGCTGCGCCGCGGCCATCGCCGCCGTTCTGCGGGATCTCGGAGGCCCTCAAATCCCTGTGGCTTCTACCGTTTCGCGACGTGATCGGGCTCGCATCCTGGGCATCGGCGCTGCGCGGCCGTTCCTTTATCTGGCGCGGACACGAATTCCGCCTGACCCGCGAGGGCCGCATCGTGCCCCGCGAGTCGTGATGCGATCGCCGAGATGAAGATCTTCACCACATTGGCGCTGCTGGCCGGCATCGCGCTTTTCGGCTGGCTGCTGACCGAGACCGACCTGACGGCCGTCGCCGATATCATCATACGGGTCGGATGGACGGGCGCCGTCGCGATCGTTGCCGTGTTCGCGGCCGGATTCGGGGCCGAAGATCATCGCCTGGGCGCTCACATTCCCGGGCCGCCAACTGACGACGCCCTGGTTCGCGGCGCTGTGGCTCGTGAACATGGTCGGAGAAGCGTTCAACGTGGTGCTGCCCTTCGGTTCGCTTGGCGGCGAGCCCTTCAAGGCGCTGCTGCTCAAGCGCCACTACCGGATCCCCTACCCCGAATTGAGCTCGACGCTTTTCCTGATGCAGACGCTCCTGGCGATGGCGGAGGCCCCCTTCGCCCTGATCGGCGTGATCCTCGCCTTGCGGCTGCCGATACTGTCATCCGAACTGAAGATGATCATGGTCATCGCGGCGCTGGTCCTGACTGCACTTATGGGGCTGACCCTGTTGGCCCTGCACAAGCGCTGGCTCGGCGACTTCAACCGTGAGGTGGAGGCCTCGCGCTGGGGCGGGAAGCTGTCTCACGTCGTCGCCGGCATGGACGAGGCGGAAGGGCAGATGTTTGCCTTCGTCCGCAGCAATCCGGCGCGATTTGCAAGTTCGCTGGGGCTGTTCTTCCTGAATTGGGTCGCCGGCGCGGTCGAAGTCTGGGTGATCATGATCCTGATGGGGCACCCGCTCAGTTTCGGCGATTGCTGGATCATGGAAGCCGCGGTCGTGCTCGTACGATCCGCCACTTTCTTCATTCCGGCCAATCTCGGGTCATTTGAAGCGGCGACGGTCTTCGTGACCGTACCCTTCACGGGCTCCCCCGATATCGGCCTCGCCCTCGCATTGATCCGCCGGGCGCGGGAGTTGCTCTGGTCGGCTCTCGGCCTCGCGATCGGCGGCTGGTACAACCTTAGGCAACCCGCCGATGCGGCCTGATTTTCAGCCGAAATGCTTGCGTGCGTCGCGGAGCGCTTCGACAACCCGATAGGCGTCCTCTTCGCTCATGCTGGCGAAGATCGGCAGGCAGATATGACGGCTGCAGAGCCGTTCCGACTGCGGCAGATCTCCGGTATCGAGCACGGTGAACACCGGATGCTTGTGTAGCGGCGCCTCGTAGACCTCGCCCGAGCAATTGACGCCGTGCACATTCTTCAGGAAGGCCTTGAAGTCTGCCCGGTCGATGCCGTCCGGCAGCATGGCGGGATATTTGTAATAATTGCCGTCGCAGCCCTTCGGCTCGGCGATCGGCTTTATCAGCAGGTCTTCCGCGTTAAGCGCCTTGTCGAAAATCGCGGCAATCCGGCGGCGCGCGGCGACCATGTCCCTCAGATGCGTCAGATGGCGAATGCCGATGATCGCGTGAGGTTCCGAGAGCCGCCAATTGCTGCCCATCCGTATATGCTGGTTGGTCAGGAAGCTTGCCTTGCCTTGATCGCGATAGATCCGGGCCTCGTCCGCCAGCTTGTCGTCGTCCGTGACGATCATGCCGCCTTCAGCACTGGTCATGACCTTGGTCGGATAGAAGCTGAACGCCGCCCGCGATGCCGAAAGTCCCCGCGTAACGGCCGCCCTGCGTCGAGGCATGCGCATGGGCCGCATCCTCCAGCACCCAGAGCCCCCGCTCCTTTGCCACCTTCACGATCTCAGGCATCTCGTCCGTCACGAAACCCGCGATATGAACGATGACGACACCCGCCGTATTTGGGGTTATCCGGCGCACCATTTCCTCAGCGGTCGTCGACATGGTGCGGATATCGCTGTCCATGAGGATCGGTGTTCCGCCCGCCGCCATAACCGCCGCCGCCGTGGCGAAGAATGTATCCGCCGGAACGAGCACGTCCTTACCTGCGACATCCAGCGCCCGGAGCGCGATTTCGAGCGCACTCGTACCGCTGCTGACCGCGATGGCGTGCTTTGCGCCGACGATCTTGGTGAATTCCCTTTCGAATTCCTCATTATAGGGGCCAAGCGTGAGACGGCCCGTGCCGAGCACTTCCGTAATCTTTTCCGCGATCCAGGCGGCGTCTTCCGGCGTAAAATCGATCTTGGTGGGCGGTACCGGTGCCTGTTCCGCTTGTTTGATCTTGGGCGTCTCGTTCATAGTCCACCTGGGGCTTGAAGAATTTTTTGAGTAAGAAATGATCGACAGCGGCTGTAGCACAGGCCATCGGCAATTCCAATTGACCAAAAAAAGGATCAGAGCCGCGGCCACCGGGGCTCTTTGCCTGTTTGCGCTCGCCGCCTGCGCCTCGACTCCCCAACACGCACCGCCAGGCGATCCGACTCTCGCCCCGGATCCATTCGAGCCGTTCAACCGCGCGATGCTGGGCGTCAATACCGGCTTCGAGAAAGTCATCGCGAAGCCGATCGACGTCGTCTACCGCGCCGCCACGCCTTCACCGCTTCGCCGCGGCTTCTCGAATGCCGTGGACAACGCCGGCTCACCGGTCACCTTCCTGAACGAGATGCTGCAGGGCCGACCGGGTCAGGCGGGCAAGACACTGGTCCGGTTCGTCGTGAATTCCGTAGTCGGTATCGGCGGTCTTTTCGACGTCGCGAAATCCAGCGGCCTGCCGCCCCATTACGAGGATTTCGGGCAAACTCTCGCGGTCTGGGGTGTCCGGAACGGTCCTTATCTGGTCTTGCCGCTGATCGGCCCGACCACGGTGCGCGACGGGATCGGCTACGGCATCGATACGATCAGCGATCCGCTCTATTGGCTCATCAACGACACCGCCACGACATACGCCATCTTCGGCGCGGAGACGCTGGTCGAGTACGATGACAACCGGGATCAGCTCGAAAGCCTGAGAAAGACGTCGATCGACTTCTATTCAGCGCTCCGCAGCGCCTACCTTCAGCACCGGCAGTCCGAGATCTATAACGGGTCTATCCCGCACGAGGATGCGATGCCGGATATCCTGGATTCCCTGCCGCCGCCGGATCCGGCGAAATAGGCCTATTCGGGCGCCGCGCCCACCGCACCCTTCGGACTGCCGAAGAAGAGCGGTCGGCCATCCGAGAAGTGGATTTCCTCTCCGACCGCGCGGTTCGCGCCGTCGCGCGCCTGATACCCTCGCACGTAGATTTCCGATCCCACCGGGACGGACTTCTTCGTGACACCCTTGCGGAACAGAGCGTTCGGCGCCCCGCCTTCGATCATCCACTCGGCCTTGGTGCCGTCCTTGCCAACGACCGTGAGATGAATCCAGGAGTGCGGGTTTATGAGCTCGACCTTCGTCACGGTGCCGGTGAATTCCACCGGACGATCGACATCGAATTCCGCCTGAAAGGAATGATGGGCTTCGGCGACGGTCGTCCCGACCAGTAGCAGAGAAGCGACCGCAATCAACCGCTCGGCCGTCATTGTGCCCCCTTTCCCTTTGCTTCGCGTTCCTTCGCGCGCATACCGCTCAGGGTGTTCGGAAGGCCGTAATTCCCCTCGTGGCAGGCATATTCGAAGATCGGCCCCTTCACGCTTTCCCAAGGCGATTTGCCGCTCCAGGGCCGGGTCCATGTTCCGGGATCCTCGACGGTGAACCGGTAGTCGATCCGATTCGGACCCGTCCGCGTGAACCGCTCCGTGACCTTCAGTGCCTTCGTCGTTCCGCTATAATGGAACTGGAAATCGCGATGCAGCTGATCGTTGAAATTCGTCGTCTCGACGACCAGCGTATCGCCCTCCCAATGCCCGCGGGAATCGCCGAGCCACGTCCTGATCTTGGGATCGAGATGCGGGCGGCCATCCAGCGGAATGATGCGAGCGTCGTGGATCATTTCCAGCAGGATCACGACATAACCCTCGGTCTGGACGATCTGATAATGCGTGTTGTAGCCGCGCGGCAGAATCGGCGGCCCCTCGTTCGTCCAGACGATGCAGCGCTCGCCGAGCGAACGCGTTTTGGCACTGTCGAAATCATGCGCCTTCTTCCAGACGAGATAGGCGTCTGCGCGCTTTTGAGCCTCGGGAACGAGCGGCGGCAGCTTACCGTTCGGCGGATCGACAATGAGCGCGGTGTTCAGATTGTGGACGAGATGAATTTGGTCGTCACCCAGGCCATAGTCATCGAGATTGTAATGCACTGACGTGGACGCGCCGAAATTCGTCGTTGTCGCGTGCATCTCCTTGTCGATATAGGCCGCCATCTCCGTCTCGCTGAGCCGAGCCTTGTCGGCCAGTTCCTTCGGCCGCTCCAGCGCGAGCATCGTGTGATTTGTCCAGTAGCCTTCAAGGTCGGGATCGCCGTAGGACGTGCGCGGCGCAACCCATTTGTCGGCGGCACTCGCGGCCCCGACGCCAAATGCGACGAGCGCTCCGCAGGCCAACCCGAGGGCCCGGAAGGCAGGCCGCGTCATTGCTTCGCCTCGTCGGGCACGAGTTTCGGCGGCGTCTTGTAGAATTTACCGTAAAGCACGTCCTCGGCGAACTCGGGGCATTTAAACTCCATCAACTGGGCTCCGGGCTCGATGTGGCGGTAGAGCGGCATGCTGATCTTCCAAGGCCGGGAAAAGACGGTCGGATCCGTCAGCGTCGCCTCATACTGGATATGGTCACGATCGATCATCGTGTAGCGCTCGACGACATGCAGCGAGTCCGATGCGTAATTCCCGGCACGATCGAGCCAGCTTTCACCATTGAGCCCGGTAACATCGACGACGAGTGTATCGCCGTCCCAATGGCCGTTTGACCAGCCCATCCAGCTGTCGACAGGCGCCTCGATCTGATCGGACATGTAGACCGTGCGCACCGCACTCGCGAATTCATAGGCGATCAGGACGTTCTGGTCGGACTGCACGATCTGAAACGGATGCGGCATATAGGTTGCTCGCGGCACACCGGGCAGGAAACATTTTGCCTCGGGATCCTCCGTCAGACGATGCGCGAAGTTCTCGGCACGCTGCTTCAGGGCCGACGGCAAATAGGGTATCGCCCCACCCTCAACCACACCACGTCCCGGGGATACGGCGCCGATGGCGCCTGTCAGCGGCACGGTGCCCTGCGCCGCCTCATGGGGCTCGAGATTCCAGTTGGCCGCGTTCATCGCCTGCCAGACACCGCTCAGATTTGGCTTGCCGTCCGCACGGCGCGGAACATCCACACTGCCCGCCATCGCCGTGACCGGAATCGCGATCAATGCCAGTGCAACAGTGAGGACTTGCCAAGAACCACGCATTGCTTCCCCCCGGAAAACTGCAACACTATAGGGTAAAGCGCTCCGCCTGTGAAAGAGGATAGCCAGCATTGCGCCAGCCCGATCGTCGGCTTTGCGGACCGCCTTCTGATCTCACGGGATCCGCGTATAGCCTATATTTGTTTGGGATTAGTTTTGGCTGGAGCTAGAAAAGGTCGTGTTGATCAAGGAATTCTGTCTTAAAGGAGGATTGGATTGTTTTCGTGGCGGTCCAGGCTGGGATAGGTCTTAAATCGCTTCCAGTGTAGTTCCAGAAGGAAATTGCTGGTGAAAACGAAAATAATTCGAGCTGCTAAGCCGAAGGCGACCGCCCCGGTTGCCAAGCAACGGCGCAGCCAGATTACATACGACAAGCTGATCGAGGCGGGCTACAAGCTGCTGGCGACACGGGACTTCGATTCCATTTCCATTGCCGAGATCGCGGGAGAAGCCGGATACTCCGTCGGCGCGTTCTATTCGCGTTTCGAAAACAAGGAAGAATTCTTCCTCGCACTCTTCCATCTTGAAAGCGCAAAGCGGCGCGACGATACCGGCCAGTTCTTTCTCAAGAGCGACAAGAAGAAGCTGCCCCGCCTCTATGTCGAACGGACGATCAGCCGGGCGTGGAATGGCCGTTTCTTCTGGCGGGCCGCGTTGCGCCGAAGCCTGGACGACCCCAATTTCTGGGAACCATATCGGCAACTGGCTCACTTCTATGCCGAGTGGTTCATCGAGGCGAAATCCCAGCATATAGGCCGCGCTCTCACCAAGAGCGAAAAGATGAATATGCGCTTCGCCGTTCAGCTGGTGCACGGAACGATCAACAACGCGATGATCAATCGCCCGGGACCGTTCATGCTCGAGGACCGGGATTTCAAGGATCGACTGACCGAGGCCTTCCGGCTCGTCTCCCGGTACGACGAACTTAAATAGTCTCGCCGCCCTCCCCGCTTAATCCGCTAAATATGCCAAGCGAAGACGCGGAAACCGCGTTGGCTCCCTTGGAACATTTCGATGAAGAGTGAAACCTACCCGTCGGCGCCGAGCGGTTGCTGATGCGGTGGCGTGCGGCCCAGGCTGCGTTCCGCCGCGCCGACTGTGTTGTAGAGCAGCATGGTCACCGTCATCGGACCGACGCCGCCGGGCACCGGCGTGATGGCGGCGGCCTTTTCCTTGACGCCCTCGAAGTCAACGTCGCCGACCAGCCGCCCGTCCGGCAACTTGTTGATGCCGACGTCGATAACCACGGCACCGGTTCTGACCATTTGCGGCACGATCAGATTCGGCCTGCCCGCCGCCACGACGAGAACATCGGCGAGGATCGTGTATTGCGCGAGATCGCGCGTCTTGGCATGGCAGATCGTGACGGTCGCCTCGCGTTGCATCAGCATCAGCGCCATCGGCTTGCCAACGATATTGCTGGCGCCCACGACGACCACGTTCTTGCCTTCGAGGTCGACCCCCTCGAATTCCAGGATCTTCTGGACGCCGTAGGGCGTACAGGGCGGGAACACCGTATTGCCGATAACAAGCCCGCCAACATTATACATGTGGAAACCGTCGACATCCTTGTCGGCGGAGATCGTCTCCAGAACCTTCAGTGTCGAGATCGTCTTTGGAATGGGCAACTGCACGAGGATGCCATGCACCCTCGGATCCGCATTGAGTTCCTCGATCACCTTCAACAATTCAGCTTCGGAAACATTTTCCGGCAGCTTCATCACGTTCGAGGCGATGCCGACTTCCTCGCAGGCCTGGATCTTGTTGCGGACGTAAAGGACGGACGCCGGATTGTTGCCGACGATGATCACCGTCAGGCCCGGCCGCACCCCCGTTTCCTCGACCAGCGTGTTGAGCCGTTCCGCGATCTCCGCGCGGCACAGCTTGGCGATCTTGCGCCCATCAATGATTTTGGCAGTCATTTTTCTATCGGGTCTCCTGAAGCCAGCCGGAACCGGTCGACATAAAGCGCTCGCGATGATCTATCCGTCAGGCGCGGTACAACTTGCCCGCCGACACCCTTACATGACAAGGGCGGTCTCTAACATCCCAATCCATAAGGATTCGTTGGCGCCGGCGTAAAAACCGAATTTATAGCCTGAAGCGGCATCCGTGAATATCACCGAAAGTAACAGGGCCGCGGCTCGCCCGCCCGGATTTAGCGGCACAAACGGAGGAATTCCTCGTCCGCCACGGTCCGGAGCGGCAGCAGATCGCTGTCGGCGACGATGATCGGCGATGGATCCGTGCGGATACAGGCGCCACCATAGGTTCCCAGCACCGAGAAGGTGCAGAGCTGAACATAGCGGTCGGAAAGGCGGGGTAAGGGCGACAATTCCTGATAAATCAGGTCCTGATCGTCGAAACGTCCCTGAGTCTCCCCGACCACCCCGGCATTCTGGTCGACGATCGTGACATTGTGCCCTCGCCGGCCCGCGATCGGCTTGCTGACATAACCGCGATCCCTGAGCGAAGGGGTCAGCTTGTAGCCCGTATCGAGCAAATACCGGTTTTCGGGGAACATCTGCCACAGCACCGGAAGAAGCGCCTTGTTGCTGGTGACGAGCGTCCAAAGAGGCTCGAAAACGATGGTATCCGGGTGGAACAGGACATCCATCAAACGCGGCGCACTGTTGCGAAGGCGCGCGTTCAGAACCGCGTTCTGGGCGTCCTCGTCGGCCTCCTTGCGGAGCTGATCCAGCGCGGTTTCCCACGCCCATGTCTTCCAGATCCAGCGGATGGGCTCGCCCGTCGCATCGCAGACATTGCCTTCCTCATCCCAGCGGAGCCCATCGACACCCCGGACGAGCCGACAGGACAGGCCTCCGGCCTCCATCGCGGCCTTCATGAACAGGGCATGATAGGTCTCGTCGATCTCGCGATCGATCATGATGTGAATCGGGCCGTCGACCCGGCTGTCACGCCACGCCTCGGCAAGCTGCTCCTGGAGGTCTTCGCCCGGATCCGTCCCTAGATGGACGCCGAAGTGCTTCGCCCAGGCCCCCTGAACCTTGCCGCACTCCATGTGGCAAGCGGCCGAATCGCTGTTGTATTCGTAGAGTTTCAGGCCACGCTCGGTCATGCAGAAATCGAACCGGCCGGTAATCATGTGATTGCGCCGGTTATCCCATGACCGGTGAATCTTGGGCCACAGCACCGAAGGTATATTGAACTTCTCGAGACGCGTATCGTCCTGCAGAACGTAATTGGTCGCATGCATCATCATCGCATGCAGTTCGTTGGTGGCGCGCTTCAGCTCCGTCTCGGCGGTTTCCGAGATCAGGAAATATTTGTAGAGATCCTTGTCGACATTCGTCAGACGGTGACCGTGCATCATTTCGACGAAGGCCGCCTCGTCCGGATTGGCCAGATTGAGCCACTCCTTAAGATGCTGGCCGTTCCGCTTCACCCGCTTCATCAGCACGTTGAACAATTTCGGCGAAACCGGCTCGAAATGTTCGGCGAAGGTGTCGTCGTCGGTCTGGATCACCCATCCCAGGATATCGGCGTCGCCAAAGGAGCAACGGATCCAGAAGCTGCCATCCTCGCCGACCGTCGCGGGAAGTTCGCGGGCGTAGTCCGCGCCTGACTCCCACACCTGATGCGTGACGTTCTGCTCGGCGACACGGACCCACTGATCGGAGACCTCGGTCACGATGGCCACATGACCCGTCACCTCGAAGGTGCCGCCCCTCGCTCCAGATGAGCATGCAGCCCGGTTCCGGCCGGCGCCGCGCCCCGTTCTGGAAGGATTTGAGCGGAAGTGTCTTCCCATCCCTGACCACGGTGACCGAGTCCAGGCGAAAGATGTCGTAGGCCATGGCTATATCATTGAAGACATAGCCTTTATTGAGCAGGAGCCAGCGGCGGGCGAACTCGACGCACTGCCATTTATAGCCGGTATAAACCCCGTCGACCTCATGCCGGAACGCCTTGCGGTCCGGCAATTCCACCGGATCGACCGTCTCGTAATCCGAGGAATAGGCGGGAACCCCGCCCGGCGCATGTCCTAAAACTGTACCGAAAGGCTTGAGAGGCTGCGACGTATGATCGTTCACCGAAAAAATCCTGTAACGGCCGGACACTCTGCCCGAATTCGCCTCAAACGAAATAGGCGCTCCCCTTACAGAAATAAAGGGGCTGGATCGTGGCCTGATTATCTAGTCGCGGGCCACCGGCTTCATCGGCGCCACGCCGCCCGCAGCGGGATTTGGCTTCGGCATGGGCCTGCCCGTCACCGGATTGGGATAGTGGTAGGGCGGCACATAGAAGCTCGGATAGGTCAGATAGACATCCGTCGGCGGCAGATCGGGCGGGATCGTGCGCGGATCCGACGGCCAGGTATTGGGCGTCACTTTCTTGCCAACCGTCCGGATAGTTCGAATACATCATGAAGGGCGCGCGGATCTTCTTGATCTTCCAGACGCCGTCTTCCTTCACATATTCGTTCTCATAGATGCAGTCGCCCCACACCGCGCTGCCGCGTCCGGCCGCCATGACGAATGCCGTCCATCGGGCCCAGGCGTGCTTGCCGTCCGCGGAGACGGTCGACCAGGCCCTGAAACTGCTGGTGGTCGTACATGCCGCCGTAGCCGTGCTCGATGCCGATCGGGCCCAGGCCGTTGCAGATATTCGAGCGCGCGGTCCGGACCGACAAAGATGCCCCGCCCGCCGATCTCATATTCCGCGTCCTTGGTGAACATGTCGACGATCGCCGGCCACTGCGACTTGTCGACATAATAGCCATAGGCCCGCTGGATCTTTTCGATCTGGTTGCGGGCCTGAAGCCGCTCGATCTTGAGGCCCAGGACCTCCAGGCTCTTCGCCAGATTCGGCGAGTTCGACGGAGGTGTCGGCCGCGCGTGGCCTGTTTTCCGCCACGATCGCTGGAACCGCCAACACGAGGCAAAGCGAGATAAGCTCAATCCCCGAGACCCCTCATCGTTCGGTCACCGGCTTCATGGGTCTGCACGCCGCCCGCAGCGGGATTTGGCTCCGGCATCGGCTTTCCCGTCACCGGATTGGGATAGTGATAGGGCGGCACGTAGAAGCTCGGATAGGTCAGATAGACCACGGACGGCGGCAAGTCCGGCGGCGGCGGGAACTTGTCCGGCCACGTGTTTGTGACGGCGCGTATTCCTCCCAGCCTCCCTTGTAATCTCGTATACATCTTGAACGGGCCCGGAGATCTTGACCTTCCAGACGCCGTCTTCCTTCACGTATTCATTCTCATAGATGCAATCGCCCCAGCCAGCTATCCACCGACCGACGACATGACGAAGGCCGTCCAGCGCCCCCAGGCACGCTTGCCGTCCGCCGAGACATGGACCACGCCCTGGAACTGCTGGTGATCGATCATCTGATCATAGCGCGATCCCATCCCGATCGGGCCCAGGCCGACGACCAGATATTCGAGCACCCGCTTCGGCCCGACGAATACGCCGCGCCCGCCGATCTCATAGGTGCCGTCCTCGGTGAACAGATCCGCGATGCCGGGCCACTGCGCCTTGTCGACGTAATAGCCATACGCCCGCTGAATCTTCTCGACCTGGTTGCGGCCCTGCAGGCGCTCGATCTTGAGGCCGAGGGCATCGAGACTTTTCTGGATCTCGACAAGCTGGGTCCTGGTGTCCGTCGCCGCATGCCCGGCGGGCTCCGGCAGTCCCAAGCGCAGCGAGCGCAACGCCACCGCCGGCCGCCAATGGCGATCGCAGAGCGCCGCGTTCATTGTTTCGGCTCCGGCTTGGTCGGCCTTGTCGGGCCCGTAATGCACGGGCTTGTCCGTCACGGGATTATTGAAGTGATAGGGCGGGAAATAGACGCCCGGCAGCGACTTGTAGACCACGGTCGGCGGACGATCGGGCGGAAACTCCTTGCTCGGACCTTCCATCGGGAACGGCTCATTGCCCCAGCCCTTGTCGTAATCGCTTTCCTGCGTGACGTAATAATGCAGCGACTGGAATTTCCAGGTGCCGTGATCGTTCACATAGGTGTTCTCGTAAACGCCGCCACCCCAGCGGCCCTTGCCGTTCCTCTCAAAAGCACGTCGCTCCGCCACCGCGCCTTGGCGGTCTTGTTGTCGGGCGCCACGTCGATGATCGGCTGCAAGCATCATGTAATTGTTGAGCTGGCCCGGCTCCAGGCCTTGCGGCCCGAACAGGCCGAGCGCCTTCTTGATATGCTCCGGCCCGACATAGACACCGCGCTGGCCGAACTCATAGGTACCGTCCTTGGCGAACAGCGCCGCTGCCTGATCCCACAGCCCCTTGTCGATGTAATAGCCATAGATCGCCTGAAGCCGTTCCAGCTCCTCATGGGATTTCAGGACCGCGACGTCCTTCTCGTACTTGTTCGGCGATCGCCTCCAGCTCCGACAAGGTCGGCGGCTTCGGCGCATCCTCCGCCCGCAGAACGGTGGGGTGAATGGCGGCGGCAAACCCGAATATCGCCAACGCGGAGAGAATGGCTTTCGAAATCTTTTTCATGTCTGCTCTCCCTCCCCTTATTTGCCCGTGACCGGGTTCTTGTAATGGAACGGCGGAATAAGATGTCCGGGAACGGCTTGTATTTCGTCCGTCGGCGGACCGTCCGGCGGAAACGTCTTCGAGACGTCCGAGGCCCAGTCGCCATCGACGGATTTCAGGCTTGGCCCATCCGCCCGTTATGGCGGCGAGGAAGGTCTGGAAGTAGTGCATCTTCTTGATCTTCCAGACGCCGTCTTCCTTGACGTAGTCGTTCTCGAAAATGCCGGCAGCCCATTTGGCGTATTCGTGGTACTGGCCGAGAAGCGTGAATTCGCGCCAACGGCCTTTCGCGGTCATGCCGTCGGGCGCGACGTCGACAACCGGCTGAAGCTGCATGTGGTGGTAGTACTGGCCGTAGGGAAGGCCGGGGCCGGGATTGCCGCCGCCATAGAGCTTGATCAGCTTGCGGATACGGTCCTGGCCGACATAGACGCCGTCGTCGCCGAACTCGGCCGTGGCATCGGCCGCAAAAAGATCCGCCGCCTCGTCCCAATAACCGCGATCGAGATAATAGCCATAGGCCATCTGGAGATTCTCGATCTCGTTGGTGTCCTCGATCAGATCGGCCTCATGGGATAGCCGCGCGATCTTGGCCTTCAGGGCCGCGATCCTCGAAGCGTCATCCGCCTTGGCGGCCGACGCAGGCGCCAAAGCGAGCAGCAGACCGGCGAGCGCCGCTCCGATGAGCCAGGGACCGTTCCATCTCGTCGATCGTTTCATCGATTGTCCCCCACGGGTTCGGGCGTCGGTGTCCATGCGCGGCTCAGGGAAGCGGCATGAGATACGGCATGAAGTCGGAAACCGCCTGAATGCGCTGGATCTTGCCGTTGCGGATCTTGAAGATCTCGATCATCGCGCGGCTGTTCGGATATTGGAGCTGAATCTCGTGGCTCGCACCATCGGTCGTATCGATAGTTCACGTCGCGGACGCGGATTGTCCAGGAAGGCCGTCGCCACGACGACGCCGCGCTCCTCGTCGACGACCGGATATCTCCGATCGCGGATTCGTTCGACCGGACGGTAGACGCCGAGCTTGAACTGCGCTTCGCAGCCCTTCGCGATCTTGGCCGCCGGATCGTCGCCGCTGGTCGTCGAGACGCCGTTATCGATGCGCTCGCAATCGGCATCGAGTTCGGTCAGAGATCGCCGTCGTTCTGCTGCTTGGTGCCGAAATAGCCGTCGACCAGCGCGACCATGCGCTGGCGCGGCCGGCGCTGATCTTCGGGGAGAACCTGATCGAAGACCGGATCGGCGGACGAATTTGGTCGGATCGCCATAGGGCCCGGGATTGCCCTTTCGCGCGACGAAGGCTCGAACCGTCTCGATCTTGCTCGTCCTCGACACGCATGCGTCATACCGTAGAATGCCGGCTGGCCGTGCTCGTCCACCGTACGCCGAACCAGGCGACATTGCCGGTCTCGGGATCGGCGGCGTAGAGCGGCTTGGCCGACTTGCCGTCGAGCGGTGCCCCAGACGCCATCACCGATCATCATCGGCACTTCGTTCTCGCTGTAGCGCACGAAATTCGGCCCAAGGGAGCTTCTGTAATCCTGCTTCACCAGCCCGGCCATATACTTGATCCGCGAAGCCGATCAGGCATGCACGGTCGCAACTCGGCGGCGACAGCGCTCTCCCGGCGCGGGCGCTTGCGGCCGCCGAGACCGGTCGGCTCGGCAAAGGGCGAATGCATGAAATAGGGCACATAGGTGAAGACCACCTCGATCCTGATAGATCTTGCCGGCCTTGATCTTGAACGCCTCGAGCAGCGAGATCGAATTCGGCCATTTCAGGACCGTCTTCATTTCCTTGCCGTTCGGTCAGCTTGTAGCGATCGAAGGTATTGGCATGATCGAAGAACCCCGAGGCGACGACGATGCCGCGCTTCTCGTCGACGATTGGATAGCGCCGCTCCCGCACTCGCTTGTTGATCCTGAAAATGCCGAGCCTGAACTGCGCCTCGCAACCTTGGGCGACGGCCGCGGAACCGCTGCCGCCCCGCGTCGTGCTGATGCCGTTTTCCGTGCGCTGGCAATCCTCGTCGAAGGGCGTCAGGACCTCGCCGTCATTGCGCTCGACCGTGCTGAAATAGCCGTTTGCAACCGCGATGAGGCGCTCGCGCGAGCGCTGATCCTCTGGCGCCAGAATTTCCTTGAAAGCCGGATCATGGGTGAGCTTGGACGGATCCCCGAACGGCTTCGGAAGATCCGGCAGCCGATTGACGAGGGTCTCGACCTCCGTGATCTTGCCGTGCTCGACCTTGATGCGCGTGGCCAGATAGGCCGGATTGCCGTGCTCCTCGACGATGCCGAACCATGCGGCATTGCCGGTTTCGGTATCGGCCACTTCGAGAGCATCGGACGAAACCTTGTTCACCGTGCCCCATAGGCCATCGTCGCCGATCGGCATCTCGACGTCGTTCTCGGTGAAGCGCACATGCCGCGAAAAGGCGACGCGGCTCGGGTCCCGATGGGCAAGCGCATCGATATAGCCGCGCGCGAAGCCGATCAGACAATCATAGTCGCAATCACTCGGCGTTACCGCGCTCTTGCGACCATGCGCTTCGGCGCTCCCGGCAAGTTGCGTGGCCAGCACCAGTCCGGCCAGAAGAACAAGCCCTTGCTTCAGATTTCCCATCGCTCAATCCTTGCATCCCCGACGTTCCGACTTTCCCGTCTCACGTTTTCCCCCTGCCTGGATTGCCGGTCTCTCACTCCATATCGGGCAACGGCACCGCATAGGCCTTGAAGACCCCGGGATCCTGGCCTTTGAGTTTCGGATCGAACATGTAGTTGATCTTGCCGTCGATAATGTAGGCCGTCTTGCCCACGCGCGTCGTTGCCCGGCGAAGACCCCACCCCGTCACGCAGAACCTTGATGTCGGCGTTGTCACCCGTGATCGTCACGAGATCGAGCTTGCCGGCTCTGCCCTCCGCGAGAAGGAATTTGTTGCCAGAGATCAGGCGAAAGCCGTCCGGTCCGCCAAGCGGCTGGGAGATCTTAAGCTCAGTCAGGTCGCCAACGGTGCCGTCCGGCTTGATGTCGACCCGCATGAGGGCGCCGCGCGTGACGATGTTGACATACAGCGTACCGTCGCCGCCGAAGACCAGCCCATCAATGCCCTTGAGGCGCTCGTCCGACGCGAACAAGCCGAGCTCTTTGGCGCCGGGCTTCAGTGTGAAGATCTCGGCCGTTGGTCGTGTCCGACGCGTAGGCGGTGCCGTCCTTCGCGATCGTGATGTCGTTGCACACTCCGGTCGTATCGGGGAAGTCATAGGAATGAAGCAATTTTCCCTGCGAGAGCGAGAACGCCATCAGTTTTGGCGGCTCCGTCGGCTTCTGGCCGTTGAACGTATTGTGATTCACGCAGGTCCATAGCGTGTGGGATTTCTCGTCCGCGAGGACACCCAGCACCGAGAGCTGACCAACACCCTGCTTCAAGGTGATCCAGCTCTTGGCGACCGTTTCGCCCGGCTTCGCCCGGTAGACCAAACCCTTGGTGCTGCCGATGATTACCGTCCCGTCGGAGGTGGACGTCATGCTTTCCGGGAAGACCAGCTTGCCGTCTATGGTGATATCGCCCGGTTCGGCGGACACCGCCGTGTTTGGCATCGACGAGCCGAACAAAATAAGCGTCGCGAGGGCCACGCCCCCGAGCAGGGTCGCTCCAGTCTTTCCAGAATTCATCTTGTGTTGCTTATCCTTGTGTGATGCAGGCTATCGCCTTCCCCGGCGCAACCTTACCCGAATTTCGGGTGCGCGTGCATCTTCTAATCGTCAGTCGGGGTGCCGGGCCGTTTCCTTGATGACAGGCCCGGGAGGAGCGGCTATGCAATTAGAGGGGGTTCCAAGAACGCGAGCTGCGACGGCAAAAAATACGGCCGCAACGACAGCCGACCGGTGCGCAGGCACGCCTGAGGGCGAGCCGCCGCGCATAGTGTTCTGTGCAATTGGAAATCGAGGGGGATGTCCATGAGCGTTTCGACCACCACGACCTATCCAAAGTCGGACCGCGCCTGGTTCATGGTCGTGCTGTTGTATATCGCCTACATGCTGTCGTTCATCGACCGGCAGATCATCGCCTATCTCGTCGGGCCGATCCGAGAATCCCTGCATATATCGGACTTTCAGCTAAGTCTGATTCATGGCCTCGCCTTTTCCATCTTCTATGTCACCCTTGGCGTCCCGCTTGGATGGCTGGCCGACCGGGTCAACCGGGTCCGGATCGTTTCCGTCTGCGTCGCCCTGTGGAGCGCGATGACCATGGCCTGCGGTTACGCCGGCACATTCGGGCAACTTTTTCTGGCCCGTATCGGCGTCGGAATCGGCGAAGCCTCCCTGACCCCCACGGGGATCTCGCTAATCGCCGACAGTTTCCCGCGCGAGAAGCGGCACCTACCGATCAACATCTTCTCGGCGGGCGTTCACGGCGGCCTTGGAATCAGCAACATTCTCGGCGGTGTCGTGGTCGCCGCAATGGGCACCGAAGGCGCGCGCTGGATGCTGGACGCCCTCGGCGGCATCGAGCCCTGGCAGGCGACTTTCGTCATCGTCGGGCTACCCGGAATATTGGTCGGTTTGGTCTTCCTTCTGGTGCGCGAGCCCGCCCGTCAGGAACGCCAGTTCGACGCGATGCAGGGCGTTCCCATATCGGAGACCTTCAAATTTCTTCTCAAGCATAAGAAGGTCTACACCACGCTGATATTGGGAACCGCGCTCTCGTCCACCGCCAGCTACGGCATGTATGCCTGGGTACCGGCGACCTATGCCCGCCACTATGGCTGGGACGGCGCGTCAATCGGTCTTTATTTCGGCTTTATCACGCTTATTTTCGGGACGGGCGGTCTCGTCCTCAGTGGCCTGTTGGCGGGCAGGATGAACCGCGCCGGAATTGCGGCGGCACAATGGAAGATCCTGATCTTCGCACTGGTTGTCACCACGGCCGTCTCCCCGTTTCTGTTTGTGGTCCATTCGCCTTACTGGACGCTTGGCTGTCTGACGGTCATCGTCTTCGTACTCGGCACGCCGATCGGGCTCGCGCCCGCGGCTGTGCAGGCGGTCACGCCCAACGAGATGCGGGCGCAGATGACCGCAATCTATATCGCCACCGTCGGTATTCTGGGCCTCGGCACCGGCCCGTCCGCCGTGGCCTATATGACGGATTACGTGTTTCATTCGGACGCCGCGGTCGGCACGTCGCTCTCTGTTGTCATGACGGCCGCCTCGGCAGCGAGCGTGATAATCCTTCTGCTTGGCTTGAAAAGTTTCGCGGACCGGCTCAAGGCCTATGAGGCCGAAACCGGCGTCTGAGATCCACCCTGTGGAACCGCGCTCGGCATAGCGCGTTTATTCACATATGTTATAGTTGTGGCGGTCGAATCGGACCGCATGCAACGAGCAAGGATTGCCGGTCGAGAACCGGCTCAAACAGATGGGGAATTAGCAGCAATGCGTAGACTTCTTTTAGGGCTGGCGCTTTCCGTCACCATGGCGACGGCGGCCCACGCGGCAGATATCACCGGCAAATGGTCGGCGGGCGGGAAAAGCGTCTTTACGTTCAAGCAGCAGGGCGACGAATTTACCGGTCAGGTCACCTATCAGGACAAGATCTTCAAGATCGTCGACGGTAAGGTCGATGGAGACAAGCTCTCGTTCTATGTGCTTCACGATGCCGCCGACGATCCCGAAGTTGTCGATAACGGCGGCAAGGCGTTCCGCAACACGGCAATGGGAACGGTCACCGGCGACGAGATGACCTTCTCGGGTTCCCGCGAGGGGCACCCCGACATCCGCGCCTACAAGGCGACGATTTACAAATTGGCGGACTAAGGGACACGTTCCCGTCGAATCAGCGCTGTTCGAGATAAAAAAGGGGGGCGTACCGAAGTACGCCCCCAGCGCAGTCCCGTGGGCCCGTGCGTGGCCCACAGAGGGAGCTCGTTAGAAGGTCTTCTTCAAAGTGATCGACCATTCCCGCGGACGGGCCGGCGCGCCGGTACGGAAGGCGCCAGAGCCCGTACCACTGCCGAAATAGTTCTCCCAGTAGAACTTGTCGAACAGGTTGGTTACGGCCAGAGCGACTTCCCAGTCCTGGTTGCTGGTCATATAGGTCAAGCGGGCATTGAACCATGCATGCGCACCGATGTTATCGAACGGCGTCGGAGCGATGCTGAGCGAGTTACCGGAATTGACAGATCCCTGATAGAACATGTCGACACGCGGCGTGATCGACCCCATGCCACCGAGTAACGCCTCGTAGGACACGCCAAGGCTTCCGTTCCAAGCCGGCTGGATCTTGTTGCCGGGGACGAAGTTGACCTTGTCGGGTGAGGACGCTTTGTTCCAGCCCAGAGTGCCATCGATGTTCAGGTGCTCGATCGGCTGAGCCTGCAATTCGAGCTCAAGACCGTAAGTCTTCAACGGCACGTTGATATTGGCAAACCAAGGAGCCCCGGGGTGATCGTCCGCTGTGCCAAAGATACCATCGGCACCCGGACATCCTGCGCCGAGATCCCCATAGACCGGTGTCGGGAACTGTTCGGCGCACTCGGTCGCGTTCGCTGTGAAGTTACGCGACGAGTAATCGCCATAGAACGCCGCCGCATTGAGCCGCATCCTATTGTTGAACAGGTCGCTCTTGAACCCGATTTCATAGGAAGTCAGCTTTTCGGTAGGTAGCGGCACCGTCAACTGATTAGGCGTAAAGATGCGAACGTTGAACGACTGAGACCGGAAGCCCGTCGACACCTGCGCATATGTCAGAACGTCGTCGGTTATGTCGTAATCAACTTCTGCCTTCCAATCCCAACGGCTTTCCGACGCCTGGGCATCGGCGGGATTCACGAACGGCCGGTGATCGAAGTGATACTTCTTGCTTTCATCGGTATAACGAAGGCCACCAGTGACGTGCAAGCGCTCGGTCAGATCGAACACCAGATGCACGAAACCGGAATAGTTCGTCGACTTGGCCGTATCGTGGTGCGTGAAGGAACTCGTCGGAGCTCCGACGTCATTGAGCTGCGGAGCGCCGCCCCAGAACGTCTTGTCGTGATAATAAAAGCCGCCGGTCGTCCAATGTAGCCTTGAGCCAAATGTATCTCCGGTCAACTGGAGTTCACTCGTATATTGATCGTGAAGCGCCAGCGTATAGACCAGGGACACGTTTAGCGGCCCGTGATCACGATCGTCGGTGAACTCGGACTTATAATGCCGATACGAGTTCGACCATTTCAGATGAGCCATCGGAAAAACGTCGTAGTCGATGGTGCCGGCGAAGCCATATGACGTGATGGCCGATTTCGCCGGGAATACCTGGCCGGTTACCGGATCCGCAAAGGTCGAATAGGTCTTGAACGGATCGCCGGTCAGGAAGCGGCCGTCGAATGGAATGCCGTAGGCCAGGTCGGTAAAAGTCGATGCGACGTAACCGGCGGGAACCTTCTTGTTATACGTCCAGCCCAGCTGTCGCGGTGCTGCGCCGGAGACAGCGTCGGCGTAGGAGAAGGTCTGCGTGCCGTACGGAAGATAGAACAACGAGTCCGGCTGCGGATCGGAGTTGTCGTCCGTATAGTCAGCATTAATGTTGATCTCGAGGCTGTTGTCACCGAGATAACGCAACATCGCGCGGCCTGCGTGAACATTCTCGCCGCCTGCCGTGCCGAGGGCACATCCGTTCTCAGCAGTGACCCCAGGCTTGGACTGCGGCAGGAAGAATGAATTGTCCGCCGCGCTTCCTACCGGCACCTGGTCGACATGACCATCAAAACCGAGACCGGCCGAACCGTCAGCACCGATACCATCACCGATACCAGCAAGTTCCGGCGTTCCGCGAGCGATCATGTCGCAAGTGAAATCGACGATCTTCTGAAAGCCGTTGCGGCGCTTGGAAAGGCCCGTCACGCGCAGGAAGAGTTTGTCCTTCACGAGTGCGTAATCGAACCCGCCTTTAAAATCCATCCGGTTGTAAGCGCCGTATGTCGCCTCGACGTAGCCGGAATTATCGCCTTGCGGCTTCTTGCCTACGGCGCGGATGGCGCCACCAAGTGCGTTCTTGCCGAACAGGGTACCCTGCGGGCCGCGCAGCACTTCGACGCGCTCCAGATCCAGCAATTCGAGCGATGAACCCAACAGCGTGCCGAAATAGCTGTCATCGATGTAGATCGCCACGCCGGGTTCCAGCGAGAAGCTGAAGTCGGTCGTCACAACGCCGCGAATACCGATCGCCGGGGCCGGACCATTCTGAGAACCCTGCGTACGCATATAGACGTTCGGCGCAACGTTGCCGATATCCTGAAGCCTGTCGAGGCCCCGGAGCTCAAGAGCGCGGCCGGTGACCGCGGTGATCGCGAGAGGCGTGCTCTGCAAACTTTCCGAACGGAATCGCGCGGAAACCGTGATTTCCGGCAGCCCCAAGGACTCCTTGGAAGAATCTGCCGCTGCCGCATTCGCGGGCGTCGGAACCGCGAGCAGCGATCCGCTCAATAGTCCGATCGCCACAGCCGTCAGCGATACCCCGCCAACCAGCCCCCGCCGCTTCGACGCGGACGCCGTCTTTTTTTCCCACTTTCGAAAACTCATTCCCGTTCCTCCTGTTATATGGCCGCGCGCGTCGCTCACGCGCGCAGTTGATCGAAATGCGGCTTGGTTTCGACTTAGGTTCGGGAAGCTGGGCCCAACGACTTGCTTAACGCAGACCAATTGCTCCTGCGCATCCATCGGATGCACCGGCGCACACTTTGCACCTTAGGTGAAATCCCCCAAACAACGTCTTCCCCAGAAACCAGCCACCTCTTGCGAGGTTTTGCGAACCGCTGATCTCCCCAGATCGATGCGGATCGCCCTTTCGTCCCCAAAATATGTAATCGCTTACTTACATCACTATAATTGACGCCATTCTCGAGGTCCAGCTGAATTTATCAACAAAATCAATAACTTATTTCATAATTAAGTATTCTATTACAAACTATCACCCAATGAACTTTTTCATGAATTGGTCTCGAAAATTTCCCCGCCATGCGGCGCAAATAAAAAGCGGGCCATCGATCGATGGCCCGCCTTCCATGAATTCTGCCTCAGGTCCGGCGATGGGCGCCGGGGTTTTCAGCCCCCCGAGTACTGGAACGGATCGCACTCGTAAGGATAGACGTGCTGCCCCGGAACGAGCGACCAGCTGATCAGCCGGGCACCCTTATTCTCGATCATCTCGGGATCGGAAAACAGCTGCAGCGCCCACAGCGTCTTGCCGTCCGGATCCATCCGGAACCGTTCCACGACATGAACGTTCTCGCTGTGATCCAGCCCGTTGGCGGTGATCGTCGCGGGTTCGAGATGTGTCGTATCGACGACCAGTTCGTTGCCTTCCCAATGACCGACCGAATGCCCGACCATGCTGTGCGGCTGATCCGGTCCCGGATGCTCGCGGCCGTCCATGAAGACGAGCCGAACCATGTCGAAATATTCGAGCTGGATGACGATCAGCTTGTCGGCCTGATGGAACTCGAGCGGAAATGGTCCCTGCATGGCATAGATGATCGACGGCCTGCGGCAAACATTGCGCGGATCGTACTCGTCATTGGGAGACCAGTTCTTGACTCCCTCCAATGCCTTTGCCGTGAGCTTCAGGCCGCCATACACGCCGGACGGAAATTCCGGCGCGCCGACATCCGCGAGCAACGCCGCGTCCTTCGGCACTTCCGCGAGCAGCGCCTTCGACGCCTCCGACGGTTTCGCCTTGGTATTGAGCGCCCAAAATCCGGAGAAATCCGGTCTGGACGAAGCGTCCGCCGCAAATGTCGGATCGGGCGCGACCATTGTCGCCATTAAAAGGACCGCCCCCAAACCGGCGGTTGCCTTGAACCATTCGATCATGTCCCCCACCCCTTCGATCAATCTTTAGGTATATCGGTACCGGGCCGGCTCGAAAGCACCTTCCCATCGGAAAATACGATCTTGTCGATACGCATCATGTTCGAGCCATCGCGGGCCGGCCAGCCGACCACCGTTATATGGTCCCCGGCCTTCATGGAATCTCTCTTCCATCCACGGCGGGCGAGCAGGCTGGGCGCGTTCGTTTCGGCCTTCCAGTCCTCGATCACACCGGCCTCGTTCTTCGCCTCGAAATAGAGGACGCCGTGCGGATTAGCGAAGCGGAACTCCTTGACGATGCCCGTCACCGAAATCTGCTTGTCGGCCACAAAGTGAACCGCAAAGGAATGATGCGCCACCGCCGGTCCGGAAACCGTCAGTAACGCGAGCGCAGCAAGAAGTAATAATGGTCTCATCTCAGGTCCCTCCTCCAGTTGAAGACACAGCCAGCCTAAACCCCATCTACCGTTCAAACGGTTGTAATGAAATTCTTACTTAACGCATTACGCTCAGGATTGATTTGATTTCGGACAAATTCCAGCCCTGTCCGTCGAGAAGCATCCCCCGAGCTTCCCGTTTCGGCCATAATGAGCCGCACGATGTCAGATGCCAAGCGGTGCTGCCGTTTGTCGGACGAGCACGGCACCGAAAATCAGCGTAAACGCGAACGCGGTACCGCTGGTGGCGAACGCCACCAGCCAGCCGTCAGGCCGGCCCCAATTCGGGCCCGACTGGTTACTGCCTCACGCTATTTCGACATATCCCAGTATGGCGCATCCTTGAGGATGGCTGCACGCGACCCCATGGGATCGTTGATCACCTTGCTTTCGACGTTGAACGTCATCGTCGGACGCGTCGAAGGATCATAAGCCGGCCACTCGGGCAACGCCTGCGTGTTGGGATTGCCGGACTTCGCGAACGCCGCCCAGGCCGCGCTCATCTGGTCGGCAAGTTTCTGCGCCTCATCCGAACCGCTGCCATAAGTGCTCGACGCGTGTGCGACATTGTCGAACACCATCGGGATTTCGAGCGTGTGCGGCGATTTCCACTTGCCGCCGTCGACCGGAGTTTCCCAGGCCAGCTCGTAGAGATAGACCGGCGCGGCGTTGAGCGCCGTCTTGCGGTCCGCGATAAGCAACACGTTACGCGTCATCATCGTCTGGGTCGTAAGATCGAAGAAGACGTCGCTCGGCGATGCGTCCGGCATCAGCTTGCGATATTCCGTAATGATCGTGTTCGGATCCAGCGAGCCGATATGCGGCTTGATGTGATCTGGCAATTGTTCCCAGGTCAGCGAGAAATTCGCCGGGTCGCCGGAGAGCACGAATGTCGTCTCCGTTTTGTTGAAGCCGATCAGAAGCGGCACATTGGCCGAGATCGACGGCGCATCGGGATCGAAGGGATCGCGCGGCAAGCCACGGCCGTCGACGGTCGATTCGAGCGTCCGTGCGGCAGGCCCGAGCGCGGTATAGGCGTCCAGAAGCTGCTTGGTGGTCAGCCCGGCGAGAGCATCGAGATTGTCCGTCGCGACGCCCAGCGTACCGAGCGCCTGCTTCGCCGTCATGGTCGCGACTTCGGGATGGACGGCCCAGACCATCGGCCCGCTTTCGACGACCGCGCGATGGAACAGGCCCTGCGCGTCGGGCATCGCCATCAAGGTGCAGACCTTCGCCCCGCCGCCGGACTCGCCATAGATCAGGACGTTGCCGGGGTCGCCGCCGAACTCCTCGATGTTATCGCGCACCCACTGAAGGGCGGCGATGATGTCGTACATGCCGGCATTGCCGGAGTCCGCGTAGCGCTCGCCGCCGATGCCGCCCAGATAGAGATATCCGAAGATATTGAGCCGGTGATTGACGGTTACGACGACGACGTCCTGCTTCTCTGCGAGATGCGTTCCATCATAGACGGTCGCCGCGCCGGAACCGCTCGAAAAGCCGCCGCCATGCAGATAGACCATGACCGGCCGTTTGGCGCCGTCACGCAAGCCGGGCGTCCAGACGTTCAGGAACAGGCAGTCCTCGCTCTGCGTCTGGGGAATCTGCCACGAGGCCAGAAGCTGACGGGCCGCGCGGGAGTCCGCGTCGGGCTGCGGCGATTCGGATCCGTAATCCACGGCGTCACGCACGCCGCTCCAGGCCTCGGGCGGAACCGGCTTCATGAAGCGGGTCTTGGCGGTATCCCCGCCATAGGGCACGCCCTTGAAGACCTTAATCTGTCCCGAGCTGATGCCCCGGACCTTGCCGTATTTGGTTTCGGCGAGGGCATCGGTCGGAATCCGTCCCGCGCTGGAGCTGCCGGCCCCCTTCTCGCCGGAACCACATGCCGCCAAGGGAAGGCAGGCCGCCGCCGCGGCGAATCCCAGCGCGCCCTGAACAACTGTACGGCGCCCCAGATCCACCCGGGACGACCCCAACAACTTAAACTGCCGCATAACCCCTCCTCCTGTGGCTTGCTCTCGTGTGCTGAAAGAGCAGTTGGCCCGGCCTACTGAAGCCGCGCGTTGCTGTAATCCATGTAACCGCTTGGCATGAACCGGACGCCGGTCAAATTCGGCGCCATGACTGCCGCCGCCTTGTATTGGAAGACCGGAATCACCGCGTAGCTATCGAGCGCGATCTTCTCGGCCGTTGCATAAAGCTGCTGCCGCTTCGCTTCATCCATGGTACCGCGCGCGGCATCGAGGGCGGCGTCCACCTCCGGATTGGAATAGTGCATGAGATTTGTCCCGGCGGACTTGCTGTACAGCAACGGGTAAAGGCCCGCGTCGGGGCTCGGATAGGTGAACGTGATGAGCTGACGGAACATCATGGTCGACGGCTTGAGAATCTCGCCGACATATTGCGCGTTATCGACGCTTTCCAGCGTGACCGGTATGCCGATCTCCTGAAGATTGGCCTGGATGACTGCCGCCACGTTCTCCTGGCTCGACCCCGTATTGTACAGGAAGGTAATCGGCTTCTGGAGCTTTGCCGCTCCGCCCCATGCTTCGAAAGCAGCCTTGGCGGCCGCGACGTCCCGCCCGGTTACGGGCGCGACATCGGGATTCGATCCCGGCACTTCCTCCGGGGTGATCGCGTAGCCGATCCGGCGCCCGCCCTGATAGATCGTGTCGACGATGGCCTTGCGGTCGATCGCGAGCGATATCGCATGCCGAAGCTCGACATTTCCGGGGCCACCCACGGTCGGGTCGTTCATGTTGAAGCCGAGATACCAGGTCGCCGACATCGCCTCGTCGAGGATCTTCAGATCCTTGCGCGCCTTCAATTCTCCATATCGCGCCGGCGGGGTGAACGCGATCTGGGCCGTCCCTGCCTCGAACTCGGTGAAGCTCGCATTCACGTCCTTGCCGATGCGAAATTCGATGCCATCGAGATAAGCGACATGGCCGACCGCGCCGCCGTAATATTGATCGAAGCGCGCCAGCCTGATGTAGCGGCCATGCCGCCACGGCTCGCTCATCTTGAAGGGGCCACTGCCGATCACGATCTGATCGTCCCAACGCTGGCCTGCCGGGATCTTGGAAACGATATGAGCCGGCACCGGCGAGAACGGCAACAGCGTCACGAGCCCCGGAAAATCGACGAACGGCTCGTTCAGCGTCACGGTCAGGACGCGGGCGCTATCGTCCGCGACAATTCCTGCCATGTCGCTCGATTTGCCCGACCGGACATCGGCATAGCCCTTGATGACGGACATCAGCGCCGCTGCACGCGAAGCCGTTTCCGGCTTGGCGATCCGTTCCCAGGCATATTTGACGTCGCTCGGCAGCACCGGCGTGCCATCGTGCCAGACGGCGTTTGCGTGCAGCCTGAACGTCCAGACCGTCGCGTCGCCATTGGAGGTCACGCTTTCCGCCAGCATGGGAACGACCTTGCGTGTCGCCGGATCGTATGTCGTCAGCTGATCGAAAAGCGCGTTCGAGATCGAGGCCTGAGGGATCGTGTAGATCGCGTGCGCCGGATCCAGAGACACGGGATCGCCGACGGTGGCCGACCAGCGCTCGATCAAGACGTTCTTGTTCGAGGGAGTCTCGTCCTTCGATCCGCCGCAGGCCGAAAGCAGCAGGGACGCGCCGACGAGGAGGCAGCAGCCCGCTCTCCCGAGTAATCCGATGGTCATTTCGCGCCGTCCTTGCCGCCGTTTGGTTTGACGGGATGGTGATAGGTGTGGGCCATGTCGAACGCCGGCATGTCGATGGCCTCGATTTCGCGCCGGGCAATGTCGAGCACGTTGAACAGCCTGTCTTCCGTATCATAATCGAATGGATCGCGCAGCGCCTCCTCGACGGGGCGACCGCGTCCGTCCGGGTCCTCGAGATACCACTCGATCGTCCGCCGCATGCCTTCGTCATAGGGCGTGAACTCTACCGCGAGGCGAGACAGCTTCGTCGTATCGAGGATGTGATGGCCGGCGGTCAGCGGAAAGCGCGCATAGGGCCAGGACGGCTGCGCCTGCGCCATCGGGGCAGACATCAATTCCACCTCGATCCCCATGACATCGGCGATCGACTTGACCCATTTCCGATGCGTGATCGGCTCGACATCCGCACAGTTGAAAGCCTGCCCGGCGGACTGGTCGAGATTCTCGATCATGGCGAAGACGATCCGCGCGGCATTTTCGACATAGAGCACGCTCTGCGCCAGGAATCCGCCGTCGGGCACAAGGATGCGGCGGCGGCCATCCAGCAAACGCCGGACGATGCTCCACTCCGCGGCGCCGGGCTGACGTGGGCCATAGACGCGCGGATAGCGCAGCAGTGTCGCCTTGAAGTCACCGCGACGATGCCCGGCCATTACGGACTCCGCCGCCTCCACCACGCGCTGGCCGAACTTGCCGATCGGTTCGAGCGGCGTTTCCTCCGACATCGGCATTGCAGAGTCGAGATATTTGACCGTCCAGTCGCGAGCCACGCCGGTCTCGGATGCGGGACGCACCGTCGCGGCGGGATCGATCCAGCCCGGATAGAACATGCCGCCAATAGCGATGAGATGCTCGACGCGGCCAGCCAAGGCCTCGGCGACAAGGCGCAACCGCCCGTACTGGGCGAGCGCCACGTCGAAATGCCGGTCTTTGAGCGCTTCCTCGAGCGGCTCCGCAAAATGGGGATCCGCGATGATGCGCTCGACCTCTCCATCGTAGGGCACGGGATGACGGCCGGTATTGAGGACGCTGACCTCGTAGCCGCGACGCAGCAGGCCGTTGACGATCAGAGGGCCCGTGGGGCCACCCCCTCCCACAATCAGGGCGCGTCGACCGGACCGGACAGTTTCACTGGACATACTTACGCTAGACCTTTTCCTGAATGGTGGCGGGCTGCCGGCGGATTGCCGTTTCCATCGTGGGTCTCCATGCCATCGACGGTCGGGATCGCCGCAAGCAGCTGGGCCGTGTACTGATGTTGCGGATGCCGGAAGACATCCTCGGTGACGCCGAGTTCGACGATCCGCCCCGCCTGCATGACGGCCACGCGGTCGGCAAGTTGCCGGACCACCGAAAGATCGTGCGAGATGAACAGGAATGTCGTGTTCAGCTCGGCCTGAATTTCACGCAGCAAATCGAGGACCTGCGCCTGGATAGAGACGTCGAGCGCGGAAACCGGTTCGTCCAGCACGATAATCTCGGGATCGAGGCTGAGCGCGCGTGCCAGACCGACGCGTTGACGCTGCCCGCCCGACAATTGATGCGGGAATGCATTTTGGACCTGTGCCATCAGGCCGCATCGCTCCAACAAGGCCGCGGCCCTGGCGCGCGCCTCCCGCCTGCTGCGGCCGGCGAGCTGGCAGGGCTCGGCCACGGCCTCGAGAATCCGCATTCGCGGATTGAGCGAAGAATAGGGATCCTGAAACACCATCTGGACCCGGCGCCGGTAATCCCTCAGCGCCTTCCGGTCCGCGGGATCTACATCCTTGCCGTTCAGCCGGATCGATCCGGCGGTCGGCTCAACGAGTTGAACGATGATCCGCGCCAGCGTGGACTTGCCGCAGCCCGACTCGCCGACCACGGCCAGCGTTTCACCGCGCCGCAAGGTGAGGTCGACATGTTCGATCGCGGCGACGGCCTTCGGTCCCGCACCGTAAATCTTCCTGATCCCTTGAAGATCTAGGAGCGCATCGTCATTGGCCGGCCGCCTCTGCGCCCGCGCCGTATCGAGATACGGAGCGCGCCAACCCGGCTTGTCCGCGAAATGGCACCGGGACTCATGTCCAGGCGCGATCCTCTTGAGCTCCGGCCGATCGAAGCGGCAGATATCCTGCGCGACGCCGCAACGCGGATGAAACCGGCATCCCGGCGGCGGATTTTCCAGACTCGGCGGCGATCCGGGTATCGCCTGTCTGATCGCGGGCGGCATGTCGATCGGCCTCGGCGCAGACTGCAGTAAACCCCAGCTATAGGGCATCCGTGACTCACCGAATAGCTGGTCGATGGGCGCGGATTCGACGATCTCGCCCGCATACATGACATAGACGTGATCGGCCATCCGCGCGACCACGCCGAGGTCATGCGTGATGAGCAGAACAGCCGCTCCGGTTTCTCGCGCCAGCTCCTTCAGCAATTCCAGAATTTCGGCTTGCAGGGTGACGTCGAGCGCGGTCGTCGGCTCGTCGGCGATGATGAGCTGCGGACGGTTGGCGACCGCCATGGCGATCATGGCCCTCTGCCGCTGTCCGCCGGACAGTTCGAAAGGACGCCGCGCGGCCATGGCCGGGCCAAGTCCCACCCGTTGCAAGAGGGCCGCGACCTCCTTGCGAGCGTCCGTCCGGCGCAGGTCGCGATGGCTGCGAATGACCTCGACGATTTGCTCGCCGACCGGGATGATCGGGTCGAGCGAGGTCATCGGGTCCTGAAAGATCATGGCGATTTCCCGGCCGCGCAGCGTGGCCAAGTCGTCCTCGGCAAGCTCCAGGAGATTACGGCCCTTCCAGAATACCCCGGCGCCCGTGATATCCGCGTCCTCGGCACCGAACAGGCGCATGACGGTCTGGGCGAGCGTCGACTTTCCGGAGGCCGACTCGCCAATGATGCCGACCACCTGTCCGGCATGAACCTGCAAATCGACACCGCGCAGAACCTGCAGCGGCGCCTTTCGCGGTCGCCGGTAACTGACACCGAGGCCGCGTATGTCGAGCAGCGCGGTCATCACGAAAGTCTCACGTCGAGGACATCGCGCAAACCGTCGCCGAGAAGCGAAAATCCCGCGATCGCAACGGCCAGCGCGAGGCTTGGAAACAGGATCAGGTGCGGCGCCGTGCCGAGGAAGGACCGGCCTTCCGATATCATCAGCCCCAGCGACGGGTTCGGCGGCTCGATACCGAGGCCGAGAAACGAGAGCGATGCCTCGGCGAGGATCGCAAGTCCGACCAGATTGAACGAGAAGACGATGACCGGCTGGATGCTGTTGGGGAGCACGTGGCGCCAGATCAGGCGCGGCATGGAACACCCGGCGAGCCGCGCCGCCGCGATATAGTCATGGCTGCGGATTTCGCGCACGCTTGCCCGCAGGATCCGCGCCACCGACATCCAGCCCAGCATACCGAGCACGAGCCAGACCGTCGTCTCGCCATGTCCAAGAACGATGATGAGCGCGGTCGCCGCCACGAGATTGGGGATGGCCAGCGACAGGTCGGTCAGCCGCATCAAAAGCGCGTCGACCTTCCCGCCCGCCATGCCCGCGACCGCGCCGACGAACACCCCGAGCACAAGCGAGAAGGCCAGCGAGAGAATGCCGACCCGCAACGAGACGCCAAGGCCGTAAAGGACGCGCGCAAAGATGTCCCGGCCCAGATTGTCGGTCCCGAACCAGTGGGTGGCGGAGGGCGGCTGTAACGCAGCCAACGCATTGATTTGCAAAGGCCCTTGGGTCGCGAGCACGGGCGCCAGAGCGGCGGCTGCGACGGCGAACAGGATCATGGCCGCGCCGGAGACGCAAAGCGGACTCCGGAACGCTCGCGCAAGCGGGCCGTCCGTCGGCGGCAAGGGCGCCGCGATGGGATCCGTGACGCTCATGCCGTCTGGCCTTGCCTGACACGCGGATCGATCGCGCCATGCGCAAGATCCGCCAACAGATTGAACAGCACAAAGGCCAACACGAGCACGATGGTGAAGCCCATCACCACCGGCGCATCGCGCAGAGCCAGTGCTTGCTGGATCTGGCTTCCCATGCCCGGCCAGCCGAAGATCGTCTCGACCAGCACCGCGCTGCCGAGCATCCGGCCGATATTGATGGCCACGAAGGCGATCACCGGCCCGATTGCGTTCGGCAGGGCGTGACGCAGCACGATCCGGCGCTTCGAGACGCCCATTGCCTTGAATGTACGGATGAAATCGGCGTGCAACGTGTCGATCATCGCGGCGCGCGACAACCGCGAGGTTAGCGCCACTGTGACACAGGCGAGCGTGATGGCGGGCAAGAGCAGATAGCGCCACTGATCGCCGGCAGGCAAGAAGAACAGCACCCAGGAATCCGGGCCGATTCCCTGAACCGGCAGACGCAACATCGCTGGCCAGCCGAGATTGTTGGGCAGGATGCCGAACACATATTGGAGGGCGATGCCGATGATGAAGGCCGGCACGATCATGAAGCCAAGCGTCACGACCCGCGTGACCAGATCCGTCACGGAGCGATGGGAAACCGCCGCGAGGATGCCGGTGCCGACACCGATCAGGATTTCGAAGAGGATCGCCCAGATCGCCAGCCGCAAACTCGCCGGCAACGTATCCGCGATCATCGAGCCGACATCGCGTCCCGTCACGTAGGACCGGCCGAGATCGCCCTGAGCGAGGCGCTCGAAAAAGGTCAGATACTGCACGTAAACAGGACGGTCGAGACCGTATTGACGCTCGATCGACTGCCGGACTTCCGGGGTCAGCGGCTGGTCCGCCGCCAGCACCGAAACCGGATCGCCGGGCACGACCAAGAAGATCAGAAAAAGCGCCGTGATCGCGAGCCACAAAAGCGGAATCGCAGCCAGACAGCGCTTCAACACGTAAGACGTCATTTAGTCCCCTTCTGAGGCCCGGTTTAACCGGAATGCGTCTCCTCGATGCGCCGCCACTTCTCGATACCGAGAAGCTCCGTCAGTTCCCTGAAATCCTTGGTGCCGTCGGGAAGTTTCAGTGTACCGGATTTCAGATCGCGGAGCGCATCCTCGATGGTCTTCACCACCCTCAAAAGCAGCGTGCCCGGGTATACGATGATCGAAAAGCCCATTGCCTTCAGCTCGGCGGGCGGAATGATCGGCGTGCGGCCGGCTTCCGCCATATTGGCGAATTGTATGGCGTCGATGCTGCCGCCGATACGCTTGAGTTCCTCGACCGACTGCGGGGCCTCGACAATCACCGCATCGGCACCGATCTCGGCGAAGCGCTGCGCCCGCGCGATCGCATCGTCCAGACCGTTGACCGAACGCGCGTCGGTGCGGCCGACGATGAAGAAGTTTGGATCTTTCCGCGCTGCCAGGGCCGCTTCCAGCTTGCGCGAGGCGACATCGAGGCTGACCACGCTCTTCCCGGCCATATGACCGCAGCGCTTGGGATTCGTCTGGTCCTCGAGAACCAGCGCCGGCAACTCCCATGGCTTCATAGGTCTGGACGGTGCGCGTCACGTTCTTTACGTCGCCATAGCCGTCGTCGCCATCGATGATGAGGGGCAACGACGTCCCCATCATGACGTCGCGGACGCCGTTGACGAACTCGCCGAAGCTGACGAGGCCGATATCGGGAAGTCCATAGCGGAAACCGGCCAAGGCAAATCCGCCGACGCTGTATACCTTGAATCCCGCCTTTTCGATCAGCCGCGCCGAAAGCGCGTCATGCGCGATCGGCACGACAAGCGGATCCTCTTCGGCAAGCACGTCGCGGATGGAGCGCGTAACCATTGGCCGTTATCCTATCTTGAACGAGTTTTGCGGAAATGCCCGGGCCGCCGAAATAAGCCCAGGAGCGGCGGGCGCGGTCCCTGGTCTGAAAGGCAATGATTTCGTCGGCAAATTTCAGCGTCGCGGAGATCGGATCCAGGCCATCCAGCAGCGCCTGCCGATAGATCTCGGGCACGCCAAATTCATAGGCCTTGCCGGACGGGCTCAGGACCTTGTTTTCCTCGAGGCTGATCGTGACCGGCTTTGCCCCCTGCGCTCTCCTCGACCTCGTCCGAGATCGCCTCGACATCCTCTTCGGCCAGCACAACGGGCAACAGGCCGTTCTTGAACATGTTGGCGTAAAAGATATTCCCGAAGCTCGGGGCAATCACGCAGCGGAAGCCATAGTCCCGAAGCGCCCAGACGGCGACCTCGCGGGAGCTTCCGCAGGCGAAATTGTGGCCGGTCAGAAGGATTTCCGCGCCGCGATATTGCGGCTTGTTCAGAACGAATTCGGGATCCTCGACGCCGTTCTCATCATGACGCCAGTTGTAGAAAAGGCAGGGTCCGAAACCCGTCTTGGATACGGAAACCTTGACGAGCTGCGATCCGGGAGAGATGGCATCGGTATCGACATTCACCCTGCGCAGCGGGGCGGCGACACCGGAGAGTTGGCGGAACGGCTTCATCGGTCAGTTCACCAGCTTGTTCGGGTTCGTGATACGCCCCATGACCGCCGAGGCGGCGACGGTCGCGGGACTGGCGAGATGGGACCGCACGTCCCGGCCCTGCCGATGCTCGAAATTCCGGTTCGTCGACGAGATCACGCGCGCCTTCTCCGGGAAACGCTCGCCGCCGGCGCCGCCGCTCATGCAAAGCGAGCATCCGGGTTCACGCCATTCAAAGCCGGCGTCCCGGAAAATGCGGTCGAGCCCTTCGGCCTCGGCCTGCCGCTTCACCGCCTGAGAGCCTGGCGTGCAGATCGCCGTGAGCCCATCGGAAACCTTGCGGCCGTCAAGGATTCGGGCGGCGGCGCGGAGATCGGAGATGCGGCTGTTGGTGCAGGATCCGATGAAGGCGGCGTCGATCGGCAGATCCGCGACCGCCATGCCGGGAGAGAGTTGCATGTAATTGAGCGCACGCGTCATGGAGGCCCGTTCACGTTCCTCCTTCGCGGTGGCCGGATCCGGCACGCGGTCGCCGATCCCGATCACATGCTCGGGGCTGGTGCCCCAGGTGACCTGCGGTATGATCGCGGAGCAATCGACATCGACTTCGGCGTCGAATTTCGCGTCATCGTCCGATGCCAGAGAGCGCCAATAGGCCTTCGCGGCCTCCCAGGACTCGCCCTTGGGGGCGAACCGGCGACCTTCGAGATAGTCGAAGGTCGTATCGTCCGGCGCGATCATGCCGGCCCGGGCCGACAACTCGATCGACATGTTGCAGATGCTCAGGCGCTCCTCGATGCTGAGGCCCCGGATAACCGGCCCCGCATATTCGATGGCGTAGCCATTGCCGCCATCAGCCGAGATCTTGCCGATCAGATAGAGAATCAGGTCCTTGGCGGTGACGCCGGGCGCCATCTTGCCCTCGAAATTGACCCGCATGCGTTCGGGCTTGGTCTGGACGATGCATTGCGTCGCCATGACGTGCTCGATGTCGGACACGCCGATACCCCAGGCCAGCGACCCGACGCCGCCGATCGTACTTGTATGGCTGTCACAGCAGACGAAAATCGTGCCGGGAAGAGCAATACCGAGCTCCGGCGCAATGACGTGCACGATGCCCTGCTCCGGCGAATCCAGATCGAATAGCGTGACCTTGCTTTCCACCGACCCGGCCCGCAGCGTACGAATGAATTCGGCGCCGTTGGGGATCAGGGTCTGGTCGGCCCGCCCCGGATAGGTATCCACCAGGTGATCGACCGTCGCAAATGTTCAGATCCGGACAAAGCACCGGGTGTCCGGCCTGTTTCAGCCCGTCGAACGCCATCGCGGCAAGTTCGTGGAGGAAACTTCTGTCGACATGCAGCAGATAAGTGTTGTCGCCGAAGGATCCTGCACCGTGTGATCGTCCCAGATCTTGTCGAGCATCGTGCGTCCGGTCTGGACCCCGCTCATTGCGCCAACGTCCCTTTCGGCCCGGACGTCTCGCTCGCCGAATCTTCGCCCAGCCAGTCCTGCAAGATTTTACCTGCGATCGGCATTCGAGCGCCCGGCCGCCGTAACGGATCGCCCCAGGGTTATTCTCGGAGCTTCGCGAAGACATTCGGCATCTTGAACGAACCGAGCACCGGATCGGGTACGTCCGCGACCACGCCACGGCCCTGAAATGCGGATCGTCTATGATGTCCTGCATCGAATAGACCGGCCCGACCGGCGCGCCAGTGCCGGTGAGCTTCTCGAGCGCCTCTCGCGGTCGACCGTCTTGGCCCATTCCGCGATAATTTCGTCCATCTCTTCATGATGCTGGCATCCGGTCCTTGTTGTCCGCGAAACGGGGATCGGACATGATATCCGCCCGGCCGACGGCCTCGAAAATTCGGGCGGCCGATTGCGGCGTCGCGCCCGAGATCGCCAGCCATTTGCCGTCCTTGCATTGGTAAGCGCCGCGCGGAGACGCGAATTCGAGCCGGTTCCCCATGCGCTTCGGTTCTTCCTTCGAGAACCAGTAGTCCATGATCTGAGGCGACAGGAACGTCAGCAGGGGCTCGATCAGGCTGACATCAATCAACTCTCCTTGCCCCGTACGGTCGCGATTGACGACGGCCGCAAGGGCAGAGATCGTCGCCGCCATCGCCGCAGAGGTATCTGCCAACGCTACGGGCGGCAATGTCGGCGGCCCTTCCGGCCACCCGTTGAAATTTGTGAACCCCGCCATCGATTCCGCCATCGTGCCGAAGCCGGCACGGCGGCTGATAGGGCCCCTCTTGGCCGAAGCCGCTGATACGCACCATGATGATGTCGCGGCTTGACCTTCTTCAGGTCCTCCCAGCCGAGCCCATATTTCTCCAAGCGTTCCCGGCCGAAGTTCTCGATGAAGATATCGGTCGTGGCGATTAGGCGCAAAATGAGATCACGGCCCTCTTCCGTCGCCGAGATCCACGGCCAGGGTGCGCTTGTTGCGGCCGATATACTTCCAGATCAGGCTTTCGCCCTTGATATGCCTCCCAGTAACCCGCGAGGGATCGCCCGTCTGACGTTCTACCTTGACGACATCGGCGCCGAAATCGGCCAGATAACAGCCGACAAGCGGCCCGGCGACCAGAACACCGAGATCCAGAACCCGGAGATTTGTCAGCGGCCCCTGGCGTGCCGGCGTAATCCGAGTCGTTCATTGGTCCTTGTCCCAGGGGAGGTCCTTGGGGAGAGTGCCGATAGGCAACTGCTTGGCGCCGCTGAGAAACGCGACCTTGACGGGCCTGAAATCTCCAGCAGCCGTCGCTATCCAGGGCAAACCGGACTTCCTCCTCCGCATAGCCCAGCAATTCGGTGCTGTTCGCCCCGATCCCCTTGCCGCCGGGCATGCGCACCACGTCCATCAGCGCGATGATGACCCGGCATTCGGCAGTCCGCTCCGTCACCTCGTGGAATCGAAAATTGCTGGGCGTGTGCAAGGTCTTGCGACCCGGATAGCTGAACCGCACCTTCTTCAAACGCGTCCGGAGCGGCTCCCGGCCACGCATCGGCTCGTCCCGCCCGACATCATAAAACTCCAGGTCTTCCGTGTGCAGTTCGACGGCCGAGTCGACTTCGCCTTCGTCCATGAGGTCGCAGAACGCCGTGAAGACCTCCTCGCACGCCTGCATCACGACAAGCTCTTCGGGACGCCGCGGCAAGCCGAAACGACGCTTCGACAGTTCAAAAGCCATAATTGGGTATATACTCCTCGACTTCCCCCCGCAGCGGCATGATGCTTACCCTGGTTCAAAACCAAGAGCTCTGAGCCGGCGGACAGCCTGTTTGCTGACGCATTATCCTATTAAGTGTTTACTTAACTACCGGTCTCGGCAATTGTCAATGTTGGTGGTGGCCCGGCTTGGGGTAGTATAAAGCGTTTAGAGGCGGCAAGGCACGATAGCGGCCCGAGAGACAGGGGTTTCCGACGGGAAGTGTATGAGCAAAAATGCGACAGGACAATAAGGCGGCACAGCCTGAAAACACCAAGGAGCGTATTCGCGAGGCCGCCATACGCGAATTTTCCGCCCAAGGCTTCGCCGGTGCGCGCGTTGACCGTATCGCCAAGGCGGCGGGCGTCAACATCCGGATGATCTACTACTTCTTTGGCAGCAAGGACGCCCTTCTGAAGGACGTCGTCAGCGACATCTTCAGGCATCGTCAGGCGGCCATTCCGACGCGCTACGATACACCGGAAGAGGTGCTGATCAGATATTTCGAGAGCTTCTCGGACGAGCCGGAGGCGGTTCGGTTGCTGGTTTGGGAAGCGCTGCAGACACCGTCGGACGCAGCCAGCGAGCTGAGCAATTTCGAGGACCGCCGAGGCGCCATCAAGCAGCGTGTCGACGGGATCAAGTCCCTTCAGAAGAAAGGACTCATCAATCCCGATCTGGACCCCAAGCTGCTCTATCTCGCCTTTGTCGCGCTCAGTATTTACACGACAACTTTTCCCCAGACGGTCTTCACCGCGACTGGGAAGTACCCGTCGAACAAGGCGTTCAAGAAACAATACTCGGATTTTCTCAGACAAATCGCGAAGTTGCTTGGCACGGGTGGTAAAGTATCCGGCCGCTGAGGGCGATGGCCGCCGCGCCGGAAGAGGCTTCACTGTTTTCTTGAGATACGGATGTAATTAACTGAATAATTAATTCAGCAAGGAGGGGGTCACATGACCGAGCAACAACTTCACCGCCGCAGCGTCCTTACGGCCGGTATCGCCGGAGGCGTCGCTCTGGCCGCCGGCACCGGACAGCTGGTCAAATCCAAGCCCGCCCAGGCAGCGGACGGCTGCAGCGGTTTTCCGAGGTCAGAATTCGAAGACTATATCGGACTGTTCAGCCAGAATCATACCGACGCCTACGGCAAATATTACGCTGACGACGTCGTCTTCGAGCGCGGTATTCAGACCATGCACGGCATCGACGAGATCCTCGCCTTCTACCGCAGGGTGCACGAACATCTGAAGCAGAAGCTGAAGGTCGTGAACTACGCCGCCACCGACACCTTCATCGGCGCCGAGGTCCATTCGGAATTCACCGTTTTCAAGGATTTCAAGGATGCGTCGGCGGGTCTCGACATGAAGAAGGGCACCCATTTCATCGGCTATAATTTCGTCCATTACGAGCTGAAAGACGGCAAGTTCACGCACATTCGCTCGGCTCCCTTCAAGCGATTGGCCTGAACGGGGCATTGCGGGGGAAGCAAGAATGACGATGGATAGCCGCAGAAATTTTCTGACCCGGACGGCGCGGGTCACGGCCACCGTGGCCCTGGCGGCGTCACCGGTTGTCGCCGCCCGCGCCGAAACGTCGACTTGCGGCGGATTGCCAAGGGCCGATTTCGACGCCTACATCGCGACATTCAACACCGGCAAATCCGACGACTACGGGAAGCAATACGCCGATGACGTCGTCCTGGAACGCGGGGCGCTCCGGCTCGAGGGGCGCAAGGCCATTCTGGATTTCTATCGAAGTTTCCATGCGAGCGTACGCCAGCACATCACCGTGCTGGACTATATTCCGAATGGCGACCGTCTGGCGGTGGAGTTGCTTGCGGAGTTCGAAGCATTTGCCGACTGGTCCTTTCCGGGCGCCGGCAGCCTTAAGAAAGGCGTCAAGCGTAGCGCCAACACCTTCGTCCATTACAATCTGAAGGATGGAAAGTTCGTCCTTATCCGCTCGGCCCGTTTCCGGAGCTCTTCGTGACCCCGGCTCAGTCACCGCTCATTCGTCGCGCGCCTTTGTGTTCTTGCGCACCCGCCAGCGGTCGTAGATGAACGTGGCGACCACGACCAGCGTCGCAACGCTCAGGGGGACCAGATCGTATAGCCTCATGATGCCACTTCCCTCCCTGTGCTCAGCCGTTCTTCTGCCACAGCGGCGCTGGCGGCACGACCGGCCTCAGCATGGCCCTGTAATAGCCGCCATAGAAGATCATCAGCAATCCGTTCAATACGACCTCCTGAGGACCGGTGAACAGCTGCATGCCCGTGCCGACCACCACGAAATTCAGAATGAAAATGACGATGGAGATCGGAAACTCCACCACGAGCACCAGCGGGACGAACAGATTGAACGTCAGGCAGAAGCCGACGACGAGTTCGATGCCTTTCACCAGATCGTATACGCCCGTCTCCATGAGGGCGCCCACGAAGCGCCCGCCGGGTCCCGGGATAACGGCGTTCCACGTCGTCAAATAATGACGCAATGCGGAAAAAAGAAGATGCGCTCCGAAGAAGATTCGAAACCACAGAATGACATATTTCATGGTGCTACGCCGGCGCTATTTTATGAATTTATTCTAGGGCATTTAATAACTTAATTACCATCGGCACAAGTACGAAACGAATTGCCGGGCAGCATCCCGGATCGACTTGCCGACTTTTTCAATCACCGTGCGATTTGGGGATTTCGGGGTTCAAATCTTACAAATCACTTTCCGGTGAAAATGCCCGCACGGCGCTTGTGCGGCGGCGATCGGAATGGAACGAATAGAGAGGGGGCTGACATGACATCACTTCACCGAACCATCATCACATTGGCTGGACTGACGGCGATCGCGCTGTTCAGCGGATGCGCGGACGAGAAGCCGCTGCAACTGACGGACCAGCCCTGCACGGTTCCGCCGGTGCTTCATTGCCCGGACGAGAACTGCTCGGCGGACGTCACCAACGATACCGGGCCCGTCGTCGAACCGAAGACCGGACGCCATTACTTCCTCGACTACCCTTGCAACCTTAAAAAGGGCGAAAAGGTCACCGTCGTGCTGTCGATACACGGCGCCGGCGGACACGGGAACTGGCACCGGCACTATTTCCCGATGCTCGATTACGTGGACAAATACCGTCTCGTCGTCGCCACGCCGAACACGCCGCGCCCGCTCTGGACGCCCGAGGACGACGACTATCTGCAGAACATCGTCAGCTCGATCATCGACCGGATTGGCAAGAAGAACATCAAGGCGCTCTGGCTGGTTGGCCATTCGCAAGGCGGCATGACCTCCAACCGGATCGTCTGTTCCGACTTCTTCAAGGACAAGGTCGACGGCTGGCTCAGCCTTTCGGGCGGGCGCATCGGTCCCGTCACCCTTCCGGCCGCGTTCAAGGTTCCCGATTCCGGCGAAGACGGCATGCCCCCTGCCCTGCGGGAAATTTCGAAATTGACCGGGGGCGCCCGGCCGGGCGCTGCATCCCCGCCCAGTTGCGACATCTCGTATCATCTTCACGACCGGCGAGAACGAGATCACCGGCCTGCCCGACACCTCGCCCTGGGCCGACAAATATCATTGCGGCCAACGGGTCCGGGAAGAGGACATCGTCGATACCAAGCCCGGCTACGTATACAACGCCGATTACCACGGCGAGCCGAACCCGGCCATGGGCGGCCTGCCCCGACCCGGAACAGCCGAGGTCTTTAATTATCCCAATTGCGACGGCGGGCGGGTCGTCGCCGACGTACTCAGGCTCGACAAGGGCCACACCGAGGGGCTCGAGCCGAAAGTGACGGAAGCCCTGATTCAGATGATGGTCTCGGCCCCCGGCGGCAAGCTCGCCAACGGAGACTGAGGCCCGATTCACCCATCAACAGCGTACAGAAACCAAGACGTCAACAAGGAGAGACCAATGTTCAAGAAAGCACTGGCGGCCACGGTGGTGATCGTCGCGACTGCGGGCTTCGCCTATGCGGCGGGCCAGATGACCTACGGCAAGAACTACGCGCAGGACCGGTCGGAGATCGAGGATCTGCAGGCGCGCTATATGTTTGCCCTCGATTGGCAGGACGCCGATCTCTACGCCTCGACCTTCACGGAAGATGGCGTCCTGGATTGGGCCGGCGGCGTCGTCAAAGGACGCGAGGCCATCCGCAAGGAAGTTCAGGGCATGAAGGCGACCTTCGACAAGCGCGCCGCCTCGGAAGCGCCGGAACGCCCCTCGCGCCTGCGCCACTTCATCAGCAATGTCGTCATCAAGGTCAATGGCGACACCGCGACGGGCCGCGCCTATTGGTTCGAGTTCGACGACAACATCCGTGACCGCCGCCCCTATCTCGGCGCCTATGGCCACTACGACGACGAAATGCGGAAGGTCGACGGCCACTGGCTGTTCACGCGCCGCCGTATCAACAATGAAATGATGGATTCGCGCGCTGCCGGAAACACCAATCCGGCCTGGTAGACTATCCGTCCTTTCGAGGTTTCGAATGGGGCCTTCGGGCCCCATTCTTTTTGGCTAGCCGGCCTTTTCCTCCGAACGAACGATATACCGCTCGCGGAGTACGTATTTCAGGACCTTGCCGGACGGATTGCGCGGCAATTCGGGCACCCGGAACAGATGGATCGGTAACTTGTAGCGCGCCAGCGACCGCCCGGCGAACTCCCGCAATTCCTCGAGTGTCATGTCTTCGCCTTCGGCCAGCGCCACGACGGCAGCCACTGCTTCACCCCAGCGGTCATCCTGCAGCCCGATAACCGCGACTTCCCGGACCTTCGGATGGTCGTAGATCACGCTTTCCACCTCGGCGGGATAGACGTTCTCGCCCCCGCTGATGACCAGATCCTTCATCCGGTCGACGACATAGATGAAGCCGTCTTCGTCCGCGTAGCCGACATCGCCGGAATGGAACCAGCCTTCGGAATCGATGGCCGCCGCCGTGGCGTCGGGCCGGTTCCAGTAGCCGAGCATAATGTTAGGCCCCCGGATACACACCTCGCCACGCTCGCCCGGCTGAACCCTGTTTCCATCCAAATCGTGGATTTCGACGTCGGTATAGGGCACGGCCATGCCGGCCGAGCCTAACTTCGTCTCGGTAAATTCGGGACGCAGATAGGTCGCCAGCGGTGCGGTCTCCGTCAGGCCGTAGCCCTGGGCCAGAAGTATGCCCTTGCGGAGATAGGTCCTGATCAAGGGTTCCGGCACGGGCGCGCCGCCGACACAGAGATTCCGGACAGACGAGAGATCGGTGGCCTCGAATTCCGGCAACTGGCTCATGGACAAATAAATCGCCGGAACCGCGAACATATTCGTCACACCGTGCTCTTCGATCGCCCTGAGGGCTGTTCGGGGATCGAAATTGCGATGGAGAATGACTTCTCCGGCCACCTGCCACGTCACGATCGTATTTACGTTGAGGCCGCCGATGTGGAAGAGCGGCGCGACGACCAAATTCCTGGTCGAGCTCCCTACCGGAACGAGGCTCAGCGCATTGACATTATTAAAGAAAATGTTCGCGTGGCTGAGCATCGCGCCTTTCGGCCGGCCGGTCGTTCCAGATGTATACATGATCAGCGCGACGTCGTCGGGGTCGACGGCAACCGGATTTGCCAATGGCGCGTGCGACCCGATCAGGTCCTCGAGCGCCTCCCAGCCGGCCCCACCGCTCTCCGAGCCGATATAACGCTCGGAAACAAGCTCGCCGCGGACCTCGTCGATCAACGCCTTGTGGCTGTCGCCGACGATGATCGTGCGGATACCCGCGTCGTTGATGATGAAGGCCAGTTCGGACGCGGTAAGCCGGAAGTTGAGCGGTACGAAGGTCGCGCCCAGCCGCGCCGTCGCGAACATCGTGTCGATGAAGCCGGGATGATTGAACCCCAGATAGCCGACGCGATCATGGCGCTGGATCCCGCCAGCACGCAACGCCTCTGCCAGGCGGTCTATCCGATCCGAAAGCGCCGCATAGGTCCAGCTCTTGCCTTCGAAGGTCAGCGCCCGGTGATCCGGACACAATTCGGCCTGGCGGGAAATAATCCGGCCAAGGCCCAGATCGACGTAATTATGAGCAGGCATCGTGCCGCATCCCCCAACGACAGCCCAAGTGCAGCGACCCATGGAATCCTGCTGCCTTCCCCAAGAACCAGGCAGGCCACGGTGCTGTGCGGGCAATTATCGCCCAAATCGCCCGAGAAATCGCGAAATTTCGAACACAATCTCGCGGACCTCGGCTGAAGCCGATATAACCGGCTATCGAACTTGCGGAATCAGCACCGCGTGACAGCGCGGATCAGCCGGCGCCCAAAATCGGCTGACCAGAACGAGGAAGATGGGGGAATCGATGGACCTGGGTATTTCCGAACGCGTCCGTCCGCTCGTCGAGAAGATGCGACACTTCGTGCGGGATGAGGTGATTCCGCTGGAAGGCGAATATCAGGCGGAAATCGGCAGTGAGGGCGATCGCTGGCAGCCGACCGGCCGAATGCTGGAGATCCTCGCCGGGCTCCAGAAGAGCGCCCGTTCGCAAGGTCTCTGGAACCTCTTCCTCGCCGACAAGAAATACGGCGCAGGCCTTACGACCGTGGAATATGCCTATCTTGCAGAGGAAATGGGCTGGTCCGCCCTCGCCCCGCAGGCGACCAATTGCGCGGCGCCGGACAGCGGCAATATGGAGGTTCTGCTCCGCTATGGCAGCAAGGCTCAGCAGGACCGCTGGCTGAAGCCCCTGCTCAATGGCGAAATCCGCTCGGCATTCGTTATGACAGAGCCCGACGTCGCCTCGTCCGACGCGACGAATATCCGCATGCCGGCGGTTCTCGATGGGGACGAATGGGTGCTCAACGGCGAGAAGCATTTCGCGTCGGGCGTCGGCGATCCCCGCTGCAAGATCATGATCGTCATGGTCAAGACGAACCCGGACGCGGAGCGTCACCTGCAGCATTCCCAGATCCTCGTCCCGAGGGACGCGCCCGGCGTCGAGATCGTTCGCCCCATGACCATATATGGCCATGACGGTGCGCCGCACGGTCACATCCACCTTCGCTTCAACAACGTCCGGGTACCGCGGGAGAACATCATCCTGGAGCCGGGCAAGGGCTTCGAGATCGCTCAGGGCCGGTTGGGTCCCGGCCGCATTCATCACGCCATGCGTGCCATCGGACAGGCCGAACGGGCGCTCCAGCTCATGTGCGAACGCTCGCTGAGCAGGGTCGCTTTCGGCAAACCTCTCGCGCAGCTCGGCGCCAATCATGACATCATCGCCGAAAGCCGGATGTCGATCGAGATGGCGCGGCTGCTTTGCCTGAAGGCGGCCTACATGATCGACACGGGCTCCTTGCGCGACGCCCAGCTCTATATCTCGATGATCAAGGTGATCGCGCCGCGCGTCGCCATCAAGACCATCGACGAATTGATCCAGCTTCATGGAGCGGCCGGGCTCTCACAGGATTTCCCGCTGGCGGATATGTACATGTCCGCCCGGACGTTACGGCTGGCCGATGGTCCGGATGCCGTGCACCGCCGCCAGATCGCGCGAGCAGAGCTCAGGAAGTACAAGAGCTAGAGTCGCCAAGCCGTTTAATTATCAGAAGAAAACGCCTGGATTCCAGTCTGGGCGCGCCCCAATATCAGGGCATGAATGTCGTGGGTCCCTTCATAGGTGTTCACGGCTTCGAGATTCATGGCGTGGCGGATCACGTGATATTCGTCGGAAATGCCGTTGGCGCCATGAATATCGCGGGCCATTCGGGCAATCTCCAGCGCCTTGCCGCAGCAATTGCGCTTGAGAAGACTGACCGTCTCCGGCGCCAATTTACCATGATCTTTCAGCCGCGTAGCGTGCAATGCTGCCGTAAGGCCCAAAGTAATTTCGGTCTGCATATCGGCCAGCTTCCGCTGAACGAGCTGGGTCGCCGCGAGCGGCCGGCCGAACTGTTTACGATCCAGCGCATACTGCCGGGCCGCATGCCAGCAGAACTCGGCGGCCCCGAGGGATCCCCAGATCAGGCCGAGCCGGGCATTGGTCAAGCAGGACAGCGCGGCTTTCAGGCTCGTGGCGCCCGGCAGGAGATTTTCGTTCGGTACGAAAACGTCGTCCATGCGGATCTGGCCGGTTGGCGACGCACGAAGGGCGAACTTGCCGTCGATCTTCGTCGTCGTGAGCCCCTCCATACCCCGCTCGAGCAGGAAGCCTCGGACCAGACCGTCGTCGTCCTTTGCCCAGACCACGAAGACGTCCGCGATCGGGGCATTGGTGATCCAGGTCTTGCTGCCGGTCAGCCGATAGCCGCCGGTCGCCGAGCGCGCCCGCGTCCTCATGCCACCGGGGTCCGAGCCGGCGTCGGGTTCGGTCAGCCCGAAGCAGCCAACCAGGTCGGCTGCGGCGAGACGCGGCAGATAGTGCTGGCGTTGCCTGTCCGAGCCGAAAGCGTGGATCGGATACATGACCAGACTGGATTGCACGCTGAGGGCCGAGCGGTATCCGGAGTCGACGCGCTCGATCTCCCGGGCGATCAGGCCATAGCTGACATAGTTCGTTCCGGCACAGCCGTAGCCCTCGATGGTCGATCCCAGAAAGCCGAGGTCGCCAAGCTCCGTCATGATGGCACGATCGAATTCCTCGCGGCGATTGGCCTCGAGGATGCGCGGCATCAGCTTCTCCTGGGCATAGGCATGCGCCGTATCCCGGATCATGCGCTCTTCGTCGGTCAGGGATTCGTCCAGCCGCAGCGGATCCCGCCAGTCGAAAACGGGCCTGGACGACGTCGTCACGGCATCACAGTCCGCGGTCCGCCAGGGTCTCCAGCACCATGCGCTCGAAGCTCTCCCGGCGCGCCGCGCGGACCTGCTTCACTTCCTCGTGGTCGCGGTTGCGGAGCGCCTGCACCAGATCGTACTTCCTGACGATGTCGCGCTCGTCGCCGCGCCGTCTCGGCAGCGGCAGCAGGGACCGGAAACGATCGGTCAGCGTCCACAAGCGCATGGCCTCGCGGACCATCACCTTGGCCGGAGAAAGATCGAAGATCATGCGGTGAAATTCCCGATGCTGGGTCCACCAATGCTCCCGATCTCCTTCATTAAGAAAATTCTCCAACTCCTTTGCTCGACGCGAAAATTCAGCGAGCTCGCTCTTCGACGGCCAACGCAGGGTCGACAGCAACTCGTCCTCTACCAGGGTTCGCAGACGAAACAGCTGGCGGGCGTCGTCGCTCGACAAACGGGCGACATAGAAGCCGCGATTGGGGTCGTGATCGACAATGCCCTCGGCGGTCAAAAGCTTCAGGGCCTCACGCACGGGCACCCGGCTGACACCGAACTGATCCGCGAGCTCGGATTGCCCAAGCCGCATCCCTGCCGGGATCGTGCCCCGAGCGATTTGTTCGCGCAGTGTCTCCGCGATCCGCATGGGGACGTTGGCGGCGTTTTCCGTTTTAACAGCAGCGGGTTGCGCCATCTTTTTTACGATTGAGTTCATGTGAACGTGAAGGCCTATCGCAATTGAAGTGAGGACTTAACAGGCATGAATGTCGTCTCGAGCGCCGGGCCGGCAAACACAACGATTTGTCCTATGAACTTTGCCAGCCAACTTATCGCGTCCAAACGGCAGCCATCCTTCTTGGCGCCATGTTACCAAGAATTCCGGCGAGCGCGTAGCATCATAAGTTGTGCCTCAAGGCGTGCCCGGCGGCCAACACTGATTTTCGAGAGCACCGATGATTACGCCCCCGGCTGGAACTTCTTTGGCTTGCCCTCATCCTGGTGTAAATAGCGTCCCGTGCAGGACAATCCCTCCCCAATGCGAACCGGGCTAGCCCGCCGGTCGGTCAACGGCACGGCGTTGCTGGTGTTGCTCGGCGTGTTCCAGACCTTGGGACCGCTGGCGATCGACATGTATCTCCCCGCCCTGCCGGCGCTCACCGAAAGCTTCGGCTCCACCCAGGCGGACCTTCAACTCACACTTTCAGCGTTTCTGGTGGGGTTTGGTGGCGGACAACTTTTCTGGGGTCCCTTAAGCGACCGATGCGGACGGCGTTGGCCGATGATCGCAGGAAGCGCAATCTTCTTCGCGGCAAGTTTCGGCTGCACCGTGGCCCCCAATGTCGGCGTCTTCATCGTGCTGAGAGCGGTTCAGGGTTTCGGCGGCTGCGCATCGGCTGTCCTCAGTTCCGCCATGGTCCGCGACCTGTTCGACCGGGAGGAAGGATCCAGGGCCCGATCCCTGATCCAGGTCGTCGGATCGCTAGCGCCGCTCGCGGCGCCACTGATAGGCGGCCAGCTGCTTTATTGGTTCGAATGGCAGGCAATCTTCGTTCTTCAGGCGATCTTCGGCGCGATCGTGGTCATCGGCCTCTGCTTCACGCCCGAGAGTCTTCCTCCGAGCCGTCGCGCGGAAGGTGGCGGTGGCCAGATCATCTGGCGATATGTCCGGATTCTGAGAAACCGCCGGTTCGTCGGCTACATGCTCTGCGCGTCGGCCACGCTCGCGGCGATGTTCGCCTATATCTCGGGCACGCCGTTCGTCTACATCGAATATTTCGGCGTGCCTCCCCAGCTTTACGGATTTCTGTTCGGGATCAATATCGTCGGGATCATTCTTCTGTCGTTCGTTAATCGGCGGACGATCCATCGGCTGGGATCGGATCTGTTGCTGCGTATCGGCATCGTGATCGGTGGCATCGCCGCAGCAGCGCTGCTCTTCACCGCCACGACCGGCTTCGGCGGTCTGGCGGGAATCGCCGTACCGATCTTCTTCGTGGTCGGCTCGCTCGGCCTCATCACGCCGAACGCCATTGCGGGCGCCCTGGCGGACCTGCCCCACGACGCCGGGGCCGGTTCCGCGCTGGTGGGCGGGCTCGGCATGGCCTTTGGCGGCATCACGGGCTGGTTCGTCGGCGTTCTTGCCGACGGCACGCCGGGCCCGATGGCCTTCGTCATCGCCGCCGTAATCGTACTCGCCGTGGCGACGAACTTCCTGCTGCTGCCAAATCCCGCCAGAAGCGAACCTTAGACCGGACGGACTCTAGGCGAGACCGTCGAACCGTTCCCGGGCGCTCCGGATGTCATGGTGGCTGTTTTCGGCCCACTGGACGAGCGCGGCAAGGGGCCCGAGCACCGTCACTCCGAGCGGGGAGAGCTTGTATTCGACGCTTGGCGGCTTGGTCGGGAACACCTGCCGCACGACGAGCCCGTCCCTCTCCAGCTTGCGCAAGGTCTGTGTGAGCATTCGCTTGGAAATATCGGGAACCGCGCGACGAACATCACTGAACCGGCGCGGCGTCTCGGCAAGGATCATGAGGATCAGCGTCGTCCACTTGTCGCCGATATGATCGAGCACGTCGCGCACCGGACAATTGCCGGCATTGAAGCCCTGGCTTTGCCATTGCTCCAAGCGCTTCGCCATGTTCTCCGCCTTACTCGTCACTCGTGGTACCCTTCGCGTAACCTTGGTACCGGAAATTGCCTCATTGCGATGCCCGGCCAAGGTCTCTAATGTAGACCAACTCTCTTTCAAAGACCAAATTCAAAGCAGCAACAGAAAGCAGAAAATGGCAAACAATCCCAAGATTCTCGTCACCGGCGCCAACGGCAAGCTCGGACGCCTCGTCGTCGATTCCTTGCTCAAGAAGGTTCCCGCGGCCCAGATCGCCGTGCTGGTGCGCAAGGATGACGCCGCCAAGGAATTCGCGTCGCGCGGCCTTAAGGCCCATCTGGGCGACTATTCGCAGGCCGAAGCACTGGACAAGGCGCTGGACGGCATCGACCACGTGTTGCTGATCTCCGGCAGCGAGGTAGGAAAGCGTGTCCCGCAGCACACCAATGTCATCAACGCCGCCAAGCGCGCGGGCGTAAAGAGACTTGCCTATACGAGCATCCTGCATGCCGACACATCTCCCATGGGCCTGGCCGAGGAGCATCGCGGCACGGAGGCGGTCCTCAAGAGCTCCGGGGTTCCCTACGTCCTGCTGCGCAACAGCTGGTACATGGAAAACTACATGGGCTCGATCCCGACCGACCTGCAGCACGGCGTCCACATCGGCTGCGCCGGCAAGGGCCGGATTTCCGCCGCCACGCGGGCCGACTATGCGGAGGCCGGTGCCGTCGCCATGACGACGGCGGAAAACATCGGCGGCCGTACCTACGAACTCGGCGGCGACAAGGCGTTCACGATGGCCGACTATGCCGACGAGCTCACCCGCCAATCCGGTAAGAAGGTCGTCTATCAGGACATGCCGCAAGAGGCCTACAAGGCCGCGCTCGTTTCCGCCGGCCTGCCGGAAGCCATCGCCACGATGCTGGCCAATTCCGATGCCGGCGCCGCAAAGGACGCGCTGTTCGACGACGGCCGCGACCTAAGCAAGCTGATAGGCCGCCCGACGACGACACTGGCGGAAGCCATGGCGGCCGCCCTCAAGGGATAGGCCGTCGTCCGTTCCGTCCAGGGGAGGCCTTGCAAACGACAGGGGCTTTAGAGAGGAGGCTGCGATGCGATCCGTAACGAAGTGCTTGATCTGTTTGGGCGTACTGTTGGCGGCAGGTCCCGCCCTTGGAGCAGAAGACGGCGCCACGCCGCTAAAACTGCAGGTCATCACCTCCAGCGAAGGCAGTCTCTTTTCCAACTCCACGCTGATCATGGGCGAGAAGGACGCGATCCTCGTGGATCCGCCCTTCACCCGCTCGGATGGGCTGCGCGTGGCCGCCGACGTTCTGGAATCGGGCAAGAAACTCAAGACGATCTACATCACGCACGACCACCCCGATCACTTCTTCAGTGTCGACGTGTTCACGGATCTGTTCCCCGGTGTTGATGTGGTAACGGCACCTCAGGTCGTTGCGGATATTTGGCGCTCCTACCCCCTGAAGTTCAAACGTTGGGGACCGATGCTCGGAGACAATGGTCCACGCCATCCTGTCGCTGTGCATGCGGTCGAGGGCAACACCCTCACCCTGGACGGCCAGACCATCCAGATCATCGGGCCGATGCAGGGCGATCACGTTCACGCCACCGCGCTCTACATCCCCTCGTTGAAGGCGGTAATCTGCGGCGATCTCTGCTTCAACAAGATCCATCTTTGGCTCGGCGAACACAAAGCCCCGCAATATGACGACTGGCTTGCGGCCATCGACAAGCTTATCGCCCTGAAACCCGATGCCGTCGTCGCCGGACACAAGCTGCCCAACCTGCCGAACGACAGGAGCGCACTGGACTTTACCCGGCGTTATCTCGTGGCCTTCAAGGCAGCCGCCAAGAAAGCAAAGACGTCGGAAGAACTTGCGACAGCGATCCAGGACGAGTTCCCGGATACCCAGGACGTGCTGGGCGGCTTTATCCTGAGCAATTCGACCAAGGTCGCGACCGGCGAAATGCCGCCCTGGGAGGAATAGGCGCCGGCCTCACGCCCTTGGCGGCCGTGTTAACTCGCGCACGATCAGTGCGCAGTCGAGGGGTATGTCCGTCGGCAGCGCTCCGGAAATGCCGGCTTCAGCGGCGGCAGCCCCGAGATTGGCCAGCGGCTGCTGGATAGTTGTCAGCGACGGCCAGCACGTCCGCGTCGCCGGAATGTCGTCGAACCCCGCGATCGACAGATCGTCCGGCAACGAGATCCCCAGCTCGCGGGCCGCAGCCATGACGCCAAGAGCCATCTCGTCGTTTGCCGCAAAGATCGCCGTAGGCGGTTCGGCCAATTTCAGCAATTGCCGGCCGGCCTCCTTGCCGGAAGCGAAGGTGAAATAGCCCGGCGCGACGTAAGCGGGATCGATGGGCAAGCCGACCTCCTCCATTGCCTGCAGATAACCTTCATAGCGCGCGGCTGCCGACAGGTGATCGGGGTGCGGCCGGACCATGGCGATGCGGCGATGGCCGATATCGATCAGATGCCGAGTGATCTGATAGGCCGGCTTTCGATCATCCACCGCGACATTGATGCCAAAGCCGTCGGCGCCGCCGGCGATCCGAACGATCGGGGTATTCAGCCCTCCGATGATCTCCAGAAACCCGGCATCGTCCGACAGTGGCGGGGTTACGACGACCGCGTCCGGCGCGAGCGTATAGACAAGCCGGTGCATGACGTCGCCGATCGTGCTGTCCATCGAGATCGGCTCGACAACGAGGTGACAACCTCTTTCGCGGCAACGGATGGCCGCGCCGGACTGGATTCCGTTGATATAGGCCGGGCTCGGATTGTTGTAGGGAAATGCGATCAGATAGGATCGGCTTCCCGCCATGCGCCGCGCGGCCTGGTTCGGGCGATAGTCGAGCGCCTCGACGGCAGCGAGAACCCTTTCGCGCAAATTATCCCGGACATGGGGTTCGTTGTTCAGAACGCGCGATACGGTCTTCATCGAGACCCCGGCGTGCCGTGCAACGTCGTTGATGGTCGCCAAGGTTCGGGCGTCCTTCCAGGACAGAGAGGCGATTCCGGGGCTTGCGCTACCGGCTTCTCAGATGTGCCTGCATTGTAGCGGCGGCTCCGAACAGGGCAACACGATCATCAACGACGAGCCGAACCGGCACCTCGTCGACATAGTCCCGCATACGGCCTCTCTCCAACAACCGGTCGATAAAGGCGCTCGTGCGGAAGATGCTCTGGATTTTCGGAAGGATCCCGCCGCAGAGAAAGACCCCTCCCTGCCCTCCCGTAGCGAGAATGGCGTCACCCACCGTGCTGCCGAGAATTTCGCAGAACAGCGTCACGGTTCGCAAAGCGACCGGATCTTTGCCGCCGAGGGCCGCAGCCGTGATCTCGCTGGCGCGTAGCAGCGCCGGCGCTTTATCTCCGAGGGAGCAGAGCGCCCGGTAGATATTGACCAGGCCCCTGCCCGACAGCAGCCGCTCCGCCGAAACCCTGGGATGCTCGCGCGCGACGAACCTCATGACCGCGAATTCTTCGTCCGTATGAGGCGCGAAGGTCACATGCCCGCCTTCGGTCGCAACGATCTCGCGGCCATGCCGGGTCGGCACGATCAGCGCCTGACCGAGCCCGGTGCCCGGCCCGATGACGAGTTGCGGCGCCGCCGGATGACCTTGAGCTTCCTTTATGGTCACGAAGGAATCGGTATCGAGATGGGCGACCCCGGCGGCGGCGGCATAAAAGTCGTTGATCACGAAGAATTCCGAGAAGCCAAGGTCCTGCCTGAATTGCGAGGACTGCAGGCTCCAGTGAGAATTCGTGAACGTTACCTCGTCGCGCGCGATGGGGCCGGCCACGGCGAGACAGGCCCTCTTGGGATGGAGATTCAGCGATTCCAGATAGGCATTGGCGGCATCTCGCACGTGTTCGAAATCTTCCGCGCGAAAGTTGCGAGCCTCTTTGATGGCGATAATCTCGCCCTGCAGGTCAGCGATGGCGAACCGCGCATTCGTGCCACCAATATCCGCAACGAGAATTGGCTCAACCAAGTCGGTCGCCCCGCCTGAAGATCGACGCACCACCGGCCCGCCGCCAGCCATCGCCGAGCGCCGAGACAGGTAGTTTCAGGCAAATCTTATCGCCGGAGCGGGACAACGCTGTCAAACGCGCTATGATCTTGATCCTCCCTGTTTTTGGGCATTCAAACATTGGAGAAAAGCGCACCAGAATCCGCATAAACGCGCCGAAAGGGCTGGCCAGTAAATTGACCTATAGGGAAAATTTCGCGTAGACAACAACTTAAACTCATGGCACCGAACAGGTCCATGGGAACCCGCCGGGGCAAGATCCGCCGGATTGGTGTTTTTGGGCAGCGAATTCCATTGCTTGTTTTTCAAGCCACGGGATCGTCTCTGAAGAGGCAGCCGAGTTCAATGGATGTGAAGACAGTGGACAGCGTCCGCGAGGAAAATTCGCGGGACGCCACGCTCGACGAAGTTCACTACAACGCGGGACACCTGATCCGGCGTTGCCATCAGATTGCCGTCGGCATGTTCATGGAAGCCTATCGCGGCACGGGCCTGACCCCTGTTCAGCTATCCATTCTGTTCGTCCTCAAAAGGCGTCCTGGCATCGATCAGACGCAGTTGAGCGGCTTGGTCGCACTCGACCGGACGAACACCGCCACAACCCTGTTGCGGCTCGAGCAGAAAGGCTTGATCTCGCGCACCACCGGCAAGTCGGACCGTCGGATCAAGCACGTCTATCTGACAGACGCCGGCGGGCAGCTCCTCGCGGAACTTCCCGGTGACGGGCACATCGTTTCCGACCGTCTGCTGGACGAACTGACGCCAGCAGAGCGGTATCTGTTCATCGATATTCTGAAGAAGATCGTTGCGGCGAAGAACGATTACAGCCGCGCCCCTCTCCAGGCCGATCTCCAGGATTCCTGAGCTTCCCGGTTGGCTTGATCGACCGGAAGGTTGATCAGCTTCCGGCGCGCGTCATCTGCCTTGCGGTCGTGGACGAGCGGTCCTGACCGTATTCAAGCAGCCGGGTGGCCCGCAGGTCCCGTTTGTATTTGAAATACGGAAACGGCGTGCCGCGATGCATGGTACACCGGTTGTCCCAGATCAACAGATCGCCGACCTGCCATTTGTGGCTGTAGACGAAGCGTCGCTGCGTCGCGAACGCATAGATCTCGTCAAGCAGCGCCCGGCCCTCTTCGATCGGCCAGCCGACGATGTGCGAGGCGTGCCCCCCGATGTAAATCGCCTTGCGGCCGTTCTCGGAGAGCTTGACCAGCGGATGATGTACGGCCGGCATGGCCGCTTCCATCTCGGGCGTGACTTCCTTCATCCCGCCCTTGCGCCGCGAATGCCAGATATAATGCTCGGCCCTGAGATTTTCGATCTTCGCCTTCATCTCGCCGGGAAGCGCGTCATAGACCATACGCATATCGATGAATTCGGTATTTCCGCCTTCTGGCGGAACGATGTGGCCCATGAGGAGCGACCAGGACGTCGGCAGATCGTTATAGGAACTGTCCGAGTGGAACAGCTCGTTACCTTTGTTGAAGGTCGCCCGCGCCGACCCGTCTCCTACGATCTCGCCATTGTGGTCCAGATTCGACGCGTCATACATCTCCGGAGGAAGGCGTCCGGGCGTCGTTCGCTTCATTCCGAGGTCCGGCATGAGTTCGAGCGGCCCGAAAGCGCGGGTAAACCGGATTTGCTGCTCGTCGGTAATCTTCTGCCCCCTGATCACAAGCAAGGCGTATTCGGCCATCGCATCCTTGACGATCCCGACAAGATCCTGCGACGGCGGCTCGGTCAGATCCGCGCCGAGCAGTTCCGCGCCCATGATCGGGCCAAGGGGTGAAACTTCGTAACTCATGGTCTGACCTTTTCGCTCCAGCCATCGCCCGGATCGCCACGCCACCTGTCCGTAAAGCGAACAGCTTGCGCGCCAGGCCGTGGCAGACCGCCGGATTCCGGCGTCCGGCTCCGGCCGCCGCGACAACACCGTCAGCATACTAATAATATGTGCGGCGCTTACCGTCGAGAATTTCCCGCTGCGCCTTGTCGGGCAGGCTCTGCGCGCCGGGATTTAAGTAGGGGCCTTCAACGGGATCCCTTTTCCACGCACGCCACAGTTGAGGGCGACAAAGAGCGGCAGTCAAACCCATCCGACCCGCCGACATCGCGCCGACACGCTCACGCCACCAGTAATTGTCTACAATAACTGTATACCTAAAAGACCGGACAAGCGGCCCGATAAGCGGGATGTAGCTCCTCTGCCCCTCCGAAAAGACCGCAGTTATCCAGCCTTTGTATGCGCATTCTATTTCCTGCCATATAATTGCAGCCGGAATCGACTTGTTAGATAGTATCCGATATTATATACGGATTGAATGCCCGCCTAAGACGAGGAAAACGAAAAACCACTCGCGGCGGGATCGATAGGGGTAGAAATCAGGGGAGTGAAATCATGCCTTCGAGGAACGATTCCGTTCGTCTCAACAACATTGTTCGAGCCCATTTGCTGGGCGCCGCTTCGTTCATCGCTCTTGGCGTCGCAACGCCCGTCTGGGCAGCGGACTCTGCCGCCGGCGATCAAGGAACGAGCTTGCCGACCGTCATGGTCACGGCTCAGTTCCGGTCACAATCGGTGCAGAGCACGCCGGTCGCGATTACCGCCCTGTCGGGTGCCGAGTTGCTGAAGCGTGACTACACCGACGTCAGCCAGATCAGCGCGATCGCTCCGAACGTCACCATCGCTCAGGGCACGTCCGCCTACGGCAATTCGGCGACGGTCTACATCCGCGGTATCGGTCAGTATGACACGAACTTCGCACTGGAGCCCGGCGTCGGCATGTATGTCGACGACGTCTATTACGGAGCCCTTTCCGGCTCATTCTTCGATCTGGTCGATCTCGATCGCGTCGAAATCCTGCGCGGTCCTCAGGGAACTCTGGCCGGCAAAAACTCCATCGGTGGCGCGGTAAAGCTTTATTCCGCCAAGCCCACCGGGGACGAAAGCGGCTACGCCCAGGTTGCCTATGGCAGCTTCAACCGGATCGATGTGCGCGCCTCCTTCGACCACGCGCTCGCGGATACCTTGTTCCTGCGCCTTTCGGGTTACACGAAGCGGCGTGACGGCTATGTCGACCGGCTCGACTTCGCTTGCGATCAACCCGCTCTCGCCGGCGCCCTGCCGACCAGCCGTGTTGTCGACGGCTGCAAGATCGGCACCCTTGGCGCAACGAAGACCTGGGGCGTGCGCGCCAATCTGCTGTGGAAGGCGACCGACAATCTCGAGGTCAACATCATCGGCGGCATCGTACGCGACGATTCGGAAACGGGCGCCATGGAGCTCAAGGTCGCGAACAGCCCGAGCGACATGCTGAATGGCGTACCGCTCGATTCCCGCTTTGTGCCGACACGGCCCTACATCAACTATTCCACCTTCTCTATTCCGCAGGAAAACTGGTCGCTGCCGCCGATCAGCTCCTCGCATACCGACTCTCTCTCCGGCACGGTCGATTGGACGCTCTCCGATAATGTTTCGGTGAAGTCGATCACCGCTTATGTGCGTAACCGCACGATCTGGGTCGGCGACGGTGACGCCAGCCCGATCGGAAAGAACCTGAGCATCGACGATCAGCCCTATCACCAGTTCACCGAAGAGCTCCGGTTCTCCGGAAACATGCTCGATAATTCTCTGGAATGGACTCTCGGCGGCTACTACTTCGACAGCCGCGGCTGGGTCGGCGCCCGCGTCTACTCGGCTCCGGCGCTGAACTGGATCCAGAACGATCCGGTCGACAGCAAGAGCAAGTCGGCCTTCGCCCATGTGATCTTCCATCCGATCGAACGGCTGAGCGTCATCGGCGGCATTCGTTACACGGACGACAAGAAGAGCTACACCTTCTCCCGCAAATCGCCCGATGGCGGCGTTCCGCCGATTGTCGGCCCGCTTGACGGTGCCGTCGGCACCTATGCCGGCGACTCCTGGGATTATCGCACCGGGCTCGAATATGAGTTCACCAGCGATGTCATGGCCTATGGCCAGTTCTCGACGGGCTACAAGGGCGGCGGCATCAACCCGCGGCCGTTCATTCCTTCCCAGCTCGTGCCCTTCCGGCCGGAACGCGTCAACGCCTTCGAAATCGGCACGAAGTCGGACCTCCTGGATAACAAGATGCGCGTGAACGTCGCCGCGTTCCTGAACAAGTATCGCGACATCATTATGGCGGATACCAACGGCTACCCCGGCGCGCCCGGCGATCCGGGTTACTTCCCGGCCTCGGCCGTACCGTTCAACGCCGGTAAGGCGGACATCAAGGGCATCGAAGTCGAAACCACGCTCACGCCGATCGAGGGCCTGCAGATCAACGGCTCCGTCAGCTATCTCGACTTCAAATACAAGACCCTGGATCCGAACGCCGTCGCTTCCGGCGTCACCACCAACTCCGTCGCGCCGTTTACGCCGAAGTGGAAGTGGTCTCTGAGTGGCTCTTACGAGGTCCCGTTGCCGGGCGGCAGCACAGTTACCCCGCAGGTGGACATAAACTACAACGGCAGCCTGTTCACCGATCCGGTGAATGCCGCGACCAACCACTTGCCGAGCTACACGCTGGTGAATGCACGGCTCGCCTACAAGTCCGCCGACCAGAACTGGGAAGCGACCCTGGGCGTCACCAACCTGACGGACAAACACTACTACACGAACGCGTTCGATCTGGCCGCTTTGAACGGCACGTCGGCCTGGGCCGTCGCACGGCCGCGCGAATGGTACATCTCTATCCGCCGCAACTTCTAAGCAATAGCAGCCAGGGGCCGCAGCCTTGCGGCCCCTGCCCCCTAGAAAGGGAGCCCATCGAATGGGCTCCCTTCTTTTTTTGCCGCTCGCACCGTGGCTCGGCCGGTCGACAAGCGACTTGCGGACTACAAATTTGTATAGCATTTTTCCGGTCCGAGCCGGTGACATGCCCTCGATATCGAGCAAGCAAAGGGAGTTTGGAAATGCCGCACTTTCTCGTCGAATACCGGCAGAGTGGAACCGCCGAGGCGCGCACCCAGTTCCGGCCCGATCACATCGCCTACCGCAAGTCCTTCGGGGACAAAATGCCTCTCGCGGGGCCACTGCTGGACGATGCAAACGAGACGATCGGAAGCCTGATCATCCTGGAAGCGCCGGACAAGGCCGCCGCCACGGAAGCCGCATCCGGCGATCCGTATGTGAAGAACGGCGTGCTCGAACTCTTGTCCGTGCGGCCCTTCAGGATCGCGGCGATCAAGGCCCTCTAGAACCGGCGATCAGGCCAGATTCGTTATTGCTCCAGAAACTCGTAGCGGAAGCGCGTTCCGTCGCGCTTGACCCTTCCGGCTGAGACCCCGCGGAAGTGAGCCGGAAAAAACACGGTGTCGGTGTCGGCGTGGGCTTCCATCATGGCTTTACGCACGGCCGACGCCATCTCCGGATTTTCGTCGGCAAAGAAGGGCGCATCCGGACGGATGAGCTGGATCGGATGATGAAAGGCGTCGCCGGAGAAGATCGCCTGCGACCCGAGCCGCTTGGCATGCACGGCAACCGCCCCAGGGGAATGACCCGCAGCGTCCTCAAGCCAGATGCCGTCACCGATCTCCCGATGAACGACGCTGTCGCTCTCCACGATATCAGCCAATCCCGCCTCCACGACCGGCAGAACCGAATCCAGATAGGCTTCGCGAGATAGCTGCTCGTGGGTTTGCGTGCTGAAAAAGTCGTGGTCGCGACGGCTGAATATATATCGCGCCTTCGGAAAAGTCGGTACCCAGCGGCCATTTTCGAGCCGCGTGTTCCAGCCGACGTGGTCGCAATGCAAATGGGTGCAAAGGACAATATCGACATCCTCGGGCTTTAACCCGGCCTTGGCCAGATTCGCTATGTAGGATGTCTGAAGCATATGGGCGAAAGGTACGCTGCGCTCCTTGTCGTTGCCGTTGCAGCTGTCGACGAGAACCTTGAGACCGTCCACCTCGAGGACGTAACTGTGAACGCTGAGCTTGAACATCGCCTCGGCCGGATCTTCCGACAGTTCATCGCTCCAATACCACCGGCGCATGGCCGCGAAATCGGCCGGCAGAATGCCGGGCATGCAGGCCGAGAAGGGAATGGAACCCTCGCTCTCGAAGACCTTCTTGATCGTCAACCGCCCCAGCTGCACGTCGCGCATCTTATCCCCTTTTATCTTTCGTCCACCCGGATTTTGGCCCACTATATTGTTAGCCAAATCAATATACAAACATTAGGCGACGCCATCGTACGGGGGGTGGTGACATAGGGAATTGCCTCGCGGAGAATCCCGGTGGCAACGTTCGCCTCGCGATAGGAACCCACCCGGCAACGGAGGACTGGAGAATGGCTGGTATCGTCCGAGCCTGCGTAAAAACCGATATCGAAAAGTGCGAAATCCGTGAATTCGAACGGCCCGTCGTTCCTCCGGAAGCCGGCTTGCTGAAGATCGAATCCTCGGGCGTCGGCGGTAGCGATCCGGAGATGTATCGCCGGCAGAACACGGCGCCGTGCATCATGGGGCATGAAAATGTCGGCACGGTGGACGAGCTGGGCAGCCTCGCTGCGGCGCGCTGGGGCCTGAAGGTCGGCGACCGGGTGGCGCTTCACGAATATCTGCCTTGCTGGCATTGCGACTGGTGCCGGCAGGGTGATTTCCGGCTATGCATGGAAGCAGACTTCTTCAATGTGAAGGATCAGTTCAACACGCTGCGCTACGGCACCTGTAACGCCAATATCGCACCGCATCTCTGGGGCGGCTTCGCGGAATATATGTATCTCGCCCCCAACGCGGTGATTCACAAAATTCCGCAGGACATGGATGCCCGTCATGCCACTTTAGCGGTTCCGCTCGGTAACGGTGTGCAATGGGCCGTGCTCGACGGCGGCGCGGGGCTCGGAAAGACCGTTCTGGTGTTCGGTCCTGGACAACAGGGGCTCGGCTGCGTGCTGGCAAGTAAATATGCCGGTGCCGCGACCGTCATTCTGGCCGGTCAGACCCGCGACAGGGCGCGGCTCGACCTCGCCCTCGAGCTCGGCGCCGACCTTGTCGTCGACGTGGAGCAGGAAAATCTCGAGAGCATTGTAATGGGCGTCACCGGTGGCCGCGGCGTCGATGTCGTCGTCGACACGACCGGCGATCCGACGGGCGAGATCGCGGCCACCGCCATTTCCCTGGCGGCCAAGGGCGCATGGCTCAATCTGAACGGCCTGAGACAGTCCGTCCCCCTTGGCGAGGTCAAGAAGCGTTATCTGACGATCCGGGCGCCGCGCGGGCACAGTTACAGGTCGGTCGAAATCGCCCTTCAGATCATCGGATCCGGCCGTTGGCCGATGGATCGTCTTTGCTCTCACGATTTCGGCCTGGACGGCGTACATTCCGCTATCATGGCGACAGCCGGCCGGGAAATCCCGAATGCCATCCACGTTACGGTTTCACCGTGGAAGCAGTGAGGCGGCTGGCGCGGGTATCGAAAGGTTGACTGTATGGCGAAGAGCGAGTCCACGGCGCTTCCAGACAAGATAGCCGAGAATTTGAAGAACTTGATCGTTCGGGGCACGATTTCTCCCGGCGAGCATCTTGGCCAGACGGAACTCGCACAGCGTTTCGGCATGAGTAAGGTCCCAATCCGGGAGGCCCTGAAATTTCTCGCCTCCGAGGGCCTTCTTCGCCACGACCGCAATCGCGGCTATTTCGTTGCCCAGCTAGAACTCGACGAGGCCATGCAGCTCTATAAGCTGCGCCGCTGGCTCGAATCCGAGCTTCTGTCCACCGCGCGCTGGCCCGACGAGGCGGAAGGAAAGGATTTTCTGCAACGCTTCGATCTGCTGGATGAATTCGAGCGGCAAAAGCTGCGCGCGGAATGGGCCGCGCTGCTTCGCCAGCTGCGCTACGACATTCTGGATCTATCGCCCCAGAAACTGCTGCTGCGGGAGGCGACGCGCCTCTGGACCCTGACCGACCGGTATCGCGCGTTGATGCCGCGCGAAATGGGAGTGAGCTTCGAGCGCAACCTGATCGACGCCCTTATGAACCGCGACAGGAACGCCCTGCTCGCGGCCTATCACAAGGACCGCGATCGCATAGAAGAAGTCTTGAAGCTCTCATTTACGGGACGCGACACCGCGTTGTTCCTCCGCAAGGCGTAACGCAGCAAAGCCCACTCGAGCCCGGGATCGCGCGGCCTAGAGTTCCCGATCCTGCAGCGTTTCGATGACGGAGCGCTTGAAGGCGTGGCGGACCTCACGCCGGATCGTTAGAAGCCGCTCTATATCCTTGTCGCGCAAGGCTTCGATCTGCGGGTGCTTGACGACGGCGTAACGCTGCTCTCGACTCCTTGCCCGGCAACGGCAACAGCGCCCGGAAACGATCGCTGAGAGTCCAGAGCCTCATTGCTTCACGAACCATGATCTTCTTTGGGGAGAGGCCAAGAAGAACGATCTCGAACTCGCGGTTCTCGCTCCACCAGCCGGCTCTGTCTCCACTGTCCAACAGTTGCTCCAGAAGATCCGCCCGACGTGCCAAATCTTCCAGATGGGTTTCGTCGGGCAGCTCGATGGTCCTGATCAGCGTATCCTCGATGAGGTCCCGCATGAGAAAGACCTGTTCGGCCTCGTCCTGCGACAGGCGCGTGACGAAGAATCCGCGATTTGGATCGTGTTCGACAATGCCTTCCGAGGTGAGAAGCTTCAGCGCCTCACGGACCGGCACCCGGCTGGCCTTGAATTGCACCGCCAGTTCCGCCTGTCCGAGCCGCATGCCGGGCCCGAGGCTCCCCCGAACGATCATCGCGCGTAGTTTTTCCGTGATCTGAGCCGGAACGGCGATGCTGGTTACCCGCTTATTCAAACGACAAGTCCTACCAAACAAGTGACCCACAAACCTGGGCGCGGAAACCCTATAGCAAGAAAATATTCCGCTCAGGTAGCACTTTAAGCTGGATGTCGCGAAGCAGCTTGCGCCCGAATAGCCTGCCGCTATCCGGGTTCTGGCCGCCGTCTGAGCCCGATTTGGCTCTAGCTCTTTTTCTTGAGCATGAATGTCGACTGCTTGAGTCCGGCGCTTGCGCGTCCATAGCTGGTCATCGCGCTATCCCACCCGAAAGCAAAGTGCTGGGCGGCCGAATTGACATCCCGCCAGATCCGCTGAAACGCGCTGTCGTCATAGATCGATCCGCCGCCGGATGCCTCGAAAAGCCGTGTGACGGCGTAGCGCGCCTTCTGGGCGGCATAAGCCCAGTCGCGTGGAATACGGGCGCGTTCCAGAGGAGACACATCCGAGGGTTCTTTGGCGCTGTCGACCATCGTCGCGTCGGCCAGGACCAACGCGATCGCCGCGTCCACGTCCGCCGCCGCCTCCGCAAGCCGCGCTAAAGTGGTCGACTGTTCGGCGATTTGCAGATCGTCACCCCCCTTCAGGCGGCCGCCCATATGCGCCGCATAGCTCGCGACCGCTCCCTTGGCCATGCCGAGCGGAGCACCGATGATCGAAAACGGCGCCAGATCCGCGAAAGGCATCCGGTAGACCGCTGCCCTTGTGCAACTGGGTGCCGGGGGAGGTACCGCCCAGCATGTCCTTGAGGGCACAGCTGCGATGGGCGGGGATGAACGTATCCTTGATCAGGATCGAACGGCTGCCGGTGCCACGCATACCCGACGGTAAACCAGTCGTCGACGATGTCGATATCGCTCTTCGGAACCACGAAGAAACGCGGCTCCGCAAAGCCATTGGGCTTCTGGACAGCGTTGCCGATTATCACCCAGTCGGCATAATCGATGCCCGAGCAGAACCGGCCATTGCCTCCGGTCAATCGATACCCGTCGCCCTCTTCGACGACGGTGCCGGCCAAGCGGAACACCGTAGCGATGAGAGCATGCGGATCGGCGAATATCTCGCGTTGCGCTTGTTCCGGAAACATGTTCAGCAGCCAGCTGTGACCGGCAAGCACACCATAGACCCAAGCCGTCGAGCCGCACGCAGTGCCGATCTCCACCGTGACTCGCACCAGATCGGCGAATCCCAGTTCCGATCCGCCCAGCGACTTGGGCATTACGACGCCGAACAGGCCCGACATTCTTAGCTCGTCGATACTGACATCCGGCACCCGGCGGTCTTCATCGGTCTGGGCGGCGCGCGACGCGATACCGGGAAGCAGCGCCCGAACCTTGGCCAAAGCGTCTTGCGACGATGAAACACTGCCATGAGCCATGCCCTCGTCTCCCGCCGTTCTCACATCCATTATCTAAAAGTTCCCATTTCAAGCGCCGTTTCGGCCGTATATTGAGCTACGGGCCTACACGCCATACAGTCCCACACACATAGAATCCTAAGCCCCCCAAAGGCCTTCGGATAGGTTACAGTCCGGTTGACCATGCCAGCCAAGATCGTTATACAAAATAGTATCCAAACTGGAAATTGTCAAATCGGTGCACTTAATTAGACGACTGCGTCGTAGTACCAAATTATCGATACAGGATGGGGAAAATCATGATCATCGACTGCCACGGCCATGTCAGCGCGCCCGCCGAGCTCTGGGTCTATAAATCGCTGCTCCTGTCGCATCGCGGCGAACATGGCCGGCGTTTCCCGGACCTGACCGACGAACAGATTCTTGGCGCACACCAACACCAAGGAAATGGCGCCCTGCGGCCACCTCGATATGCTCGACCGGGTGGGGACCAATCGGCAACTGATCTCGCCCCGGCCCTTCCAGCAGATGCACTCCGAAAAACCCGGCTATCTGGTGCACTGGTTCACCGAGGAAACCAACAATATCATCGCCCGGCAGATCAAGCTCTTGCCCGACCGTTTCCTGGGTGTCGCCGGACTGCCGCAGGTCGCGGGCGATCCCGTCGAGGTGGTGTTGCCGGAGCTTGAGCGGGCCGTAAAAACCCTCGGCTTCAAAGGCTGTCTCCTGAATCCGGACCCATACGAAAACAGTGGTGTCGAGCCCCCGCGCCTCGGAGACCGATACTGGTATCCCTTGTATGAGAAGCTCTGCGAACTCGACGTACCGGCTCATATTCATTCCGCCGGCTCACGGGCGGAACGGGCGCCCTACACGCTCAATTTCCTGCTCGAAGAAACCATGGCCGTTTACGGGCTGATCAATTCAGACGTCTTCAAGGACTTCCCGGACCTCAAGATCGTCGTCAGCCACGGCGGCGGCGCGGTGCCGTATCATGTCGGCCGGTTCCATGCGAGCCATCTGCGCCGGGGCCGGAGTTTCTACGAGGATATGCGCAACATCTATTACGACACCGTGCTCTATTCCGAGGAAGCGCTGCGCCTGTTGATCAAGACCGTCGGCGCGGACCGTTGCCTTTTCGGCGCGGAATGTCCGGGTGTCGGCTCCGCCGTCGACCCCAAGACCGGCAAGACGCTCGACGACATTGCGCCCTTCATTCAGGGGTTCGACTGGCTGAGCGAGGCCGAGAAGAAGATGATCTTCTCCGAAAACGCCAAGAAACTCTTCAAGCTGGACATCAAAGAGGCCTGACCTTGGTGGCAGGCGGCATCGGCAACGAGACCGCTGGCGACCATTTCCGGATCTGGAGAACAAGACGTCATGAGTACTGATGCCAACGTGGCCCGCGCATCGAAACTGGATACCGCGACCATCAGCGACGCGCTGGACCGGCTCGGGATCGTCGGCCAGTGCTATCAGATCGCGTGGCCGCGACCCGTCGTTTCGGATGACCGGCCGCGCCTACACGATGATCTGCGGACCCGCGGCCAATCCGCCGGGCACCGTCGGCGACTATATCGACGAAGTGCCGGAAGGCCATGTCGTCGTGATCGACAATGGCGGCCGCGACGACGCCACGATCTGGGGCGACATCCTCACCGAGATCGCCCATCGCCGGAAACTCGCCGGCACGGTGATCGACGGCATCAACCGCGACGTGGCGCTATGCCGCGATCTCGGCTACCCGGTCTTCAGCAAAGGACACTGGATGCGTACCGGCAAAGACCGGGTGCAGGTGGAGCGGATGAATTGCGCCGTCAATATCGGCGGCGCCCGCGTCTCTCCCGGCGACATCATGCGGGGTGACGCTGACGGCGTTGTCGTGATTCCGCGAGAGCACGAAGACGCATACTCACGGCGGCGGAGGAAATCCATGCCGCGGAGGACAATATTCGTCAGGCTGTGCGCGGCGGCATGCGGCTCGACGAGGCGCGGAAGCAATTCAAATATCACCAGTTGCAGACCCGAAGTAAGTGACGCCCGGCCCCGGCTCAAGGGGCAGCGACAAGGACCTTTGATACCATGACGAAAACGGCCGCCATGACAGTCGACAGCCAGGCCTTCAAGGATGGCATGCGGCGCCTTGCGGCGAGCGTCACGATCCTGACGGTCGGCTTTGAGGACGGGCGGCGCTACGGCATGACGGCGACGGCAGTCTGCTCCGTTTCAGCCGAGCCGCCGATACTGCTTTGCTGCATCAATCGCAAGTCGGGCGCCCACCCGTATTTCCTTGAGGCCACACGGTTCGGTGTGAATATACTGGCCGCCGAACATCAGGAACTCGCGAAGCGTTTCGCGTCATCCTGTCCGCCGCATGAGCGTTTCGCCGCCGGCGAATGGCTGACGACCGACGGCGGCGTACCGCTTCTCAACACAGCCACGGCGAACTTCGTGTGCGCCAAGAAAGACGCCATCGAGATGGGCGAGCATACCGTTTTCTTCGGTGAGGTTATCGGCGTCTCGACACGTCCTGAGGAAGTGCCGTGCCTTGTCTATGGCCACGGCAATTTCGGCGAATTCAGGCCTCGCGAACGCCTTCTCCAGAAGTTGCCCGCCTCCCCCACGGCGGACTAGCCGCGCCGGCCGTCACCACATGCCGTTGTCGTTTGCCGACGTGTCGGGCACGGGCTGTTTCACGTCCCAATGCTCACTGATCTTGCCGTTGGTAACCCGGAAGATATCGATATTGGACGACGCCCTATCGGCGCCCGGATACGTCACGAGCCGGTGATACATCACCAGATCGCCTTCCGCGATGACGCGTGACGGACCGGCTTTCGGCATCTCCGTCGTCCCCCGGCCGAATTCATGATCCAGATACTCGATAGCCCCCTCGGCTCCATCCTTGATATTGGGGCTGTGCTGACGGTAGTCCGCCGAAAACCAGTGCCGTATCGCCTGATGCACATCGCCGCTGCGGAGTGCAGTTGAATAGTCGGCAATGACCCTCAGGGTCTCCTCCCGACTTGCCTTGGGGTCGGGCAGTCCGCATGCCGGATGAGCGATCGTCGCCTTGGCGGTCCCGGCGCTTTCATAACTGTCACCGACACCACACCCCATGCCGTTATGATGCAGCATCTTCGCCGGCATCGGCTGGATGATATCCCAGTGCTCGACGATCTTTCCGTTCGCGACCCGCCAGATATCTACGAAGACCCGTCCCGGATCATTCGGCCCCCGGAATGCCTGATGATGAAGTGCGAACAGGTCCCCATCCACGAGCACCATATTGTTCACGTTGCGCCAGGTCGAAGGATCGACGCCCGAAGCCTTGGCCTGTTTCTCGAAATAAGCCTCGTGCGCGGCGACACCGTTTGCCATGGTGGGGTTATGCTGGATGAACTCCGGGTCGGAATATTTCCGGTACGCCCCCGTCATGTCTCCCTTGGTGAACATCTGGGTCAGAAAGCCCTCCGCGACGTCGCGGGTTGTCATGGGCTCCGCACGTGCGGGACTAACGCTTGCCAGGCCCAGTATGATCAGCCATGCGGCACCGGCGCCGCGCAGATATTTCGACATGATCCCCCCTCTCTTTAAAGCTCAGGCCAGGAGTGCCTTCCGTCGATTTCAGCACCAGAAAACGAATGGAAAGCGACGCGCCGATCAAGCCGCAGGCGATGACGGCGGCCAGACCACGCGCCGTCCCGTCGAACAGTAGCCCCGCGACAAATGACAGTACCATGCCGCTGCCGAAGACGCAGGCGCCGAACAACGCAGCCGCCGAACCGGCATGATCCGGATCGACCGACAAGGCGCCCGCCATGGAGTTCGACATGATGAGGCTGTTGGTCGACACGACGCAGAAAAGCAATGGCCAGATGCCCCACAGCCCGCCGAATTGAGTTCAGACCGAAGATGATGAAGCCCGCGGCGAACAGCAGCGTCGTGAAGGACGACCCCGCCAGGATCTGCCTCGGCGTCCAGTGTTTCAGCAGCATACGGTTGATCTGCGCCGAGAAGACAAGTCCGACCGAATTGGCCGCCACCGCAAAGCTGAAAAGCCCCGGGCTCATGCCGTACACATTCATGAAGATCAGCGCCGCAGACCCGAGATAGGCGAAGAAGCAGGCGCTGTTGAGACCGCCCGCCAGAAGAAAGCCGATCATGCGTTTCTGGGACAGCAGGCCCAGGTAGTTTCTCAAGGGATGCGTGGCCCGGCTTCGGCGCGCGGTCTCCGCAGGCAGGCTTTCCGGGAACTTCAGAAGCAGCGCGACGAGCGCGCATGCCGCAAGACAGGCAAGCACGGCGAAGATCATCCTCCAGCTTCCGATCGAAAGCAGACCGGCGCCGAGAACGGGCGCGAGGACGGGCGCCAATCCCGAGATAAGGGACATTGTCGAAAACAGCCGCGCGGCCTCGCGTTCGTCGAACAGATCCCGAACCGCGGCGCGGCTTGCGACGGTCACGGCGGAAGCGCCGAGAGACTGAAGCAGCCGCCCGAACAGCAGGAGCTCGATCGACTGAGCCATCGCGGCCATCAAGGCGCCGACGATATAGGTCAGGAGGCCCGCGATCATCGGCAGACGCCGGCCTGCCCGGTCCGACCACGGGCCGAAGAACAGCTGCCCGATCGAAAGGCCCGCGAAGAAGACCGAGACGATCGCCACCGCCGCCTCCGAGCGGGCGTTCAAATCATGGCTGATCGCCGGAATACCGGGAAGGAACATGTCGATCGCCAGAGGCGTCAACATGGAAAGGCCCGCCAGCAGGAATATCATGGCGAGTTTGGAACCGGGCCGGGGAGACATCAGACAGGCATAACCACTGGACAACGACTCATCGGTGTATAAACATATTGCCTAACAAATGACAGGAGGCTTGCAAGTTCCTGCAAAGAACATGGAGGGGTCGATGGGGCCAACATGGGAACGTTATATACTTGTTTTTATTCGATTTTATCTCGGCGGATTTAATCTCGTATCCGGGCTCAACTATTTCATCCTGTTCTGGCCCCAGCCGAAAGTGACGGACTCCTCGGCCGGCGCGATGTATGTTCAGGCGGCGACGGATGTGCATCTTTTCACGTTGGCGAAAGTCCTGGAAGCGACGTCCGGCTTCCTGCTGCTGACGAACATCGCAGTGCCCTTTGCGCTGATCCTGCTTCTCCCCGTCACGGTGACCATCTTCGTCCTGAATGCGTTCTATTCGCCCCTGCCGCACATCGAGGCGTCGGGCACGCGCAATATGCTATTTCACGCCGCCTTGATGATTTCCTATGCGGGCAGTTACCTGCCGCTTTTGAAGCTGCGGGCCGTGCCCGCGCCATTCTGGCGGCGGCCTTCGGTCCTGAAAGACTACCTGAATTAGGGGAGTGCAATCATGAACTCTGGTCTTTTCGCCTTCGCGTTCGACGGCAAAGTCGACATGCACAGCATCAATCCCCTCGAGATGACGAATTTCGAGGCTGCCGGCATGACCGCGGGCATCGTCGCCGTCATCGTCACGATACTCTGGGACCTGTGGACCCGGAAGAAGATGCGGGGACTGGATCTCGACAAGGAGATGATCTACACGCCCGAGAAGCTCAAGGATTACAAACGCGGGGAAAAGAAATAGCGGCTTCCCGATATCCTTGAGACCGGTCAGCTCCAGTTCTTGCCGTAGACCGCCCGCACGGTCCCTTCCAGGATCCGGCTCTTGTGGGCATCGTCAAGCAGCGATACGGACAGCCGGCCAAGATCGGCCATGTAGTCATAGGTGCCCGGCGACTGGGTGATGTCCGATCCCCACATGACCCGATCCGCGCCGAACAATTCCACAACCCGCTCGACCACCGGCGCACCATCGATGCCCGCGTCATGCAAGCGGCCGAGCGGGATAGTCGTAAATTTCAGTGCGACGCCGGGAAACGCGGCAACATCGCTCAGAAGTTTGTCGACGCCATAGTCCGGCGCCCCGGACTTCGAATCCATGTTGGAAAAGTGATCGATAACGACAGTGATGTCCGGCATCTCATCCAGAATTGACTTCAATGACGTCAAACCTTCCGTCCGGTTCCACGGAAAGAAATGGACGCAAACCGGCACGCGAAGGTCTCGGCCGCGCGCCAAACCTCGCGCGCTTTCGGCGAATCCAGCCAAGTTATGTCCGATCCCTTGATGAGCTCCATCAAGCGAATGCCGAACCGCCGCGCTCGGTCACCCAGTGACGAACCCGTTCAAGCGCATTGTCAGCCGTGGCGTCGATCGAACACACGGCGGCAAAACGATCCGGATAATCGGGCGGCGGCATCACAGACATAGTCGTTGTTGAAGCCGTAGACCGACCCGCGCTGAACCAGCACGGCCTTTTCGACACCGCTCTGTCCATTTCCGGACAACAGCCGCTCAACCGTCAACGGGTCGTCGAGCTCGCCCGGCTTTAGCTGTCCGCTTGGCGGCGCGGGCGGGTATTGCTCGGAATCGGCCGAGATCAGATGTGCGTGGCTATCGAACACGGACCAGCCTCCCGGTTAGTCCGACGCCCAGATTTCCTTCGAGATGTCGACGATCTCTCGAAGCTTGTCCCACTGCTGCTGCCTCGGACAGCAGATTGCCGTCTTCATGGCTGGCGAAGCCGCATTGCGGGCTGAGGCAGAACTGATCGAGGTCCGCGATACTTGCTGGCCTCTTCGATGCGGGCCTTGATCAGGTCCGCGGTCTTCGAGCTCGCCGGTCTTCGGTGTGATCAGACCAAGGACCACCGCGCTTCTTGCCCTTGGGCAGGAAGCGCAGAGGCTCGAAGCCGCCGGCTCGATCGCTGTCGTATTCCAGGAAGTAGCCGTCGTAATCCAGCTCGATTGAACAGATGCTCAGCGATCGGCTCGTATCCGCCCTGCGGCGAACCAGGCCGACTTGAAGTTGCCGCGGCAAATATGCGTCGTCATCGCCATGTCGGAGGGACGGGCCGCCAGTGCCGAGTTCAGCACCTTGATCCACCCTGCAGCATGTCTTCCGGGTCGTCGCCGCGCTTCGTCCATCCCCGCGCGCATGTCCTGATCGCAGAGATAAGCCATGTTGACGTCGTCGAATTGGAGATAGCGGCATCCAGCCTCGTAGAACGCCAGCACGCCTTCGCGGTAGGCAGCCCCCAGATCCTCATAGAATGCTTCGAGGGTCGGATAGGCCTTGCGCTGTCGACGATGTCCCGCCAGTCGCGCGAGGCCGAAACGATCATCGTGGGGCTGGGGATCGTGATCTTTGCCGTCTGCTTGGTGTTGGCGCACGAGGAACTTGAAATGCTCGAACATCGGGTGATGGGAAAATCCGAGCTTGTCCACCACAGTCACCACTTTAAGAACATTGCCGATGCTTTGCGCACCGCCCTGCCCCCGCGGCGCCGTTGCCCGTTCGACCACCTTGGTACCGTCGAGCGCCGCAAGAAGTCGAGCGACCAGTTCTCACGGCGAATTTCGCCGTCGGTGATCGACTTCAGGCCCACACCTTCATTGGCGCCATCGTCTCCTTGATTGCCTGATCTTCAACCGCCGTGAGTTCCTCCCGGCTCAATCTCGCCGGCCGCGAATTTCTTTCTCGCCTGCCCGACGCTTGGCGGCCGAAGCAAGCTACCAACGTGATCCGCACGAAATGGCGCTTTTCCCATTCTCGAAGGTTCCCCTTTTTTCTCTGCTGTGATGCAGTCCAACAATAAAAACAACTTTGCCGAACCGACGCGGATGCGTCTTCTCGACAAGCTGTCATGGTGTTCCCCTCCGGCGAGAGCCATCCCTTTTCCGGCAAATGGCCGTTCGCGGATGCGGTGTCAATTACGTCCCTGCCTTACCCCCTAACCGCAGCGGCCCCATTGCGCTTCATGCCGGTCACGCGAATGCGTTCATCGCCCTCAGCTTGTTCTCGTACTTCTCGCGCTCTGCAGGCGGCAGGAAATGGCGGAAATGCGGCCCTTTCGAGACGGCACCGACTCGTTCGCTGACCAGTTCCCAGCTATTGCCGCCGTCGCGGCTGAAATAGAGCTCTCCGCAGGCCGTCCCGATTACGAATTCGATGCCGCATTCGTTCGAGTAATGCATCGCCGCGGCTTCGATATTTCCGCGGACCGGCCGCTGGATGCCGTTCATGGTTTCGATCCATGTGCGGCCGGAATCCGTGCTGCGCATGAAAAGCGGATAGGCTGTGCCTTCCTTGGCCCAGTTGGGATTCGGCGACAGGCCGGCTCCAACCATGTACATGACGTTCTTATCATGCGGATCGATGAAGAACGGATCCGGATAACCGAACCGGAAGTCGGGATCCGTCAGCTGCTTCCATGTATTGCCGCCATCCGTCGTGTGATAGAGGCCGATCCCCGTGGTCAGGTAAATCTCTTCGGGATTGTCCTGGCGGAACGTGATCGCGGTGTATGTCCCGACGGAACTTGTCGCCTGGCTTGTCGAGCGACGTCAGCTGGCTCCAGGTTTTGCCGCCGTCCGTGCTCTTTAGCAAGTCGCCCTGCTCGACCGCCGACATAGATCGTCTCGGGTTCCGAGGGGTGCGAAGCGATGTTCTTGATGTGTGGCTCCGAGCTCGGGAAAAACCATTTGTCCATGTCCCGCACTTCATCACGGACGGAATGCCGTCCAGCTCCGGCCCAGGTCATCGCTGCGATAGAGCATTACCGGCTCCGTGCCGGCATAAAGAACCGTCTTGTCGCCCCGGTATTGGACCATCAACGTATAAATATGCTCCGACTCGAGGCCGCTGTTCCGCGGCTACCAGGTCTTGCCGCCATCGGCACTGACAAGGAGCCCGCCTTCGAAATGCAGGCCGGCGAACAGAAGCCCCGAACGCGGCTCGAATACCAGCGCGCTGACATGGTGGCCTTGAGAATATCATCTCGCACCAGCGACCATGTCGGACTTTCCGTCCGGCCCGGCGGAACTCGCAAACCCCGTCCGCCGTCGCAACAAACATCTTGAGGCGCCGCCGTCTCTTGAATAAGAGATCGTCTTGCCGTTCGCGGAGAGGCAGATCATTTCTGTCATTGCGTTCTTGCGCCATGTAAAATCTCCCCTTCGGTTTGCGGCCATCCGAGGCCTTCCAGACGCCCGGACCGCGCTTCGATCAAGCCCGATATTTTTAGGCAATAATGTTATACATTGAGGTTTCGTTGGCAAGTGTATCCCGCCCGTTTCCGCGCATCAAGAATCCAGCCGGAACACGCGCCGAGCGGTACCGCCGAAGACATTGTCCAGAACCTCGGCCGGTTGCCCCTTGAAGATGTCGCGGGTCCAATTCAGGGCGTTGGCATAGCCTTCGCGTGATGCCACGGGCGGAAAATCGCTGCCCCACATAAGCCGGTCGGCTCCGAAATTTTCCAGCATTTCCAGAACGATATCGGCCGGCTCCATATCCAGCACACGGCCCGAGGCCGGCAATTTCGGCCCGCGCTTGGCCAACTGCCCGAGCGTCGGAACCTTGAGGCAGATATTGGGGAAGCGCGACAACGCGGCGATGCCGGCGCGGGTTTCGCGGGTCTGATCACAGTCCGGCCGCGCCCATCCACCGAGATGCTCCAGAACGATCTGGAGGTCCGGCAGGCTATCGAGAAGCCGGGCGAAATCGCCGGACAGCATGTTGGCTGCGAGACCACCGGAACTCACGACCATTTTGTTTTCGGCCGCAGCGCGCCAGATGGCATATGGATCGGCGCCCGGCGAACGGGCTTCGGGCCGCAGACGGATACCGACAGCTCCGGCGGCCGCCAGAGCGCGTATCTTGGCCAACGCATCCGGATCCTGCTGGATCGACGGCGGCAACGCTTGCAAACCGCCCCGGAAACCGCTCCAGGCAGGCTTGCTGATAGTCGTTGTTGTATTGGCCGAGAAGCTGGGTGAGGACGGCCTTCGTCACCCCATTCCTGTCCATCTGGAAGACGAGCGTCTCGACCGGCTCAAACCAAACATCCGAGGCGTGGCAATGGGCATCCACCAGCATTTCTAGTCGCGCTTCCCTTCGACAGGTCTTCGGCCGCCGCACTCAAAGCGCCGGTTCCTGCCCATTAGACTTTCCGAAAGACTCCCGCCCCTGTGACGCGAGACATAGCTCTTCAACTCGGCGTCGGCCCGATCATCGGACCAGAGTGACACCGGCGATGTCCGAAACGAATTATTGAATACGGTGCGGCCGATTGTTAGCATTAATAATATACGATCGTTGAGTATAAAGTCGAGCCATGCCAGCCAAGAAGAAGCTTGTATTTCTGCCCGGCTCACTCTGCAACGACCGTGTCTGGCGGCGTCAAATCGATGCGTTTTCAAAGGACTACGACATCTCGACGCCGCATTTCCCGGAACAGACGAGCCTCAGCGAAATGGCGCTCGCGGCGCTGGCCGAAGCGCCCCCCAGTTTTTCGCTGGTGGGGTTTTCCATGGGCGGCCGAATTGCCCTGGAAATGATGCGTTTCGCGCCCAAACGCATAGAACGTCTCGCGCTGTTCGATACCAGCGTCCATCCGGTCGGACCCGACGAGGCAACCAAGCGTCAGCCGCTCATCGACCTTGCCCGGAAGGACGGCATGGCGGCGCTGGCGCGCCACTGGCTGCCGCGGATCGTTCATCCTTCGAGACTGACGACCAGGCTCATATGGCGCTGCTGACCGACATGGCATGCAGCTTCACTGCCGAAGAATATGCGCGCGAGGTTCGGGCGCTCCTGAACCGGCCGGATCCGCGCCCCGTTCTCTCAACCATCAAGTGCCCGACATTGATCCTCGCCGGTGCGGACGACCCCCTCAGCACGCCTCAGCGCAACCGCGACATCGCCGCCCAAATTCCGCAGGCGGAGCTCGTCATTCTGGAGGGTTGTGGCCACTTCCCCATGCTCGAAGATCCGGACAGCACCAATGAAGCGCTGCGGCGCTGGCTGGCGGCAAGCTGATCGCCCTCGAGAAGCGTCACTATTTCCAGGGATCCACGATGACATGCACCGCGCCGTCGATCTCGCGGCCGGCGGTGGCCTTGATGGCGAGATCCACCTCCCCGAGCCCGAAGGTATGGGTGCACAGGTCCTCGAGCGGATATTTTCGGGAGACGATGATCTCGAGCGCCCGCTCGACCGCCCGGTAGGTCCGTCCGCGACCGGACCGGACCGTCAGGTATTTGCGCTTTATCTCCCGCACCGGCACGCCGGTATCCATGCAGTTGACCCACAGCCACGCCCCCTGGTTCGCGAGTTCGAGATACTGCTTCATGTTTTTGCCGCCGGGATCGCCGGTCGTGTCCACCACGACATCGACACCACCGTCGCCAACAGCCGCCTTCACGCCATCGATCAGGTCGACCTTGTCGGAATTGATGATGTGATCCGCCCCAAGGCGCAGAGACAGATCCAGGCGGTTCTGATCCCGCGTCAGACCCGCCAGAATGACCGTTCTGGCGCCCGCTTCCTCTGGCCGCGAGCACGCATCCGAGCCCTTGCTGGCCCGGCCCGATGACGAGCACGGTCTTGCCCGGACCGGCGTTCACGTCGATCGTCGCCCATTGCACGCCGTTGCCGATCGGGATCGCCAGTGTGGCCAGATTGGCGGGCAGATCCTGCGGAATGCGATGGATCACCGTGTTCCAGGGCATGAACATATATTCGGCGAACCCGCCCACGAGATGCGGCGGCTCGGTGAAATCCATCAGGCCGAAGCGTTGCGGCGTGCCACCGCCGAAGAAATCGGCATCGGGACAAAACCGGTATTCGCCCTGCAGACACCATTTGCAGGTCTTGCACGGCAGATACTCCTGGAGAACGACCCGCTCTCCTTCTTCGACTTTCCATTGCTTCCGGGCCAACGGGCCGAGCGCGGCAATGGACCCGACGACCTGATGGCCCATCATCACGGGAACCCACTTCTCGCCCCGATAGACCTCTGGCTCTGCTCCCCCCACGCCACACGCTTCGACCCTGAGGATGCCCTCGGCCGGCCCGAGTTCCGGCCAGGGAAATTCACGCAGTTCCGTCCGCTCGATGCCGGTCTTGACGGCGGCCCGAACCGTGGCCGGTGCTTGTCGAGTCAAAGCCCCCTCCTGCCTGTCAGCTTGATCCGACAGTAATCCCCCGGAAAGCAAACCGCCCGCCCTTTTTGAAGGACGAGCGGCTGATATTCGACCGCGCCCCGACCTGACGCCGGGGATTGGATCGCTAGGCGACGCTGACGAGCGGCACCTCTTCCTTCCAGGACTGGTCTTCCGTGAGCTTGACGGTCTCGGCGCTGATCTTGTTCCAGGCAATTCCGCCCTGGGTGCCCGGAGGCGCCTCGCCCTTTTCCGCCAACGCCTTGGCCGACTTCAGCATCAACCGGCGCCACGCGACGACCGCAACGTCGGACGTGCCGAGATGTTCCTTGGTGCGATCCAGGATCTTCCCTTGGGTTTCGCTGACCGCGTGATCCTGCGTCACGATGCCCTTGATGCCCGACAGCATACCGGACTTCATCCAGTCGCGGTCCTGATTGTACCAGGTGTCGATGTTGACGAGCTTGCGGAAATTCTTGTCCATCCACATGCCGCCTTCATCGATACGATGTTGGACATCGATCTTGCGGGTCTCGTCGAAGAACCACTGGATGTGCCACGTGGACTCATCGTCACGCGGAACGAACGCGTTGATCAGACGGCGGTTCTTGATCTCCGGCGGACCTTCGCCCGCAGGCGGGATCAGAGTCATATATGGCAGGACGACCTGCGTGACGCGGACATGCTGCTGTCCGCTGCCGATCTTCCGCAGCCCGGCGTAACGCATGCCATAATCCGTGAACTCGACTTCGAGCTTCGGCGTCAGATCACGTTCGTGATCGAACATGGCGGGCGCATCCCACGGCCGCAGCTTGTGAAGCACGCCGGCATGAGCCGTATCGATCGTGCCCTCGACGGCCTGCGCGTAATTGCAGTCCTCCATGAATCTTGAACGGTACGGAATGGCCCTCGGCCATATGCAACCAGGGCAGTTCGGGAAATTCCGGCTTGTCCTCGGCCGCGCCCATATAGGCCCAGACCATGCCGCCGGCTTCGTGGGTCGCATAGGCGACCGCGCGAATGCCCTGGCCGGAATTCTGGCCGCCCGGCTCGGTCGGCCGCTCCAGGCAGGTGCCGTCGGCGGCGAACTTCCAACCATGATAGAGGCAGCGGATGCCGCCCTTGTCGTTGATGCCCAAGGCCAGCGAGGCGCAGCGGTGCGGGCACTTTTCCTCGAGCAGCCCGACCGTGCCGCTGGTGTCGCGGAAGGCCACGAGATCCTCGCCCAGCAGGCGGATACGAACCGGCGTTCCGTCGCGGCGCGGCAATTCGGATGACAGAAGCGCCGGGATCCAGTAGCGCCGTATCATCTTCCCCATGGGCGCATCGGGGCCGACACGGACCAGAAGTTCGTTGTCTTCGGCTGTTAACATGATCGCTTTCCTCTTCTCTCTTGCGTACCGACCGGCTTCTTGCTCAGCCAGGGTCCGATGCGCTCACCTGCTCTGCAAATTCGAATACTTGCGCGTCAGAAAGACACTCTGCCGTAATTCGGATGCCGCCGCGGCGGGGTCGTCATCCACGCCCACATAATCGTGGGCCTTTCCGACAGCCTGCAGCAGCTGCTCCAAAATACCCGCCACCTCCGCGGTAGTATTCTGACGCCGTATGTCACGTAAGGCCCCATCGACAAGTCGCCACACTTCGTCGAGCTCGGCTTCCCGATAGATCAGTTGCTCCATCGTATGGGACAGCTCGAGTCTTTTTATTATCTGAGCGAGGCATGGCTCGCTGAAATCCGGGACGAAATTCGCCTGATCGATCTCGCCATGAACCGGAACTTGATGGGTCCCCGGGCTGGCGGTCATGACGGTTCTACTTTCATCCTCGGCTCAACACTCCGGTTAAGGCAGTTTCTGCGGTTAAGCTTGCCTTGAACGGACAACGTTGAGCAACAGATTGCACGTCCGAATTTCAACGACGCCTTAATTTCGTTAGACAGAATAGTATGCAAAAATGGAAAATGTCAAGGAAGCGGCCAAGCCGTGAAAGGCGCGGAAAATCACCATTTTAGCGACATTGGACGGAAAGCGCGACGGAAGCCATATGTCGCAAAACGCGTTTTAGGGGCATATTTTGGAGTGGGGATCGGTCACTGGGCAATTCCCCGGAGTAGCCTCTCGATCCTCGTGCCACCCCGATAACCGGCCCTGCCGGATCAGGTAGCCCTGCGATCCCGGAGTTGCCAGCCGTCGTCTCGCCTCAATCGGGTGAAACCGCCGGCCGACAAGAGAACCGCCGACGCCAGAATCAGAAACACCGGCACGAAATCGCCCTGCGTGGTCCCGCCCGCGCCGCTGAAGACACTAAGCAGAGCCGCCCCGGCGCCGATGCCGCAGCAAATACAGAATCGGGTCACGAGCGTTATGAACGTGGTCGCACCGCTCATCATCTCCGGCGCGAGATCGGCGTAGCCGAGCGCCGTAATGTTCGAGAACTGCACCGAGCGCAAGGCGCCATAGGCGAACAGATAGCCGAAGATCACCCAATGGGGTGTCGCCGCGTCCAGCAATGTCACGCCCGCAATGATCGCGGCCAGGATCAGCGAATTGACGAGAATGATCGTGCGGATCGACACGACCCGCAAAGCGAGACTGACGCCGATCCGCATGGTGAAAACGCCCAGAGCGGACGCCATTGTCAGAAGCCCGGATTTGAAGGGGTTCAGGCCGAAACCGAGTTGAAAGAGCAGCGGCAGCAGGAACGGCATGGCCCCGGCGGCCATACGCGCGAGCGCGCCGGCCAGAATGGCGATCGCGAAGGTCCGGACCTTCAGGAGCCGCAGATCGAGAAGAACATTCTCCCGGTGGCTCGCATACCAGCCGTAGGCGGCGAACATGACGGCCGACCCGCCGAAAAGGAGAACGCTGTAGGGCGCGGCATGCAGCCGCCCAAGACATTCGACGCCGATCTGGGCGGCAACGAGCCCCGTCGCCAGCAGAAGGAAGCCGCGCCAGTCGAACGCCCGCGCCACCCCGTCGGCGACCGGGTTCTTTATAAAGCGCAAGGTGAGCAGCAACCCGACAAGCGTGAGCGGGACGTTGATGAAGAAGTTCCAGCGCCAGGAGAAATAGGTCGTTATGAAGCCGCCGAGTCCCGGACCGATCATCGCCCCGACAAGCGCGGGCGCGATCATATAGTTGGACGCGACGATCAACTGCTTCTTCTCGATGCCTCGCACGACGATCAGGCGACCGACCGGCGTCATCATGCCGCCGCCGAGGCCCTGAACCATGCGGCCCAGAATCAGCATATCGAACGAACCCGCCATGCCGCAGATCAGCGAGCCGAGCGCAAATGTGCTAATGGCGGCGCAATAGACCCGGCGCGCACCGAACCGGTCGGCCATCCAGCCGCTCACCGGCAGGAAGACGGCCACGCTCAGCAGATAGGCCGTGATGGCGCTTCCCAGAACCGTGGGGGTCTCGCCGAGGCTCTCGGCCATACGCGGCAGGGAGGTCGTGATGATCGTGGAGTTGAGTTCTTCGATGAAAAACGATGCCGCGATGATGAGAGGAACGATCTTGGACGACGACGGCGGAGTTGAGGGGTTATCTGCGGTCACCGTTCGTTCAGTCATCCAATTCCACCGCCATGCGCGAAACCTCGATCCAACAAGCGGCAGCACAATAAGATCCATCAGCGGAGGGATGCAACCAATCCCGGGTCTGCCGCGACGACGCCGGCCGATGATCCGCCAGCACCGTCTTTCGCATCCCGCCAAGATCTGACAGAGTTTGGCGAGGCCCGTACACGGGCGATGCAGAAAGAACGCCAAGCAGCGTCAAGGAGGCGACATGGGGGACGAGCAACTCGATGCCTTGATTTCCGAGCTCCGCACCAACGGGCCGGATTTCCAACAACCGTTACCGGTGGTCCGGGCGAGCTTCGAGGCCATGCTGGGCGGGCTTCCCGTGGCGGACGACATCGACTTCAAGTCCGATGAACTCGGCGGCATTCCCTGCATCCGCGCGACAACCCCCGTGGGCGCCCATGACGCTGCCCTCCTCTATTTGCACGGAGGCGGATATATCATCGGTTCCCCGCAGGGATATCGCTCCCTCGCCGCCGAACTCGGACGGGCGGCCGGGGTGACCACCTATGCCATCGATTACCGGCTGGCGCCGGAAAACGTCTTTCCCGCCGCGGTCGACGACGCCGTCGCCGCCTATGACGCCTTGCTCAAGCGCGGCATATCACCGAAACGGATCGTTATCGCGGGCGATTCGGCGGGCGGCGGACTCACGGTCGCAACGCTAGTCGCGCTGCGTGACAAGGGGATGCCGCTTCCGGCCGCCGGTTTCCTGATTTCGCCTTGGACGGACCTGTCCTGCAGCGGCGCGTCCATAGCAAGCAAGGCCAGCGAAGATCCGACTCTAGACCGCGCCGGACTCATGGCCATGGCGAGCCAGTATCTCGGAACAGCGGACGCGCGCACCCCGCTGGCGTCGCCACTCTTCGCCAATCTCGCGGGATTGCCGCCCTTGCTCATCCATGTCGGATCGGCGGAGATTCTGCTCGATGACTCTACCAGACTGGCCCAAGCAGCCGGTGCGGCAGGCGTCTCCGTGCACCTGTCGATCTGGCCGCGCATGATCCATGTCTGGCACGCCTTCGCCTTCATGCTGAAATCCGGCCAGGACGCGGTGGCGGAGGCCGGAGCCTTTATAAAGGCACGCCTCGGCTAGAGCGCGTTCAGTTGACGTTCCGCTCGGCGCCGGTCCAGAACTCCGCCCGGATCGCCTTCTTGTCGAATTTGCCGGCGGGCGTGCGCGGGATCTCGTCGCGGAAATAGACGGTCTTCGGCGCCTTCACCCCGCCGATCCGCGCCTTGCAGTGAGCGACGACAGCCTCTTCCGAGAGGCTGGCGCCCGGCATTCAGCGCGACGATCGCCGTGACCGCCTCGCCCCATTTCTCATGCGCGACCCCGATAACGGCGCATTCGCGCACCTCGGGCAGTTCCATCACGGCCGCCTCGACCTCGGCCGAAAAGACATTGAAGCCGCCGGTGACGATCATGTCCTTCTTGCGGTCGACGATATAGAAGAAACCATCCGCGTCGCGCCGCCCGACATCGCCGGTGTGATGCCAGCCATGGGCCCAGGCTTCCGCCGTCGCCTCCGGCATCTCGAAATAGCCGCCGCCGACAAGTCCGCCCCGCGCCACGATCTCGCCGACCTCGCCATCGGGCAGAATGTTCCCGTCATCGTCCATAATCTCGACCCGCACCGAATAGCTCGCCCGGCCGCAACTCGCGAGCCGCTCGGGATGATCGCCGGAAGCGGCCGCGGCGACGACCTCCGGCGGCAACCAGGTCGCGATCATGTGGCATTCGGTCTGGCCGTAGCTCTGGCAGATACAGGGGCCGAAGACCTCAACCGCCTGCCTGAACTTCGTCAGGCGAAACCGGCGAGCCGGCAAGCAGAAAGTAGCGCAGGCTCGAATAATCGTGGTCGCGCACGCCGGGATGCGCAAGCAGGGCATAAAGCGCGGTCGGCGGCAGGAACATGTGCGTGACGCGGTGCTTTTCGATCGCGGTCATCACGCCTTCGGGATCGAAGCGCGGCAACACGACCACCGTCGCGCCCATGGCCAGCGCGGCCGTGGCGACCGGGCCGGCCGCGTGCGTCAGGGGCGCGGGCGCGAGGCAAACCGGATCGTCTGCAGGGCATGTAATTGACGATGGTTTCGAGAAGCGTGCCCCAGCTCCGGTTCAGTATGCGCACGCCTTTCGCGGGACCGGTCGTCCCGCCGGTTGCAATGATCGCCACCAGTTCTTCGGGATTGCCGGACGGGTCGCCCCAATCCGCGATTTCACCATCTCCGGCCGTCGCCATGAACGCGTCGAGCGATGGAGTGCCTCCATCCGCCCGGTCGAGACAGATCATATGCCGGATGCTCGAAACTTCGCGTTTCACGCGGGCGGCTTCATCCCTCATGCTGGAATGATAGAACAGCCAGACCGGCGCGGACATAATTCAGATACTGGATATTGGCGTCGAGCGCATTGCGCGTGTTGACGGGAATCCAAACCGCGCCGGCGCGCCACAATGCCGAGCAGGCTGACCAGAACCGACCCGTCATTTGGCGACAGGATCGCCGCCGGCTCCTGATGCTTCGAGCCCGCCGCCCGCATCGCACCGGCCAGTTTGTGGGTCAGCGCCCGCAGTTCGCCGTAGGTGTAGCGCGTGCCGCCCGCGATCAGCGCCGCGCGGTCCGGATGCAGCTTCGCCATCTTGTCGAAATAGTCGATGCTGCGCATCAGGCAGCAAGTTCCTTGAGCTTCAGCAGATCGCCGACCCCCTTGAGCAACCGGTGCGGGCTGGTGGTTGGCCGGCTGGGCCGCCCAATCGGCGGCCTTGTTGAAGCCGGTCGTGACCCCGAAGCTGGTCGCGCCGCCGCGATGGGCCATGATGACCTCGACCGCCGGATCGTCGCCCACGACGCCAACCTTCGTCATCGGCACGCCGAGTTTCTTGGCGACATAGCGCAGTGCGTTCAGCGACGGCTTGCCGGTAAGGATCATCGGCGCCCGGGTGAGCTTGCGGATCGCGGCGGTGATCGCGTGCGAATAGCCCATCGATGCGTCCCGCCGCGGAGGCGAAAGAACGGCACGTCCGAGGCGACATAGAGCTTCGGCGCCGTTCCAGATCGCATTGCAGGCGACCTCGATATCCTTCATGCCGCAATCGGGATGCCAGCCGACATAGACCGCATCGACCTTGTCGGCGTCCGTCCTCGACCGGTGAATCTGCAGCTTGATCCCGGCTTCCTGCAAGGCAATAGCCGACACCCGGTGTGCCCAGGATCAGCGCGGACTTTACGCCCTGGCGACGCATCAGATCCGGCCGCGACGCTCGAGGGCGTCAGCATCTGCGTCGTCCTCGACCGGCAGGCCGAGCTTCCGCAGTTTCGCCGCCTGCTCGACCGGCGGATAGGCGCTGCCATTTGTGAGGACCACGAAGGGCGTCCCGCGCTTCTGGAGAGTCACTCAGCACCTCCGCCGCACCCGGCAACGCCTTGTAGCCTGCCCAGACGAACGGTCGCTCAGGATCAGCGTGCCATCGACATCGAACATGAAGCCGCCGATTTCGCCGAGCGGTTCGGCCTTTTTCGTCATCGGGCCAGCTCCAGTTTGAACTCTTCCTTGTTTATGGCGACGTGATTGAGATCCGTGCGCTTCAACAATTCGCGGATCAGCTTCATCGCCGGGTGCCGACTTCGGGCGAATAATGGCGCGGCGCCGGACCGGCGGCCCGCATCGCATCCACCTGTTCGGCCGGCATGGTCGCACGCAGCAGGAACTCTTCGTCCGAGAGATTGGCGCCCAGCCGCCGGCGGAGCTCGGAGACTGGCGCCATGCCCGGCTCGTTCTCGATGTCCTTGGCCTTTGGCGACGACGAGATATTCGGTCCATCACGTCCGGCTTGATCGGCACGTTGGGCCGCCCGAACTTGCCGAGCGCATAGCGCACGACCTCGTCCGGCACGACGGCATAGCGTTCCTTGCCCGGTGACGTTCATCACGGCCTGCGTCATCACCATCTGCGCGAAGGGCGTCATGACGATCGGCCAGCCGAGATCCTCGCGGACGCGGCCCAGTTCCTCGATCACCTTTTCCTTCGAGATGAGAGACGCGATGCTCGGCAAGATGGCCGCTTCATCGTGCCGACCATCCCGCCCGGAATCTGATGATGAAAATAGGCGGCGTCGAAGGCCTGCGGCCGGCCGGCCGGAAGATCCTCGGCTTCGGCAAGGCGCGTGAAATAGCGGTCAGACCTCCGCCGAGTGCCTCGTCGTCGAGCGGAACCGAATGCCCCATCGCCCGCAGATTGCGCGACGATGCGCGTCGCCTTGCGGATTGGACGTGCCGTCCGCCGCCGCGCCCGAAGCGCATTGAACGGCGCTGACGCCGAGATCCGGCGCATCGAGATAGGCAAGCTCGGCGAGGCCGATCGTGCAATGGGAATGAAGTTCCAGCGGCTTGTCGCCAATTTCGGCCTTGATTGCCGGGATCAGCGTCCGGGCGCGCGCTGGGCGTCAGCAAGCCCGCCCGGATCCTTGATGTAGAGCGCATCGACATGCGGGCTGGCCGCAAGCGGCGCGAGCGCGTTCGGCGTAATGCGCGTCGTCATGGATCGGGCTCACCGTATAGACCAGCGCGCACGATCACGTATTCCGCGCCGCCTTCCTTGGCCATGCTTGGCGGCCGCGAGATTGCCTTCGAGATCGTTCATGGGATCGGCCAGGGCGAACCGGCGGATGCCGTGATTTACCAAGCGTGCGATAGGCCAGCGCCATGAATTCGGGGGTAGCCGTCTCCCACGAGATGAAGCGGAAACCGGTGGAGAGGAATTGCAGCGGCGTGTTCGGCATCGCCTCCGCCATGAGCCGGATCCGTTCCCACGGGTCTTCCTGCTTGTAGCGCACGGCCACGCCCATATGGGTCGAGGTGGTGAAGTCGATCGCCTTGAAACCGACCCGATCCAGCACGGGCGCGATGGTGAGCGTGCGCGCCGTATCGACGCCGAGCGCGCCCCAGAGACACTGATTGCCGTCACGCAGCGAGGTTTCGACAAGTTTCACTTCGGCCATTGGTCAAGCCTCCGCTTCTGCATGCGCGAGAAAACGCGCGAGATATCCGGTATCGACGCCGCCCTCGATGAATTCCGGATCCTTGAGCACCGTCGCGGTGAAACGCGATATTCGTGGCGACGCCATCGATCTTCGCTTGGCCCAGCGCATCGTCGAGACGCCGGAGCGTGCTCGCCCGGTCGGGCCCATAGGCGATCACCTTGGCCATCAAGCGAATCGTAAAACGGCGGAACGCGGGCGCCCGAGACGATATGGGTGTCGACCCGAATGCCGTCGCCATCCGGCCAAACGGCTTCCTTGACCGTGCCGGGACTCGGCATGAAATCGCGCGCGGGATCTTCGGCGTTGATGCGGCATTCGATCGAGCAGCCTTTCAAATTCACCTGATCCTGCGAGAGACGAAGGCCCTTCCCCTCCGCGATGGCTATCTGCTCGGCGATGAGATCGACGCCGGAGATCTGCTCCGTCACGGGATGCTCGACCTGAATCCGCGCATTCATTTCGAGGAAATAGAAACTCTGGCGCTCGACATCGACCAGAAACTCGACCGTACCGGCGCCGCGATAGTTCAGATGCTGCGCAAACCGCACGCCGGCGGCGCGTATCGCCTCGCGTAATGCTTGCGGACAGGCCCGGCGCAGGGGTCTCCTCGATCAGCTTCTGATAGCGCCGCTGAACCGAGCAATCGCGCTCGCCGAGATGGATGACATTCCCCTCGCCGTCGCCGAGCACCTGAACCTCGACATGGCGGCCGGTGCGTTACCAACCGTTCGATATAGACGCGCGCATCGCCGAAGGCCGCACCAGCTTCCGCCGAGGCCATGATCGACCGTTTCGGCCGAGCTTCTTCAAGTCGTCGACGCGCTTCATGCCGCGCCCGCCGCCGCCGCCGACCGCCTTCACGAGCAACGGCGCGCCGAGCTGGCGGCCCATCGCCATCGGCCTCCTCGATATCACTCATCGGTCCGCCGGGAACGACCGGCACCTTGCGCCGCCTCGGCCTCGGCGCGGGCGCGCAGCTTGTCGCCGACGGCCTCAATCTGCATTGCGGTCGTGGGTCCGATGAAGAGACGCCTTCTTCCTCGCACAACCGCGCCAGGGCGGCGCGCTCGGAAAGGAAGCCGTAGCCCGGATGGATGGCATCGCATTCGGCTGCCCGAGCGCGGCCTGCACGATCGTCTCGGGCTTCAGATAGCTTTCGGAGGATGGGCCGGGACCGATGCAGAGCGTGCGATCCGCGAGCCGGGCGCCAAGCGACTCCCTATCGACCGTCGAGACTGTCAGCACCGTCTCGATCCCCAGCGCCTTGCAGGTTCGGATGATCCGGACCGCTATTTCACCCCGGTTGGCGACGAGAATGCGCTTGATGGCCATTGCTCACCCGGCCAGACGAACCCGGACCAGCGGCTCGCCATATTCGACCAACGCGGCGTTCTGCGCCGATGATCTCGACGACCTCGCCCCGCACCCCGGAACGAACCGAATTCATCAGCTTCATCACCTCGATGATGCCGATGATCGTGTCTTCCTCGATCTGCTGGCCGACCTTGATGAATGGCTCCGCCCCGGGCTTTGGCGCCCGGTAGAACACGCCGAGCAAGGGAGCCGGCACGTCCGCCATGCCCTCGGGCGCGGACGACACCGCTTTGTTCGGCTCATCGGCGACGGGGGCAGGCTTAGGTGATGGTTTTGCTGCGGGTTCGCCAGCGCTGGACTGCGTGACAGTGCGCGGCTTCGCCGCCCCGCCGCGCCGCAGCTCGAGCTTCAGCCCGCCGGTTTCCAGCACGAGTTCTTCAAAGGCGGACTCCTCGAGCAGCTTGAGGATCTCGGCAACATCCTTCGGGGTCAGGCTCACCGACGACCTCCGAAAATATTCATCACATGGGCCAACGGATTGTCTTCCGGCTTCGCGACCGGATCGGCCTCCTTCGAGGACCACACGGTCTCGGGCCGGCTCTGCAGAAGAGGATATCGCCGCTATGACGGTCGATCGCCCATTCGATGTCCTGAGGACGGCGATAATGGCGTTCCGCCTTGAGACCGACATCTTTCAGCTCCAACAATTCCGCGTCGCTGAGGCAGGGTGCGGAGCGCTGGCCCTCCGGTACAGGCACGTCCTCGATGCCGCCGCCCGTCTTGGCCAGTTGCTGAATATGCTTGTCGGAAATATCGCGCGTGGTGATCTCGCTCGGTGATCTTGGCGATGACCCAGCGATCCGGCGTAACCTCGCCGGAGACGACGGCGGAGCCAAGTCCCCAAGCGCCTTCGACGGTCACCACGGACCGGTCGCCGGTTGTCGGACTGCGGGTGAACATCACGCCGGCGCAGCGCGCATCTACCATCCGCTGTACCACGACGCCCATGGCAACTCCGGCCTCGGGCAGACCGTGCTTCCGGCGATAGCACGACCGATTCCACCGAGTAGAGGCTCGCCCAGCAGCTGCGGACCATGTGCAGCACCTGATCGCCGCCGAGAACCCAGAGATAGGTATCCTGGAGCCCCGCGAAGGAGGCATCCTCGGCATCCTCCGTTGTCGCCGAGGACCGAACGGCGACCGGCGCATCCGCCATCCCGGCGCAAAGTTCGGCATGGGCGGACAGAATCGCATCCCGAAGCGCCGGAGGAAGCGGACTCCCTTCGACGCGGGCGCGAATAGCCTTCGTCACCGCCCCGACCGTCTCGAGATCATGAGGATCGAGTGCCTCGATCGGAGCGCGCAGCGGCTGTTCCTTGTCCAGCAACCGGATGAAAGCTTCGAAAGCCTCGGTCCGCACGACAAAGCCGGGCGGCACTTCGATACCCGCCTTGCGTCAATTCGCCGAGACTGCCGCCCTTGCCGCCCACCGCAGGCCGATCCGCAAGGCCGATCTCCGAAAACCAGGAAGTGAGGGTGCGGAGGTCATAGCGACTCGCCTAACCCAGTATCGTCACGACCCCGCGCCCGCCATCGACGCGGATGCGCTGGCCATCCTGGATTGCGCGTTGTCGCCTGACCGGTGCCGACCACTGCCGGCAACCCGTATTCGCGCGCGACGATTGCCGCGTGGCTCATGGAGCCGCCGATATCGGAAACCGCCGCCGCGATCTTGTTGAAGACCGGCGCCCATGTCGGGTTGGTGACCTGGCAGACCAGAATGTCGCCCTTTTGCAGCCGGCCGATCTCCTGCACCGACTTGACCACGCGCGCCGTGCCTTCGACGACGCCGTTGGAGGCCGCGAAGCCGCGGATCTCGTTGGGATCCGTCTCGCCGGCGGACAACCAGCTATTGAGGCTTTCGCGCGTGATGCCCCAGAGCATTACGATGGCCGGATCGTCGATGATGTCCGGGACCTCGCCGAGCGCGGGCGGCGTTTCCATTTTGGCCCAGATCTCGATCGCCGCTTTGCGCTCGGCGATCAGCGCCGGGAAACCGCTTTGGACCGCGCGGCGGCGACCCGTTGGACCAGCTCGTCATCAGATCGATGATCGCCGCTTCGAGCTTCATAATGCGAGAGATGGAACACGTCCTCCGGGTCCTTGAAAAAGCCGTGCTCCGAGCAGAAGCGCGCCGAATTCCCGGATCTTGTTGAAGAACAGGTTGGTGTACCAGTGCTCGCAGTAGAATTTATGACCTTCGACATAGGGAAACACGCGGCAGGCGAGCGTGATCATCTGATCGTAGGTCGCTCGCTCCTCGTCGGTGGCGAGCAGATCGCGATAGCCGTCGATCAGGCCCTGGCGCTCGGCCTGCAGCTGCTCGATCGGCCGCTCGATATTTTCGCCCGCCTTGACCTTCTCGATATAGCCGGGCATCGCCGAGAAGCGGCAGCGACAGATCGTCGTTCCAGGACCGGTGATAATGATAGAAGCCGTCGCCGACATTGACGTTGAACCACGGATTCCGCGAGGTCTCGAGCTCCCGCAGCCATTCGCGGCCGGCATCGCCCAACTGTTCCAGCGAGGCGAGAATATCCTCCGGCTTTCGCCCCGTCCTGGAACTTGCCGTCGACGCCAAGCTCGACGGCCCGGCGCGCAAGGCGTTTCACCTCTTCGTCGGGACGGAAGATCTCGGCCTCGAAGCCCGCCACCATGCGCGCGATGGTCTGGTCGGTGATTTCCGGAAACGCCTTCTTGCAGAAATCGAAGAACACCATATAGGCGCCATAGCCGAGCAGCAGAAACTCGAAGTGGTGATGCCACATCCGGAAGTAGCCCTCGAGCGTCTTCTGGTAGGTATCGAGCAGGATGTGGTTGGAGGCGATGCCGCGGCCGGCATGAACATTCTCGAGCGGCTCGAACTCCGGCAATGACAGCGGCGGAAGCGTCCTGCGCATCCTCGATCAGCGTGCGCATCTTGATCCTTCCACTGGTCGTAGAGCCGCTCCCAGTGTTCGTAATAGTAGAAGGCGCGCTTCTGGAATTCTTCGGTGCGGCGCGCGATCTCGTCCGGATCGGTGACGCCGTTGCCGCCGATATAGACGCGGCCGTTGATGATGCGGTGGTCGATGCCGAGAGTCGTCGGCAGGCTGTGCACCCGCGTGTTGCTGGAGCCCAGCGCGCAATAGGCCGCTTCCGCGGTGACCATGTCGAATACCGTCATCGGTTCGGGGAAATGCATCGAGTTGTAGAACCAGAAGCGCTGATCGTCGTCCGGCTCGAACTGCATGTAATAGGGATAGGCGGCCTGGGCGGCCTCGGTACCCGGCGCCACCTTCAAGGAACTCGGCAGCGGAAATTTCTTTTGCAATCTCAGGCATTTTCGCCATTTCTCCTGTGCGGGCCGATGACTGTTCGCATCTCGCGTCATTGGGCTGGCCAGGCCCCCCCGGCGCACCACATGGACTTTACATATTATATGGGTCATATCTTTCCGAAAGAGAGAATATCCTTATCAGATCATATGGATTTTCGAATGACGCTCGGCGGCCGTGACTATGAGTTGCTGAATGTGCTCGCGAGCGAGCTGCATTTCGGCCGGGCGGCAGAAGGGCTGGGCATGCGCCAGCCGCAGCTCAGCGTCCGCGCTGGGGCAAATCGAGCGGCTCCTGGGACTGAAGCTTTTCATCCGTCGGCCGCGCGTGGCCCTGACGCCCGCCGGAGAGATCGTCGTCGATGCCGGCCGCCGGGCCGCCGCCGATTTCGACGCTTCGGTGCAGCATGCGCGGCTGGTGGAGCACGGGCAGGTCGGCTCGATCGTGGCGGCGGTCGGGTCGAGCAGTCATGCTCTCCGATCTTCCGCTCTCACTGCAAAGGTTCCGCAACGCCTATCCGGACGTCGCCCTGAGTCTTCGGGACATGCATTCGTCGCAACAGCTGGAGGCGCTGCGAACCGGGACGATCGACGTCTCGATAACGCGCGAGATCGGACCCGGACGGACGACGCGCTCGGAAATCCTCGGCCGCCAGCGGTTCGTCGCGCTGTTGCCCTCGGCACATCCGCTGGCAAGCCAGAAACGCCTTTCGCTCTCGGAGCTTGCCGGCGAGCCCTTCGTTCTCTTCGGACAGGCCATCGCGCCCGGCCTTCATCACCAGATAAACGCCTTGTGCATCAGGGCGGGTTTTTCCCCTCGGATAACGCAGGAGGCCAACGAGTGGTACTCGGTTCTGGGCTTCGTACGCGCGGGCATCGGCGTAACCATCGCGCTCGACATCTTCGGAACGCTGGCCTGGTCCGGCGTTTCAGCGTGCGCGCTCGAAGACGACCACGCGACGTCGCCCGTCTTCCTGTGCTGGGAGGCAGAGCGGGCTTCCGCCTCACGTGATCTGCTGGTCGACTGGCTGCGCAAGGACCCAAACGCGTTGGGCGGAACCGCCGCCGGAAAGGCGCCCGCCTGAACGGCTTCGGACCGCCTCGCACGCCATCCTTGCACTGCACAATTGTGACCGACTATTAATACGCCAGCCCCCGTCACCTATTTTGAACGGCCCCCAATGTCCAAACCGGAAAACATCCCGAGCCCGCACGCCCAAGCCACCCGCGCCATCGTTACGATCATTGGCTCCGATCGTGTCGGCATCATCGCCGGGGTCACCACGGAAATCGCCGAGGCCAACGTCAACATCCTGGACATCAGCCAGTCGGTCATCCGCGATTTCTTCACGATGATCATGATGGTCGACTTGTCTCAGTCTCCCTTCACGTTCCACGAACTGAGCGAAAGGCTGGCCCAACGGGGCGAGACGCTCGGCGTGAAGGTCGAGATCCAGCGCGAAGAAATCTTCAAGGCGATGAACCGCATCTGACCGTCGCCTCGTGACGCACCTATTCAGGGAACAGCCCAATGAGGCATCTTAATTTTTCCGGCGAGGAAATCATCGACACCATCCAGATGGTGCGGATGGAACAGCTGGACATTCGTACCGTCACGATCGGGATCAGCCTGCTCGATTGCATCAGCGACGATCCCAAGAAACTCGTGAACAACATCTATGGCAAGGTGACGAGCACAGCGCGCGATCTTCGCAGCGTCTGCAAAGATATCTCGCTCGAATACGGCATTCCGATCGTCAATTGCCGTATCGCCGTGTCGCCGGTTTCCATGGTGGCCGGAGGCTGCAATCCCGATCAGATCGTCGAGATCGCCAAAGTGCTGGACAAGGCGGCACACGAAGTGAACGTCGATTTCATTGGCGGATTTTCGGCGCTCGTCGAAAAAGGCATGACGGCCGCTGATTTAAACCTCATCAACGTCATCCCGCGCGCGCTTGCCGCGACAGAGCGGGTTTGTTCGTCGGTCAATGTCGGCACAACCCGCGCCGGCCTGAACATGGACGCCATCGGGCGTATGGGCAAGATCGTCAAGGAAGCCGCGGAACTGACGGCGGACAGAAACTCTATCGGCTGCGCCAAGCTCGTCATCTTCTGCAACGCGGTCGAGGACAATCCTTTCATGGCGGGCGCTTTTCATGGCCCCAGCGAAGGCGATTGCGTGATCAATGTCGGCGTCAGTGGGCCCGGCGTGGTGCTCAACACGATCAGGGACGCGGGTGACGTCGATTTCGGGCAACTGACCGCCGCCATCCGCCAGACCGCCTTCAAGATCACCCGTGCCGGCGAGCTTGTCGGCCGCACGGCCGCCGCGCGGCTCGGAATTCCGTTCGGTATCGTCGATCTGTCGCTTGCCCCCACCCCGGCCGAAGGCGACAGCGTCGCCCGCATCCTGGAAGAAATCGGACTCGAGCGCGTCGGCGGGCACGGCACCACGGCGGCGCTCGCGTTATTGAACGACGCGGTGAAGAAGGGCGGCGCGATGGCCTCCAGCCATGTCGGCGGCCTTTCCGGCGCCTTTATTCCCGTTTCCGAGGATATCGGCATGATCGAGGCCGCCGAGCTCGGCACGATCACGATCGACAAGCTCGAAGCCATGACGTCCGTCTGCTCCGTCGGCCTCGATATGATCGTCATACCGGGCGATACGCCGCCGGACATCCTGTCGGCCATCATCGCCGACGAGGCCGCGATCGGCATGATCAACAACAAGACGACGGCCGCGCGCCTCATCCCCGCGATCGGCAAGAAAGTTGGCGAATATGTCGATTTCGGTGGCCTTCTGGGCCGGGCGCCGGTCATGCCGGTCAATTCGATGTCGCCGAGCCGGATGATCGCACGAGGCGGCAGAATCCCCTCGCCGCTCCGCGCGCTCACCAACTGACGGCCCTATCGGACGGCACCGTTTGATCAGCGGGCGTCTCGCCGGGCGGCAAGCTCGCGGCTAGGGCGCGCCCCGGTCATCCGTTCGTAAAAGCGCGAGAAATAGGACGGATCCTGAAACCCGAGTTCGCTCGCGACCTGCCGGCCTGACGCATTCGAGTACAACAGCAACCGGCGCGCTTCCAGCGCGACCCGGCGATTGATCAGGTCCTTAGGCGTACATCCGAAGTGCCGTTGCGTCAGCCGCGAGAGATTGCGCACCGTCATGCCCAGCGCCTTCGCGTAGAAGGCGACCGGCTTCTGTTCCCGCAAATGCAACTCCACAAGCCCACGCAGCCTATCCATGCGGGGATCGTCCTGAAGCACCGTCGCCGACGGATCGACCGATCGCGCCGCCAGCCGGACCCATGTCTCGGCAAAGGCCGAGAGCAACGCTCCCTGCCCGTCCCGCCGGTCCGTCTGGATATCGAGCATGTCCTCGCCCAGGCGGCCGAGGCGCACGGAAACATCGCTCGGAATGGGCATCAGCCGGGCATGTTCAAGGATCTGATGCAGGGGATCGGAAGCCTTCGCGGCGCGGTGGATGAAGTCCGACGAGAGCGTGAGCACGACACCCTCTACGCCGGGCACGAACCTGAAGCCGTGCACGATACCGGGCGGAACGATGATGATGGCGGGCGCCGAGACTGTCCGTTTTTTTCCATCGACGTCGACATGCGCCCCGCCGGACCTGAGCAACAGCAGCTGAAAAAAATAGCCGTGCCGATGCGGCTGGATTTCCCATTCATAACGCTCGCTTCGCGCCATAATCGTTTCGATGTGCACGAATCCGGGGTCGTTGCCCTCGCCGTCCTCGCCGTAGAGCGCGAAACGCGGTATCGGATTCGAGATTCTGTCCATCATGTCCGATTTATACCAGATCTTCTGCCTGTTCGTCTCTTTCAATTGGCGTGCCGGCTGGCAAAATCGTTGGCCTTCGTGATCGCATGCAGCACCTGCGAAAGGACGAAACCATGAAAACCCAGGTAGCAATTATCGGCGCCGGGCCTGCCGGCTTGTTGCTCGGACACCTGCTCCGGGCCGAGGGCATCGACTGCGTCGTGGTCGAGCGCGTGACCGGCGACTATGTTCTTGGCCGGATCCGGGCCGGCGTGCTCGAGACGGTGACTACCGACCTTATGACGCGGCTCGGCCTCGATGCCCGCATGAAGAAGGAAGGCCTGCCGCATGACGGCTTCAATCTCGCGGATGGCGACCGCCTGATCCGCATCGACATGGCGGAGCTCACCGGCGGCAAGCACGTCATGGTTTACGGCCAGACCGAGATCACCAAGGACCTGATGGACGCCGCACCGGAACGTGGGCTGCAGGTCATATACGAAGCGGCGGATGTGGCGCTCCATGATATCGAGAGCGACGCCCCATACATCACTTTTACGAAGGACGGCTCCGCGCAGCGCCTCGACGCCCGCTTCATCTGCGGCTGCGACGGCTTTCACGGCCCGTCCCGCAAGGCCATTCCGGCAGCTGTGGGGCGCGAATATGAGCGCGTTTATCCCTTTGGCTGGCTCGGCATTCTTTCCGACGTCCCGCCCTGCAACCACGAACTCATCTACGCCAATCACGAGCGCGGCTTCGCCTTGGCCTCGATGCGTTCCCATAAGCGCAGCCGGTACTATGTCGACGTCCCGCTCACCGAGAAGATCGAGGACTGGCCGGACGACCGCGTCTGGGACGAGCTCGCCATCCGGCTGGGCCCCGAGGCGGCGGCCCGCATCACGCGCGGCCCCGCGTTAGAGAAGAGCATCGCGCCGCTTCGATCCTACGTGTTCGAGCCGATGCACTATGGAAGTCTGTTCCTCGCAGGCGATTCCGCTCACATCGTGCCGCCGACAGGCGCAAAGGGCCTGAACCTCGCGGCCTCCGACGTGTCCTACCTGTCGAGTGCGCTGATCGGCTATTTCAAGCGCGGCGATAACGATGGCATCGGTGGCTATTCGGAAAAGGCGCTTGCCCGCGTCTGGAAGTCCGAGCGCTTCAGCTGGTCGCTGACCAAACTCATGCACCGATTCCCGGAGGATGGCCCGTTCGAACGCAGAATGCAGGTCGCCGAACTGGATTATATCGCCAATAGTGTTGCAGCCCGCACGTCCATCGCGGAAAATTACGTGGGCTTGCCGCTTTAGTGGCGGCGCGGCAATCCGTATAAGCCGAGTAGTAAGGGACCTTTGGGGGGAACCGACAAGTGACTGACGCTTCAAGCAACTCCGTCGTATTGATCGCGGGCGGAGGGATAGGCGGTATGAGCCTAGCCCTCACACTGCACCAGATTGGCGTCAAATCCATCGTTCTCGAGTCCGTAGCGGATCTCAAACCGCTGGGCGTGGGCATCAATCTTCAACCGAACGCAGTACGAGAGCTCTTCGACCTCGGCTTTGACGAGGCGACGATGAACACGGTCGGGCTTCCCGCCAAGGAATGGGCGCTGGTCGGCCGTAACGGCAAGGAAATCTATTCCGAACCCCGGGGACGGACCGCCGGTTACAACTGGCCGCAATACGCCGTCCATCGCGGCAAGCTTCAGATGATGCTCTATCATGCGGTGCTGGACCGGCTGGGACCCGACGCCGTGAAGCTCGGTCACCGGGTCAAATCCTACCGGAATCATCCCGACGGCAAGGGCGTAACGGCCATCGTCGAGACGCAATCGGGCGAAAGCCTCGAATTCGACGGCGCGCTTCTTATCGGAGTCGATGGAATCCATTCAGCTGTCCGTGCCCAGATGCATCCCAGTCAGCCGCCCATCCATTGGGGCGGCGCGATCATGTGGCGCGGAACCAGTCAGGGTGTCCCGATCCGCACGGGCGCGTCATTCGTGGGCCTTGGCTCGAATACGCATCGGCTGGTGTTCTATCCGATTTCGCAGCCGGATCCCGCGACCGGCCTCTCCACGATCAACTGGATCGCCGAGATCACGGTAGACAACTCCGCCGGCTGGACCGGCGGCGACTGGACCCGTCGCGTTGCACTCAGCGAGTTCATCGAGCATTTCGAAGATTGGCGGTATGACTGGATCGACGTGCCGGCCATGCTCGCGGGCGCCGACGAGATCTTCGAATATCCGATGATCGATCGCGACCCTGTTCCGACCTGGGTCGACGGCCGTGTCGCGCTGCTGGGCGATGCCGCGCATGTGATGTACCCGACCGGATCGAACGGCGCCAGCCAGGCGATTGTCGACGCCCGCGTTCTCGGTGCCGCGATGATCGAACATGGTGTCACGCCGCAGGCGCTCGACGCCTATAACGAACGCCTGTGCGCACCGGTCTCGGCACTTGTTCTCCGCAACCGGGGCGCCGGCCCGTTCGGCATTCTCACCATGGTCAACGACCGGTGCGGCGGAATCTTCGAGAACATCCATGACGTCATCCCGGCGAAGGAACTCGACGAGTTCATGGCGGGATACAAGGCGGCCGCGGGCTTTGCCGCGGAAAAGCTGAATGCGTCCGGGCCGACGATCGCGCCGGGAGCGTCGGTCAACCCCGCCCGATAAAGGGCATATTGGTCGCCATCAGCGTGATGAACTGAACGTTGGACTCGAGCGGCAGGCTGTCCATGAAACAGATCGCCTCGCCGACATTGGCGACGTCCATCACGGGTTCCGGAGCGATTGTTCCATTCGCCTGAGGCATACCCTTCGCCATCTGGGCGGCCATCGGGCTAGCGGCATTGCCGATATCGATCTGCCCGCAGGCGATGTTGTAACGCCGCCCGTCCAGCGAGGTGGATTTCGTAAGGCCCGTGATCGCGTGTTTGCTGGCCGTATAGGCGATTGAACTCGGCCGCGGCGTGTGCGCGGAAATGGAGCCGTTATTGATGATGCGGCCACCCATCGGATCCTGCTCCTTCATCATGCGGAAGGCCGCCTGAAGGCAGAAGAACGCGCCGTTCAAATTCGTGTCGATCACGCGCCGCCAGGCATCCGCATCGAGATCCTCGAGCGGCACGGGCGGCGCGGCAATACCCGCGTTGTTGAACAGGAGATCAAGCCGGCCGTAACGGTCCTTCACCGCCTCGAAAAGCGCGTCGATCGAGTCCTTCCGCGTGACATCCGTGGGAAGGCAGACGGCTTCGCCAGCCAGCATCGCGGCGGTTTCATCGAGCGCGTCCGGGCGCCGGCCCGCCAGCGCCAATCGATAACCCTTGAGGGAGAGCGCAACGGCGGCGGCGCGCCCGATGCCGCTTCCCGCGCCGGTGATCAATGCGATACGACCTGTCATCCGGCGACCTTATACCAAGAGCGCGACGGGCGAAAAGACCGTCAGGCTCTGCGTTCGGCGGCTTTTTTCTGCCAGGCCGCCTCGGCCAGACAGAGCGCCCCGCAAATACCGGCCCGGTCGCCGAGGCCGGGCAACGTGAGAATCTGGGTCAGGTTTTCCGTCTCGGCATCGCCGAAATAGCCGGCGGCGAACCCGTGTGCCGCTTTCTGAACGCGTTCCAGCAGATCCGGGGTCTGCATGACGCCGCCGCCCATGACGATGCGCCGTGGCGCGACGAAGGCCTGCATAGCGACGACAAGCTGCGCGAGATAGGACGCGATGACGTCATGCGCCTCATGATCCCGTGGAAGCTCGGACAAGGCGGCTCCCCAGCGCCGCTCGATAGCGAGACCGCAGGCCAGTCCTTCGAGACAATCGCTGTGAAACGGACAGGTGCCCTCGAAGGCCACGTCGGATGCGTGGCGGCGCACCATGATGTGGCCCACCTCGGGATGACGTCCCCCGTGAAGCGTATCGCCGCGCAGGACGAAGCCGCCACCGATGCCGGTGCCGACCGTCACATAGGCCACCGCTTCGGCCCCCTTGGCCGCGCCCCAGCGATGTTCCGCGAGCGCCGCGCTATTCACGTCGGTATCGAATCCAACCGGCACGGATAGCGCTGTCGAGATCCGCTGGGCGATATTGCAGTGGCTCCAGCCGGGCTTGGGTGTTGCCAGAATCGATCCCCATTGCGGCGACGTTTCATCGATCTCCGCCGGACCGAAGGAAGCGATCCCGATCGCATCGATCTTTCGGCCGCTGCCCTGAACGGCTTGGAAATAGTCGATCACGCTTTTCAGCGTCTGGTCCGGATCGGTCGTCGGTATCCGTACGAAATCGGACAAATCGTCCGGAGAGGTGCCGACGGCGCAGAGGAACTTCGTGCCTCCGGCCTCAATTGCCCCAAACAACGGCTTGTGCACGCGAGACTCCACTCAATCGGGCTAGGAGATGGTTTGGACACGAGCGTCACCGATGTCGCTCGATCCATTTTGGCCGGACGCCCCGAAGGACAGAACCTTCTCACCGTTTTGGTGATTATACCTTATTTGACCTGTGCCGTTTTTGAAGTCGACGGCGAGGTCGGCGGTGTCGGATCCTTTGGTCCAGCGTAAGGTCATCACGGTGTCGGACGGCTGGCCGCAGACGAACGCGCCGTCGAAGGCCGGGTGGTCGTTGCGAAGCCGGATCAGCTCCAGAAGACGGCGCACGACCGGACGGCCAAGCTCCGCCAGAACCTCCTCGCGGCCGTAATAATGCCGGTTGATGTCCCGGCCGACCCCCGTCCGCGACAGCAGCGCCATGTCGTTCCGGCCCGCCAGAAGGCCCACGTAATAAACCTGCGGAACCCCCGGCAGGAAGAACTGCACCGCCCGCGCCAGAAGATAACGCTCCTCGTCACGCCCCATCGCGTCGAAGAACGTGCTGTTCACCTGATACACATCCAAATTCGATGCCGCCGCCCCCGTCGCCTTCCGGCTCTCCCCGCCGGTCGTCTCATGGATGATCTCCACCAGGCGATCGAGCTCGTCCGACGGGATCAGGCCGGGCCGCGCCGCACGGTCCGCCGTGTCCGGACCCACATCCATGATGCCGATCCCGTCATGGGTATCCAGCACCGTCACCGCGTTCCGGGGACGGATCCGCGCCCATTCCGACAGATAGCGCGCCGTCCCGTACGCAAACGCATGAAGCACCAGCGGCGGAAGGGCGAAGTCGTAAACCCGGTCCACATGCCGGGCCAGATCAACCTGCTGGCGGTAATAGCTGTGAACCTCGACCAGAACCTCCATTCCGAGCTCCCGCGCCCGGCCGCCGAACCCGTTGATGAACGCGATCGTCTCCGGGATCATAAAGCAAGACGTCCCCGCCCGCTTCACCGCATAGCCGACCGCGTCCAGCCGGATCGACGCTACCCCGCTCTCCTGGAACCGCCGGAGAACGCTGTCGAGATAGGACACCGACTGCGGGTCGCTCACATTGATGTCCACCTGCTGCGGCGTGAACGTCGTCCACATCAGCCGCTCCTCGCCGTTCTCCAGCCTCAGGCGGGTGAACGGCGAACCCGGCCTGGGACGGTAGATCGCCGCCAGATCCTCCTCGGACGGCCCCTCCGGGAACACGTCCTCGCGTTCGATGAACATGCCGCGATAGGCTGAGGCGTCCCCCCGCCGCGAGAAGTCGCGGAACTGCGGAGAGGCGGTCGAGACATGGTTGACGATCAGATCCGCCATCACCTCGTGATCGCGCGCGATCGTCTCGATATCCGACCAGCTGCCGACCTGGGGGTCCACCAGCGTATGATCCTCCGGATCGAAGCCGGCATCGGCGCCGTCAACAGGCAGGAAGAACGGAAGGATATGAACCCCGCCGAACACGCCCTCGAGCGGTCCGAGCAGAAGATCGCCCAGATCCGCCAGCGTACGGCCGCCAAAGCGGTTCGCATACGTGATCAGCTGGACCTTGTTTTTCATGGCACCTAAAATGCAATCGATTGTAGGAATTGCAAGACACTTTTTGGGGAAGAGTCCAGAGAATGCCGAGACAGCCGATCATGGCTTCCGGCCCGCCCCGGAAGCGCTCGGCTACACGATCTGATCGAAGGAATCCGAAAGCTCTCACGCCCGTCTTTGTTGGGCGCTGCCGCAGGAACTCACGGATAATCAGTTCCGTCGACATCTTCACCGATTCGGTCGTCTCGCCCTCCATCCGGCGGAACAGCAGATCGACCAGATGTTTCGCGCCCTTCTCGAAATCCTGCCGTACGGTCGTTAGAGGCGGCATTGTGTGCGCCGCCAGGCTGATATCGTCATAGCCTACTACCGCGATGTCTCCCGGCACCTTGAGCCCGCTTGCCGCAATCGCCCGCATCGCTCCGATCGCGATCATGTCGGTGGCGGCGAAGACCGCATCGCACGTTCCGCCTTCGGAGAGGAAATCCCGCATGGCATCGAAGGCCATGTCCGTGGTCATGTGCGTCGAAACGTTGACGCCCTTGGTCCCGCGCGGCGCCACATGCTCGAGCGCTTGAAGATAGCCCTGATACCTTAGTCGTATCTCCGGAACCTTGGTGTCCCCAAGAAAGATAATCTTGCGACGGCCAAGGCTGAGCAAATGCTCCGTCGCCAAGCGCGCCCCACCGACATTGTCCGAGCCGACCGTACAATAGGATTGGCGATCGATCTGGCCGCCCCACACGACGAGCGGCTTGTAATTAGCCGCCACGGACACCAGCGCCTTATGCTCGGTGCTCTGCCCGATGACGATGATGCCGTCCGACCGCTTCGATGCGATCAGATCGGTCAGCCAGTCCTGCATCGGCGGCAGGACCTTCTGCAGAAAGATTCCGCAGCCCCGCTGCGTGATCTCGTCGGCAAGATAGCCGAGCATCTGAACGAAGAACGGGTCCGTCAGCGCCTGTGTCTTTTCGTGCCCCAGCGGGATGACGACGCTGACGCTCTGCGTGCGCTGCAGACGGAGACTGCGCGCCGCGAGGTTCACCTTGTAACCATGTGCACGGGCGATCTTCAGGATTTTGTCCCGCACGCTCTTTTCCACGAGCGGACTGCCCGCGAGCGCGCGCGACACCGTCGACGTATGTACGCCGGCCAGACGCGCGATGTCCGACATCCGCGGCGGTCTGTTTTTTGGATCGTTCACTTTTACCCCGCCTGCCTCCGTTCGACGCAACATTACAGGCTCTTATGACCCGCGAGAACACCGCATTGTCTTTGCAATCGATTGCAGATATATTTCGGTGCGCTGCCATGAACGATCATCGTCGACAACGATGAAAATGGCCGGCAAGAACCTGGGGAGACCGCCACACAGGCGGCCGGACATTGGAGGGGTCCAATGCGAAGTCCAAACCTGTTCCCTTACGGCGCCATTCTTGGTCGCGCCTCGGGACGACCTGCACCGAACAAGGTTGCGCTCGGCGGGACGTGTCCGCCATTGCCCCGCACGGGATCCACAGGTTCGGCGAAGACAGCAGCACCCAAATAAATCGGAGACACACAATGACCGACATAAGTCGACGGACATTCGCCATCGCGGCCGGAGGCGCGCTCGCCTGGGCGACGCTTGGCACGTCCGCCCACGCGATCGCACAACAAGCGGCGGGGAGCAGTTCCGATGCTTTCTCGTTCCTCGACCCGGAGCTTCGGGAGACGGCTCGCCAAATCCAGAAGATGGGTCCGCAGGGCGGCTTCAACGCGGAGACACTGGCCAAGTTCCGTTCCAACCCGCCGCCGGACCGCCAGCCCCAGGTTCCAGGCGTACCGTCGTCGGAGCGCCATATTCCGGGACGAAACGGCATGCCGGACGTGACGGTCTATGTCGTCAATTCCGATCCCAAAATGTCACGCCCCGCGATCCTGCACACGCATGGCGGCGGCTATATCCTCGGCTCGGCGAAATCGGAGGTTCCGTATCTTCAGGAGATGGCGCGGGAACTCGATTGCGTGATCGTGACCGTCGACTACCGGCTTGCGCCCGAGACCACCTACAAAGGATCCATCGAGGACAACTACACCGCGCTCGCCTGGACCTACGCGAATGCGAGCGAGCTCGGCATCGACCGGACCAGAATTGCCCTTCTCGGAGAGAGCGCGGGCGGCGGCCATGCGGCACTGCTAGCCCAGGTGGCGCGAGACCGGGGCGAAGTCCCTCTGGTTCTGCAGGGCCTCATCTATCCCATGCTCGACGACCGGACCGGGAGCACCCGCAAGGTGCCCTCCCCGATCGGCACGATCGGCTGGAACGCGGTTTCCAACGCCTTCGGATGGCAGGCCTTCCTCGGCCAGAAACCCGGCGGCGCGACCGCCCCCAAAGGAGCTGTTCCCGCACGGGAAGAAAATCTGAAGGGGCTGGCGCCGGCCTTCATCGCCGTGGGCGCCGTCGACCTCTTCGTGAACGAGGATATCGACTATGCACGCCGGCTGGTCGACGCGATCATTCCGACGGAGTTGCTGGTGGTGCCGGGCGCGTTTCACGGCTTCGACCGCGCCGCGCCGGACGCCGGCGTGTCCAAGATGTTCACGAAGGCCAAGCTCAACGCATTCCGCCGCGCCTTCGGACAACCGGTCAAGCTTTAACGTAGCCTTGTCGAAAGCCCGCCTGTTGTGCCGTTCCGGCGGCCGACAGGCGGGCGATAATGAAAGGATCTGGGATGAGAGGCTTTCTAATAGCGGCAGCGGTCTTCTGCGCGTCGATTTCGCCCGCGTTGGCGGACACATCCAGCGTCGAAGAGGGAGAGCTTCGCGTCGGCGCGGCCAAAGTGGATATCACGCCGGCGCCGAACGAACTTCCCAAGAGCTATGAGGGCATCCACGATCCAATCTATGCGCGCGCCATCGTCATCGATAACGGCCACACGCGCGCGGCACTGATTACCCTCGATGTCGGCGGAATTTTCACCGACGTCTGGTCGAATGTCAGCCGGAAGCTGGAGAAGCAGCTCGATATACCCGTGGCCAATTTGATGCTGACAGCCACCCACACACATAGTGCGCCCCCGACGCTGGGACGCATCTATGAGGACCGGATCGTACAGGCCGCCGTCGAAGCAGCCAAACGTCTGCAGCCAGCCACTGTCGCGTATGGGACCGGGGTTTCCTACATCAACGTCAATCGCAACATCATCGATCGCAACACGAACCGGTGGTGGGAAGGGCCGAACTACGATGGCCCGTCGGACAAAACGGTGGCCATCCTGCAGTTCCGGACCATGTCCGGCGAGCCGATCGCGGTCTACTATAACTACGCCGTGCACGCGGTCCTGATGGGCCAGTCCGATATGATCAGCGGCGACATTCCGGGAGCGGCGTCCGCCTATCTCGAGAACTCTCTCGGCGGCAACGCGGTGGCGGTCTGGTCGGAAGGCGCGGCCGGAGACCAGAACCCGATCTATTTCCAGCAGACCTACGACCTGCGGAAGATCCGCATCGACGACTATGCCAAGCGAGGCATCGACATCAGCAACGCCATGCCGCCCGGCGGCGAAGGGCTCGACAAGAGCAACCCCGAGGTCATCAAGCTGATGAAACAGCAGGAGCAGATGACGTTCTCGATGGGGCAGATGCTGGCGGAGGAAGTCTTGCATGTCATGCGCGAAAATTCCGAACGCCCGTTCCAGAAAGCGGCGATCCACGGCGCGCAATCCACGGTCATGTGCCCGGGCCGGAACCGCACGGACAAGGGCCGCGCGGGCTATCCCGGCCAATACACGGATGCAGATCCGATTCCGATCGGGCTGAGCCTGCTGAAATTCGGCGACGTCGTCATCGGGGGCGTGAACGGCGAGGTCTTCACGATGATCGCGCAGCGCTACAAGCGGGAGTCACCGTACAAGCATACCATGATGGCAACCCTCACCAACGGCTCCGCGCCTTCGGGATACATCCCCAACGACGCGGCCTTCGGATACAACACATTCGAGGTCGTCTCCTCGCATCTCAAACCCGGATGCGCAGAGTCTGCGATCGTGAATGGCCTTCTCGATCTGGCGGATTAGCCGAACCGTCATTAAAGTCTGCAAAGAACGACGAAAGGTCGTCCGCTATTTGCCGAGGTAACGATCGAAGAATTTGACGATCACGTCATAGCAATCACGGGATTCGGGAACATCCGGGTTATAGAAGAACCCATGGAACATCCCTTCCCAGACGTTCAACTGCGCGTCGACCCCGGCCTTTACCAGCCTAGAATGCGTATAGACCGCCCCGCTCAGCTCCATTCCGCGCGTGCCCGTGACCATCAGCGTCGGCGGAAACTTCGCCAGAACGCTGAGTGAGTTGGCGGGAGAGATCAGGGGATCGTTCGTGTCGGAACCCGTGAAGTAATTTTCCGGGACCTTCTGATTCCCCGGCTCCCCGCTCGGGCCGAGAGAAAGGGCCGCTTCGCCCACGGGCATCACCGTGTACATGGAATCCCCGCCGCCGGGCATGCCGTTCTTCATGACAAGCCCTGAGCAGAAGATGCCAATGGCGCCCGGACGCGGCAGGCCAACTTTCTGGAACCACGCCACGGCCATGCCGGAAAGCATGCCGCCCGCCGAGCAGCCATAAATGCCGATATTCTCGGGGCGATAGGTCTTGAGCAGCTCCTTATAGACGGAAGCTACATCTTCGCTTGCCGCCGGATGGCGATATTTCGGGCCCTCCCGATAATCGACGCTCACGACCTTGATACGCGCCAGCGCCGAGATCGGCATCGACTCGAGTTCGGCGCAGCCGGGCCAGCAGCCCGAAAAGCCACCGCCGTGCAGATTGATCAGGACGCGCTTCTCGTTGGTTGGAGCGATACCTGCTTTGGGCGTGTAGACATAGGCATGCACGCCGCCCACCTTGGTGTCCTCGCGCACGGTCGGGAATTCCGCCTTCTGCCGCTCAATGTATTTTTCGAGGAACACGGGAACGCCGTCGTGCTGGACCAGCAGTTCCGGATGCTCTTTGACCTTGAGATGTTCCGTGACATAGGCCTTCCCTTCGGGAGTCAGGAACTCCGACATGGGAACTGTCATTGCGGGAACATGCACCGCACCATCGTCATCCACAACGATCTGCGGCGCGGCCAGGGCGGATGCCGATGTAGCCCCCGCCAGCATGAAAAGCACCCCCAAAGAAGCGGCCCTGCTCTTACGGAGTACTCGGCCCAAACGCGCGGACAAAGTCAACATGGTCCTGATCCCCCTATTATCGTCGAGATTATGTCCAGTATATCGGAAACGACGGCAATCCGCCGCTTTTCGGTCCGTCAACAATGATGCAATCGTTTGTATAATTTTGGGTGCTATGATGGCGTCGATCGCGCGAGCGTTTGAGGGCGTAATATCTATTTGAATGGCCGGACGAGTCACGCGGCCGAATTCGCCCGATAGAAGAGGAAGCAATGCACCATCGTCTCGTTACCGCCCTTGGCCTTGCCATTCTTTCGTTCGGCACTTCGGCAGCATTGATGGCTCAGCCGACGAACAGCTCACCAGCCTCATCGGAACGGCCCGCCTATACCGGCGTGAACGGCGAGCAGTTCCATTGCGACCCGCCATTCACCGAAAAGCCCGAGATGCAGAAAACGCGAGAACTGCTGCTGACACCCGATTCCGGATTCAATGTCGACGAGATGATGAAGCGGATGGACAAATCCACGTTTCAGAACTTCGTCAAATGGCAGGCGGATCTGCGAGAAAAAGATTGGCCCTATTTGTGCCGCTATCGCGATGCCAACCAGACTTTGCGAAAGGCCGGAGACCATCCCGACGTCGTCTTCATGGGCGACTCGATCACCGAGAATTGGGCGGCAGCGGATCCCGCATTTTTCACGAAAGGCTATGTAAACCGCGGCATTAGCGGGCAAACCACAAGCCAGATGCTGCTCCGCATGTATCCCGACGTCGTCGACCTGCATCCGCGCCTTGTCCACATCATGGCGGGCACGAACGATGTGGCGGGTAACACCGGCGCCCTGACCGAGGACGAAGTGATCGACAATATCCGGGCAATGATCGATATCGCCCAGGCGAACGATGTGAGCGTGATCCTCGCCAGCGTCCCGCCGGTCGCCGCCCTCCCGCTGAAAGACAACTTCAAGCCCGCGCCAATCGTCCGATCGTTGAACACGCGACTGCACGCGCTCGCGGCCGAGAGAAAGATCACCTTCATCGATTATTATGACGCCCTCACCGACGAGAGCGGCGGACTTCGTCCCAACCTCACCAATGACGGTGTCCACCCCACACGACGGGGCTATGCGATCATGGAGCCGATGGCCCGGCTGACGGTTACCGAGGCCGAAAACAAAGGGCGCTGACCAGCAGCGTCCACCCCCCTCCCCACACCGTCCGTCTCTCACCCTTTTACTGGCCGCGAGACAGCTGTTGCCATTTGCAATCGATTTGCTTGATCCATTCTCGGTGACATCGGCCAGGGGACCCGGTGTCGCGGTCTATATCGATGACGTGTATTTGGGTACCTTGACCGGCTCGTCGATGGACCTGCTCGACATCGATCGGACGATGTCAGCTTAGGTTTTACAATCGATTGCAAACATGGCAAAGTTGGCCCTGCCCGTGGCTAGCGCAGTCCGGCGAATTGGACGTCTGATGGGGGATTATAGAATGAACTGCACAAAGTGGTTGTTGGCCGGTGTTGCCGGTGTCGTGTCGGCTCTTGGCGCTGGAATTCCTGCGCATGCCGAGCAGCCGATAACCAACCTGCCCGTCAACGAGACGACGAGCTACAAAGGCGAAGAATATCTGCTCATCGGCGATGCGGTGCGTGGCGCCGGCGAGCCCGTGATCGCCATCAATCCGCAGGATCCGAACAACATCATCGTCGGTGCCATGGCCAGCCGCCACTATGTGAAGGGCTCGCCCTTCGGCGACACCGAGAAACCGATCAGCCCGGATACGATACTGGCGTATCGCAACACGCCGGATGGAACCGTCTCCATATATGCGATTACCAATGATCGCGGCAGAACCTGGCGCTATATCAGGGATCCGTTCCGCAAGCATTTCAACATGAACGGCACCGCAGACGCTTTCGTTGGCGCGGGCCCGGATGGAACGCTTTTCATCGGCTCCATGGCCTTCTTCCCCCGCAATGCATCGCCTGAAATTCTCGCGCAGGAACATGAACCGGATCCCGGACTTCTCTTCGGCGGCGCGGACATCACCTGGTCGAAAGACAAAGGCAAGACCTGGCATGAACCGCCGGTGATGGTGATGGGGCTGGACACTCCTCGCGACGAATACGGCCCCGGCCTTAAACCCTTGCGAAAGCTTACGACGCCGTTTGACCGCCCCTATCTCGTCTCGGATCTCTCGACGGGAACGATCTACGTGCCGGGAACCGGCCTCGGCGGCGAACCGCCGCGCCGGCAGACCTTCATCCGCGCCTCGAAGGACGACGGAAAGACCTGGGGACTGATCTACTCGTTCGACTCTCCCGATTATCCTCAGGGTGCATTCGGCGCCGGACGTCCCGCCGCCGCTCACGGAGTCCTCGGCGTCACCTATCTCGCCTCTGCAGTTCCTGCCAGCATCGGTGCGACGTGCCCGTGCCTGGTCTTCGGCGCCAGCCGTGACAACGGCAAAACCTTCGAACGGCACATCGTGCGCGCAAACGTGCCCCCGCTGCGCGGTTTCGTCGAGGGAATGGGACCGCCGTCCCTTCCGATGATTGCCGCCGATCCGAGCCATCGCGGGCCGCTTCGCCATCATGATGCTCACGCAGGACGAAGTCCGAGATGCAGGTCTACCTCACCACCGATTTCGGCAAGACCTGGAGCGGTCCCGTTCTCGCGGGCCGGACGCCCGGAGCGACCATGACCAAGCCGGACATGAACTATTCCCCGGACGGCCAACTCGCGGTCATGTGGCTCGCCGTCTATCCGGACAAGAGCTACGCCGCCTGGTCGGCCGTTTCCCATGACGGGGGCAGCAAATTCAGCCCGTCCCTTCAGGTCAGCGGCGCCAAGTCTCCGTCGCGGGAGAGCATCAGGTTTCGCGGCAATAACTGGGATGGTGACGATCTGTCCACGCTCGCGGTCGACAACGACTTCGTACACATCGTCTGGGCCGACGGGCGGGCCGGTTTCCTGGGAGCATGGTACGCCCGCATACCGCTCTCCAGCTACTGATCCATACCCTTTCCGAGATAAGCTCTAATTGGAGATACGCCTTGAGATTCTTCGCTAGCGTTTTGCTGTCGATCCTGCTGTTGGGTTTCGCGTCCACCAGCCAGGCCGAGGTAACCAAGCCCGGTAAGCTCGAGGTCGGGGCGGCCAAGGTGGACATCACGCCCAAGCCGAGCGAATTGCCGAAGCAGTTCCTGGGCATTCTGGACAAGCTCTACTCGAGAGCCATCGTCATCGACAACGGAACGACCAAGGTTGCTCTGGTGACCGTGGACGTCATATCGATGCCCGACCCGATGTGCGAGCGTCTGATAAAGCGCATTTCCACGGAACTGGGAATTCCTGCCGACAACATCGTGATCGCCGGAACCGGCACGCACAGCATCCCTATGGGCAAACCGGGGCAAGTCCCCCTCCCCGGCGGCAATATCGAGCCGAGCTGGCCGATCGATAACCAGATCGTCGAATCCGTAAAGCTGGCCAAGGAGAAACTTCAGCCCGCCCGCATGGGGTATGGCACCGGCGTCTCCTATATTAACGTTCAACGGGACAGAATCGATCCCAAGACCCGACGCTGGTGGGAGGGCCCGAACTACGACGGACTGTCCGACAAGACGGTAGCCGTGGTCAAATTCGAGTCGCTGAGCGGCGAACCGATCGCCGTCTATTACAACTACGCCGTCTTCAACGTGATTACCGGAAACACCGACCTTGTCAGCGGCGACATCACCGGAGCGGCCTCGCGCTATATCGAGGAATTGCTCGACGACAAGGCCGTCGCCGTGTTCTCACTCGGCGCGCATGGCGACCAGAACCCCATCTATTTTCAGCAGACCTATGACCTGCGCGACATCAGGATCAAGGAATACGCCAAACGCGGAGAGGACATTTCGAACTCCATGCCGCCGGGCGGCGTCGGGCTGGACAGAAAGGACCCGACCGTCGCGAGGCTGCTGAATCAACAAAAGCAGATGATCCTGTCGATGGGGCAGATTCTCGGCGAGGAAGTGCTCCACGTCGAGAGGGGCATCACGCGCGAGCAGTCGGTGGTGCAGCTCTACACCGATCACAAGACGGTCACCTGCCCCGGACGCGAACGGACCAACGAAGGCCGGGCCGGATATCCCGGCACCTACAAGGATGCCGATCCCGTACAGATAAAGATCGGCCTGTTGATGATCGGCGACGTCGCCGTCGGGCTGACCAATGGCATCACCTACACCGAAATCGGCATGAGACTGAAAAAAGAATCGCCGTATAAGGCCACGATGCTGGCTACCCGGGTGAACGGCATCTCGAATGCCGGCTACGTGCCTGACGATGCATCCTTCGGGCACGAAACCTTCGAGGTTCTCAGCACGAAATTGAAGCCCGGATGCGCCGAAAGCGCCATCGTCAATGGCATCGTCGATATGATGCCGACAATCACCTACTGAGCCGAAGCAAATGTGGCGGTTGGGCGCAACGACCGCTTATCGGATCGAGGACTCTGGTCGGCCGCCCGTCGAGGTGGCTGACCGGGCACCCGAACTCCTGGAGGCGTGTCTCAGCGGCGCATTGTCGCCGCCCGCCGGGCGTTCTCCGTGATCGTGCTCCACGCCCCGTCCTTGATCAGCCCTTTGGGGGCGATCCAGGATCCGCCCACGCAGGCAACGTTCGGAAGGGCAAGATAGTCCGGCGCGCGATCAGGGCCGATCCCACCAGTGGGGCAGAACATGTATTCGGGCAAGGGTCCGTAAAGAGCCTTGAGATAGCCGATACCGCCCGCTTGCTCCGCCGGGAAGAATTTCATCGCCGCGAACCCCGCGTCGAAAGCCGCCATCGCCTCGCTCGCCGTGGCAACTCCCGGCAATGCCGGCGCACCAGCGGCTGCGAGCGCACGGAGCAAACCGGGCGACGCGCCCGGCGTCACGATAAAGGCGGCGCCGGCGGCGAGTGACTGCTCGATATCCTGATTCGTTCGGACGGTCCCCATCCCGACGATCAGATCGGCGCCGCCTCTTGCATGACCTTAACGGCCTCAAGAGCGCAATCGGTTCGGAGCGTAAGCTCGACCACCGCCAGACCGCCCTCCGCCAACGCCCGCGCCAAAGGAGCCGCATCGCTCAAGCGCGCAACGTCCAGTACGGGAATGACTGTGGCCTTTCGGAGAATTTCGTCGATCGTCATAACAGTCTCCCTGATCGCGCGGCTGTGGATCTAGCCGAGACGTTCTTCCAGCTTAAATGTCATCGCCCCGTTTTCAGCGTTCGAGACAAGCTCACGTAGCCCGGCGAAGAGCTCTCTGCCGTTCCCCAACGATCCGCCGCGAGATCGTGGGAGGACGAGGACCGGGCCGTAAGCTCATCTGCCTGCGCCTTTACTTCGAGCACGCCCTTCTCCGCATCGAGCCGGATCATATCGCCATCCTGGACCTTGCCTATAACGCCGCCGTCCACCGCTTCCGGACTAACATGGATCGCCGCCGGCACCTTACCGCTCGCACCGGACATGCGCCCGTCGGTCACCAGCGCGACCCTGAAGCCCCTATCCTGCAAGCACCCCGAGCGACGGCGTCAGTTTGTGGAGTTCCGGCATGCCATTCGCTTTTGGCCCCTGATACCGCACCACGGCGACGAAGTCCCGGTCGAGTTCACCGGCCTTGAACCGACAATCAGATCCTGCTGGTTCTTGAAGACGATCGCCGGCGCCTCGATCACGCGCTTGCTCGGATTTCACCGCCGAAGTCTTGATCACGGCACGACCGATATTGCCATCCAGAAGAACCAGACCGCCTGTGGCCGGGAAGGGATCCGCGGCGGGCCGGAGCACCGTGCTGATCGGTAACTCAGTGGGAGGCAGCGCCCAAGCCAGAGAGCCATCTCTTCAAATACGGTTCGACGGCGTAACGGTCAGCCCGCGCCCCATGAGGTCATGACATCATCGTGAAGCAGTCCCGCGCCGAGAAGCTCGCTGAATGACGGAAGGAAATCCGCCCGCAGCATGGAACCGGTTCACGTCGGCGAACCCGTTCGGATAGATGCGCGCAAGCAGCGGCGTCGCCTGGACGAAAGTTCGAAATCGTCCCAGTCGATGTGGACGCCCGCTGCGCGCGCCATGGCGACGAGATGGATCGCATGATTGGTCGACCCGCCGGTCGCGTGAAGACCGACGATCGCATTGACGATCGCACGTTCATCAATCACGTCGCAAAACGGAATGTAACCCTCGCCGAGCGCCGTGGTCGCCAGCGGCGCGCCGCGCCGTGTCCTCGACGAAGGCAGGCGCAGGGGCGTGTCCGGGTTCACGAAGGCGGATCCCGGCAGATGAAGCCCCATCATCTCCATCATCATCTGGTTGGAGTTCGCCGTGCCGTAAAAGGTGCAGGTGCCGGGCGAGTGATAGCTGCGCGCTCTCAGCCGTGAGAAGTTCTTCGCGCCCGACTTTGCCTTGGGCATAAAGCTGGCGGATGCGCGCCTTTTCCTCATTGGCAGCCCCGACGGCATCGGCCCCGCGGGAAGAAACATGACCGGCAAATAGCCGAAGCGCGCCGCGCCGATGAATAGCCCCGGTACGATCTTATCGCAGACGCCGAGCATCAGCGCGCATCAAACACATTATGCGAGAGAGACACGCGGTCGCGAGCGCGATCACGTCGCGCGAGAACAGCGACAGGTCCATGCCCGGCTGGCCCTGGGTGACGCCGTCGCACATCGCCGGCACGCCGCCGGCGACCTGCGCCGTCGCCCCGATCTCGCGAGCGTCTCCTTGATGATGTCCGGATAGGCGCCGAGCGGCTGATGGGCCGACAGCATGTCGTTATAGGCGGTGACGATCCCGACATTGGGGCCGTTGCCTTTCGACGAGCGCCTTCTTGTCCTGCGCCGCGCACGCCGCCGCCGCATGGGCCAGGTTGCCGCACGAGACATGCGAGCGGTGGGGCCCTCGGAGGCCGCCTCCGCATCTGCCGGATATAGGCCTCGCGCGTTGTCCGGCTGCGCTCGCGCACCCGGTCCGTTACCCGCTCGAGGGTTTCGTGCAGCTTCACCACAGCAGCCTCCTTACGGCGCCCAACAGACCCGAATATCCGGACGCGCCGCCAGTATGGCGCGTACCGGCATGTCATTCACCGAACCATCATTCAAAGCCGTTTCGAAAGTCGGTGCGCTTTTCATCGCCCGTGATCAAGAGAACGATTTCCGTCGCTTCCGCGATCGCGCCAAGCGTCAGTGTCATCCTGTCGAGATAGTCGCCCGTCACGGCACTTGGTTGGCTCTGATCGCGGCAAGGCGAGGCCCGTCTTGGCCAAGGCTCGCTCAAGCCCGTCGGCATGCGGAAACCACGACGCGGTGTGGCCGTCCGCGCCCATACCGAGCACCACCACATCGAAAGGACTCGTCGAAACGGGCAAGCCGCCGCTCGGCTTCTGCAAGGCCTCCGGCGGGCGATCCGGCTTGGGTCCACAAACCAACGAATTCGGCATCGGCAGCACGGTTCTGGAGAAGGGTGGACCGGATCAGCCACTCGTTCGAACCGGCGGTCCCCGGAGGAACCCATCGTTCATCCACAATGACGATCCGTACCCTGGACCAGTCGAGCGTTCGATTCGAGAGCCTCGATATAGGTCCTGCGGGCGTCGAGCCGCCGGAGACCGCCAGACTGGCCTTCCGCGCTCGGCGAGAGACCGTTTCAGTCGCGCCTCGATGATGTCGGCGCCCTGCCCGGCCATCGCTTCGCGAGACGGGAACGAAACGAGCGCAGGCTTAGATGCCATTGAACCACTCGCGTCCTTCACGATCCAGCATCATTGCCGACTGCACCGGTCCATCCGTCCCGGCGGCGTAGGGAAGCACGGGCGTGTTGTCGCGATGCCAGGAATCGAGAATGCCGTCGACCCACTTCCAGGCGGCCTCGACTTCGTCACGCCTCATGAACAGCGCAAGATCGCCTCTGACCACCGCCATCAGCAGCCGCTCATAGGCATCCGGATAGCGCGCCTGGAATGTCTCTGCGTAAGACAGGTTGAGCGGCACATAGCGCAGCCGCATACCACCCGGTCCCGGATCCTTGGTCACCAGCAGCAGCTGCACGCCCTCGTCCGGCTGCAGGCGGATCACCATGCGCGTCGGCGGAGTCGCCTTCGCCGTCATTTTGCACCAGCGCGTGCGCGATTTCCTTGAACTGGACGATGATCTGCGAATAGCGCGCGGACATCCGCTTGCCGGTCCTCAGGAAGAACGGCACGCCCTTCCAGCGCCAATTATCGATATTGGCCCGGACGGCCACGAAGGTCTCCGCGCTGCTCGCCCTGCCGAGTTCTTCCGGGTAGCTCGACGCGACCTGACCGTCGACCGCGCCCTTGCCATACTGCCCGCGGACCGTCGCCTGACGGACGTTCTCTCTGGTGATCGGCCGCAAGGCCCGCAGCACCTTGATCTTCTCGTCGCGGACCGTGTCCGGATGGAGATCGAAAGGCGGCTCCATCGCCACGAGGCAAAGAAGCTGCAACAGATGGTTCTGCACCATATCGCGAAGCGCGCCGGCCCCGTCGTAATAGCTCGCGCGCGTGCCAGCTCCGATCGACTCCGCCACGGTGATCTCGACGTGATCGATTCCGTTTGCATTCCATACCGGCTCGAAGATCGAATTCATGAACCTGAGCACGATCAAATTCTGCACTGTCTCCTTGCCGAGATAGTGGTCTATCCGGAAGATCGCATCTTCCTCGAAGACGGCCCCCACGGCGGCGTTGATCGCCTGCGCGCTCGCGAGATTGGAACCGATGGGCTTTTCCAGCACCACCCTCGCGCCAGCGTTCAGTCCCGCCGCCGCCGATATTCCGGCAGACATCGCCGTAATAGTTCGGGGTCAGGGCGAAATAGAAAATCCGTTGCTTGCCCGTTCCGTTGCCCAGCCTGTCCTGAAGGCCGGCCCAGGACGAGTTGGGGCTGACCGCGTCCAACGGCTCATAGCAGAGGTGACGCGCGAAGGCCGACCATTCGTCGTCCGTCACTCTCTCCTTCGGATAGAATTTCCGGAAACTTTCCAGCGCCAGCGCGCGAAAGCTTCCGTCATCCATGACAGTTCTCGACACGCCGATGATCTGGGATGCCTCAGGGATCTGTCCATCACGCCACCGGTGAAACAGCGACGGGATCAGCTTCCGCAAGGACAGATCGCCCGCCGCCCCAAAGACAACAAGGTCGAATGGCGTAACGGGGATGAATTGAGGTGTGGGCGCAGCGTCGGTCATTCAGGTCGGTTTCTTTATCAATCTCGGTCAGCTTCCAACAGATCCAGTCTGCTCGCAAAGCTTTCCTCGGTCCTGCCGAATTTGGAGAGCCTTCTGCACCTGTTTTGGTGATTATACCTTATGTGATCTAAACCGTTTTTGAAGTTTACGGCGAGGTCGGCGGTGTAGGATACGTTGGTCCAGCGGAAGGTCATCCGGGTGTCGGACGGCTGGCCGCAGACGAACGTGCCGTCGAACGCCGGGTGGTCGTTGCGAAGCCGGATCAGCTCCAGAAAACGACGCACGACCGGACGGCCCCTCCGGAAACACGTCCTCGCGTTCGATGAACATTCCGCGATAGGCTGAGGCGTCCCCCCGCCGCGAGAAGTCGCGGAACTGCGGAGAGGCGGTCGAGACATGGTTGACGATCAGATCCGCCAGCGTGCGGCCGCCAAGGCGGTTCGCATCCGTGATCAGCTGGACTTTGTTTTTCATGGCACCTAAAATGCAATCGATTGTAGGAATTGCAAGACACTTTTTGGGGGGACGATAGATGGACGGAAATACAAGCGCTTACGGCGCGCGCGACCTCGTCATGATCAAATGGCTCACCTGCCTCATGTTCATGATGTTCGCGATGACGACCGATGCCGTGGGCAGCGTCATTCCGACCCTCATCAAGGAATTCAATCTTTCCATCACGGCAGCCGGCGCCTTTCATTACGTGCCCATGGCCGCCATCGCCCTCGGAGCGCTTCTATTCGGCTTCCTTGCCGACAGCGTCGGCCGCAAGCGGACCATCCTCATCGGATTCGTTCTGTACGGCCTGAGCCTCGTACTGTTCGCCTTCGGCAGCGCCTTCTCGTATTTCGTCATGCTGTTGGCGGCATCGAATATCGGCACCAGCATCTTCAAGACCGGCGCTCTGGCACTGATCGGAGACATCACGAAGTCGACCAGAGAACACTCCTCGCTCATGAACATGCTGGAAGGCTTCTTCGCCATCGGCGCCATCATCGGGCCGGCAATCGTCGCGACGCTGCTGTCGGAGAGCCTGTCCTGGCGATGGCTCTACGTGATCGCGGCCGGCATGTGCGGCCTTCTGATCATCCTGACCCTGTCGATACGCTTCCCGGAAGCCCGCAGATCGACCGAGCAGCCGACCGATCTCAAGCATACGATGCGCATCATGAAAGATCCGTATGCCATGGCCTTCTCCGTCATGGTCATGCTCTATGTCGGCGTCGAGACGGCGGTCTATGTCTGGATGCCGACTTTCCTGTCCGGCTATCAGGGCAGCCTGACATGGCTGCCGATCTACGCTCTCACCATTTTCTTCGTTCTCAGGGCTTTTGGCCGCTTCCTCGGCGCGTGGCTGCTCAATCACCTGCCCTGGACCTGGGTTCTGGCGACCTTCGGCATCGCAATCGCCTTGTGCTTTCTGGGGGCACTGGCCGGTGGCGCGGACCTGGGAATTTATCTGCTGCCCCTGTCCGGCCTGTTCATGTCCGTGATCTACCCGACACTGAACTCCAAGGGTATCAGCTGCTTCAGAAAGTCCGAGCACGGCGCGGCGGCGGGCGTCATACTGTTCTTCACCGCCGTCGCGGCAGCGGCGGGTCCCTTGGCCATGGGTGCGATCAGCGACAGCCTCGGCAGCATCACTTATGGCTTCTGGCTTGCGGCGCTCTTTTCCCTGCTGCTGGCCGCCGGGCTCGCCTTCAACCTGATCTTCGATCCCGCAGGCAAGCGCTTGCTCGCTCTCGAGGCGCTCGACTACGCCGCCTGAGCATCGAGCGGGCGTCGAGCCCTGCGTCTCGCGGGGCTGAAAACCGGCAACGTGTCGCGCGCCGGCCCTAAAGTGATGCCCTAATCGCGTCCGGCTTGACTGGCCGGATCACTGGCGCATCGGAAGTTTCCACCCGGCGCCACAATTCATTGTGCAAGAAATCATTTATTTAGAGATGATTTGCCGTAGTTATTTATAAAATGAAATAAATAGTAGAATTTCTCTCACTTATTAAAGCAATTATCCCTGAGATAGAGCCATTTTTCCCCAATATCACCAAAACTTTACAAGAATTGATCTTTAGCGTGATAGGCTGTTGATCCCGTACAAAAGATATAATAAATTACAATCGTTTGTATACTTGCGTACCGGCGACTTGCGATTGGGGAATCCAAAACCGCCGCATCTTGGGGAAAAAGGTCAGATTCAAAAATCGCTCGAAGACCGTCAACAACGGTTCTTCATCCCAATCGGGGTGGAGACAGCCTAACTCGGGGGAATTCTATGAAGCTTACAACATCGAAGCTGGCGCTGATGACAGCGCTGGCAATTCCGACGGCGTGGAGCGCCGGAGGCAGTGCGTTTGCAGCCGACAGCGCCAAATCCGACGTCGGACTGCCTGAAATCACGGTAACGGCGCGTTTCAGAACGGAAAACCTGCAACAGACTCCACTCGCCATCACGGCGATCACCGGCGACATGTTGAAGGATCAGGGCCTTACGAACGTTCAGGATCTGGGCCTTGTGGTCCCGAACGCGAATATCCGGCAGCAGGGCAGCTCTTTCGCGCCGGTTGTTGGCTTGCGCGGTGTCAACACGACGGACTTCATCTATACGAGCGAGCCGGGTGTCGCCGTTTACGTCGACGACGTCTATCTCGGAACCCTGACGGGCTCCTCCATGGATCTGCTGGACATCGAACGAGTTGAAGTCCTGCGCGGACCTCAGGGAACACTGTTCGGCAAGAACAGCCTCGGCGGCGCCATCCGCCTGTTCTCGAAGACTCCGAAAGGCGACAATACCGGCTATGCCGAGATGACCTACGGCACCTCGAACCGGCTCGATATCCGGGCGGGCGCCGACTTCGCGATTGCCGACAATTTGTTCATGCGCATAACCGGCGCGCACAAGCAGATCGACGGCTATCAGGATATTCTCGATTACACCTGCCAGATGATCGCGAACGGCACGCCGCAGCTCGCGGGCAGCATACCGGAGCTCACTCCGTCCAATCACGCGAACAAGGGCGACTGCAAAATCGGCGAAGCGGGCGGCTCCGACGATAATGCAATTCGCGGCATGTTGCGCTTCGTGGCCAATGAAGACCTCGAGATCAACCTGACGGCCGACTATTCGCGGACGGTCGCCGGGCCTCAACCCTGGTCGATCATTTCGCCCCGCAATCCCACCGACTTTTTCGACGGGATTTACGACTTCGCCGTGATCTTTCCGACTTATGGCGTCCATATATCGGGCAACCAGTGGCTTACGGGTGATCCCTTCAAGACATATGCCAACGCCAGCGATCCGCTCTCCGGCCGGCGCTATCCGCTGGACGGCTTCCTGCAAGCATGGGGAACCACCGCGAAGGTCGACTGGAACATTACCGACAAGGTGCACCTGAAGACGATCGCGGCCTATCGCACCTATGATGCCTCCTGGACACAGGATGGCGACGGGTCGCCCTTGATGCTCAATCTGACCTACAACCTCCAGCATCATGCTCAGAAGTCCCTCGAAGTGCAGCTGTCCGGTGGCCTGTTCGACGACAAGGTTCAGTGGACGACCGGCGGATTCTATTTCGACTCCAAATCGAATCTGGGCGGCGAAGTCGAGTTCGGCAGTCTGGCCTTTGTCGGCTTCATCCCGAACTTCGCCCAGAACGACTATTTCTCGAACACGAGCAAGTCCGCGTTCGCGCATGCGGTCTGGAGCATCAACGACAAACTGTCTTTAACCGGCGGCGTCCGCTGGACGTCCGAGTCGAAGACATACACGTTCGACCACACCAACTTCCTGACGATCTCGACGCCGCTGAAATACGGCACGACCCATGTCGACTGGAAGGCAAGCCTGGACTACAAGCTCACGGACGACAAAATGGTGTATGCCATGGCGTCGACGGGCTTCCGGTCCGACGGCGCACAACCGCGTCCCTGGGTCGCGGCTCAGCTCCTTCCCGTGGAAGGCGAACGGATCACGGCATATGAAGTTGGCGCCAAGGCCGACTTCTTCGAGAGCCGGCTGCGCGCCAACCTCTCCATGTTCTATAACGACTACAATCCGCGCATTGCGAACCAGTTCGGCGAGCAGTGCAACGCCGCGACCGATCCCACCACCGGCCCCTTCTTTACGCTCGGCACCACTTGCCCTGCCGGAACGCCATTGGCGGGCACGACCGGCATCTTCTGGTTCGATTATTTTAACGCGCCTGGCCACGCGACAGGCTTCGAGCTGGAACTCACCGCCGAACCGATCAGCAAGCTGCTTCTGAACGCGAACGCTGGCATGTACAAGTGGTCCAGCGCGAGCAAGATCGCTCCGGGCTCGGCCGGCTACATCGATCCGACTGTCCGCGAACAGGGCCGTTGGAGTTTCAGTGCCGGAGGCCAATACACCTTCGAGACGGATGGGTGGGGTTCGATCATACCGCGAGTCGATATGTTCTATCAGGGCCGCCGCACGAACGGGAACCTGCAGTACCCGCAAGTACCTGGCGCTAACGACGTACCGTCCTATGTACTGGTCAATGCCCGCATCACCTATACGTCGAACGACGGAAAGTGGAGCCTCTCCGCAAGCGCACAGAATTTGTTCAACAAATTCTATTGGGATCAGCTCCAGTCTTCGTCGGACAACACTCCTGGGCCGACCTTCGGCACACCGACCTATGGCCGTTTCGGTCAGCCGGGCCGTCCCAGAGAGTTCGCCTTTACTCTGAAGCGCACGTTCTAACCGCGACCACCCTGGCGTCAGGGTACCGGGCGCCGCTCGAAAGAGCGGCGCCCTTTTCATTTATGTAGCGGCGATCGCCCGCTGCTCTTCTCCATCGGGATCAAGAACGGCTTCGACCTTATCATCGAAAATCATGGTCGCGCCGCTCTTCGCCGAGAACGAAGGCCAATGCGGCATCCCCCCGTGATTGGGATCGCCGGTCCGGGCGAAGGCAATCCACGCATCCGAAATCTTCGTGCTCAGAGCCCGCGCGTCGTCTCCACCCCCGGTCATGTTGGCGCATGAATCCGTGTTGCCGAACACAAAGGGAATCTCCGCACAGTGGAAGGCTCGCGGGCGTCCGTCGAAGATCGGTGTCTGCCAGGTAAACCAGTACAGATAGGCCGGCGCCTTATTCAACGCGGCCTTGGATGCCGCCTGTCTGATGGCGGCCTCGCGAACGGGCGCACTGGCGATCCGCGAGAACAGGTCGGCGGGCTTCGCGCCGGGCGTCCGCTTGCGGAAGGCCGAGATAACCTGCTTGGCCTTGCCGGGATAAAGCGCCCCGATGCGGGTCTCGAGTTCGGCTTCGGTCATCAGTTCGAATTCGGGGTGGTTTATCCCGGTCGCAAACTCGTTCAAGGTCGTCCCGATGATCATGGGCACATCGGCCGTCATTTCCGGCGCGGAAGGATTGAACGGCGCGCTCGGCAAGACCGTACCGTCGAGAACGGGGCCGAAATTCAGACGGCTCGCCATATTGCGAACGTCGAGAATTCCACCCAGAGACGCATTCGCCTTCTGCAAGACCGACTCACTCGCGCGCTGCAGAACGTCGTAGGGCAGCGTCTGAAGCTTATCGACCTCCGCGGGCATCAGCCCCAGCTCCGTCAGCATAAGTGCAGCAAGCCGGCGTGATTTCTCCGTCGTATTGCTGAGCGAGAACGAGCCGCTCTCCACGACGGCGCGGTGGAACAGGCCCTTGGCCGACGGCATGCCCATGAGGGTGCTGACCTTCGCACCGCCGCCCGACTGGCCGAAGATCAGGACCTTGTTTGGATCGCCGCCAAAGGCGGAAATGTTGTCTCGCACCCATTCGAGCGCCGCCACGATATCGATCATGCCGACATTGCCGGACCGGGCGTATTTCTCGCCATAGGCCGACAGGTCCATGAAGCCAAGAAGATTGAGTCGGTGATTGAGCGTGACGACGACCACATCCCCGCGCCGGGCCAAATTCTCGCCATCGAATGCCGGAATGTCGTTGCCGGATCCGGCCGCAAAACCGCCGCCATGCAACCAGACCATGACCGGCCGCTTCTTGTTGTCGTTGATCCCCGGCGTCCAGACATTGACCCGGAGACAGTCCTCGCCTTCGACGCTGTCGTTCCACTGGAAGATGAAGGCTTCTTCGTCGTTCAGCCGGCCGGTGCCTTTGTCCTGGGGACAGACCACGCCGTATTGGCGCGAGCTGCGCACACCGCTCCACGACTTCGGTTTCTTCGGCGGAAGAAACCGGTTCTCCCCGGCCGTGGTATCCGCGTAAGGGATGCCCTTGAAGGCATAAATCCCCCTGCCGATATAGCCGGCGATCTTCCCGGTTTCTATCTCGACGACCGCCGTACCGGCTTTCGCGACGACCTTGGTATCGCGAGGCGCACACTCCGCGGATGCTCCCGACGCCGTTCCCGCAAGCGCAGCAGCCGGCGCTGCGCCGACCGAGCCGGCACCGATCACGAGGGCCGTTCCTTTCAGGACATCCCGGCGAGCGATTGACGATTTTTGCCCGACCGACCTTCTTGTTCGCACGTTCAGTCATGCTCGATACCCCCAGCACAAGTTCGGAGAACGGTTGCAGGCCGCTCGTCAGTTCGGGTCGGCGCAGACGAAATTCTCCGCCCGCTCGATATCGCCGGATCCCTTGTATTTGGCGACCTTCGGATAGACGCAAAGCGGCCGCGTCCGGCCCGGCCACGGAGTCCGTGGGCCGGCCGTCGCCTCGAGACGTTCCGGAGCCTTGCCTTTCTCCACCCAGTTCACGAGCGCATCGAAGCCGTCGAAACTGTCGGTCGCGAGTCCGCCCCGGCAATGGCCCATGCCGGGAACAGGGAACAGGCGAACCAGATCGTCGACCTGCCCGTTCATCCGCGCCTTCACCTCGGTCAGCCAGTTGATCGTATCGATGATCGAGAAAACCGGATCCGAAACGCCCTGATAAACGAGCAGCTTCCCGCCATGCTTCTTGAAGGCATCGAGATCTGGTCGACCGCATATTTATGTCGTCCCACGACGAACGCGGAAACTTCTCGCTCGTCGCGAAAATCGCAGGCGCATCCTTGTCGAAATCGAAAGTCAGAGCGTAGTCGAGGCCGGCTTGCGGACCGGGCTGCAAGACCTTGGGCGGCGTCGAAAAGACTTCAGCCAGCGAATCCGCACCCATCGTGATGGCGATCGAGGCGCCACCCGGCATACCGCCCGGTGCGCCCCCTTTGGCCGCCGGTATACCGACGGTCCATATGCGCCAGCCCGGATCGGCCAAGCCGGCATCCCAGGGGAAGTTCACATAGAGCGCGTTGCCTTTACTGTCGTGCGGTCCCCGATAGAATTGCTCGATCGCCGCAATCTGCGGCTCGCTCAGGCAGCTCGCCGTCTTGCCGGCCGTGCACTGCATCTTCTTGAGTTCCGGAATGACCTTTTCGTTCGTGCATTGAGCGAAGGCGCCGACGATCCCGTCCTTCAGGCCATCATCCGCATCGCAAGCGGCCAGAATCGCCTGCGCGCGCCAGCTTCAGATCGGAATCCGAAATGCTTTCGGCCAGTCTTGCGAACGGAATGCTCTTGGTCTTGCTGCCCCCGACGACCGCGGCGAACCCCTGAACGACCCAGGGATGTCCGATCGCGGCTTTCGGCAGGGACATCGCTGGCGAGCCCGCGAGAATACCGTTGAAGGAGTTTGGATAGCGTTCGGCGAAGGCGAGGCCTTCCTGTCCACCCTTCGAGCAGCCGGCGAAATAGGAATAGTTCGGCGAGCGGCCGTAGAACACCGCCATCATCGACTGCGCGGCATCGTATGTCGCCTTCAGCGCCGCGTGACCGTAATCGGCCCGGGCCTGCGCATCGAGACCGAACGACACGACGCCGCCCTTGGCCGGATCGTTGTTGATCTGGTTATTGTGACCGGAATCGTCGCTGACGACGGCATAGCCCTGAGCCACAGCGGGCGGCGCCCCGGGATTGACCATGCCGATCGCGCTACCGATATTGCCGTCGGTTCCGCCGCCGCCCTCGAAAAGGAACCGGCCGTTCCAGTCATCGGGAAGACGCAGATGGAAGCGGATGGCGTATTTTTCGCCGTCTTCCCCGGTGCGTTCGTGCATGATGCCCATGATCTCGCAATGTGCCGGAAGCGGCGAACTCTTCAGCCCTCCCATGCCCAAATCGGCTACCGTCCCGGCGGGCTGCTCGACGGCGCTCAAAATACGCGTGCCCGGATCCGGCCAGGAGACCGGCGGTCATGGCCTCGCAGCGCTTGGCGGCATTACCTTTTGCGGCGGCCGATGCGATTCCCGGCTGCATGGCGAGCGTCGAGGCGCTCGCCAGAATGGCGCCCAGAAATGCGAGCGACTTGAGCATATGAACGGACGAACTCGAGTGCGACACCTGCTTCTTCATCATCTTGTCCCCCGGTAAACGGGCAGCGCCGACGCCGCCCGATGCCGCGCCCATTCCCTCAGAAGCGCGGCTGACTAGTCACGATCGTTACTTCCCGGCAAGCGCGGCCCGCTCCGCCTTATCCGGATTGGGTACCATCCGCGTCTCGTCGTCGAAGATCATGGTCGGAACCGTCTTGGCGGAGAACGCCGGCCAGTCCGGAATGCCCGCATTATTGGGATTGCCGGTACGGGCGAAGGCGATCCAGGTATCGGCCATTCGCTCGCTGAGCGCGCGAGCGTCTGGGCCTCCGCCGGTCATGTGATCGCTTCGCTTCCAGTTGTAGAAGGCGAATGGAATCTCCAGCGCGTGAAAAGACTTCGGTCGCCCGTCGAAAACAGGCGTTTGCCAGGTGAACCAGTAGAGGTAAGCCGGCGCTCCGCCCTGAGCCGCCTTCAAGGTCACCTGCCGCAGGGCCTCGTCACGCACCGGGGACGCCGCGATGCGCGACCAAAGCTCGAACTCGTTGACGCGAGGGGCGGCCGCACGGAATGCCGCGATGATCTTTTTCGATCGCCCCGGGAAAAGCCCTTCGGTCCTGGCCTCGAGCTCGGCGGCCGTCATCGCCTCGAACTCGGGATGATCCGTTGCGGTGACGAACTCGTTCAGGTTCGTGCCGACGATCATTGGAATATCGGCGGATGCGGCAGGCGCACGCGACCCGAACGGCTCTTCCGGCAGCACGTCCCCATCGATGACGGGACTGAAATCCAGTCGCTGGCCGGAATTCTTGACATCCATGACCGTGAAGTTCGGATTGGCCTTACCGACCGTCCGCTCGGCCGCCTGCAGAATTTCGGCATAGGGGAACGTCTGTATCCGATCCACTGAAGCCGGCGTCGAATTCAGCTCCTTCAGCATAATTGCCGCGGCCCTGTGCGCGATATCCTGCTTTCGGCTGAGCGCGAAGGAGCCACTCTCGATGATGGCGCGATGGAACAGCCCCTTGGCCGCCGGCATCGTCATCAGGTGGCTGACCTTCGCCCCTCCCCCGACTGCCCGACGATCGTGACATTCGTCGGATCGCCACCGAAGGCCGAAATATTGTCGCGGATCCATTCGAGCGCCAGGACCAGATCCAACATCCCGGCATTGCCCGAATGCGCGTATTTGCCCCCGTACTGGGACAAATCCAGAAAGCCCATGACGCTCAGTCTGTGGTTCATCGAGACGAATACGAAATCGCCCCGCCGGGCAAGATTTTCGCCGTCATAGGAAGACGTCTCGTGACTCGATCCATGAAAGAAGCCGCCGCCGTGGATCCAGACGAAAACGGGCCGCTTCCGGCCGTCGTTCAAACCGGGCGTCCAGACGTTGAGATTGAGACAGTCTTCTCCCTGAAAGCCGTCGTCCCACTGAAACATGAAGGTTGCTTCGTCACGCCGCCATCCGGCTCTGGCGGCTTGTGGCGCGGTTGCCCCATAGGATCGCGAACTGCGCACGCCTTTCCAGGGTTGCGGTTTTCGCGGTGGGAGAAAGCGGTTGGCCCCGTCCGTCGAAGCGCCGTAGGGAATTCCCTTATAGGTGTAGATCCCGTCCGAGATATAGCCGGCGACCTTGCCCGCGGTCGTCTCCACGACGGCGTCTTCCGAACCCGCCACGATGGACGACGCAGCTTTCGCGCTTGCCACCGAAGCGCTGTGCGTCCCTTCCTCGCGGCCAAGCGCCAGCGAACTCACCGAGGACACAACACCCGCGCCCGCGACGAGCGTCGCGCCCTTCAAAACCGCGCGACGGCCGATCGCCGAATTTTCCCGGCCATCGGCCCTGTCTTTGCTATTTTCCATTGTCCGCCCCCCCAGTGGATTTAATCAGATGCCGCCTTTTCGGCGGTTCCCCAAAATAGTCCAGGCATCGAGCGGGAGACAGAAGGAAATCCGCGCCGGCTTCGGTCACTTGCCCAGATGATGATTGAAGAAATTGATGATCACGTTGAAGCAGTCCTTCGATTCGGGAACATCCGGATTGTAGAAAAATCCGTGGAACATGCCCTCCCAGACATGAAGTTCCGCGTCCACGCCCTCTTTCACGAGAAGCGAATGGGTATAGACAGCGGAACTGAGCTCGAACCCGCGCGTCGCCGTGACGATCAGGGTCGGAGGAAATTTCGACAGAACCTCGAGAGAATTCGCCGGCGCGACCAGCGGATCCTTCAAATCCACATCGGCGAGATAGGCTGGCCGGTATCCTTTCGACTTCTTCCCATCGCTCTTCGGCGGAACGAACATCTCCCGCGCCTCACCGGCCGGCGCCGCAAGATAATTGGCGTCGCCGCCAAAGCCGGTTTCTTCAACCGTCGCGCCTGAGCACAAGATGCCGACAGCCCCTGGGCGCGGTAGATCGTGCTTCTGGAACCAGGCCACGGACATGCCTGTCAGCATGCCGCCGGCGGAACAACCATAGATGCCGATATTCTCCGCCGGATAAGTCTTGAGCAGCTCCTTGTAGACGGAGGCCACGTCCTCGCTGGCAGCCGGAAACTTGTAGTCCGGTCCCTCGCGATAATCGACGCTCACGACCTTGATGCGGCCAAGAGACGCGACGGGGATCGACTCGAGTTCGGCGCAGCCCGGCCAGCAGCCGCTGAAGCCGCCGCCGTGCAGGTCGATCAGAACGCGCCGGACGCTGTCGATCGAATAGCCCGATTTCGGCGTATAGACGTAAGCGTGTACGCCACCGATTTTCGTATCTTCCTTGTTGACCGGGTAAAGCGCGCGCTGGCGGTCGAGATAGCCCTGCAGGAGCGGCGGCACACCATTGTCCTGCACCAGCATCGCGGGCTTTTGAACCTCCTTGAGATGCTCGGCGAGATAAGCCTTGCCCTCGGGGCTCAGGAATTGCGAGACGGGCACCGCCTGTGCGGGAACGTGCACCGTGCCATCCTCGTCCACCTTGTAGGTCTTCCCTCCCTCCTGGGCCCAACCGGGCGCAACCAGGATGACAACAAGAGCAGCGGCAAGGCCGCCATGTTTGAAAAACGGACGGAGAAGGCCCTTGGCAGAATACATGATTGATCCCCCCGGATCGTTTGATCGGTCGCGTTTTCTCAAGCGCATCTTGAAGCACTATTGCGCTTCGCCCGCCTGACTGCCGATCGGGTTGTGCAACGACTCATGGACTGTAAAATGCAATCGATTGTACGATAACCGCAACAGGGCGAGGTTTCAACTGAAGCCTTCACCGTGAGCGATGTTTGCGCGGCCCGCCATGGAACGGACTTAACACACCGATTTTCGCTCGATTGGCATCGAGAAGAGCGTGCTCGAATGGCTTGCGAACGATTGCATCGGTTAATAGAGTGCGTGATGCCGCGAGCGCCGAGCGGGGGACGCAATGCCGGCGCCGGCTGTTCGACATCGCTGAAATCTCATCGAGGCACCGACCGGCATCACACGGCGCATGCATCGCCAGAGGGGGTATTCGAATGAATGACTTGGGTCGACGCGAACTCCTGGCGCTCGGCGGCGCTCTCTTGCTGGCCGAAGCAACCTTGACGACGGCGGCCGAAGCCGCAGAGAAGGCTTCCTCCTCCGCCCTCACACCGCCGCCAACGCCGAAGACACTGCCGGAGGCCTGGACAAAGGCGCCGACAATTTCACTCTGGCCGGATATGCCGCCGGGCGGCGCCGGCTACAAGCCGCAGGAGCTTCCCGCCGATTGGCCGGCGGTTTTCGTGCGCAACATCGCACAACCGAAGCTTCATGTGTTCAAACCGGCCAAACCCAATGGAAAAGCTGTCCTTGCGGTGCCGGGTGGCGCTTACTGGTTCGTCTCCGTGGCCAATGAGGGCGTCGATCTGGCGAAGCGTCTCAATAGCTTCGGCCTTACGGTCTTCGTCCTGACCTACCGGCTTCCAGGCGAAGGCTGGACGCCCCGCGCGGACGTGCCCTTGCAGGACGCCCAGCGCGCGATGCGCGTCATACGCTCCAAGGCGTCGGAATACGGGATCGATCCGGTTACGTTGAGCGTCCTCGGCTTTTCGGCTGGCGGGCATCTCGCGGCGACGCTTGCCAATCAACACGCCGAGCATGTGTACGAAGCCGTCGATGCCGCCGACGGGCAAAATACCAAGCCTTTCGCCGCAGGGCTGATCTATCCGGTCATCACAATGAAGAAGGAATGGACGCATGCGAAGTCGCGCGACCTTCTGCTCGGCGATCATCCATCGGATGCAGAGATCGAGCACCGTTCCGAAGAATTGCATGTGACGGAGGACACGCCGCCCACCTTCATCGCCCATGCGATGGACGACACGGACGTTCCGGTCGAGAACAGCCTGATGATGATGAACGCCTTGCGGGCCGCGAAACGTCCCGTGGAAGCCCATCTCTTCCAGGAAGGCCATCATGCCTTCAGTCTCGGCTATCCGAATACGCCCACGGCCTACTGGACGGATCTCTATCACGCCTGGTTGATGAGGCTCATCAGCACAGGCCCGGCGCGCTGATCATCCCGCTCAACCCAAGGACAGCTCTGATGGCAAATAACCGGATCAAACACGTGACACTCGCCGTCGCTTTGCTGGGGGCGCTGATGGTGAGCCCTCATCGCGAACGCGCAGCAGGCGGATACGAAGATCGGAATTGTCGATGATCCTTGCGGTGCTCCGATGGCCCTGCCCGCCGGCATGCAGGACATGTTCGTCGAGCTTTTCATAAAGCCTCACAAGCTGACGCCCGAGGACATGCAGCGCTTCACATCTGATCCGCGCATGGCCGAACTCGGCAAGGATAGCCAGAAGCGGCGGACGCTCGATTGGGGCGGCCTCTGCCAGTACCGCGCCGCCAACGCCGAAGCCCTGGCGGCACCGACGCCGCCCCGCGTCGTCTTCATGGGAGACTCGATCACCCAGAATTGGGGTGTCGCGGATCCCGACTTCTTCAAGAACGGCATCCTCGATCGCGGCATCAGCGGGCAGACGAGCGGGCAAATGCTGGTCCGCTTCCGGGCCGACGTGGTGGCGCTGAAACCGAAGATCGTTCACATCCTCGCGGGCACCAACGATGTCGCCGGCAATACCGGTCCCGAGAGCCCTCAGGACTTCAAGAACAACATCATGTCGATGGTGGACTTGGCCGAGGCTAACGGGATCACGGTGATCCTGGGCAGCATTCCGCCCGCGGCCGCCTTCAGCTGGCAGCCCAAGGTGAATCCGGTCCCGACGATCGCCAAGCTCAATGACTGGCTTCGTGGCTACGCGGCCGGAAAGCACATTCAATATATCGACTATTTCGATGCGCTGGCCGGTTCGAAAGGCGAGTTGAGGCCGAACCTCAGCAATGATGGCGTCCATCCGAATATCGACGGTTTTGCGATCATGCGAAAACTGGTGGAGCCCAAGATTTCCGAATAAAGGCTTCGGCGACACCCGCGATCGGACCAAGGGGGAGCGAATATGAAACGCGCAGCGGTATTGATTTTCTCGGCGATCGGACTGACGTGCCTTGGCTCGACGGCCGGACAAAGCGCTGGTCCGAGCGACCAGAAATGCGAGGCCTTGAAGTCCTTCGCCTGGCCGGACCTCGTCGTCGACCATGTCGAGATGGTTGCCGAGGGTCCGGCGAATTCACCGTTCGGCTTGCCGCCCGGAACGACGCTGCCGGCTCATTGCCTGTTCCGCGCCACGCTTTCGCCCCGGACCGGCGCAGAGGGACAGAAACTCGGGATCGGGATCGAATTGAGGCTGCCGACCGACTGGAATGGCCGGTTTGCCTTCCAGGGCGGCGGCGGTCTGGACGGTGTGCTGCAGCCGAGCTATGGCGGCGCGGGCAGCACCGGCTATCCCCCGGCCCTCGCCCGCGGCTTCGCGGTCGTTTCGACAGATGGCGGCCATCGCGGCAAATCGTTGATGGACGCCCACTTCGCGCTCGATCAACAGGCGCGGCTGGATTACGCCTACAACGCGGTGGACAAGACGACGGTCATCGCCAAGGCGCTCATCGCCGATTACTACGGCCGCAAACCGGACTATTCGTATTTTCTCGGCTGCTCGAACGGCGGACGTCAGGCCCTGATGTCGGCCCAGCGCTTCCCCAACTATTTCGACGGCATCGTTGCGGGCGACCCGACATTCCGGCTGGCCTGGACCAATGTCGATGAGGCCTGGAACGAGATCGTGCTGGCGCGCGCCGCGCCGAAAGACGTCGATGGCCGTCCGATCATAAGCAAGGCCCTTTCCGATTCGGATCTCGCGCTGGTCTCGAACGCGGTTCTTAAGGCCTGCGATGCGAAGGATGGGCTGAAGGACGGCCTGATCAACGATTTTCAGGCGTGCCATTTCGATCCGGCGGTTCTCGAATGCAAGGGCGCCAAGACGGACGAATGTCTCGCGCCGAAGCAGGTTACCGCCCTGAAGGAGCTTATGGGCGGGCCGCACGATTCGAAAGGCCACGCGCTTTATGCGGCGTTCCCCTATGACACCGGCATTTCAAGCCGGGCCTTCCGTGGAATGCATTTCGGCACCTCGCCGAACGGCGACATGAATGCCGCCGACGCGACGCTCGGCTTCAACTCCCTGCGCTATTATTCGATGACCCCGCCCGCGCCCAATTTCGACCCGATGAAGTTCGACTTCGATCACGATACGAAATACGTCCGGGAAACCTCGAAGATCGGCGATGCGGATTTCGACCTTTCTCGTCACCTTCGCGAGCCACGGCAAGCTGATCCTCTATCACGGCCTGAGCGACCAAGGGCTGTCGCCGCTCGATACCGCGGCCTGGTACGACAAGCTCAAGGAGTTCGACCGGCGGCGTAACGCAGGACTGGGCCCGGCTTTTCATGGTCCCCGGCATGACGCACTGCGCCGGCGGCACGGCGACGGATCAATTCGACATGCTCGCCGCGATCCAGAACTGGGTGGAAAAAGGCGAAGCACCGGAACGTGTCATCGCCAAGGGAAAGTCCTATCCCAACATGACGCGGCCTTTGTGCCCCTACCCGCAAGTGGCGCGCTATGTCGGCGACGATCCGAGAAAGGCAAAGAGCTTCGAGTGCCAGCCCTGAAGCGTCAGCGGGCCGACGGCCCGTTTTTGGCCTGCTGAAACGCCAGAAGCATGCGTTCGTGATCCGGTTCCACGCCGGTGAAAATCCGAAAGGCCCCGGCCGCCTGAAAGACCGCCATACCACCGCCGGAAAGGGTGCGGCAGCCCTTCCGCCGCGCGGCTTGAAGAAAGGCCGTGTCTTCAGGGAAATAGACGACGTCCGACGCCCACATACCGGAGCGCAGAAATCCCTCCGGCACGGGATTGCCCGGATGATGGTCCATGCCGACGGGCGTCGCCTGAACAATGCCGTCGGCGTCCGCGCACGCGGCCTCCAGACTCCCCGAAACCTTGATCGAGGCCGTTGGGAAAGCAGGCGCGAGTCTTGCCCGCAAAGCGTCCGCTTTTTCCGCGTCGATGTCGTATAAACAAAGTTCGCCGCATCCCATTTTCAGGAGCGCATAGGCGGTCGCCGCGCCCGCACCGCCCGCGCCGACCTGAGCCACTTTATTCAGGGCGGCTCCGGCCAATCCCCGCCGGAAGCTTTCGGCATAACCGGACCAGTCGACATTGTGGCCGATCTTCCGGCCATCTCGAAACTCGACGGTATTTACCGCACCGAGAGCCGCCGCATCCGCCGACACGTCGTCCAGTAGCGGGATGATCCGCTGCTTGAACGGATAGGTCACGTTGACGCCCGCGAAGCCGATTCCGGCAACCCAGTTCAAAACCCGCTCGAGGTCGCCATCCTCAAGCGACAGGGCGCTAAAATCGATCGGCTTGTAGATGAGGGTAAGCCCGAGGGCGGCCGCCTCCCGCTCGTGCATTTCGGGGCTGCGGGTTCCGCCGATAGCGCGGCCCAAAAGGCCGATCAGAAACGAATTGGGCCGTCTGCTCGTCATACGTCGATAATATCCGCGTCCCGGATCATCAGGCAGAGCGCGGCCGCTATTACCGGCGGGATCGCGAAGACGGCGAAGATCGCAGCTATCGAAAAGCCGGCCCCGACGAGAACGCCGCCGACGACCGGCCCCAGAACCGCCCCGATCCGTCCGACGCCCAACGCCCAGCCAATCCCCGTTCCGCGCATTTCGGTGGGATAGAGTTTCGCCGCCAGCGGCCAAAAGCCGTTGAATGCACCTTGCACCGTGATCCCGACACAGGCCGCGACGACCAGCGTCAGCAGCACCGGCATGCTGGCCGAGCCAAATATCAGAAGCGCGGCCACGGAGAGCCCGAAGAAAAGAGAAATGACGCGATTCAACCGATAGCGCGAGCCAAGCCAGCCGACCAGCGTCGTGCCCACGAAGGCACCAAAATTATAGGTGGCGCCGGCGTAGATCGCATCGTCCAGCTTCAGTCCTGCGTCGACCGACAATTTCGGGATCCATGAGATCGCAAAGTAGAGGACGAAATAACCGAACGTGACCGCCGTCCAGAGCAGGATGCTCGCCCGAAGGCGACCATCCGCGAACAACCGTAGTACCGCGATACGCTTTGGCCTCGGAGGCTTGGGCCCCAGTGACTCGAGCGTCGAGAGGCCAAGACGCGGCAGGATGCCGTTGATCCGGTCAAGAGCCTTCGCTGGACGCCGGCTTGCCAGAAAGGAAACCGATTCGGGCAAGGCCAGGGCCGTCGCCGCCAACAGGCCCAGACTGGCGAGACCTATTCCGACCAGCAACGCCTGCCAGCCGTAATCCTCGATGATCGACGCGGCGACAAAGGCGGTGATGATCGACCCCAATGGCCAACCGGCTTGAACGAAGCCAACGGCAAAACTCGCCCGGCCCTGCGGCGCGAACTCCGCCGCCATGGCGGACATCGAAACGCCGATCGTACCGACGCCGATCCCGACGAACAGGCGCGCCACGAGCATCTCGGGGACCGTATGCACATAACCGGAGGAGACCATCGAAACCGTCACGAGAACGAGGGCACTGACGATCATTGAGCGACGGCCGAAGCGATCCGCGAGAGGCGCGACGAACAGGCATCCGATGGCCATTCCAACAAGACTGGCGCTGAAGATCACGCCCAGGCTCTCGGGGCTGACATGCCACTGTACGGACAACACGGGCGCGATGAACGACATGATCAGCATGTCCGCCCCGTCGAGCATATTCAGGGCAAAACACAAGCCGACGACCAAAAGCCGGAGCATCGTCCAGTTTTGGGCTTCCCGCCCGCCAAATCCTGCGCTGCCGGATATGGTCCGGCCAGCAATATCCCCCACCATAAGCTCCCCGATCGGCTACAGTTGTCTTGGTGCAATTGAATGCAATCTCAGTATATAAGAAATCGATGGGAAAACAGGAAAGACTGCCGAGACTGGACGATGTCGCCGCTCGCGCCGGAGTATCTTCGGCGACGGTTTCGCGTTTCTTCAACAATCCCGAGAAGGTCGCCCCTATGACGGCCGAGCGCATCCGCAAGGCCGTCGAGGACACGTCCTACGTCCCCAACCTGGTGGCGGGCGGCCTTGCCTCGAACCGCAGCCGGCTGGTCGCCGCTCTTGTTCCCGAGATCGCGCAGTCGATCTTCAACGACACGATTCAGGCCATGATCGACGAATTGTCGGACGACGGCCTCACGGTCATGCTCGGGCTCACCGGCCACGGCGATGAACGCATGGTCAAGCTGATCAATGCCGCGATGGGGCGGCGGGCAGACGGTATCATCCTGACCGGCGTATTGACGAATACCGAGATCCGCACCCGTCTGCGCTCGCAAAAGATCACGGTCATCGAAACCTGGGGCCTCCCCCCCGATCCGGTCGATATCGCCGTTGGCTTCTCCCATCGCGCTGTCGGCAAGGAGACCGCCAAATACGTTGCCCGGCGCGGCTATCGGCGCCCTTTTCTGCTGACGGTCGAGGGCACGCGCTCCCAGATGCGGCACGCGGGCTTCGTCGAAGGCTGGATGGCGGCGGGGCACGAAAAGCCGGTAGAGGAGATCATCTCCTACCCCATGCACTTCAGTCAGGGCCGCGATGCATTCCGCCGCGCACGAAGCCTTGCCAAGCAGCCGGACGTTATAGTCTGCGGATCCGATGTCCTGGCGCAGGCCGTCATCATCGAAGCTCAGGCGGCGGGGTGCAAAGTTCCGGACGATCTTGCAGTGATCGGCTTCGGCAACGAGGTTCTTTCCGCGGAGATGAGCCCCTCGATCACGACCGTTGCCATCGACGGAGCCCGGATTGGACGGCTGGCGGTTTCCGTGCTGCGCCGCCGCGCGGCCGGCGAGACGTTGGACGCCAAACATTTCGACGTGGGCTTCGCTCTGATCCCGCGCGAAAGCGCCTAGCGCCTCCACTTCACCCCTTACGGCTGGACGAGGATCTCTACGCGTCGGCGCGACGAATCCGGCAAGCCATCCGAATCTTCGACGTCGATCGGCTTGGCGCCGTTGTGCCAGCGGGTTTCGATTTTGGCGGGATCGACACCGAGCATCCTGAAGGCCTGAGCGATCTCTTCCGCCCGGGTTTTCGCTATCTGGTCGTTCTCCGCCATCTTGATGCCTGAAATCTCGGTCGGATCGGTTGCGCCATAACCGGTGACGATGACCTTGCTGGCGTTCACGCCCCGGATATAGGCGATCGTCTTGTCCAGGAAATAGTCGTTCAGCTGATAGGTGATGAAGTCGCGATTGAAGCCGAAGAAGAGGTAGAACGTCTTGGCCGCATAGGGCTTGGGCGGCGCGGGACGGGCCTCGGAAAGCGGCCGTACATTACGCGGTGGCAGAACGAATTTCCGTCCCGGATAGCCCTCGGCGGGAAGCATGTGCGGGGTGCAGGGCATATCGAGCACGCTCACGCGAACCGGCCCGAGCGCAATGCTGCCGCACGGCGTCGCATCCGCCGTGACGTGACCTTCCACAAGGACGGCGCGGTTCGACAGCGGCTTCGTGGGCGCCGGGCTTATATCGTAGCGCACCCCCGTCTCGTGGTCGTCGGCGAGCCAACAGCCGGATTTTTTCCCGAAATCCGTGTCGCGATAGATCGGGCAGGAAACGAATTCAACGACCTCCTGCGCCTGCACCGCCGACCCGACGATGATGCCGGTGACGGCCAGCAGGGACGAAACGGCGCGGGCAATCGACATCGGGTTCGTCATAGCACGCTCATGAGATTGACCAGATCCTGCTTTTCCTGCTCGGTATAGCCGATGTTGTAACGCCGGTCGTAATAATCGATGACGTCACGCAGGGTCTTGGCGGATCCGTTCGAGAAATAGGGCGCCCGCGCGGCAAGCCCGCGCATCGACTGAAGCGTGATCCGTCCGACATCGGTGCAACGGCCGGTCGTCAGGGCGTAACCTGGATCGTGCGTATAGATCACCTTGCCATAGAACGGATGCGGCGCGCCCTTGCAGGTGATCTTGAACAACGGCATGTCCGCCGCGGGATCGGCGAACGGTAGCGTGGTCGTGCCGAGATCGACCTGTCCTGGCGCGACGTCGTTCCCCATCTGGCTCATATTGTGACAGAAAACGCAGGAATTCCGCACGGGATTGCCGAAGCCGATCGGCCAGTTGATACCCACCGAATCCGAAATAAGGAACATCTTGTCGCGGAACACATGGGCCCCGCGCGCGACGGATTCCCGGAACGCCCGCTGCTCCGGCGTGAGCTTGGCGTCTGCCGGGATCTTTTCCCAGGCAGCGAATTCGCTCCAGACCGCCGTTCCCTGACTGCCGAGCTGCCCCGGTTCCGAATTGGCGAGATGGGCCGGTCCGCCATAGGCGCCGCCCTCGTCCACCTCGCCGCCGACGTTATCGCGTTGTTGAGCGGTAAAGAGGTGCCTCTCAAAATCGACGATCTGCGCGACCTGCTTCTCGTCCAGCCGCCCCATGATCTCGAGATGGGCGTGCATCGCATCTCGCGCTTGCTCGGCGAGCGTCAAAATCCGGGAATCGGCCATCAGATTACCGCTGGCCGGCTTGCCCGTTTCCGGATCCACCCTCAGCGGCATGCCGCTCTTGGGATCGTATGCGAAGCCTATCGCCGTCAGGTATTTAAGGTTCGAAACCGGACGCGGGCGGCGGAAGACCGAAACGCTCGGATGATCGGAATGCAGCCCCCACTTCTTACTAGTATTGCAGCCCGTCGGATCCCTCACGACCTCGATGTCGAAATCGGGCGTGATCGTCTTGCCGGTCAGATCCTTCGGCGGCCACTGGCGCGCAATCCTGAACAGACCACGCTCCAACAATAGCGAATGGGATGCCTTTTCGGCCTGCGGGAGATCTGGGCAGTTAGAGCCGTCGAAGGCAGCGAAGAGCGGGTCCTTGCCGTTTGTCGCCTGCCAACGCTCCTGCGCGGTCTTGGCCGAGATGCTCATGCCGTCGGCGGGCTGATGGCAGGTAACGCAAGCCCGGCCGTTGGGGCCGAGCGCCGTGAAAAATGGATGGCCTTTCGTATCGAGCGGCCCGTCCGTCAGCAGCGTTCGCGTGACACCGGAGCCGTCCTTGTAGTCCAGTTGCGCGGGGAAAGTCCGGCCTTCGTTCGGCGCCCACCACGTTGACGGCTTGTCGGATCCCGATTCCCGCGCGACCAGAGTGTAACTGGACGACGCGACGACGCCCCCGAGGGCAATCAAACAAAGGATGGTTCGTAAATGCATGTTCGCTTTTCGCGCGCCTTCCCGCGTATCGCAACTGGGAAAAGATCGTGCGCGGACAGCGACTTTCCCCCGGGACTAAAGCAGAACCGCTCCCCAACAGCCTGTCCTGGCGCTCAATGCGCCCGCCATCGTCCACGCCAAAGACCCTAGGAGATTCACATCCGCCGTGCAAGCGCTTCCATCCCCAAACCTTCAGGCAGGGTTCTATCCAAGAGCCGACAGAACGGCCGCCACATCCGGTTCGTTTTCAATATTGAGAATTCGATCGGCCAGCTGCGCCGCGAACGCCGGATCGAGTGGACGGGCGGCCCGGCGCGCGCAATCGACGAACTTCTCGATAAGTTGGCCGGCGCTCATCGGGTTGCGGGGGTGGCCGCGCGCGAAAGCGACCGTCCTTCCGAACGTCTCGCCAGACCTGAGCCGGATCTCGACTTCCGCCGAGGCACCGCGATCCCGGCCCCACTCCCGGCACAGTTCGAAAGTCACTCTGCTCGCAAGCGAGATGACGTCCGAATTCTTCAACGATGCAGGCGTGAAACTGTCCAGGGTGATCGAGTCCTCTATCAGGGCTTTAGCCACCGTGAACGGCAGACTGAACTTCGCATCGATTATCGTCGACGGCGCGACCTTTTGCGATCGGGGCTCGACAAGCATTTGATGCACTTCGCCGCCGGTGAGCTTTATCGCGTCAATGTCGGTCCATAAGAAATCATGCTCGCGCTTGAGCGCGAAACACGCTTCGACATAGGCGTGGGTACCCCGGCAGCTCGGCCACGGTTTGAAGCTCACATCCTCGCCGTAAAACTTCCGCCCGAGCCCGCCGGTCAGTGCGTCCTCGTCATAATGCCCGTCGACATACAGCCTGAAGAATCCGGAATGCCCCTCGAACGGGGTTTCAAAGCCCGCCACGCCGCGAGCGGCGAGTTGCGCAGAGAGTACAGCAGCCTGCGCCGGAAATGCTTCCCGGACTGCCCGGATTTCCGTCCGCGCGCTATGTTTGATCTCGCCGCTGCAGGTCGCCTGACAGAGCATCAGGGAAACGGCATCCTTGATCTGAACGGCGTCGAGATCGAGCAGCTTCGCGGTGCCGGCCGCAGCGCCGAACGCGCCAAGGATCGGCGGCGGATACCAACCGGACTCTTCCATCGTCTGGCGAAGACTGATCGCCAAACGGCACACGAGATCGCAGCCGACAGCCAGAGAGGTCAGAAGCGCCTGACCGCTAACGCCGCCGCGCCATTCCGCGACCGCCAGCGCCGCCGGAATTAGCGACGCGTTGGGATGACACGGATTTACATCGTATGAATCCTCATAATCGACGGCATGGGCCATCGCGCCATTCGCCAGCGCCGCGAAGGCTGCCGACGTCCTGCCTCCAAACCCGAGTATGGTCGCTTCCTCGGCCCCTCCGGAAGCCTGCGCCAGTTCGACAAACGGACGGACTTCAGGGCTGAGACCGCTCGCCGCCAGCGAGACGCCGATGGCATCGAGAAGCGACCATTTGGTTTTCTCGACCACATTCGCCGACAAGTCGTCGAAGCGCACCCGCTCGACATGAAGCGCTATTTTATCTGAGAGACCTGTTGCGTTTGCGTCGGGCTTCGTCGACATCCCTCATCATCCTCCCAAGGTTCTGAGCAGCCACGGCGGAACTGGACAAAGTGACGATTGCATACTCTAATGCAAGCGGTTTCATTGGGACACTATCGTGCTCGGGAATGCGTTTTCGCCCGAGAATCGATGTTTTCGAGGGGTGGGAAAATGTCTGGAGCGCCAACCAAACTGGCGGGCAAGTTACGCTGGCGGCTTATCCTGCCTTGCATCGTCTTCATGCTTCTCAGTTCACTGGACCGGTCGAATGTCAGTTTCGCCGCGTTGCAGATGAACGGCGCCCTTGGCATGACCCCCTCGCAATATGGCTTCGGCGCCGGCATTCTGTTCGTGGGTTTTCTGGCCGGCCAATTTCCCAGCATTCTGTTCCTTCAGAAATTCGGGATGAGGCTCTGGATTTCGACCTGCGCCGTCGTCTGGGGCATCACGGCCGCGGGGCTCGCTTTCGTCCAGTCGCACGAAGCCTATTACATCATGCGGCTGTTCCTCGGCTTCGCGGAAGGCGGTCTGGCGCCCGGGATCGTGCTGTATCTGCGTCAATGGGCCACGGAACAGGAGCGCGCCTCAACCTTTGCCGCACCGATGGTTGCGATTCCGCTCTCGATCATCATCGGGAGTCCGCTGTCCGGCTGGCTGATGGAAATGTCTAATCCCGTCGGCATGGAAGGGTGGCGTTGGATGTTTCTGGCAGAAGGGCTGCCGACGCTGGTCTGCGGTATCGCCGCGTACTTCTATTTCCCGAACTCGCCGCAGGAAGCCGGCTGGCTCGGCGATGAAGAAAAGCAATGGCTCATCTCCAACAGCGCTCATGGCGCCCATGACAAGGCCCCCAAGAATGATTGGGGGGCTCTCAAGGAGCCTCGCGTATGGCTTTCGGCGCTACTGTGGTTCTGCCTGCTTTCAGGCGCCTATGGCATCATGTTCTGGCTGCCTCAGCTCGTCAGCCAGCTAACAGCGCTCAGCGAGATCCAGATCGGCTTCGTGAATGCCCTTCCCTGGATCGGCGTTGGTCTCGGCATCTATTTCAATTCCAAGCATTCGGATAAGACCCAGGAGCGGATATTGCACGTCGCCGTGCCTGCGGTCGTCACGGGCCTCGCGATCATCTTCGCCTCGCTTGCGGGATCGGGCATTCTGGGACTCGTTGCCCTGTTCGTCGCGGGCCTCGGGCTCGGCGCGTGTCAGGGGGCCTTCTGGGCGGTCCCGACGACAGTTCTGAATGCCGGCACGATCGCTGTCGGCGTGGTCGTGATCAACATCCTCGGTAGTTCAGGCGGCATCATCATTCCGCATTTGATCGGCTGGATCCGCGAGAACACGGGGTCCTTCGTTTTGCCGACTTATCTGATCGCCTCGATCCTGTTCGCCGCCGCCATCATCGTCGGCATCCTGCGGGCGGGAATGAAGCAGCTTCAAAGGGCTACCTGACCGTGGCGTCGGAGATCGTTCTGGTCGCCGTCGGCGACGTTGGAATCAGGCGTGACGATCCGGAGTCGATCTTCCGGGGCAGCCGCGACGCTCTCGGGCAAGCTTCAGTGGCCTTCGGCCAACTGGAAACGACCGTCTCCGACCGCGGCTCGCGCATGCCCCATGCGAAACTCGCCATGCGCGCGCCGCCCGCGATGGCACGGGCGGCCGCCACGGCCGGTTTCGACGTGATGTCCTTCGCCGGGAATCATTGCCTGGACTGGGGCTATGACGCCTTCGACGACACGCTGCGTCACGCCTCGGACGCGGGCATCAGGCTTTGCGGCGCCGGACAGAACATCGTCGAGGCGCGGCGACCGGCCCTGTTCGACGCGGACGGCACCAAAATCGCCTTCCTCGCCTACAGCTCGATTTTGCCTGAAGGCTATTGGGCCGAATCCGCGCGCCCCGGCTGCGCGCCGCTTCGGGCGCATACGACCTATGAACAGATCGAACTGGACCAGCCGGGCACGCCGCCCCGCATTCTGACCCATCCGCATTCGGGCGACTTCGATGCGCTGATGGAGGACATCGCGGCCGCCAAACGGAACGCCGACGTGGTCGTGGTGTCGTTCCACTGGGGCATTCACATGGTGAAGGCCGAGCTGGCCGATTATCAGCGTGTCGTCGCGCACGCGGCCATCGAACAAGGTGCCGACGCGATCGTCGGCCACCATCCGCACATTTTGAAAGGTGTCGAGTTTCATCGGGGCGCGCCGATCTTCTACAGCCTCGGCAATTTCGCGATCGAACAACCCCATGTCTGGGATCCCAAGATCACGCAAACCGATTCGTTCCGCCAGCTTGTGAGCCTCAATCCGCAATGGGACATGAACAGCGTTCACATGTTGCCGGAAGAGACCAGGCGCACGGGGATCGCCAAGCTGATCATCCGCAACGGCCGGATCGCCGAGACGCGTTTCATCCCAGCCTATATCGCGGACAACTCCGCGCCGATCGTCGTCAAGGCGCGGGACCCCAAATTCGCCGTTGTTCGTGACTATCTCGCCGAAATAAATATGGCCGCCGGTTTACCGACGGCCATATCTATCGACGGAGACGAGCTCCTGCTCGCGCCTGCTGCGTAATTCCGACGCCGACTATTCGAACACCAGCGGCACCTTTAGCGCGCCGATCTCCGGGAAACGTGTCGGCACAATCTCTCCGGCAACCCTGAAGCCACGGGTGCGCGCCAGCAGTTCCTCGAGTGCAATCGTGAGCTCGAGCCGGCCCAGCGATGCCCCGAGGCAGCTATGCGGCCCACGCCCGAAGGTCAGCGAATCCTTCATGTTCGGGCGGTTGAGCCGGAAGCTTGACGCGTCTTCGAACACTTCGTCATCACGGTTAGCCGAGGCATACATGAGCGCGATCGGCTCGCCGGCAGGAATCGTGACTCCCCGGATCGTCACGTCTTCGGTCGCGGTGCGAGCAAAGCCGCGATAGGGCGTATAGAGGCGCAAGAATTCGTCGGTCGCCGCCGGCACCAGAGAGAGGTCGTTCCTCAACTTGTCCTGCAACGCCCGATCTCGCGACAGATGCACGGCCATCGAACCGACCAGAACCGTCGGCGCAATAATGCCGACAACCAGCACCTGACGAATGCAGCCGACGATCATCTCGTGCGGAAGAGGCTCACCGTTTACCCGCACCGCCAGCAGGGCGCTGGTCGCATCCTCGTCCGGCGACAACGGATTGACCGCACGCTCGGCGACAAGCTTGCGGGCCATGTCGTAAAGCCCGAGGCTGGTCTCCTTCGTGACCTCATCGTCATTCGACTGAACCGCGATATTGTAGCGGCGACCAACCGATTCCAGCTCGTCGATCCGGTCCTGCGGCAGGTTCATCCAATTGGCGAACACCATGATCGGCATGCGGCTCGAAAACTCGACGCAGATGTCGGCATGGCCGCGCGCGACAAGGGGGTCCAGAAGCTCGCCGCAAATCTTCCTGATCACCGGCCCGTAACGGCCGATCCGCCGCTCCGAAAGAAGCGGCGCCAGCGCACGGCGATACGGCGTATGCTCGGGCGGATCGAGATGAAGCGGCGGACGGCGGCCGGTAAAGGCGACCTTCGGCACCACGTTCTGCTTCGACGTTATGAACGTCTCGCTCGCGGCGGCTGCCTCGGCGACGTCCTTGTGTTTCGTCAGCGCCCAGAAGCCGCCCCAGGCTGAACTATGGGCGACGGGGCAATGGGCGCGAAGTTCGCTATAGACCTCGTAGGGGCTATCGAAATCCTCGGGCACCAATGGATCAAAATCGCTTTTCATGACTATCAACTAGCACATGATGTAAGCGCTTGCAACGAAACAACCTTCAACACGGCAGGTTTTCGACACAAGATCGGCGCGGTTCAGGCGCTGTCGCGCTTGAGCAATTCGAAGCCGATATCGATCTGGCGTTCGCCGATCGTGGTTTGGCCGAGCGCGCGCTTTCGCAGCACCTTCGCGGCTTCCTGGGCGATCCGCGCCCCGTCGATGGAGATGGTCGTTATGCTCGGCCGCATGTCCGCGGCTAACCGCGCGTTTCCGAAACCGATAACCGCAATATCTTCTGGCACTTTGAGCCCCGCGGCCTGGGCTTCCATGATAATGCCCTGCGCCAGCATATCGGAGCCGCAAACCACCACATCGGGGCGCGGCGTGATGCGCTGCAGATTTTCGAAAGCGTCACGCGCCTGACCGAAATGCAGTGGAATCTTCAGCTCGGATTCGGTTGGCGAAACGCCCGTCATGGCCTTCCAGGCATCGACGATTCCGTGACTCCGGCGTCGCGCACGAGGCGAGGCCGCCGTTATGAGATGCGGACGCCGATAACCCTGGTCGTGCATGTAACTGGCGATCTCGGCGCCCAAGGCCTCGTGCGAGAAACCGATCGCGACATCGATCGGATCGGAGGGCAAGCCCCAGGTCTCGATGATCGTGGTGTCCGACCGTTCCAGTTCCTCGCGGGCAGCCGAGGCCGTCAGATTGCCCATGACGATGATGGCGTCGGCCCGGCGGGTCAGCGCGGCATTGATTTGTGTGAGGAGATATTTCTGGTCCAGATCGGTGACGCCCAGCATCACCACCAATCCTTCCTCAGCGAGTTCCCAAACCATCGCCTCGATCGTCGGTGCGAAAATCGAGTCTGCCAGATTGGGAACCAGCAACGAGACAAGCCGGCTCCGGTTCGATGCCAGGGCCCCTGCCATCAGGTTCGGCACGTAGCCGAGGGCATCTACCGCTTCCCTGACCTTGGTAGCGGCCGTCGCCGAGAGCTTCTCGGGCGTGTTGAAGTAGCGGGAAACGGTTGCCGTCGATACGCCGGCACGCTCGGCAACTTCCTCGACGCGTACTTTCTTGGAGGATACAGCCATATCTTCGTTTTCGACTTATTCCGGTGGCCCCAAACGACACTCGGTTCAGTCTGTAGTATAGAAGTAACGGCACCGGCGGAACATCTTCATTGATGAACCGACCGCGCTTGCCAGAGGTGGTGCAAGCGCATACATTGTTGACAATTTTGTCAGGCCTTGTGAGAGCGCGAGCGAGACTAATGAATTTTCCACGACTGGCCGTGCTGGCGGCGCTTCTGTTGTCCCTGGTATCGCCACAGGCGAGCGCTCACCACAGTTTCTCGATGTATGACAAGCAGCACGAAAAGTGGCTCGAGGGCACCATCAAGGATTTCCAATGGACCAATCCGCACACCTTCATCCAGCTTCAGGTCGAAGCGGACGGTAAGATGGTGGAATGGAGCCTCGAAGGTGGAAGCCCCAACATTCTCTCCCGCGACGGATGGAAGCGGACAGCGCTGAGCATCGGCGAGAAGGTCCGGGTACTTATATACCCCTTGAAGAACGGAGAGCCGGGCGGCAGCTTCCTTGAAGTCCACAAAAAGGATGGCACGGTGCTCTATTATCATGGCTAAGTGTACCCCCTCCGCCCGGAACGCAGTAATTGGCGGACTGTTCGCCGCCGTACTTCTATCGGGCCTCGCCGCGCAGGCGGCCGAGACGACCATGCCGAAGGATCCGCATGACCTTTCGGGCGTCTGGATGAACGACAATGCGCTTACGGAAAAATTGCGGCGGGAGGGGCTAAAGCGCCTCGATCCGAACGCGCCCGAACCGGCGCCACGTAACGACGCGGACATTCTCACCGACCAATACCGGAAGATCTACGAAAAGGAACAGGCGGCCGACGCCAAACTCGCCGAGGGCGCCAAGTCCTGTGATTGGCCCGGCGTGCCGATCATCCTGACCTACCCATACCCGTTTGAGATCCTCCATACGCCCGGCCGCATCACCCAGATCTTCGAAGCCGAAAGCCAGGTGCGTCGAATTTTTCTCGATCGGAACAAGCACCTGCCATTCGACGAACTGGATCCGAGCTATAATGGCGATTCCATCGGCCACTGGGAGGGCAACACTCTGGTCGTCGATTCGATCGGCTTCAACGGCCACACACTGGTTTGGGGCGACCTGCCCCACAGCGAGCAGATGCACGTGGTGGAACGCATCCATTATGTCGATGCGAACACGATCCATGACGAGGTCACGATCACGGACCCCCTCGCCTTCAAAGAGCCAATCAAACGCACGATTGTCTACGGCAAGCGTCCCACCTGGCGCATACGCGAATATAATTGCATGGAAAACAACCGCGACGCGCCGGACGCAAACGGAAATCGCACGAGCGGCGTGATCGAGTAGCCTCCCCTCCTTCTTGTCCAAACCGGTCGGACCGCGAAAAACGGAACGCCCGCTTGCTACTCATTTGACAGCTTTGCGTTCTACCGATCTATTCTAGGTCGGGGTTCAGCAATGTCGTCCGGCCGGTGCCAACCGGCGAGAGGCGAGACAAGGGGGAGGCTCAATGGCCAAGCAGAAAAATGCGGCACGGATGGACGCGATTTCGATCCGGGCGAGGCCGCTAAAATGACCGCTCCCGCCACGACTCCCGATACGTCTCTCGATCTTATCGGGCGGATCGATACGTCCCCCCTCACGACCCGGTACTGGGCGACCTTTGGCCTTATCGTCACTCAATTGATTTGTGAGCTCTTCGACTTCTTCGTCGTCGGCTTTCTTGTATCGGCGGTCGCGCCATCCTGGGGCCTGACGTTCGGCCAATCGACCATCATGCTGCTGAGCGCCGGCGTGGGCGCGATGTTCGGCGCGCTCGGCTTCGGCTGGCTGGCGGACCGGATCGGAAGAAAGCCCGTGGTCGTGATGGTCGCACTGACTTGCGGTATCTGCGCGGGCTCGACGGCCTTCGTGCCGGAAGGCAACTGGATCCTGTTTGCCATCCTGCGTTTTCTTGTCGGACTCGGCTATGGCGGCGCGGGCGCAAGTCAGTTCGCCCTCGTGACGGAATACACGCCGGCAGCCAAACGGACACTGCTTACCAGCAGCATGGCCATTCCCGCGGGCATCGGCTTGCTGCTGGCGTCAACGATCGTCACGACGCTCTTTCCGGTACTTGGCTGGCGCGGTGTCGCGGCACTCGGCTTCGTGCCAATCATCCTGACAATTCCGTTGGCGATCATCGTCCCGGAATTCCGCCAAGTGGCTGATATCCAGAGGCCAGCCCGAGCGCGCGCGGCGCGCGGCCGCCTCGATGCTCGGCGTATCCATGGAGGAACTGCCGCCGTCATCGATCTGCCGTACCCGCGCATCCCAAAGCCTCACCGCTTCAATTGCTCTCATTGCCGCGAGCTTTCTGGCTGATCGTACTGATCCAGCTGGGGCTCGGCGCGACGCTCACAGGCGTGCAGCTCTGGGGACCGACCATCGTCGCCCAACTCATGCGGATTTCGCCGGCCCAAGCGGCGGCATACTTCGTCGGCATCAGCATTGCGGGGCTCGTCGGCCGGATCGCCGTCGCCATAATCGCGCATTACGGCGGCCGCCTGCCGATCGGCAAAATCACGGCCTACGCGGGAGCCGTAATGCTGGCGCTCGCCGCAGTCATGCATGACGCGATGTTCGCGGGCTTGCCCGTATTTTTCCTCTGCCTCGTGATCGGGCAAATCTTCTATGACGGTGCTTTTTCGAACGTGATCACTTACGGGGCGGAACTCTATCCCGTCAGGCTCGCGGCGTTGGGCACCGGCCTGTCGGCTTCCGCGGGCGGCCTCGGCAAGATCATCGGCCCGCTGGTGCTCGGCCTTCTCGCGGGGAGCGAGAATTTGGTTTCACCAAAGGCCACCGATGCGGCCGTTTTGCCGGGATATCTATTCCTTGCGGCGTGTTGTCTGGTTGTCGGTCTCGCCTATAGCTTCCTCGGCATCGAAACCCACAAACGGCCGACATCGCTGACCTGACCGACCACGACGGGCGACGTATCTCAAGTGTTCGGAGCGCAGCGGAAGGGCGGCCACTTGCCGATCCGGCACATATAGCCGCCGAGCGTATTCTTCTTCACACTCATCAATTGCCCAGAAGATGGCACCGGCACGGTGGCGTCGGTATAGAGCTGCTGCCAGGTAGAGCCGTCCGTGGCGGAAAGAACGAGCTTTCCGTCGCCACGTTTGACGACCTTCTCGAGCGTGAGATCGAACTTCCGGGGCTCCTCCGGCCTGGACGCGTACCGGCGATCGGACCTGACCTCCGGCCCCGGGGGTGTCTGGACCGCCAACTGCGTTCCGGAATCAGGCTGCGACCTGGCCGGCGCGGCACCCGCAGATGCCGCGGCGCCGGAAGGTCTCGCCTCCGCCGAGCCCAGCAGCCCGGCCTTCCTCATGACCTCGTCGGAGCAATCGTGCCGCGCGACGGCATCGGCGATGGCGGCACATTTCGTCATGGCCTCCCAATTGGAGGCGGCGCTCGAGGTCTCCGCACGCGCAGGGATGCCCCCCCATACCATCGCAGGGATCATGATCGACAAAGCGACGCGACTGACACTGATGCAGGTGCTGCGGGTCATGTGGCTCATCCAGTTTCAACTTTTTATCCGGGCTGCGAACCCAGATTACTGGATTTACTTTCACCATTCGAGGGTTTCGTCGGCTTGACCACCGCCGGCGGCACAGTAGCGGCCGTAAGGGCTCAGCCCTTCGGCACCTCGCAAGTGCCGTTCCGGAAGCAGCTACGCATCATCGGCGGCGCTTTGTAGTCGATGAATGCAGCCGGCAACTTGGACGGCCAGTCGCCCGTCGTGACCCGTGTGACGATGACGTCTATCGCGCTCACGAGATCGTCAGCCTTGAATGTGCAGTGACCGGCGCCGTTGGTCCACAGACTCCTGAAAAGCCTTCCGTTCCCATCGTGCTCAATGGCGTCGGCATATCCCTGCTGAAGAGATGGGGATGTCATGCCATCACCAATCTGCTGAACCGCGACGAGCGGAATTTTAATTTCCGCGGTCGGCGCATAGTTGTGCATCATATAGTCGACCGCCTTTGCGTCTGGACGGATCCGCTTCGCCCGATCGAGACGCGCGAGATCTTCGCCAAGATTAAGCCCGGCTTCCTTGTAGAGATATTCGACGAGATCCTTGCGGTCGGACCGTTCCAGCAGCGCGCCATAATCGACACCGACATTCCAGGAATAAACGCCGCCCGATCTCTGCTCCTGATCCGACCGCGGCAAAAAGACGCCCATGCGGAAGGCCTTCGCGATCTGCTCTTCCTGGGCGTCGTAATCCTTCGGACCCGGACGAGGATCAGCCGGATCGCTCCAGCCTGGAATTCCGCCCAGCACAGCGGCAAGCACTAATCGGGCGCGTCCTTCCTTGGTCGTCTGGGCCTTTGCCGCCACTTCCTTCACCGCCCGAAGATTTGCGAAATCATCACGGACATGAACGATCTTCACAGGGGATTCTTGTGCGAGCAGGGTCTTGAACGCGAAGGCGCCATCCAGCGCCATATTCATCATCCCGATTGACCCGCCGATCGAACTGCAAAGAGCCACGCCGCCGTCGAGTTTTGAGGGAAACTGTTCCACCAGCGCCGTTGTCACGAGACCGCCCATCGACATACCCCAGGCGATCACATGGTCCGGCTTCCGGACCCGTTGCGTAAACGACTCGAGCGTCGCTATCTGATCCGGAACGGCCTCTTCCAGCGCCCAGCCACCGGAAGAATAAGACGAGCCGAGCAACGCGAATCCTTTGGCCAGCAAAGTCTCCGCACCCCGGTCGGGCGCATATACCGCCGGCCCTTTCTCAGGGCGGTACCCCCTGCTCCAGAGCAGCAAAGTGCCATTCCAATCGCGGGGGATCGCCGCCTTCCAGCCGGCGCCCGATTTGGTCGTTCCTTCGACATAGGAAACAGCGGCACCCGCTTCCACACCGTGCGCTGTATGGGACGTCGCACAACTTGCCGCGAGAAACGTCAAACCAACGATCCGCGACATCGAAATAAATCGCTTGGACATCACCATCTTCCCTCCAGAAATTTCCCGGCCTCCAAAATCCGACCGTAGTTACCCGAACCGCCGCAGAGTTATCGATAACCGGGCACGACAATCCGAAGTAAATATGGCGGACCGGAACTCGCCCAACTCAACCTAAAAGACCCTCTAAGCCACCGAAACTCCCGCATTATTTGTCGAACAATCCATTGCATTGCGCAATCGTTCGCAATAGGCTTCCCCAATGGGGGAGTATCCAAGCGCAGGCGTTCGCTGCCGCCTGGGAATTACACGTCAAACAAATCGTCGGCAAAAGCCGTCTGCTCTGTATCTCCACCAGCTTCCAGGCCCGCTAGCTGCTTTGCAGCCTGGAGTGTTTGTTTCAATGTATGCGTTGGTGCGGAGACAACCGCTGTACCACCTTATGGGGGAAAACATGAAAAGATACGCGAAAGCGGGATCTGATGGGCGATTTGCCCGTTCAGCCCGTCGTTCCTTGAGCAGAACTTCATCTGCCGCCATCGCCATAGCGATGTCCGCCAGCGCGCTGGTCGCGGCCTCTGAAGCCTATGCGGCGGAAGCGGGCGGTGGTCTGCCCGAAATTACGGTAACGGCCCGGTTTCGATCAGAAAACCTGCAACAGTCGCCTTTGGCCGTAACGGCGCTGACGGGCGAAAGCCTTGCCGTCAGGGCGGTGACCAACGTCGATCAGCTCGGCTCCGTGGTGCCGAACGCCTACATCAATCCAGGCGGAATTAATCCGACGATCGGTATTCGCGGCATTATTCAAAGCGACTTCATGTACGCTTTTGAGCCTGCCGTCGGCATGTATATCGATGACGTCTATTTCGGAACGCTTGTCGGCTCGGGCATGGACCTCGTCGATCTCGACCGTATCGAAGTGCTGCGCGGCCCGCAGGGTACCCTGTTCGGCAAGAACTCTATCGGTGGCAATATTCGACTGATTTCGAAGAAGCCTGAGGGCAGCAACACCGGATACATCGAAGGCGTATACGGAACGCGCAACCGCATCGATGCGAAAGGTGCGTTTGACGCTTCGCTGATCGATGACGTGCTCTATATGCGCGCCAACTTCATGATGAAGGATCAGAAGGGCTACATCAAACGCCTGGACTTCACCTGCCAGATGAAGGCCAACGGTACGCCGCAACTCGCGGGTGAGTCGAGGGATGGCTCGTCGGAGCCACCCCCGACTACACGCGAGTTGCAGCATACGTTGGCCTTCATCTGGCAGGTGAAGTCCAGGCGTTTGATGTAGCCCTTCTGATCCTTCATCATGAAGTTGGCGCGCATATAGAGCACGTCATCGATCAGCGAAGCGTCAAACGCACCTTTCGCATCGATGCGGTTGCGCGTTCCGTATACGCCTTCGATGTATCCGGTGTTGCTGCCCTCAGGCTTCTTCGAAATCAGGCGAATACTGCCACCGATCGAGTTCTTGCCGAACAGGGTACCCTGCGGCCGCGCAGCACTTCGACACGGTCGAGATCGACAAGTTCCATGCCCGAGCCGACGAGCGCTCCAAATAGACGTCATCGATATACATGCCGACGGCAGGCTCGAAAGCGTCATGAAGTCGCTTTGGATAATGCCGCGAATACGATCGTCGGGTTGATTCCGCCTGGATTGATGTAGGCGTTTGGCACGACGGAGCCGAGCTGATCGACGTTGGTCACTGCTCTCACGGCGAGGCTTTCGCCGTCAGCGCCGTCACGGCCAAAGGCGACTGTTCAGGTTTTCTGATCGAAACCGGGCCGTTACCGTAATTTCGGGCAGACCGCCGCCCGCTTCCGCCGCATAGGCTTCAGAGGCCGCGACCAGCGCGCTGGCGGACATCGCTATGGCGATGGCGGCAGATGAAGTTCTGCTCAAGGAACGACGGGCTGAACGGGCAAATCGCCCATCAGATCCCGCTTTCGCGTATCTTTTCATGTTTTCCCCCATAAGGTGGTACACGGTTCTCCGCACCAACGCATACATTGAAACAAACACTCCAGGCTGCAAAGCAGCTAGCGGGCCTGGAAGCTGGTGGAGATACAGAGCAGACGGCTTTTGCCGACGATTTGTTTGACGTGTAATTCCCAGGCGGCAGCGAACGCCTGCGCTTGGATACTCCCCCATCGGGGAAGCCTATTGCTAACGATTGCGCAATGCAATGGATTGTCTCGACAATAATGCGGGAGTTCGGGTGGCTTAGAGGGTCTTTTTGGTTGAGTTGGGCGAGTCCCGGTCCGCCACATTTACTTCAGATTGTCGTGCCCGGTTATCGATAACTCTGCGGCGGTTCGGGTAACTACGGTCGGATTTTGGAGGCCGGGAAACTTCTGGAGGGAAGATGGTGATGTCCAAGCGATTTATTTGATGTCGCGGATCGTTGGTTTGACGTTTCTCGCGGCAAGTTGTGCGACGTCCCATACAGCGCACGGCGTGGAAGCGGGTGCCGCTGTTCCTATGTCGAAGGAACGACCAAATCGGGCGCCGGCTGGAAGGCGGCGATCCCCGCGATTGGAATGGCACTTTGCTGCTCTGGAGCAGGGGTTACCGCCCTGAGAAAGGGCCGGCGGTATATGCGCCCGACCGGGTGCGGAGACTTTGCTGGCCAAAGGATTCGCGTTGCTCGGCTCGTCTTATTCTTCCGGTGGCTGGCGCTGAAGAGGCCGTTCCGATCAGATAGCGACGCTCGAGTCGTTTACGCAACGGGTCCGAAAGCCGGACCATGTGATCGCCTGGGGTATGTCGATGGGCGGTCTCGTGACGACGGCGCTGGTGGAACAGTTTCCCCAAAACTCGATGGCGGCGTGGCGCTTTGCAGTTGGATCGGCGGCCTGATAGAGATGATGAATATGGCGCTGGATGGCGCCTTCGCTTGAAGACCCTGCTGGCACGAGAATCCCCTGTGAAGATCGTTCATGTCCGTGATGATTTCGCAAATGTTTGGGCGGTGAAGGAAGCGGCGGCAAAGGCCCCGACGACCAAGGAAGGGCGCGCCCGTTTAGTGCTTGCCGCTGTGATGGGCGGAATTTCAAGCTGGAGCGATCCAGCTGATCTCGTCCGGGGCCGAAGGATTACGACACCGAGGAAGACAGATCGGGAAGGCCTTCCGCTATGGGCGTCTTTTTGCCGCGGTCAGATAGGAACAGAAGGTCGGGTGGTCGTTTATTCCTGGAATGTCGTGGTGATTATTCGCGCTGCTGGAATTCGGTCCGGCCGCAAGGATCTCGTCGAACATCTGTACAAGGAAGCCGGGCTCATACTCGGCGAAGATCTTGCGCGTCTCGATCGGGCGAAGCGGATCCGCCCAGACGCAAAGGCGGTCGAGCTATATGATGCACAACTACGTGCCGACCGCGGAAATTAAATTTCCGCTCATCGCGGTTCAGCAGATTGGCGATGGCATGACGTCACCATCTCTTCAGCAGGGATATGCCGACGCCATCGAACGCGATGGGGACGGAAAACTTTTCAGAAGTCTTTGGACCAACGGCGCCGGTCACTGCACATTCAAGGCTGACGATCTCGTGAGCGCGATAGACGTCATCGTCACACGGGTCACGACGGGCGACTGGCCGTCCAAGTTGCCGGCTGCATTCATCGACTACAAAGCGCCGCCGATGATGCGTAGCTGCTTCCGGAACGGCACTTGCGAGGTGCCGAAGGGCTGAGCCCTTTACGGCGCTACTGTGCCGCCGGCAGGAATGAAGCCACGAACCCCTCGAATGGTGAAAGTCAATCTAGTAATATGGGTTCCGCGCAGCCCGGATAAAAAGTTGAAACTGGAGCGCCACGTGACCCGCGGCGCCTGCATCAGTGTCAGTGGCGTCGCTTTGTCGATCATGATCCCTGCGATGGTATGGGGGGGCATGTTGCGCGTGCGGAGACCTCGAGCACGGCACGAATTGGGAGGCCATGACGAAATGTGCCGCCATCGCCGATGCCGTCGCGCGGCACGATTGCTCCGAGCGAGGTTTGTAGGCCGGGCTGCTGGGCTCGGCGGAGGCGAGACCTTCCGGCGCCCCCCGATCTGCGGGTGCCGCGCCGGCCAGGTCGCAGCCTGACTCCGGAACGCAGTTGGCGGTCCAGACACCCCCGGGGCCGGAGGATGAGTCCCATGCGCCGGTACGCGTCCAGGCCGGAGGAGCCCCGGAAGTTCGATCTCACGCTCGAGAAGGTCGTCAAACGTGGCGGAAACGGAAAGCCCGTTCTTTCCACCGCGGACCACTCTGTCCTCGCAGCGGCGGCTCCCTGACACAGACGCCGCCGTACCGGTTCCAGTGTTCTCCAGGCAATTGATCAGTGTGAAGAAGAGCAATCATG
>CAWGIZ010000007.1:0-97665 GCA_963822835.1 uncultured Alphaproteobacteria bacterium | reverse complement strand
GATCGGCCCCACGGCCGCCCATGCCGAAGTGCACGAACAGCGGCATGTCATCGGCGTGCCCCGCCCTTACTCCCTACCTTGGCCCGCTTCACGGCGTCCCGGCGGCCTCCAGCGCCTCCCCTATTAGTGGGATACGGCGCTCGCGCACTTTCGTCTTGAATCCGCGCCGGCCGTTGTCCCTGATCCAGATGTATGGGATCTCCGAGGACAGCGACACGTCGGCCACGGTCAAGCCTGCGATCTCGGCCGGCCCGCAGCCGGTCAACTTCATCATCCGTAGCAAGTTCACGGTGTCGGGGCTCAGTCGCTTGTTGTCGGTGATGTACGCGTCGATCTTGGCCAGCATGGCCCGGTTGAATGGGAGCCTGTCCGAGGCCGTGCCGCCGCCGTTGGATCTTGTGCCGCTCGAACGGATTGCTCTGGGTGATGTCGAAGTCGAGGAAGGCTCGATTGACGACGGCGCGGACGGCCGCCAGCCGTCGCTTGATAGTCGCTGGTGCGAGCCCTCGTTTCTCCATGGCCTTGAGCCATTCGGACACGTCGGCCCGCTTGATCGCGGTGATGTCCTTGTCGCCGGCTAGGGCCACGAAGTCGTCTATGGCGATCCTGACGGACTTCTCGTACCGATGCCCCCCGTGAACCTGTAGGTCCCTCTCGTAGGCGGCGGTGATCGTTCTTCTCGCGTGACATATTGACCGGCGTTCTCTATTGCGTTCAGTGTCACCAAGATATCCGCCGAAGCACTGTTACCTTCAGGCTCTAACAACTGACCATTGCCAGAGGGATCGTCGGACCTTATTGCCGGCCAGTCATCGGCGTAGTTACCCCCTTCGGCTTCAGCAATGACCCTAGAGTCGATCACTTCACCGGACCTGGCCCGCTCGATTAAGGTGTCGTGCTTAGCCGCAAGCTTCCGGGCTTCATGGTCTATGACGCCGGTAGGGTGCCCGGCCGAAAGATTCTTGGTCCACACCTTGGCCCCGATCTTCTCGACGCGTCGGCTGGGACCTCCCGGCGATACCTGATATATTTGTCACCCTTGCCATAGTGTCCACATAGGGGATGTGTCACTCGAACTTTGCCATCTGCTCGACCCTCCATACTCAACGCTACTGACAGGGCCGATTTTGCCCCCGATTTGTATGAATTTTGTATGAAAAGCGATAAGGAATCGAGTCAAAAATCGATTTTATACAACAGTTTATAGCATGTATTGCCGCATAATCCCAGGCGGCACCACTTCTCTTTTCAAATCCTGATTATCTCGGGGCGCGGATGTTTGCCTTCCGCCGTCTCCGCCATCCGGCCAGGCCGAGGACGCTGAGGCCGGAAGCGAACAGCGGCAAGGCTCCGGGCACGGGAGCCGGATTCAGCTCGTTCAGCTGGGCCACATCGAACAAAGCGCGCTGATTGACATCGGACCCGACGAGGGTCGACCATAAGAGGTCCCCTTGGCCGAGAAGCTTGCTGGAGAAACCGGACCACTGAAGCGTGTCGCCGATCGCGGTCGGTTCCCAGCCGGGCAACGAGCCGAAAAGGACACCGGGCGTGTAAGGCTCCAGCGTCGGATTGATCAACAGCGTGGGACCATTGTGGGAACCGCCCGAGGAGGCGGGGTATATGATGGGATCGTACGAAATGTAATGCCAATCCAGAAAGAACGGCGACACTGCGTTGGCTTCGTCACCGAAGATGATCATGTCCCATTGCTGGCCCGAAGCCCAGGTGCCGTCGTGGTTGTCCAGGGTGAGACTGAAATTGTAGAGGTTATAGCCGGGAAGAACATAGGGCTGCACGGTGTAGTTCAGCGTGAGCGGGGAGGCCTTTGCCGGCGCGGCCGTGTGACAGGCGATGAGACCAAGGAGCATGCAGCCCAAGCCTCGGACGAGCTTGTTCATGATGGGGGTACTTCTTTCGTTACTTGAACAGGGCCTCCGGAGGCGGATGACGCTCATGAAAATACATCCAAGCTTATCATTGTGTATGGAAGCTTCCATCCTGTGGATATTAAGCATAATCCGGACGATGACCCGGCGGGTGTCACACGCATTGACGGAAGCGTGACGGGGGCGGATCATCGGCTCAGGGAAGCAAACAGGGGGATTTTGAGATGGGGGATTTTTCGGCCTCGAAATCGGGCGAACGACCGGGACGCGATCCGGCCAGCCGGCGCGGGCGTGTTACCGGCTATGTGTTGCTTGCCTGCCTTGGCGCGGGCCTCGCCGTTGGCGGAGTTCTCCGGGCGCAGGCGCAGCAGAATCCGACGGCGGCGGATCAGGCCAAGCTGCTCAAGGAAGCGCACGAGCAATATATCAAGGACAGCTCGACGCCCGACAGCCGCGGCGACGGGCCCTATCCCGCGACCAAGCGCCAGATCGATGGCCCGCCCGATCTCGTGGCCTATTATCCGGCCGATCTCAACGCCTTAGGCGATCGCAAGATGCCGATCTATGTGTTCGGCAACGGGGCCTGCTCGGAGGATGGCGCCTCGTCGCGCCAGCATCTCCTCGAGATCGCCTCCCACGGCTATCTGGCGATCGCGCCGGGGGGCATCTATAGCGGGCCGGGCGTGAAGATCACCCCGGACGGATTCGAGAAACATCGCGACCGGACGCGCGCCGTGCAGCTCGGCGAGGCGATCAACTGGGCGGTCGCGGAGAATGCCCGTGCCGGCAGCCCGTTCCACGGCCGGATCGACACGGCGCATATCGCGCTTTCCGGCTATTCCTGCGGCGGCATTCAGGCGCTCAAATACGCCGGCGATTCCCGGGTCACCACCTTCGTGCTCATGAACAGCGGCTTCCTTGAGAAATCGACGCCCGATATGGGCGAAATGGCCGGAAACAAAGGTCTGCTCGACCGGATCACGGTTCCGATCATCTACGTCCTCGGCGGGCCGCGCGACATCGCCTATCCGAACGGCATGGACGATTTCAGCCGGATCAAGAACGCGCCCGCCGTGGTCATCAATACCGACGTGACTCATCGGGGGACCTATAACGACCCGAATGGCGGCCGCGCCGCGCAGGCGGTCGTCGCCTGGCTCGACTGGCAGCTCCGGGGCGATCAGGAGGCCGCGAAATGGTTCATCGGAAGACAAGTGCCGGATTTGCACCGACCCCGCCTGGACCATCGCGCGGCGTAATTTCTGACCGCCCGGATCAGTTCACCTGATAGAAGCGGATCTTGACGCCGGGGCCGCCGGCCACCGTCGAGGGCACCAGCGTGCCGACGAAGACATGCTTGCCGAGCCACTCATATTTGCCGAGCGGCGGCTCGAAGACGGGGAAGGTGCGCAGCGGAATGGGCTTGCCGCTCTCGTCCTTGCAGGCGAAGCCCTGGTTGAGGACGTTGATGATCGCGCCGTCGTCGGTCTTGATCATGTAATCGGCCTTGATATGGGTGCAGCCGTCCGCGCGCACGAGTTGCCAGTCCCAGCCACCGGCCATGATGGTGCCGTTGATCTTCGGTCCCTTGAAGGTGCCGCCGGTGATCGGAATGATGATGCGCTTGCCGAGCGCGGTCTCGCCGACCGGAATTCCTTTCGCAAGCGTAACGTTCTCCTCGAAGACGAATTCGAGCGTCGGCGTGGTGTCCGCCGCCGGCGCTCCGCCTTCGGCCGCCGGCGCGTTCCCGGCCGCGCCCATGCCGATGGCGAGCGCTGCCGCCGCCAGAATCGAATTCAATATACGTGTCATGGCTGTCCCCCGTTCGTTGCGTGTGCAAGCGCAATCATTCAAAGGCCAAGTATAGAGCCGGATTCGGCGCGGCAAAGGGGATTGGCGGCCTTGGAGAGAAAAATTTCGCCGGCGTAAACGCTCTGTAAGGCCTGACGGCTTAGTCTGGGATCAGTAACCGGCGTATATCGGATGAAGCTGTGACGCGTATTTTGTCACGAGTAATCAGTTGCGTGCTTGTGGCGGTTGCTGCCCTGGCTTTCGGTTCCGGAAGCCGGCCGGCGGTGGCCGTCACCGGCAACGTGACCGCCGGGCAGGCCTCGGTTATCGACGGCGACACCATCGAAATTCACGGCGTGAGGATCCGGCTCTTCGGTATCGATGCGCCGGAAGGCCGCCAGACCTGCCAAAACGCTTCCGGAGAGGATTATCGCTGCGGTCAGCGTGCCGCGCTGGCGCTCTCGGACAAGCTTGGCCGCCGCACCGTCTCCTGCATCGAGCGGGACATCGACAAATATCATCGTGTCGTCGCGGTCTGCACCGCCGGCGGCGTGGACGTGAATGGCTGGATGGTCCGCCAGGGCTGGGCCACCGCCTATCGGCGCTATTCAGAGGATTACGTTGCTGACGAAGAAGCCGCCGATGCGGCGCGCGCGGGCCTATGGGCCGGCAGTTTCACGCGCCCCGAGGAATGGCGCCGCGCCCAGTCCCGCGAGGCGAATGCCTGGCGCGCAACCCCGTCCCCGTCGATCTCAAGCGGCACCACCTCGACGGCGCGCGTCGTCGCGGTTCCCCAGGATCGTTCCGGCTGCGATATCAAGGGCAATATCAGCTACAATGGCGGGCAGCGGATCTACCACGTCCCCGGCGGCAAATATTACGCCCAGACCAGGATCAACCGGCCCGGCGAGCGCTGGTTCTGCTCCGAGGAGGAAGCGCAAGCGGCGGGCTGGCGGCGGTCCATGGAATAGGGCCTTCCGGGGCCGAACCGACGCGCGCGCCTGCTGGCAGCCTCAGATCACCATCAGATCGGTGGCGACGATCACCTCGCCGTCAAATTCCTTACGCACGCCATCGATGAAGACCGACACCGACTCGTTCAACTCGCCGGGCATGGCGGATGCCGGGATGAGGTGATTCAGCACCACGGTCTTGACCTTGGCCTCGCGGGCAGTGCGGCCGACATCCCGCGGCCTCGAATGCGTGTCGGCGACATGGCGGTACATGTTGTCGACATTGCCCTTCGCGGCTTCTTCCGCATCGAGCTTCCGCATCTGGTCGTACACCGAGTTCGGCCATCACCTCGGACACATAGACATCCGCGTTCTGGGCCAGATCCACGATATTCTTGGTATAGGCCGTGTCGCCGGAAAATACGATCGACCGGTCCTTGGTGTCGAAGCGGATCGCGATCGAGCGGTACGGCATCCTGTCGGTCGAGCGCTTGGGAAAATGTGCGTTCTCGATCGTCGTCACCGTAACTTTGTCGTCCTTGAAGGCCTGGATCGGCTTGCTCGTCGCCTCGATGTCATGGCCGTGGAACAGCTCCTCGGGGCGGACCTTGCGGCCCTCGTCGACGATCCGGATCTCGGTGTTGGCCTTGAAGAAGGCGAGCGCGCCCTTGACCATCGCCTCGGTGCCATAAGGGCCGTAGAGATTGGTCGGCTTCTTGCGCTGCCCCGTCCACTGAAGCGTCAGCAGCGCCGGCACGTCGGCGGTATGGTCATCGTGGAGATGGGTGAAAAAGACATTGTCGATGCCGAGGAAACCAATCCCGGCGGCGACGAGGTCGCGCAGCGTGTCGTAGCCGCAATCGATGAGATAGGGCGTGTCGTCGACCATTACGAGGCTCGACGTCTCGGCCCGCTTGAGGCCGACGCCGGGGCCGCCACGGGTGCCGAGCATGACGAGCTGCGTCCCCGTGGCTTTCGGCCGGGCGAGGCCCCGCGTCGCCGGATCGGAAGCCGCGGTCCCCTGAGCGGCGGCCGTCGGCGAAAGACGCGGCGCCACTCCGAGCGCGGCCGCGAAGGCGGCGAGGCCGCCGGCTGCCTTCAGCACGCCGCGCCGGTTCGCCACGGGCGCGATGGTTTCGACGGGCCTGGACCGGCCGCGCGGGTCGTCTCTCTCGCTCATTATGTCCTCCGGAATCGATGGTTCGTCAGCAACATTGGTCAGCTATCGCGTGTACGGCATAAGACAACCTGACCGCCCCCCGGTCAAATGCCCGACAAAGGCACAGGCCCCTTCCCCGCGCCCCGCAACTGTATAGACGGCAAGGGCAGGGACAGGCGAACCCGGAAATACCGTGTCAACGGAGCTCCGCCATCAGGTTCCCTGAGGCATAGCGCCGCAGCACGGACCCAGCGTACGCCGCACGGGAAAATTCTGCGACAACGGGATGATGCTCCTTCGTCTTTGTGTATAGTGGCCGCTGCACCGATTCAGCGCTTTCAGTCACTCATCCCAGGGAGCCAGCCATGACCGAGAAGACAGTCGATATCAAGACGCCCGATGGAAACATGCCGACGACGATCGTCCATCCGGATTCCGGTGGACCGTTTCCGGTGATCCTCTATCTGATGGACGCGCCGGGCATCCGGCCGGGATTTCTCGACATGGCGCGCCGGCTCGCGGGCGGGGGCTATTACGTGATGGCGCCGAATCTCTATTACCGCACCACCTGCGAGCCCGTCGGGCCGATCGATTTCTCCAAGGAAGAAGACCGCAACCGCATCTTCGCGTTGATCAAGACGGTCACCATGCCGGGCGTCGTGATCGACGCCAAAGCGATGCTGGATTACGCGAAAGCCGATAAGGCCGCCGATCCCAAGCGGGTCGGCACGGCCGGCTTCTGCATGGGCGGCAAGCTCGCGCTCGGCGTCGCGCAGGCTCTGCCCGACGTGGTCAAGGCGGCGGCGTCGCTGCATGGCGGCCATCTGGTCATGGACGATGCGAACTCGCCGCACAAGCATGTCGACAAGATCAAGGCCGAGCTCTATTTCGGCTGGGCGGACCAGGACACCTCGGCACCGAAGGAATCCATTCCGGTGCTGGAACAATCCCTCAAGGCCGCCGGTATCACCTATAAGATCGACTACATGACCGGCGCCATGCACGGCTACACCATGGCCGACCTGCCGCCCTACAATAAGGATGCCGCCGAGACGCACTGGAAGGCGCTGTTCGACCTCTACAAGCGCAAGCTGGCGTAAGGCCGGTTAAGACCCGTATTTCACGCTGCAGCCATAGGGCCGGGTGACGGCGGGGTCGACCTTGCCATCCGACATTACGGCGGTGAGGGCCGGCGTCACATAGCTGTGGGCTGTTCTAAGGTCGGCCGGGTCCGCGGTCGGCGTGTCGTCGATCGCGCCCATATAGCGAAGCGTGCCCGTGGCATCGATCACGAACAGTTCGGGCGTCGTGCGGGCATTATAGAGATGGCCGATCGCGCCCTTGGGATCGAGCAGCACCTTGGTCGGTGCGGCGTCGCGGTCCTTGGTCAGCTCGTTGGCCTGCTCCGGCGTGACATAGCCCTGCTTGCCGGGCGCCGAGGAGACAATCGACAGCCATACGACGCCCTCCTCGGCTGCCGCTTTCTGATGCGCCTGCATGTTGCCGCTCGAGTAATGCTTGCGGACAAAGGGGCATTGATGGTTGGTCCATTCGAGAACCACCGTCTTGCCCTTGTAGTCGCTTAATTTGACCGTGTTGCCGTAGCTGTCCGTGGCGCTGAAGTCGGGCGCGGGCTTGTCGACCTGAGGCGCGGCCGTGCTCGGCTCCACGGGGATCAGAAAAGCGAGAGTCAGGGCGGCAGCGCCGGCACCGGCTCCCAAAATCGCCGTTCTACGGGAAAATCTCCTACGCGATAGCGTCATCACCAGTCTCCATCGTCAGTGAACCGTCGCTCAAGTCTGTTGGTCTCGCGTGTCAGCCGTTCAGAACCTTCTCCACTTCGGCGGGCGTCAGGATCTGCGGCAGGATCACCGGATCCGCATTGCCACCGCCCGGCGGGTAATAGAGATAGAGCGGCACGCCGGAGCGGCCGAATTTCTCCAGCATGGCGGTGATTTCGGGGTTCTGATTGGTCCAGTCGCCCTTCAGATAGACGATATCTTTCCTGTGCAGCGTGTCGATCACGCCGGGATTCGACAGCGCGACGCGCTCGTTGACGAGGCAGGTGATGCACCACGCGGCGGTGAAGTTGACGAAGACGCCGTCGCCCTTGGCGAGCGCATCATCGAGCCGGGCCTTGGAATAGGGCTGATACATGGCGTTCGCCGCAACCGGACCTGCGTCCGTTTGCGGGGCGACGCGGCTCTGCCAGCCGGCCAGCAACAACGCGGCGGCGACCGCCCCGACCGCAAAGCCCCGGCCGACCAGCCTGCCGGTCGCGCCCGAGCCGAGCCGCCAGAGCCATATCGCGAGCGCCAGCAGCACGGCGCCGCCGAGCGCGGCGATCACGCCGTCCGAGCCGGTCTGCTGGGAGAGAACCCAGACCAGCCAGGCCGCCGCCGCATACATCGGGAAGGCGAGGAATTCCTTGAACCGCGCCATCCAGGGACCCGGCTTCGGCAGCAGATGACGGACCTGAGGCGTCACGCTGATGAGCAGGAACGGCGTCGCGAAGCCGAGCCCGAGGGCAAGGAAGGTCAACACCGCCACGGCCATGCTCTGGGTGAGCGCGAAGCCCACTGCGCTCGCCATGAAAGGCGCGGTGCAGGGCGCGGCGACCACGACCGCGAGCACGCCGGTGAAGAAACTGCCGAGAGCGTCCTTCCGGTCGGCAAGCGATTGCCCGATGCCCATGGTCCCCCGCCGCCATCGATCTCAAAGACGCCGGAGAGATTGAGCCCGACCAGAAACAGCACATAGGCGAGGATCGTCGACGACGATCGGCGATTGAAGCTGCATGCCCCAGCCCGCCGCCGCGCCGGCCTCGCGCAGGGCGACAAGCGCGACCGCCGCGCCGACGAAACTCAGCACGACGCCGGCGGTAAACAGAAAGCCGTCACGCCTCGCCTCGCGCGGATGGGCGTCGGCCTGCCGGGCGACCGACAATGCCTTGAGGGACAGCACCGGAAACACGCAGGGCATCAGATTGAGGATCAACCCGCCGAGAAAGGCGAAGCCGAGCGCGGCGAGCAAGGTGATCGCTGGCCCCCCCGAACCCGTCGGCCCGTCGAGCCGCTGCCGGCCGCGCCCGCCGCCTGATCGCCCCCGAGTCCGGCGACACCCGAACCGTTGCCGCCCGCACCGGATGACGCCGCCATGGCGGGCATCGGGCCGTCGAAAGCGGTTTCGATCGCGTAACTCTTCATATCCGCCGCGCCGGCATTCACCACGATGACGCCGTCGGCGCGCTTGGGATCGGTCCGGTAGCCGCGCGTCGCCTCGATGACGAGTTGGCCGTCTTTGGACTGGACCGTCTGCCGGGCCGCGTAGTCGATCAGCCCGTCGTCATAGGGAAAATAGGCCACGGATTTGACCGCGCGCGGCGCAAGGCCGAACCCGGCCGGATCCTCGATCACGAGCGCGAAGGTTTTTTCCGACACGGCCGCGCGCGTCTTGAAGGGCGCCGGAACCGGCACCTTGGCAAGGGCCGCCTGGAAGGCGCGCGCCGTCGAGTCGTCATGGGCGCTCGCCGCCTCGCCCGCGAGCGGCGATGGCGAGGGGGATATCGAGCTTCGCCTCTTCGGGGACGCAAACATCCTCGCAAACGAGCCATTTCGCGTCGGCCCGGAGCGTGACCGTGTCGCCCGGCGCCGCCGTTCCGGGAACGGTCAGGGGGACCAGAAGCTGCGCCGCGCCGTGATAGCCGTAATTCATCAGCGGCCCGACCGGGATGGCCTGCGGCGCCGGCCACTCGATCGCCCCGGCCGAATAGCCCTCGGGCAGGGTCCAGTCGATCGTGGTCGGAATGCCGGAATCGCCGGGATTGCGCCAATAGGTATGCCAGTGTTCCTCGGGCGTCAGCGTGAGCATGGCCCAGACCGTCGAACCCGGCGCGGCCTTCGGCGATTCGAGGCTCAGCGTGGCCGATGTATGCTCGTTGTCGACCCGGCTCGCGGCGCCGGCGGGTGCGCCTGTGGCCGCGAGGCCGAGGGCCGCCGCGCCCAGAATCAAGCCGATCCGCCGAAAAACAGTGCTCACGCCGGTCAAGAGCTGGCTCCTTACACCTGAACGATGACGCCGGTTCCGGTCAGATCCGGTGCCGGGCGCGCAGTCTATCGCATAAAAGATTTGCACACGAGATGCGGCGGGCGGTCTCACCGGATCGTGAAATTCCGTGTGACACGCGGCTATTCGACGGCGCCGGCCGTGAAATTTACCAAGCGTAAGGACGCGCTTGCCAAGATGCGCCCTTGAGAACCGGGGTCTCCTTCCCTCTATTGTCATCCCCTGCGTCCGGGCCGGAATTCGCCCGCATGGCCCGGTTCGAGGATCGATCATGAGCACCGAACACTCGCCGGACGACGATTACGTCCCTCCCCTGGCCGACCGGTTGCTCAAAGGTTCCGCGCTGATGATCGCCATGCGCTGGGTCGTCAGGCTTCTCGGCCTGGTGAACACGGCGGTTCTGGCGCGCCTTCTGATGCCGGAGGATTTCGGCGTCATCGGGCTCGCGATCATTCTCGTCGGCTTCGTCGAGAGCGTGACCGACGTCGGCACGGTCATGGCGCTCATCCAGAACACCAAGGCCGAGCGCAAGCACTACGATTCCGCCTGGACGTTGCAGATGTTCCAGTCCTGGGCGGTCGCCGGCATCGTTCTGCTCTGCGCGCCCCTGTCGGCAAGCTTCTTCCATGACGACCGCGTACCCTCGGTGCTCTATCTCGCCGCCCTCGGCATGGTGATACAGGGCTTCACCAATATCGGCATCGCGGATTTCCGCAAGAAGCTCCAGTTCGAGAAGGACTTCATGTACACGGCGATCGCGCGGGTGATGCGGGTCGCCGTCACGATCGCGCTCGCCTTCGCGCTCAGGACCTACTGGGCCATCGCCTTCGGCAACCTCATCGGCGTGATCCTGGAGGTGGGCCTGAGCTATGCGATGAGCCGGTTCCGGCCGCGCTTCTCGACCGAGGCCATCCGCGAGCTGTGGTCGTTCTCGCAGTGGATGCTGGCGATCAACGCCATGACCTTCCTGTTGACCCAGGGCGAGCGCTTCATTGTCGGCCGGGTCGTGAACGCCGCCTCCTTCGGCTATTACACCGTCGGCTATGACCTCGCGATGATGCCGACGGTCGAGATCGTCATGCCGGTGATCCGGGCGGTCGACGCAAGCGTGGCGCTGATCAAGCACCAGGCGGAGCGGTTGCGCGACGCGGTGCTCAACCTGCTGTCGGCGGTGATGATGTTCGCCTTGCCGGCGGGCCTTGGATTCCTGCTGATCGCAAGGGAATTCGTGACCATAGCCCTCGGGCCGAACTGGCTCCCCGCGCTCCCGATCGTACAGGCCGCCGTGATCGCCGCCGTGGTCGAGATCCCGATCGTGGTGATCCAGACCGTCCTGATCCGCGCCGGTTATATCCGCGCGCTCGGCATCATGATGGCAATTCAGGTCGTGGTTCTGCTGAGCGCGATCTACCCGGTCTACGAGGCTTACGGCCTGCCGGCGGTGATCTATGCCAAGGTCGTGGTCACCGGTGCGGCGCTGATTGTCATGATGGTGATTCTGGCGAAGGAATCCCGGCTCGATCTGGGCGACTATTTTTCGGTGACCTATCGGCCCGCGATCGCGGCGGCGGCGATGGTGGGCGCCATCCACGTCGCCGCCCATATCGTTCACTGGAACGATCTCGCCATGATGATCCTCAAGGTCGCGGTCGGCGGCGCGGTCTACGGCGTCGTGATCATGGCGCTGTGGTTCGTAAGCGGCCGGCCGGACGGCGCGGAACGCATCATCTGGGAACGGGTGCTCGGCAAGCTGATGCCCGGCCGCGCCTGACGCGGGCCGGCTCTCAGTCCTCGGGAGCGAGCGTCAACTCAAGGCCGTCGAGCTCATCGATGAACTCGACCTGGCAGGAAAGCCGCGAGGTTTCCTGCATGTGGCCGCTGCCTTCCAGAAGCTCGAATTCGTCGTCGGTCCGCGGCGGCAACTTGGCGTACCAGTCGCTCCCGATATAGACGTGGCAGGTCGCGCAGGAGCAACAGCCCCCGCAGATGGCGGCGATCGGATAATCGTTGTCGCGCAGGTTTTCCATGATGGAGAGACCCGTTTCGGCTTCGAAATCGGTGGTCTGGCCGTCGCGGTCGGTGACGATGATCTTGGGCATGTAACTCCTGCTCTTATGTCCTCGTGTAGGCGTCGCGTTGGGCCCCGCCACCGCAATCCCGGACGGGCGGGCGGCTCCGGACTCCCGCGACTCTGCGATTTCGAACGCTTCATACCCTAATCCGTACGGCTTTCGAAACCGGAAATCCACACTGCGGCCGATTTCCCTCCCGACTTATAATTCATTGACAAAGCGGGGTCTCTTTGCCATTTCCTAATCACGACTAATTTAGTCAGGATTGCCCGCCAAAGTTTCGGCGAGGGCATTCTGGAGACCGAACGCGATGATCCGACTGACGCGGCTTGCCGATTACGCCGTGGTTCTGATGAGCCACATGGCCTATCACCCGGACGAGCTCTACAACGCCGCCGACACGGCCGAGGCGACGGGCCTGCCCATGCCCACCGTCTCGAAGATCCTGAGCCTGATGGCGAAGGGCGGCCTGCTGACGTCGCATCGGGGCCTGAACGGCGGCTTCAAGCTGGCGCGCGTGCCGGCCGAGATCTCGGTCGCGGATATCGTCTGTCTGGTCGACGGGCCGATAGCCTTGACCGAGTGCGCGGACGACACGGCGGGCGACTGCAATTTCGAAATGGCCTGCCCGGCGCGCGGGCCCTGGCAAAAGATCAATGCGGCGGTGAAGCACGCGCTCGAGGGCGTGACCCTTGCGGATATCGTCACGCCGTTCGGCCATGCGCTCGCCGAGCTGCGGACCGGCAGCGACGATGCCCCCGAAAACCGCGCCCATTGAGGCCGGCCCCAAGGAAACGAGTTCTAGATGGTTGATGTAGCGAAAAATCAGGAAAGCCCCAACGAAGAGGCCCTTCGTCAGGTCTCCGGCGACTACAAATATGGCTGGGTGACCGACATCGAGTCCGATTTCGCGCCCAAGGGCCTGAACGAGGATATCGTCCGCTTCATCTCCGCGAAGAAGGGCGAGCCCGAGTGGCTGCTGGAATGGCGGCTGAAGTCCTATCGCCGCTGGCTGGAGATGGAGGAGCCGGAATGGGCCCGCGTCCATTATCCGCCGATCGATTTCCAGGACGCCTATTATTACGCCGCGCCGAAAAAGCCGTCGCCGAAAAGCCTCGACGAGGTCGATCCCGATATTCTGGATACCTACAAGAAGCTCGGCATTCCGCTGAAGGAACAGGAAGTGCTGGCGGGCGTCAGGAACGTCGCGGTGGACGCGGTGTTCGATTCCGTCTCCGTCGCCACCACCTTCCGGGACAAGCTCGCGGAGCTCGGCGTGATCTTCTGCTCGATCTCGGAAGCCGTGCGCGAGCATCCCGAGCTCGTGAAGAAAGTATCTCGGCACCGTCGTGCCCTATTCGGACAATTTCTACGCCACGCTCAATTCGGCGGTGTTTTCCGACGGCACCTTCGTCTATGTGCCGAAGGGCGTGAAATGCCCGATGGAGCTTTCCACCTATTTCCGCATCAACGCAGCCAATACCGGCCAGTTCGAGCGCACGCTCGTGATCGCCGACGAGGGCTCCTATGTGAGCTATCTCGAAGGCTGCACCGCGCCGATGCGCGACGAAAACCAGCTTCATGCGGCGGTCGTGGAACTCGTGGCGCTCGACGACGCGCAGATCAAATATTCGACGGTGCAGAACTGGTATCCGGGCGACAAGAACGGCAAGGGCGGCATCTACAACTTCGTCACCAAGCGCGGCGCGTGCCGCGGCAAGAATTCCAAGATCAGCTGGACCCAGGTCGAGACCGGTTCGGCGATCACCTGGAAATATCCGAGCTGCATTTTGCAGGGCGACAATTCGGTCGGCGAGTTCTATTCGGTCGCCGTCACCAATAATTTCCAGCAGGCCGATACCGGCACCAAGATGATCCATATCGGCAAGAATACGCGCTCGACGATCATCTCCAAGGGCATCTCGGCCGGCCGCGCGCAGAACACCTATCGGGGACTGGTCAGCATGCAGCCGGGCGCCGAAGGCGGCCGCAACTACACCCAGTGCGACTCGCTTCTCCTCGGCGACAAATGCGGCGCGCACACCACGCCCTATATCGAGGTGCGCAACCCGACCGCCAGCGTCGAGCACGAAGCGACGACCTCGAAGATCAGCGAGGACCAGCTGTTCTATTGCCTGCAGCGCGGCCTCTCCACGGAAGACGCGGTCAGCATGATCGTCAACGGCTTCTGCAAGGAAGTGATGCAGCAGTTGCCCATGGAATTCGCCGTCGAGGCGCAGAAGCTTCTGGGCATCAGCCTTGAAGGCAGCGTGGGATAACACGGCCTGACGTCATTCCTGCGCAAGCGGGAATCCAGGCCCGGCTTTAGATCCCCGCTTTCGCGGGGATGACGAGACAGAAAGTAACGGAAAGAAGAATGCTCGAAATCAAGAACCTCCACGCCTCGGTCAACGGCAAGGAAATCCTCAAGGGCCTCGACCTGTCGGTGAACGCCGGCGAGGTGCATGCGATCATGGGGCCGAACGGCTCCGGCAAGTCGACGCTCGCCCATGTGCTCACGGGCCGCGAGGGCTATGAGATCACCGAAGGCTCCGTGACCTACGAGGGCAAGGACCTCCTGGCCATGGGCGCGGACGAACGGGCGCGCGAGGGCGTGTTCCTCGGCTTCCAGTATCCGGTCGAAATTCCGGGCGTGTCGAATATGAGCTTCCTGCGCGCGTCGCTGAACGCGATCCGCACCCATCGCGGCGAGAAGACGATCGATGCGATCGATTTCCTCAAGCTCATGCGCGAGAAGGCGAAGCTGCTCGAGATGGACGACGCGCTCTGAAGCGCGCGGTCAATGTCGGCTTCTCGGGCGGCGAGAAGAAGCGGAACGAGATGGTCCAGATGGCCGTGCTCGATCCCAAGCTCGCGATCCTGGACGAGACCGATTCCGGGCTCGATATCGATGCGCTTCGGATCGTGTCCGAGGGCATCAACGCGCTGCGCGGCCCGACCGCGCGATCGTGCTGATCACCCATTATCAGCGGCTCTTGGATTATGTGGTGCCGGACAAGGTGCATGTGCTGGTCAATGGCCGGATCCAGGAATCGGGCGGCAAGGAACTGGCCCAGAAGCTGGAGCGCGAAGGCTATGCCGCCTACGGCGTCTCCGAGGCGGCCTGAAAGCAAGTCCGCATGCAAAAAGCCGCCCTCGTCAGGAACCCGAAACGGATGGAAGGGGAAAATCCCCTCGCCGATTTCGCGACGCTGGAAGCGACGCTTCCGGGCCATGATGTGCCATGGGTCAGCGAATTGCGCCGGGCCGCCGCGAGCCGGTTCACCGCGCTCGGCATTCCGAGCCAGAAGGTCGAGGCCTGGAAGTATACCGGGCTCTCCGCGCTTGCGACCCAGCGCTTCAAGCCTGCGCCTGCGAGCAAGCATGTCACCGCGCTGCCAAACGGGACGGCGCTCGAAAACGCGCAGGTGCTGGTCTTCGAGGCCGGACATTTCCGCGCCGATCTTTCGAGCGCGCCGCGATCGACGGTGTCGAGATCGACCTCTCTCTTCCGCACTCGAAAGGCCGCCGGCTGGCTCGAGACTCATCTGAAAGCCGCGGGCGAATCGATCGAAGCCGACGCGCCGTTCGACAGTCTGAACCTCGCCATGATGAGCGACGGGGCGGTGATCCGCGTCGCCGAGGGTGTGACCGTCGAGCCGGTGATCCAGATCCTTCATCTCGCGAGTGAAGCCGGATGCCGCCCATCATGTGCGCAACTGTCGTGTCTCTGGAACCGGGCGCCGAGCGCGACGATCGTCGAAAGCTGGGCGGGCGAGATCGACGGGCCGCGCCTGGACCAATGCCGTCACCGACTCGATCTCCGCGACGGCGCGCGTCTCACCTATGTGAAGATGCAGGACGAAGCGCACGCCGCGTTCCATCTCGGCCGCACCAAGGTGCGGCTCGCCGAGAACGCGCAATTCGACGGCTTCGTGCTCTCGACCGGCGGACGGCTGGCGCGGTCCGAAGTGCATGGTCGAGCACGCGGGCGAATTCTCGAAGTCGACGGTCAACGGCGTCTATATCGCCCGCGAGGCGCAGCATCTCGATCAGGTGACGCGGATCGATCACGCGGTGCCGAACGCGACCAGCGATCAGGTGTTCAAGGGCGTGCTGTCGGCAAGTCGCGCGCGGTTTTCCAGGGCAACGGTCATCGTGCGGCAGGACGCGCAGAAGACCGATGCGCGGCAGGCCAATCACACGCTGCTGCTGTCGCGCCAGGCCGAGATCGACACCAAGCCGGAGCTCGAGATTTATGCCGACGATGTGAAATGCGCCATGGCGCGACGGTCGGCGAGCTCGATGCGGCGCAGCTTCATTATCTCATGTCGCGCGGCATTCCGGAAGCCGACGCGCGCGTCGATGCTGGTCGAGGCCTTCGTCGCGGAAGTCGCCGACGACATCGCGCGCGACGACCTGCGCGAGCATGTTCTCGCCGGCGATTCGCGCGGCGATCGGCGAAGGAGGCGGCGTCGATGAACAAGCCGCTCAATCTCAAGTCAGCCCGATGGCGAAGCGCGCCTTCGACGCGGAGTCGGCGCGCGCGGATTTCCCGGTGCTCGCGCGGCAGGTCTACGGCAAGCCGCTGCACTTCCTCGACACCGCGGCGAGCGCCCAGAAGCCGCAAGCGGTGATCGATGCGGTGAGCGACGCCTATGCGCGGCGAATACGCCAACATCCATCGCGGCGTCTATTACCTGTCGCAGAAAGCGACGGAGGCCTACGACGTCGCGCGCGCGAAGATCGCGGCGTTTCATGAACGCGGCGAGCGCGGCGGAGATCATCTTCACGCGCAACGGCACCGAGGCGATCAATCTCGTCGCCTATTGCTATGGCCGCGACATTTCTGAAGGCCGGCGACGAGGTCCTGCTCTCCGACGCTGGAACACCACTCCAACATCGTGCCCTGGCAGATGCTGCGCGAAGCGAACGGGCGTGAAGCTCCGGTCATCCCGATCCCGGACGACGGCGAGCTCGACATGGACGCCTATAGAGCGGCGCTCAAGGGCAGCGACCAAGCTCGTCGCGATCACCCAGATGTCGAACGCGCTCGGCACCGTCACGCCGGTCAAGGAGATCATCCGGCTCGCCCATGAGGCGGGCGCCAAGGTGCTGGTCGACGGCTGCCAGATGGTGCCGCACGAACAGCTCGATGTGCAGGCGCTCGACGCCGATTTCTATGTCTTCTCCGGCCACAAGCTCTATGGGCCGACCGGCATCGGCGTGCTCTACGGCAAGGCGCGCACTGCTCGACGCCATGCCGCCCTATCAGGCCGGCGGCGACATGATCCGCACGCGTCACCTTCGCCAAGTCCACCTTCGCCGAGGTGCCGGCGCGCTTCGAGGCGGGCACGCCGCATATCGCCGGCGCGATCGGGCTCGGCGCGGCGCTCGATTATGTCGCGAGTTCGGCATGGCCGAATCGCACGCCCACGAACGCATGCTGCTGGATTATGCCCGCGCGCGCCTGTCGGCGATCAACCGGGTGCGCATCTACGGGAGGCGCCACAACGCGGCAGCCTCGTCTCCTTCGCGCTTCGAGGGCGCGCATCCCCACGACATCGGCACCATCCTCGACCGCGAGGGCATCGCGGTCCGCGTCGGCCACCATTGCGCCCAGCCGGTGATGGAGCGTTTCGGCATCTCCGGGCACGGTGCGCGCGTCGCTTCGGGCTCTACAACACGACCGAGCCGATGTCGACGCGCTGGTCGCCGGCGTTCGACAAGGTGAAGGAGATTTTCGGCTGATGTCCGATCTGCGCGAACTCTATCAGGAAGTCATCCTCGACCACGGCCGGCACCCGCGGAATTTCGGCGCCGCCCGACGGCGCAACCGCAATGCCGAGGGCGACAATCCCCTGTGCGGCGACCATATCGACGTCCATGCTGACGGTCGACAAGGACGGCCGGATCCACGACGTCGACATTCGAGGGCCATGGCTGCGCGATCTCGATCGCGTCGGCCTCGATGATGACCGGACGAGTGAAGGGCAAGACGGCGGCCAGGCCGAAGAGATGTTCGACCATTTCCACGATCTCGTCACCAAGGACGTCGCCCTGCGCGGAACGAGGATCTGGACAAGCTGATCGTGCTGGCGGGCGTGCAAGGAATTTCCCATGCGGGTCAAATGCGCGACCCTGGCCTGGCACACGCTCAATGCGGCGCTGGAAAACGAAGAAGAACCGGTAAGCGACGGAATAATCGCGATGGCGGAATATCTGGACGAGTTTTTGAAGAAGATGGACGAAGCCGGCAAACAACACCGCGAAGCCCGAAGCCGAGATGCCCTCGGTGCCGGAGGACCGCGTGCTGCTGGATCAGGTGATCGCGGTGCTGCACACGATCTACGACCCCGAGATCCCGGTCGATATCTACGAGCTTGGCCTGGTCTACGACGTGCACGCCTATGTGGGTGGCAAGGTCACGGTTCAGATGACCCTGACGACGCCCCATTGCCCGGTCGCCGAGAGCATGCCGGACGAGGTGATCGAGACGATCAAGACCGTCGAAGGCGTCGAGGACGTCGATTTCGAGCTCGTCTGGGAGCCCCCGTGGGATCCGTCGAAAATGTCCGAGGCCGCGCGCCTCGAACTCGGATTTCATGTGATTTTAGAGACGCGAGAGTAAGGAATCAGAGTCATGGCAATGCAAGTTCTCCGACTGACCGATGCCGCGGCCGACCGCGTGAAGACGCTTCTCGCCAAACGCGAAAAGCCGGCGGCGGGCCTGAGGGTGAGCGTCGATTCCAAGGGATGCTCCGGCCTCGCCTATGTCGTCGATTATGTCGACGAGCCGAACCCGACCGACGACATCGTCGAGGACAAGGGCGTGAAGATCTTCGTCGATCCCAAGGCCGTGCTGTATCTGCTCGGCAGTGAGATGGATTTCGTCGAGGACAAGTTCTCGGCGGGCCTCGTCTTCAAGAACCCCAACGAGGCGGGCCGCTGCGGCTGCGGCGAAAGCTTCCACGTCGCCGACGACAAGGCCCCCGCCGCGCACTGAACGTCACAAACGTCACTCCGGCGGAGTCCAAGGATAGTGCTGGGATTCCCGCTTTCGCGGAATGACGTAACACTGGCAATGCGACGAGCTCCCCTTGCAAGACGGGCGCTCGGGGGCGTGTTCGACAAGCTCCACGAAGGAGCCGGGGGTCACCTATTGATCCGCTCCGATCGCGTCCCGGATGGAGGCGAAACCGTCCCGCGCGAGACAGGCGGCGAGTTCCTGCTTGATCTCGCGGACGAGGCCCGGCCCGCCAAAGACGAGGCCGGTATAGAGCTGCACCAGCGTCGCGCCGGCGCGGATCTTGGCGTAGGCGTCCTCGCCCGACGAGATGCCGCCGACGCCGACCAGCGGCACCTTGCCCTTGGTCAGCTCTGTAGATCTCTCCGAGCACTTCGTCGACGGCGCCGAACAGCGGCCCGCCGCTCAAGCCCGCCCGTCTCGTCCGCGATGCGCGCTACCGAGTGTCGTCGGGCCGGGCGACGGTGGTGTTGTAGACGATCAGCCCGTCGATGCCGCAATCGCGCAGCCAGCCGGCGCGATGTCCTCGGCCTGCTCCCGGTCAGATCGGGCGCGATCTTGAGCAGGAGCGGCGGTCTTCGCCGTCACTTCCTGCCGCGCGCGCCGGACGCTGGCGAGCAATCCTCGATCGCTCGCCCTCTGCAGATCGCGGAGGCCCGGCGTGTTGGGCGAGGAGATGTTGACGACGAAATAGTCGCCATAGTCGCCGAGCGTCCGCAGCCCGACGCGTAATCGGCGACGCGGTCCACGCTGTCCTTGTTCTCGCCGATATTGATGCCGACGATGCCGGGGCGACCCTTGCGCGCGGACGCAGCCGAGCCGCGCGCCGACTGCCCATGCCCGCGCTGTTGAAGCCGAGCCGGTTGATGACGGCGTGGTCCTCCGCCAGGCGGAACAGCCGCGGCTTCGGATTGCCGGGCTGCGGCCGCGGCGTCACGCGTGCCGATCTCGACGAAGCCGAAGCCGAGCCGCAGCATCGCGCCCGGCACCTCGGCGTTCTTGTCGAACCCGGCGGCGAGGCCGACCGGATTGGGGAAGGCAAGGCCGAAGGCGTTGACGGCGAGCGAGGCCGGGTCGGTGCCGGCGACGCGCGGCCCCAAGCCGTATTTGAGCGCCCGCACGGTCCAGTGATGCGCGGCTTCCGGATCGAGGCGCCGGATGGCGGCGGTGGCGGCTCATAGAACCCGGCCATGATCTTGTGGCTTACCCCGAAAATCTGAAGGCGTCGGCGGGCTCGGCGGAGATCACGGCGCTCACCGGCAGATCGGCATAAAGGTGCGGGAACAGCGCGTCGCCGCGCGAAATCTCCCATCGCAACGCGCCCTCGGGCAGGCGCGCGACGTCGACGCTCAGAATGAGAAGATCGGTGCAGGCCCTTGAAGTGCTTCTCCAGCGTGCCCTTCACCTGATCGCGGGCCGAGAGATGGATAAATCCGTCGCGCTTGTCGTCGCCCGCCAGCGTCAGCGCGCCCCCGGCCTTGGCGGCCGCCCAATCCTGTTCACTGCAGATCTTGTAGACGGTCTTGTCGTGCATGAGCCGCGATCGGGTTCCTCTGTCCGGGAATGACGTCCGGAATTTTCGCTTCCGACCCTAGATCAAGTCGCGCAAAGATTGAACCAATTCCTAGTTCCGGCGTTGAGGAAGTTCATAGCTTTTGCTTGCGACTCGCAACTTTGTGGTTAAACTCTGGGCGAGGGAGGGGTCGCGAGCGGGGTTCGAGCCGTAAGGGATCCTCGATTGCTGTCACACAAGATCATCTGGAAGGCGATCGACGAGCTTGCGGCGAGCCATGGGCTCTCCACATCCGGCCTTGCGCGCCGGGGCGGCCTCGATCCCACGGCCTTCAACGTATCCAAGCGCCATTCCCGGGACGGCAAGCCGCGCTGGCCCTCAAGCGAGAGCATTTCCAAGATATTGGACGCGACCGGCGCATCGATCGACGACTTCGCGCGTCTTTGCGACGGTACCGGTGCTCCGGCGAGCGGGCTCAAGCGCGTCCCGGTGATCGGCATGGCGCAGGCTGGCGCGAAGGGCTTTTTCGATGACGGCGGCTTTCCGGTCGGCAGCGGCTGGGACGAGGTAATCTTTCCTGATCTCGGCGACGCAAACGCCTTCGCGCTGGAAATCAGCGGCGACAGCATGGAACCGGTCTACCGCGACGGCGACCTGATCGTGGTATCGCCCGCCGCGGGCATCCGCCGCCGCGACCGCGTGGTGCTCAAGACCACCGAGGGCGAGGTCATGGCCAAGGAACTCGCCCGCCGCACCGCGCGCCAGATCGTGCTGAACTCCTTCAACCCGTCCTACGACCAACGCGTGATCGCCGCCGAGCAGGTCGCCTGGGTCGCCCGCATCGTCTGGGCCAGCCAGTAGGCCGCTTATTTCTCGAACGGCGTCAGCCTGTCGACGACCGTTTCCAGGTCCGACGGCTTTTCCGAGTCGACGGCGTCGAGCAATTCCCTCCCCTGACCCTGGATGATCCTGTCAACCGCATTGCCCGGCGGCTTGGCGAGCGCGGCGTGAAGCTGGGCGCGGATCTTGTCGAGATCGGGATGCTTCGGCTCCATGCGGATCAGCGCCTTGGCGTATTCGACCCGGATCGTGGCGTTATCGGGATCGAGCGCAATTGCCTTTTCGAAGGACTGAATTGCGGTCTGGCGGGTGGCGCCGTAAACGAGCTTGCCGAGGAACGCGCCGCCGCGCGCGACGATCTCGGCGTTCCAGCCGCCATAGGCCGCGCGCGCCCAGCCCATGTCCGGCGCCAGCGCCATCGCCTTCTCGATCAGCCGGCGCGCTTCCTTGCCGTAGCCGTCCGAATGAGCCTGCAGATAGCCTTCCTGGCGCGAGTGGTAACCGAGAGCGATGACGAGCTCCAGAAGCCCCTCGACCATATCGGGATCCTTGGCGACGGCCCGGCGCGCCAGCGCCTCGCCTTGCCTGAGCTCGGCGACGGCCTGATCTCCCCGTGCGATATAGCCCGCATGCATCAGCAGGGCCCGCGCGGCGAAGGCGAGGCTTGCGGCGGATTCCTGTTTCTCCGCGAGTTCCGGCGGCTTCGAGGAAGTGCCCCGCGCGGAACAACGCTTCGGCGGAATTCGACGGTTCGACGCCCGCCGCAGCGACGCGGGCGCGGCCGAGGCGAGACCCAGGCCCAGAATCACGCTTGCGAGCAAAAGACACCCGGCGGCTTTGGCCGTCCGGATCACCCCACGACACCAAGATGACGTAGACATCACACCTTTCCGGCGTCCCCGGAAAAACCATAGCCGGATTGAGCCGCCCGTCAAACCGGACGGCAGTCAAATTTGCGTGGTCACAAATGTGAGGATCGCTCAGACGGCGGCGGCGTCCGCCTTCTTGTCCAGCGCGCCCTTGAGCATCGCGATGCTCTCGCCAATGCCATAGAGCGCGAAGAACGAGCCGATGCGCGGGCCCTGTTCCTGGCCGAGCACCACTTCGTAGAGCGCCTTGAACCAGTCGCGCAGATTCTCGAAACCGTGGCGCTTGCCGACTTCATAGGCCTGGGTCTGGATGTCCTCGCCGCTGGTATCGGCGGGCAGGCCCTCGAGCACGGCAATCAGATCCTCGATCGCCGCCCGCTCCTGATCGCTCCGCGGCGCGGAACTTCTTGGTCGGCTTGACGAAATCCTCGTAGTAATGCGCCGCATAGCCGACCAGCTTGTCGAGCAGCGGGTGCGTCTCCGGTGTCGCGCCCGGCGCGTAGCGCGAGATGAATCCCCAGAGCACCGCCGGATCGCCGGTATTCGCCGCGCCGACCAGATTGAGCAGAAGCCCGAAGCTCACCGGCATCTTCTCCGCCGGCGGATGGCCGCCATGGATGTGCCAGGCCGGATTGACGAGCTGCTCCTGCGGCGACTGGCCGGGGAACTTCTCCAGATGCGTCAGATACTCGTCCGCCGTCTTCGGGATGACGTCGAAATAGAGCCGCTTCGCCTTCTTCGGCGACTGATACATGTAGAGCGACAGGCTCTCCGGCGAGGCATAGCGCAGCCACTCGTCCATGGTGAGCCCGTTGCCGATCGACTTCGAGATCTTGCGGCCCGTTCTCGTCGACGAACAGCTCGTACTGGAAGCCTTCGGGCGGCGCCGCGCCGAGAATTTTCACGATCCGATCGGAGAGGCGGACCGAAGTCCACGAGATCCTTGCCGGACATCTCGTAGTCGACGCCGAGCGCGGCCCAGCGCATCGCCCAGTCGACCTTCCATTGCAGCTTGGCGTGGCCGCCGGTCACCGGCTGCTCGACCTTCCGGCCCGTGGCGGTCTCGAACATGATGGTGCCGGCATCCGCATTGCGCTCGAGGAGCGGCACCTGCAGCACGACGCCGGTATCCGGGCAGATGGGCAGGAACGGGCTGTAGGTCGCCTGCCGCTCGGCGCCCAAGGACGGCAGCATCACGGCCATGATCTCGTCGTAAGCGCGAAGAACCTTCAGCAGCGTCTCGTCGAACAGCGCCGCTCTTGTAGCACTCGGTCGAGCTCTTGAATTCGTAATAGAAGCCGAAGGAGTCGAGGAACGCCCGCAGCCGCGCATTGTTGTGATGCGCGAAGCTTTCATGCGTGCCGAAGGGATCGGGGATCGCCGTCAGCGGCTTGCCGAGATGCTGCTTCAGCATGTCCTGGTTCGGCAGATTGGTCGGCACCTTGCGGAGGCCGTCCATGTCGTCCGAGAAGGCGAACAGCTTGGAGGGCATGTCGGTCATGGCGGCGAAGGCGTTCCGCACCATGGTCGTGCGCGCGACCTCGCCGAAGGTGCCGATATGCGGCAACCCGCTCGGCCCGTAACCGGTCTCGAACAGGACATAGCCCTTCTCCGGCGCGCCCGATTTATAGCGCTCGATCACCTTGCGGGCCTCGACGAACGGCCAGGCGGTGGTCGTTTCGGCGAGCGCGGGATCGACTTTGGGCGGGTTTTGTCTCACGGTCTCGGTCATCGGTTTTTCACTGCTTACGGCTTTGCCCCCGGCGGGCGGCGCGACCGTACGCGCAAGGCCCGCGCCCGTCAACCGGCCCGATCCTGCGGTTTCACGGCATCGGGATGGCTGTTCGCGGCGATTAGCGATAAGGTCCGCGCCGGTAATGCGGACGGAAGAAGGATCGGCCATGACCGAGGTTCTGACAGGCGGATGTCTGTGCGGCGCGGTGACCTATCGCGTGCGCGCGCCCTATTTGAAATTTGCCCATTGTTATTGCTCTCGTTGCCGCAAGGCGACCGGAACCGGCCATGCGACGAACCTCTATGTCGACCCCGGCCATTTCGAGTGGACCTCGGGCGAGACCTCGGCGGTGCGCTATGACCTGATGACGGCCAAGAGCTTCGCGACGACTTTCTGCAAACATTGCGGCTCGCCTCTCCCGCATCTGACCCGGAGCGGCAAGATCATGGTCATCCCGGCGGGATCGTTCGACACCGCGCCCGATCTCAAGGTGCAGGCGCGGATCTTCTGGGGCTCGCGCGCGGCGTGGTCCTGTGTCGACGATCAGGTTCCGGCCTTTGAATCCCTCCCCGATTGGTGGTAGCCGTCCGGCAAGCGCGAGGCCGGGTGCGCCCGCCGATCGAGAGGGAGTAGAGTGTCAGCCATGAATGGCAGGGAAACCGGATCCGTCGACCGCGCCGTGCGTCTGCCGGACGCGCCCGCGCTGGTGCTCGGCGCGCGCGAGGCGGTCATGGTGGCGCCGTCGGGCGAGGTGGAAACCCTGACGCTGCCTCAAGCCGCCGCGTCGTGTCGGCAGCGACCCCTATCTCTATTGCTACGGCACGTCGGTCAGGCGGAAGCTCGGGCTCAAGCGGCTGCCCGGCTATGACGCGATGGAGCTGTTCGCCTTTACGCGTCCGGCCGAATTCGTGCTTGCCGACGCCGCTCGGGCTCGCCCACGCGCTCGGCCTCGTCGGCAGCGCCGAGCCGCACGGCTCGCCCGAGGATACCGCCCTGCTGATCGTCCGGTCGGCGCAGCGCCTGCTCGAGGATCTGACCCGGCTCGAGGGACGTCCCCGCGAGGTCGCCCGCCGCATCGCCGCCACCATGGCGCGCGCGGGCTGGTCCTGGGGCCCGTCGGTGCTCGCGGCGCTTGGCGCCGAACCGCCGAACCAGGAAGCGCCGAGCGCCTATCTCGCGGGCTATGACGTCTGGAACCGGCTCGCCGAATGGGAGGAGGAGCCACCCCTTCCTCCGCCGGGCGACGCGTCGGTGACCGCGCTCGAGGCCGGCCAGCGGCTCGTGCAGCTCGTCGGCGCCTCCGCCGAGAAGCGCGAGGCGCAGGTTCATTATTCGGAGGAGGCCGCCAAGGCCTTCGCGCCGAGGGACCGCGCGGGCGTGCCCAATATCGTGCTCGCCGAGGCCGGCACCGGCGTCGGCAAGACCCTGGGCTATATCGCGCCGGCGAGCGTCTGGGCGGAGAAGAACCAGGGCACGGTCTGGCTTTCGACCTATACCAAGAATCTCCAGCGCCAGATCGATCAGGAACTCGACAAGCTTTTCACCGATCAAACGGAAAAGGCCGAGCGCGTGGTCATCCGCAAGGGCCGGGAGAACTATCTCTGCCTGTTGAATCTGGAGGAAGAAGTCGCGCGGGGCGGGCTGCTGCCGGAGCGCGCGGTCGGCATCGGCCTCGTCGCGCGCTGGGCCGGGGCGAGCCGGGACGGCGACATGGTCGGCGGCGACTTCCCGTCCTGGCTGCTGGGATCCCTGGGCGGGCTGCATCTGGTGGATGTGACCGACCGGCGCGGCGAATGCGTCTATTCCGCCTGCCCGCATTACCGCAAATGCTTCATCGAGCGGGCGGTCCGGAAGTCCCGCGGCGCCGAGATCGTGATCGCCAATCATGCGCTGGTGATGATCAACGCGGCGCTTGCGGGCCGAGGAAGGCGAGCTGCCGACCCGCTATGTGTTCGATGAAGGCCATCATCTGTTCGATGCCGCGGATAACGCGTTCTCGGCGCATCTCTCGGGCTATGAGACGGCGGAACTGAGGCGCTGGATCCGCGGTCGCCGAATCGAACGCGGGGCGCGGAGCGCCAGCCGCGTCCGCGGCCTGGAGAAACGCATCGGCGATTTGCTGGGCGACGAGGACGCGCTCGCAGACCGCGCTCGCCAACGCCATCACCGGCCGCCGCGGCCCTGCCCGGCGACGGCTGGCAGAGCCGCATCGCGAGCGGCGCGCCGATGGGCCCGGCCGAACGCTTCCTCGCCGCCGCCAGGGTCCATGTGCTCGCCCGGCCGGACAAGGAGCAGGACGGCTACAGCCTGGAAGCCGGCGTCGGAAGAATTGCCCGCGATGCTGCTCTCCGCCGCGACCGCGCTCCAGACCGCCCTGATGGAAATCGCCAAGCCCCTGCAGGTGCTCGCCAAGGGGCTGAAGCAGAAGCTCGACAAGCAGGCGGCCACCATGGAGACGGCGACCCGGCTCCGCATCGAGGGCGTCGCGCGGGGGCTCACCTATCGCGGCGACGATCTGCTGCAGGCCTGGATCAGCATGCTCGGCGGCTTGCAGCTCGCGGCGCCGGAGAAAATGGTCGACTGGTTCTCGATCGAACGGATCGACGGGCGCGAGCTCGATGTCGGGCTGCATCGCCATTGGATCGATCCGACCGAGCCCTTCGCCGAGATCGTGCTCGATCAGTCGCATGGCGCGGTCATCACCTCGGCGACGCTGCGCGACCAGACGCGCGACGAGCAAGGCAATCTCTCGGAAGACTGGCGCTCGGCGGAAACCCGCACCGGCGCGCTTCACCTCGCCAAGCCGCCGGAACGGTTCAGCCTTGCCTCGCCCTTCGATTATGCCGAGAAGACCCGCGTCTTCGTCGTGACCGATGTGAAGCGCACGGATTCGGATCAGGTCGCTTCGGCCTATCGGGAGCTGTTCCTGCGCGTCCAACGGCGGCGGACTCGGCCTCTTTACGGCGGTCTCGCGGCTCAAGGCGGTGCAGGCGCGCATCGCCGCGCCGCTGGAGCATGAGGGAATCACCCTCTTCGCCCAGCACATCGACCCGATGGATACCGGCACGCTCGTGGATATCTTCCGGGCCGAACGGGATTCCTGCCTGCTCGGCACCGATGCGGTGCGCGACGGCGTCGACGTGCCGGGCCATGCGCTCCGCCTCATCGTGTTCGACCGGATTCCCTGGCCGCGCCCGACCATCCTGCACCGCGCCCGGCGCAACGCCTTCGGCTCGCGCAATCTACGACGACATGATCACCCGGCTGCGCCTGAAGCAGGCTTTCGGCCGTCTGGTGCGCAGCCGCAACGATTACGGCGTGTTCGTGATGCTCGATGCCATGGCGCCCTCGCGCCTGATGAACGCCTTCCCGCCGGGCGTCACGGTCGACGCGCATGGGCTCAGCGACGTGATCGAGCGGACGCGCGACTTTCTGGGCAAGTGGCGCCAGGCGGTCTAAGCTTCCCCCGACTCACCGGGGGAGAGATCATCATGGATATGGATGTCGTTACCGACGGGCTTGCGGTTTCCCGAGGGGCCGGTCTGGATGCTGGACGGCTCGGTCATCGTGGTCGAGATCGAGGCGGGACGGATCACGCGGGTCATGCCCGACGGCGCCAAACAGGTAATCGCGCGGCCGGGCGGAGGACCGAACGGCGCGGCGATCGGTCCCGACGGCAGGCTCTATGTCTGCAACAACGGCGGCTTCGGCTGGATCGAGCAGGACGGGCTCCTGATCCCGAGCAATACCGCGCCGGATTATTCCGGCGGGCGGATCGAGCGGGTCGATATCGATACCGGCAAGGTCGAGCGGCTTTACGATTCCTGCGACGGCTTCTCGCCTGCGGGGACCGAACGACATCGTGTTCGATCATCCATGGCGGCTTTTATTTCACCGATCTCGGCAAGGGCCGCGACCGCGACGCCGATCATGGCGGGCGTCTATTACGGATTGGCCGACGGCTCGAAGATCGTGACCGTGGCCTATCCGCTCTCCAACGCGAATGGCGTCGGCTTGTCGCCCGACGGCAAGACTCTTTACGTCTCCGAAACGACCCGCCGGGACCTTCTCGCTTTCGACATCGTCTCGCCCGGCGTGGCGGGGCCGTCGCCCGGCCTGTTCCCGGGCCGGCCCATCGCCTCCTTCCCCGCGCGGCAATGGCTGGATTCGCTCGCCGTCACCGCTGACGGCCATGTCTGCGTCGGAACGCTTCTCGATATTCCCGGCATCGCCATGGTCGACACCACGACCGGCAGCTATACCGACCATCCTTTCGACGACCTGCTGGTCACCAATATCTGCTTCGGCGGGGCCGACATGCAGGATGCCTGGATCACGCTCTCGACCACCGGCCGTCTCGCCAAGGTCCGCTGGGACCGGCCGGGCCTGAGGCTGGCCCATTACGCCTGAACCGGCACCGCGTCCTTCTCGCCCGCCCGGGCCAGGGCGCGGGCGTGCGCCGCAGCGCTTGAGATAGGCGTCCAGAACCTCGCCCTGCGGCAGCATGTCCCGCGCCCAATGCCCGATGCTCGCGATCAGGATGTCAGCGGCGGAAAAACGCGCGCCCAGGAGATAGTCCTCGTTCTCAAGTGCCGTCAGGATGCGCCTGTCCATCTCGGTACGGCCCCGGAACGTTCGAGCCAGGCCCTCATGCTCACCGAGTCCCAGGAACGCGAAGGTCAGCACCGGCTCGATGACGCCTGCGTAATAGGCGAGCCAGGTGAGATAGGGCCCGCGCTCCGGCGTCGCCGACCTTCGGGCCAAGCCCGGCGTCCGGAAACAAGTCCGTCAGATAGAGCATGATCGCCGCGGATTCGGTGATCAGCGCCCCGTCGTGAACCAGCGCCGGGACTTTCTTGTCGGGATGGGGTTGCGTGGATCGTGGCGCTCCCGTGCCGTCAGCGCGCGGGATCTCGACATAGGCGATCTCGTAATCCGCCCCAAGTTCCTCCAGCAGCCAGATCATGCGGCTGGACGCGCGATTGCGGCGAATGGAAAAGCGTCAGCATGTCAGTCCCCTCCAGGAATGCTTCGGTGCAAGCGAGTCGGATGAGAACAATACAAGAACATTTGTGCCCGCGCAAGTTGGATGAAGCGGGCGGATACCGACTTGTCTTGCCCGCCCTCCGGTGATCGCATAAGGTCGCCCGACATCAAATCACTTCCGCAACTTGCCCCATCAGGTTCACGCTCCCATGTCCCAGAAGGTCTCGCATCAAACCGCTCTCATCTATGTCATGGTCCTGGTCTCCGCGGCCGACAGCGACATGCCGGACCGCGAGCTCGGCGCGATCGGAACCATCGTCCAGACCCTGCCGGTGTTCCGCGATTTCGATCCCGAGGATCTGGTGAAGATCGCCGAGGATTGCGCCAAGATCCTGTCGGGCGAGAACGGCCTCGAGGATGTGCTGGCCATCGTCAAGGCGTCGCTGAATTCGAAGTTCCGGGAGACCGCCTATGCGCTGGCCTGCGATGTCGCCGCGACCGACGACGAGCTGCCGCAGGAGGAGTTGCGGCTGCTGGAGATGATCCGCCACACCTTGCAGATCGACCGGCTGACCGCCGCCGCCATCGAGCGCGGCGCCGCCGCCCGCTACGCCCGGCCCTGATATCGGGACAAGCCTGTTCTCGGGAAAGGCTGGTTCCCGAGAAAGGCCTGCGACCAATCCTTCCGTCGCGGCCGGCGGTGTGCATGCTATGCTCGGGACGGTAGCAGCGCACGGAGCCGCAGCGCATGGAGCCTTGGATCCTTGAACACGAACCGGTCTTGCGGGTCGCCGTCTTCGCGGCGGTGATCCTGCTCGTCGGCAGCGTCGAGGCGTTCCGGCCGCGCCGCTCGCCCGAACAGTCGAAGCCATTGCGCTGGGCGAACAATCTCGGCCTTTCGGTCCTCAACACGGTCATCCTGCGGCTGATGATCCCGGTGACGCTGGTCGCCGCCGCCGGCTGGGCCGCGTCTTCGGGGCTATGGGCTGTTCAATCTGGTCGACTGGCCGCGCGCGCTGGAGGTCCCGCTCGCCGTGGTGGCGCTCGATCTCGTGATCTACGGCCAGCATGTCGCGTTCCACAAGATCCCGGCCCTGTGGCGGCTTCACCGGATGCATCACACCGACCTCGATATCGACGCCTCGACGGGCCTGCGATTTCATCCGCTGGAGATGGCCTTGTCGCTCGGCCTCAAGCTCGCGGCGGTCGTCGCGCTCGGCGCCGCGCCTCTGGCGGCCGTTCTGTTCGAGGTGATCCTCAACGCGGTGACCCTGTTCAATCACGGCAATATGCGGCTTGGAAAGGGTCTCGATCGCGCGATCCGGGCGCTGATCGTGACGCCCGACATGCACCGCATCCATCACTCCGCCCTGCGCGCGGAGACCGACAGCAATTACGGCTTCAATCTCTCCTGCTGGGACCGCTTGTTCGGTACCTATTGCGCCATGCCCTCGAAGGGCTATGACGGGATGACGATCGGGCTCGAGGAGTTCCGCGATCCGAAATGGCTCGGCATCGCCTGGATGCTGGTGACGCCGTTCCATCGCACCCGCCGCCGCCCGAGCCGCGCCAAAGGTTCTGCCATGAAGACATTGCTCCTGCTCCGCCACGCCAAGGCCGAGGCCCATTCCGGCCCGTCCGGCGATCACGCGCGGGGGCTCACCGCCCGCGGCCAGAAGGCGAGCGGCGACATGGGGACCTATCTGACGCGGCACGGACCATTGCCGGAGCTCATCATCTGCTCGGATGCGCGTCGCGCAACGGAAACGCTGGACGGGGTTCTCGTCGCGCTCGCGGGCCATCCGAGGGTCGAGGTCGAACCCCGGATCTATCTCGCCGAACCCGACACGATCCTGCGGCGCCTGAGAAAGGCCGATGACCGTTTCGGGACCGTGATGATCATCGGACATAATCCGGGCCTTGAGGATCTGACGCGGGATCTGGTGGCGCAGCCGGCGCAGGGGGCCGGCGCCAAGGCCTATGAGCGGATGAGCGCGAAATTCCCGACCGCTGGTCTTGCAGAGATCGTTTTCGATCTCGAGTCATGGGCGCTCGCCGATTACGGCGCCGGACGGCTGGAGGCCTTCGTCGTGCCGCGCGATCTGGCGGAGGGCTGAGCCGTGTCCTCGCCGTCGCCAGCCTCCTCGCGGCCGCCGACCTTCCGGGTCGTCGATCTCACGAAGACCTACCGCATGGGCGAGGTGGAGGTTCATGCGCTCCGGGGATTGAGCCTGGAGCTTTACGAGGGCGAGTTCGCGGTACTTGTCGGACCCTCCGGCAGCGGCAAGTCGACCTTCCTCAACATCATCGGCGGGCTCGATGTGCCGACGAGCGGCTATGTCGAATTCCGGGGCGAGCGGCTCGACGCGAATGACGAGCGTGCGCTGACACGCTACCGGCGCGATCATGTCGGCTTCGTGTTTCAGTTCTACAATCTGATTCCGAGCCTCACCGCCCGGGAGAATGTCGCGCTCGTCACCGAGATTGCGAATGATCCGATCACGCCCGAGGCGGCGCTCGATATTGTCGGGCTCGCCGACCGGATGGATCATTTCCCGGCCCAGCTATCGGGCGGGCAGCAACAGCGCGTCGCGATCGCCCGCGCCATCGCCAAGCAGCCCGATGTGCTGCTCTGCGACGAGCCGACGGGCGCGCTGGACATCACGACCGGCGTCGTGGTGCTGGATGCCATCGCCCGGGTCAACCGCGAGCTTGGCACGACGACCGCCGTCATCACCCACAATCAGGCGATCTCGGGCATGGCCGACCGCGTCTTCACCTTCGCGGACGGGGCGATCGGGGAGATGCGGGTGAACGAGACCAAGCTCAAGCCCGAAGAGCTCAGTTGGTGACGCGCTAGAGATCGGGATATCGTGCGGCGAGCTTCTTCGGCGCGGTCTTGCGCCAGGCCATGGTGAGCGCGCTCCTGAGCGTGACCTCGTCGATCGCGCCGAGCCGGATCAGCGTGCAGCCGCGCTGGCCCCACACGCCCGAAGCCGGCTTGAACATCGCGGGTTCAGCCGCAAGCAGGATTTCCTGCTGGTCCGGGGTGATGTTGGCCATGCCCCAGTCCCTGTCCGGCGAGCCCAGAGTCGCGAAGATCTTGCCGCCGACCCTGAAATCGGGATGACCGCCATGGGCGCGCTCCTCGGCTTCCGGCAGATCGAGCGCGATCCGCCGGAAGGTCTCGGGCGTCAATTGCCGCGCGTCCCGCTCAGGCCGGTTTGGCAACCGGCACGCCGACCTTGACCGGCGCGGTTTCCTTCAGGAACAGGGCGAAGATGGCGGACGCCACCGCGCAGCCGGCCATGATCCACAAGGGCGCGGACTGGCCGTAAATATCGGCCGCGCGTCCGGCCGCGGTCGCGCCGAACACCGCGCCGACCAGCTCGCCGATGCCCTGGATCAGGCCATAGGCGGTCGCGAGATAGGCGACCGGCACGGTCTCGGACGGAATCGTGCCCATGAACATCGGGAAGGTGCCGCTCGCGGACCAGCCGATGAACAGCAGCACGCCGATCAGCCAGAGCGAATCGCAATAGAGCGCGCCGAGCGGCGTGATGACGCTGAGCGCCAGGGACATGATCATCACCGGTTTGCGGCCGATCTTGTCCGAGAGGCCGGGGATCACGAAGCACCACGCCGCCGCCGCGAGCCCCAGCACGCTGACGAGATAGCTCATATTGGTCGAGGAGATTCCCTTGGCGGTGAAATAGACCGGCAGGAAGGTCCAGCCCAGCACCATCCAGCACACCATCGCGCAGCTGATCAGCACGCACAGCCACATATTGCGGAACTTGAACATCTCCAGCCGGCTCATCCGCGCGGGCGGTGGCGCCTCGGTGGTCTGTTGCGCCTCGACGATTTCCAGAGATGTCGGCTCGCGGATCGCCTTCGCGATGACGATGGCCATGATCAGGCCCGGCACGGCGGCCAGATAGAAAGCGTCGCGCCAGCTCAGCCAGTTGGCGATAAAGACGAGCACCAGCGGCGCCGCGAAGGAGCCGAACAGGCTGCTCAGGGAATTCTGCATGATGCCCATATTGGCGCCGCGCCGTTCGTGGCTCGATTCGAGAACCACCAGCGACTGCGAAATCGGCGCGATGCCGCCTTCCGACAGCCCCATGATCAGGCGCGCGGCGAAGAGCATCAGGAACGAGCCCGCGAGGCCGGACAGGACCGAGCAGAGCGAAAAAAGCACGACCGAGATGATCAGCACCAGCTTGCGCTTGCCGATCGCCTCCGCGATACCGCCGACGAGAATGCCCGACATCGCCCAGGTAAAGGACAGCGCCGAGACGATCAGGCCGATTTCGGTGTTGCTGAGACCAAGGTCCGGCGCGATGAAGGGCGCCAGATAGCCGAATGCGTTCCGGTCGACGAAGACGAAACCGAAATTGATCGCAAGAATAGCGATCATGCGGTTTTCATACCGCCAGAAGCCACTTTCTTTCATATTGTCCCCCCCGGACCGATAGGCTGCGTACAGCACAAGTATTTGGTCAGGATTTTGCTGCAAGGTCAATTATAACGCGCTCCAGCGCATGCCCGTGGCGCGGAGACGGAAGAACGAGGTCCCGTGTTGAGAGTGACATCGAGGAGAGTTGCACGAGACGCCATTCGAGGATTGCTGACCCTCGCCGTGGTCCTCTGTCTGGCGGTCGGTCTTGGCTCGGGCGCCGTCTCGTTCGGCGCGGAAACCGAAAGCCCGGCCTTGTGGAAGGTCTCCGGCCCGAAGGGCTCGCTCTATCTGATGGGCTCGGTTCACGTGCTGACGAAAGCCGACAGCTGGCTCACCGCGCCGATAGAAAAGGCGTTTTCGGGCTCGCAATGCCTGGCGCTCGAGATCGATCTCGCGACGATTTCCGAGGCGGAGATCGGCGCGGCCTTGCGGCAGGTCGGACAATATCCGCCCGATCAGGGTGGCCTGCAGCAGCATGTGTCCGAGGCGACCTATGCCCGGTTCCTGGAGGTCGCGGCGAAGCTTTCGATTTCGCCCGAATCGCTCGATCGCTTCAGGCCCTGGCTCGTCGGCCTCATTCTGGATTCCACCATCACGCAGTCGCTCGGCTATCTCGATCAATACGGCGTCGACGTGTATTTCCTGAACCGGGCGAAGACGGCCGGCATGCCGATACTCGGCCTCGAATCCCTGCAGGATCAGGTCAAGGTTTTGAGCGATGACGGTGGCGAGACCGACGACGCGATCCTGACCGACGTCGTGGATGCGCTGGACAAGACGCCGGAACTGATCACGGTGCTCGCCAATGCATGGCGCCGGGGCGACATGGCGACCATCGAAAAGAAGGTCCTGGAGGAATCCGCCGATACGCCGGGCGGCTACGAGCGGCTCATCGCCGGGCGAAACCGCCGCTGGCTGCCGAAGCTCAAGCAGATGCTGGATACCGGCCGCCACTGCTTCATCGTGGTCGGCGCCGGCCATTTCGTCGGCGATGCCAGCGTCCTGAAGCTGCTCAAGAAAGCCGGCTACACCGTCACGCGGCAATAAGCCCGGGATCCGTTCCAAAACGCATCTGCATCCCCGCGAGTGCGGGGATCCAAACCCGAGCACGGCCGCTGGGTTCCCGCTTTCGCGGGAACGACGGCAGTCTCTATGTCAGGGATGTCTGGCTGGAATGCCGATCTAGCGCGGCGCGATCACCATGGACATCTGGCGGCCTTCGAGCCTTGGATATTGCTCGACCTTCGCCAGTTCGTCGGTCTGGGTGCGCACCTTTTCAAGGAGGTCCATGCCGATTTCCTTATGGGCCATTTCACGGCCGCGGAACCGCAGGGTTACCTTTACCTTGTCGCCTTCCTTGAGGAATTTTTCGACCGCGCGCATCTTGACCTCGTAGTCATGCTGATCGATGCCCGGACGCATCTTGATCTCCTTGACCTCGATGATCTTCTGCTTCTTGCGCGCTTCCGAGGCCTTTTTCTGGGCCTGATATTTGTACTTGCCGTAGTCGAGGATCTTGCACACGGGCGGATCGTTGTTCGGGGAGATCTCGACAAGATCGAGCCCCGCTTCCACTGCCCGCCGCAGAGCGTCGTCGATACTCACTACCCCGTGGTTTTCACCCGTCTCGTCGATCAGGCGCACCTGGCGCGACATTGATCTCGTCATTTATTCGCTGCCCGTCTTTTTTGCGGCGGGGCGGCTTCTGGTCGCTTAGCTATGTAACGTCCTCCTGAAAAAGACAGCATCCGCACGCCTCTCTGTCCGGTCGAACCGGACAAGCCGCGGGTGGCGCCTAGAAAACATAGGGGCTTCTTGGTTGACGTACTCTAAACTCAACCGAGAACCCCGGGTGCAGTCGCTTCGGCCCTCAGTCTATTCACCGCTTCGTCGATCGCAAGCACTTCTTGAGTCTGGCCTCGCCGAGGCGGCGGACCGTGACAGTGCCTTCCTCGGCCTCGCGGCGGCCGAGCACGAACATCACGGGCACCTTGGCATGGCTGTGCTCCCGGATCTTGTAATTGATCTTTTCGTTGCGGATATCGAGCTCCGCCCGCAGACCCGCGGCCGTCAACTTTTCGCCACGATCTCGGCCGCGCGCTCATCCGCGTCCGACACGATGGTCGCCACGACGCATTGCACCGGCGCGAGCCACAAGGGCAGCTTGCCGGCGTAATGCTCGATCAGCACGCCGATCAAGCGTTCGAGCGTTCCGAAGATCGCCCGGTGAAGCATCACCGGCCGGTGCTTGTTGCCGTCCTCGCCGATATAGCTCGCATCGAACCGCTCCGGCAGCACGAAATCGAGCTGCACTGTGCCGCATTGCCAGGACCGGCCGATCGCGTCCTTCAGATGGAATTCGATCTTCGGGCCGTAGAACGCGCCTTCGCCGGGCGCCATCTCGAACTCGAAATTGTCGAGCTGCGCGCCGTGCGCCCGGAGCGCGGCCTCGAGCGCCTGCTCGGCGCGGTCCCAGACCTCGTCGGAGCCCGCACGAAGTTCAGGCCGCGGGCGAGACGGACTCGATCTCGTCAAGCCGAGATCCGTGTAGACCGAGCGCAGCAGATCGCAGAACGCCAGAGATCTCCTCGGTGATCTGATCCTCGCGGCAGAAGATATGCGCGTCGTCCTGGGTCATCTGGCGCACGCGCATCAGTCCGTGCAGCGCGCCATGCGGCTCGTTCCTGTGGCAGCAGCCGAACTCCGCCATGCGGATCGGCAGATCGCGATAGCTCTTGATGCCCTGCTTGAAGATCTGGATATGGGCCGGGCAGTTCATCGGCTTCAGGGCCATGAGCTCGGCCTTGCCCGAGAGCACCGGCGCATCGTCCTCCGTGCTCGGAATCTCGTCCGGCACGATGAACATGTTCTCGCGGAACTTCGACCAGTGGCCCGACTGTCTCCCAGAACTTGGAGGCGAGGAGCTGAGGGGTCTTCACTTCCTGATAGCCGGCGCGCGCGGATCCGCCGCCGGATATACTGTTCCAGCGCGCTGCCAGACGACATAGCCCTTGTCGTGCCAGAACACCGAGCCCTGCGCCTCTTCCTGGAAATGGAACAGGTCCATCTCGCGGCCCAGACGGCGATGGTCGCGCTTCTCGGCCTCCTCGAGCTGGGTGAGATAAGCCTTGAGCTCCTTCTCGTCGCGCCAGGCGGTGCCGTAGATGCGCTGGAGCATGGCGTTCCGGTGATCGCCGCGCCAATAGGCGCCGGCGAGCTTCATCAGCTTGAACGCCTTGCCGAGCTTTGCCGTCGACGGCAGATGAGGGCCGACGCAAAGGTCGAGGAAATCGCCCTGGCGGTAGATCGAGATCACTTCGGCTTCCGGCAGGTCGCGGATGATCTCGGCCTTGTAGACCTCGCCCAGATCGCTCGAAATATTTGATCGCGTCGTCGCGGTCCCATTCCTCGCGGATGATGGCCTCGTCGCGGTCGACGATCTCGCGCATCCGCGCCTCGATCTTTTCGAGGTCATCGGGCGTAAAGGGTTCGCTCCGCGCGAAGTCGTAATAGAAGCCGTTCTCGATCGCCGGGCCGATGGTGACCTGGGTCTCGGGATAAAGCTCCTTCACGGCCTCCGCCATCACATGCGCGGCGTCGTGGCGGAGGAGCTCCAGGGCTTCGGCGCTTCTCGCGGTGATGATCTCGAGCGCGGCGTCGGACCGGATCGGGTAGGAGAGGTCGCGTTCCGCGCCGTCCACCTTCGCGGCAAGCGCCGCCTTGGCGAGACCGGGGCCGATTTCGCGCGCGATTTCCGCCGGCGTGATGGTCTGCGTGTAACGGCGCACGGATCCATCGGGCAGGGTTACGGCGAAACTTTCGGCGGCAGCGGCGGGCTCACTCACGGGTCAGATCCAGTTTCCGGGTTGTTCATGTCCAAGCGGACGGCGCAGCGGGCGTGCGCTTGATACCGGGCGGAAGGTAGTGGGATTTCGAAGCCTGTCAAGCGCGCGGGAGGACGGTCAGGACGTTCGCTCGTCTGCCGCAACCTGCGCGGCCGTCGCGCTTTCGCCGGTATCGGCGGCCTCGCCCGAGGTTTCACCGGCGGCGTCAGCAGAGGCTTCATCGGCGTCCGGGGCGGCTTCCTTGGCATCGGCGTCCGCCGGCACGTCCTTGGCGGCGAGGATACCGTCGTAAAGCTCGAAGGTGCGCTCGCACATGATGTCGAGCGAGAAGGTCTCGACGACATGGCGGCGGGCGACCAGCGCGACGTCGGCGCGGGTGGAGGGATGCATGTCGATCGCGGTCAGCAGCGCTCCGGCAAGGGTCCGGGCGTCCTTGGGCGGGATCAGCCAGCCGGTGCGGCCCTGAAGGATCGCCTCCTTGGAGCCGCCATGATCGGTCGCGATCACGGGCCGGCCCATGGCCTGGGCCTCGAGCGCGACCCGGCCGAAAGCCTCCGGCTCGGTCGAGGCGGAGATCACGACGTCGGCCAGCATATAGGCGGCCGGCATATCGTGGCATTCACCGACGATCTTGACGATATCCGCGACGTCCTTCTCGAGGATCAGGTCGACCAGCTCGTTGTAATAGGGATCCTGCTCGTTGATCTTGCCGACGATCAGGCACATCACGTCGCGCCGCCCGAGCTGGCTCAGCGCCTCGACGACGACGGTCTGGCCCTTGCCGGCGGCAATGCGCGCCGGGACCATGATGATCGGGACGCCGTCCGGCAGGTTCCAGTGGTTGGCGAGCTGGATGAGCCGGTCGGGGATGATCGAGCCCGGATTGTACTGACTGGTGTCGATGCCGCGCGGAATCGTGGCGAGCTCGGTCTCGTTGCCGATCATGCCACCCTTCAGGCGCTCGGAGACGAAATCGGACACGGCGACCAGATGCCTGGCGTTCAGCAGACTTTCGGTCGACCAGTCGTGAAACCGGCCGGTCGCGTGGGTCAGGCGCTGAACGGTGCCGACGATCGGCTTGGCGCTCTGCGCGGCGGCGTTGAACGTCGCCCAGGCGCCGGTGAAGCCCTCCTGATGGATGATGTCGACATTGTGCTTGCGGATCAGCTTCACGAGCGCCCGGGAGTTGGCATACATCGACAACACGTTGTTGGTGCCGACCGCCATCTCGACATGGGTCGCGCCCGCCCGCCGGATGCGCGAGACGAGGGAGCCGCCGCTCGAAACCACGATGGACTTGCCGCCCGCGCGGATGATGCCGATCGAGAGGTCGGCCGCCGAGGTCGCCGAGCCGCCCGGATCGAGCGACGAGACGACCTGCAGCACCACCGGCCCGCTTCTTCCGGGCCAGCGTGGCGGCGTGTTAAGATGGCCGCGCCCTAGGGTATGGTCGCCTGCGGCCATATTAAATCTTACTCGACTCGAGGATCATGAGCGCTTCTTCCGGCCTCCTCTTACTCCAGCGCGAAAACGGCGTAAACATCGCTTACCACGCGAATGCGGGGGTTAACCCTACGATCGTGTTTCTCGGTGGTTTCATGTCCGATATGACGGGTACCAAGGCGACGGCATTGGAAACTCACTGCAGGGACCATAGGCGGGCATTTGTAAAATTTGATTACCGCGGCCATGGAGCCTCCGACGGCCGTTTCCGCGACGGGACGATCGGCCGGTGGCTCCAAGATTCGCTGGATATTATAGACCATATTACGAACGGTTCGCTTATTCTCGTCGGCTCCAGCATGGGCGGCTGGATTTCTCTCCTGGCCGCGCTCGCCCGTCCCGAACGGGTCAAGGCGGTGATCGGACTCGCCGCCGCGCCGGACTTCACCAACGACATCTGGACCAGCCTCAGCGAATCGCAGAAGCGCGAAATGAAGACGCAGGGCTTTATCGAGCAGCCGTCGGACTATTCCGACGAGCCCTATGTCATCACGCGGGATCTGATCGAGGACGGGGCCAGCCATTGCCTTCTCAACGCACCCATTGCACTTCGGTGCCCGGTGCGCCTGATTCAAGGCATGCAGGACACGGATGTGCCGTGGACCACGGCGCTCCGGATCGTCGAGCGGCTGGAAAGCGACGACGTCACGGTGACACTGGTGAAATCCGGCGATCACCGGCTGTCGGAGCCGGCGGACCTGAAGCGGCTGATGGAAACCGTCGAGACTTTATGCTCGCGGGTACAAGGCGAGGACTCCGGGTCGGGCCCGGAGTGACCTGAGAGCCTATTCCACCGTCCAGGTGCGGCCGGAGCGCAGCAGCCCGTTGATATCGGTGGAGAACGTGCCGCCCGAGACTTCGTTGATCTGGGCGTGGACCGCATCCTCGTAGACCGGCGCTTCCTCGGCATAGAGTACGCCGAGCACGACCGGGAATTTCGGCCGTTCCAGATTGGCGAGTATGGTGGCGAGCGTCCGGTTGGTCTCGTCATGGACCAGGAGATCGGCTTCGGTGACGCCGTTCTCGCCGATGGTGACGGCCTCGATCTCGAACGTGCCGGGCTTCACGCGGAGGCCCTTGTTGCCTTCTTTGCCGTAGATCATCGGCTTGCCGTGCTCGACGATGAGCTGCTCTTCCTTGGCGACGCTCTTATCCGTGAAATCCGCGAAGACCGCGTCGTTATAGACGATGCAGTTCTGGAAGATCTCGATGAAGGTCGCGCCCTTGTGGGCATGCGCGCGCTTGAACATCTCGGGCAGATGCTTCTGGTCGGTATCGATCGAGCGGGCGACGAATTTCGCGTTCACGCCGAGCGCAAAGGAGCACGGGCTCACCGGCGCGTCGATCGAGCCATAGGGCGTCGAGGGCGAACGGGTGCCGGGCCGGCTGGTCGGCGAGTACTGGCCCTTGGTCAGGCCGTAGATCTCGTTGTTGAACAGCAGAATCTTGACGTTCACGTTCCGCCGAGGATGTGCATCAGGTGATTGCCGCCGATCGAGAGGCCGTCGCCGTCGCCGGTGATCATCCAGACGTCGAGATCCGGATTGGCGAGCTTGACGCCGGTCGCGATCGCGGGCGCGCGGCCGTGGATCGTGTGGAAGCCATAGGTGTTCATGTAATAGGGAAAGCGCGACGAGCAGCCGATGCCGGAGATGAACACGATCTTCTCGCGCGGCACGCCGAGCTCGGGCATGGTCCGCTGCAAGGCCTTCAGGATGGCGTAGTCGCCGCAACCCGGGCACCAGCGCACTTCCTGATCGGACGCGAAATCCTTCGCGGTCAGCTTCTGGACGTCCACCATTTCGTTCATGACGCTACTCCAGCCTCACTTTGCGAGCTCGGCGCGGATGGCCGAGGCGATTTCGGCGATCTTGAAGGGCTGCCCCGAGACCTTGCTCAGGGTCGTGACCGGCCGCACGAACTGATCGCGCAGCACGGTGGCGAACTGGCCCATATTCATCTCCGGCACGATCACCCGTGTCGAAGCGGCCGAGAAGCTCGCCCAGATTGCGCGGCAGCGGCCAGATGTGCCGCACATGGATATGGGAGACCTCGTGGCCTTCCGCGATCAACCGTTTCACCGCCTGGCGGATCGGGCCGTGGGTCGAGCCCCAGCCGACGACGGCGATCTTGCCGTGATCCTTGCCGACGCCGACCTCCTGCAGCGGAATGTCCTCGGCGATGCCGTTGATCTTGTCGGCGCGCACGCGGGTCATCCGCTGATGGTTGTCCGGCTGATAGGAGATATTGCCGGTGTCGTAGTCGCGCTCGATGCCGCCGATGCGGTGCTCGAGATCCGGCGTGCCCGGAACCGCCCAGTTGCGCGCGAGCGTTTCGGGGTCGCGCAGGAACGGCTGGAAGCCCTCGGGGTCGGTGCGGAACTCGACCTGGAAGGGTTCATAGTCCGAGAAATCGGGAATCCGCCAGGGCTCCGCGGCGTTGGCGAGATAGCCGTCGGTCAGCACCATCACCGGCGTCATGTATTTGGTCGCGAGCCGCACCGCCTCGATCGCGGTGTCGAAGCAATCGGCGGGCGTCGCGGAGGCGACCACCGGCATCGGTGCGTCGGCGTTGCGGCCGTAGACCGCCTGATAGAGATCGGATTGCTCGGTCTTGGTCGGCAGGCCGGTCGAGGGGCCGCCGCGCTGCGAGTTCACGACCACGAGCGGCAGCTCGGTCGCGATCGCGAGGCCGATGGCCTCGGTCTTGAGCGCGATGCCGGGACCGGACGACGACGTGACGCCGAGCCCGCCCGCGAAAGCCGCGCCGATGGCGGAGCAGACGGCCGCGATCTCGTCCTCGGCCTGGAAGGTGATGACGCCGAATTTCTTCAGCCGCGCGAGATTGTGCAGGAGCGGCGAAGCCGGCGTGATCGGATAGGAGCCGAAGGTCATCTGCAGCCCGGCGAGCTGCGAGCCCGCGAGCAAGCCCCAGGCCATCGCCTCGCTGCCGGTGACCGTGCGGTAAAGCCCCGGCGGAACCACGGCGCGCTGGATGGTATAGCGGCGAAGCGCGCTGCCCATCTCGGCGGTTTCGCCGAAGGCATGGCCGGCATTCAATGCAGCGATATTGGACTGCGCGATATCGGGCCGCTTGGCGAATTTCTTTTCCAGCCCCTCGATGATCGGTCCGCGCTTGCGGCCGAACATCCAGAGCACCAGGCCCAGCGTCCACATGTTCTTGCAGCGGAGCGCGTCCTTCTTGGACAGGCCGATTTCCGCGACCGCGTCCATGGTCAGCTTCGAGATGTCGAGCTCGATGACCTGGAACTGGTTAAGCGCCGGGTCATGCAGCGGGCTCTTGTCGTAGCCGGCCTTCTTCAGATCCTTTTCGGTGAACGAGCCGGTGTCGACGATCACCATGCCGCCGGGGCGCAGATCGGCGATATTGACCTTCAGCGCGGCGGGGTTCATCGCGACCAGCACGTCCGGCGCGTCGCCCGCGGTCATGACGTCCTGATTGCCGAAATTGATCTGATAGGCGGAAACGCCGTACAGCGTGCCGGCCGGCGCGCGGATCTCCGCGGGGTAATCCGGGAAGGTCGCGAGATCGTGGCCGAACAGCGCGGTCGACGTCGTGAACTCGGCGCCGGTCAGCTGCATGCCGTCGCCGGAATCGCCCGCGAAACGGACGACGACGGAATCGAGCTGCCTCCTGCGGCTGACCGGACTTCGTGCCGCGGCCGCATCCACATGGATGGTGTTCATCTACTCCTCCGGGGAATTACCCCAACGCCCTCCGGAAAGCCTGGCGCTGCCCATAATCTAATCATCCGGTGCCCATGCGTCATGGGATAATCGACATGGAGATCTTGCCCGATGTTCCGGGCATCAGCGTCAGTGCCGGGAAATTTGGCGGTGTGGTACCGGCAATGCGCTCCGCGCGCAAGGTGTTTTCAAGCCGCCCGCCGCAGTTCAGCCCTTCGGAAGACGCATGGCACGGGCGCGGCGGCCCGGCCCAATTCCTTAAAAACTGGCTTTAGTTGTTAACGATATAGTCATGTCGGCGCTTTTACACTTTTCGCGACCCGCGTGCCGCGCGGGTTTCCAGGGGAACAGTAGAGTTGAGCGCGCCGCCGATGGCCAATTACGTCAAGAAGATTACCCAGAGATTTGACCAGCGGCGCAATCCGCGCAGCGCGATCACCGAAATCGCCCGTATCGTGGTGGGTCAGGACCGCTTCAGCTGCGTCGTCATCGACATCTCGGCCTCGGGCGCCAAGCTCTGGTCGCGGCTTATTCCCCAGATCGGCACGCTGATCCATCTCGACATCAGCAATTTCGGCGTGATCCCGGCGACCGTCATACGCCGCCAGCCGGACGGCGTCGGCGTCGAGTTCCGAATCGGCGAAAAGGATCAGGACGCCTTCGCCGAGCGCCTCGCGGTGATCGTCCGTCCGCATGACGAAGTGGCCGAACACACCCGCGTCCATCGCTAGGCGCCAGGGGCCGGATACGCGGCCCGCTCTCCCGTTCCTAAAGAATTTCCAGCACCGATTCCGGCGGCCGGCCGATCCGCGCCTTGCCGTTCGCGACCACGATAGGCCGCTCGATCAGGATCGGATTCTCGACCATCGCCTTGATCAGATCCTTCCGGCCAAGCTTCGCGTCGTCGAGGCCGAGCGCCTTGTAGGGCTCTTCTTTTTTGCGCATGGCCTCGCGCGGCTCCAGGCCGAGTTGCTTGAGGATCGCGTCGAGCGCGCTCGCCGAGGGCGGGGTCTTCAGATACTCGATCACCTCGGGCTTGAGGCCCTTTTCTTCCAGCAGCGCCAGCGTCTGGCGGGATTTGGTGCAGCGGGGGTTGTGATAAATCTTGATCGGCATCAATGCGCTCCGTCTCGGTCCGGGGATGATTGCAACGGGTTATAGCGAAGGGGGGCAAATGCCGCTACGCTCGATCCGCGTGAAATTGACAATCATTCGCAAAGTTGTTATATAGCAGGCTCCGACGCAGCAAAGAGACCGCAGCGATGTATGTGTGTATCTGTAATTCCCTGACCGAACGTACCGTCCGCGAGATGGCGGCGTCGCCCTCGATCCGCACGGTCGAGGATCTGTTCGCGGCCATGGATGTGGAGCCGGTCTGCGGCCACTGCATGGATTTCGCCGAAGAGATCATCGTCGAGACCGGCCAGAAATACCGGACCCATCGCGACAACCGGGCCCATCGCGACGACCGGAAAGTCGTCAACGGGTGCCAGGCCGGCACTTGCCAATGCTCGGATCACGTCGCCGCCGACAGCCGCGCCGCGCCTCAACTGCGACAGGTCAACGCAAGGTAACGCCTTCGCGGCCGGTCGCCTGGACTCCCGGCTTCTCCATCCCCGATCGCGTCACAACGCAGGTTTCCCCTGCAAAGATCGGTCTCGCTCGTCTATAGTGAGCGTCAATCGGCAGGCAGTGCTGGCAACCTACCCGGGAGAATAAGCCATGAAAGGCGACAAGAAGGTCATCAGCTTTCTCAACAAGGCCCTGACCAACGAGCTCACCGCGATCAACCAGTATTTCCTGCATTCCCGGATGTACAACAACTGGGGTCTGAAAGAGCTCGGCAAGCACGAATACGAGGAATCCATCGACGAGATGAAGCATGCCGACAAGCTCATCGAGCGGATCCTGTTCCTCGAGGGCCTGCCGAATCTGCAGAATCTCGGCAAGCTGAAGATCGGCGAGAGCGTGCCCGAGGTCCTCAAATGCGATCTCGAGCTCGAACTGGAGGCCGTGCCGCTGCTGAAGGAAGCTATCGCCTATTGCGAGAAGGTCCCCGACTACATCAGCCGGGAATTGTTCGAGGACATCCTCGAATCCGAGGAAGAGCACATCGATTGGCTGGAAACCCAGCTCGATCTCGTCGGCAAGATCGGCGAGCAGCTCTACATGCAGGCAAAGATGGACGACTGAGAGGCGGACGCTATTTCTTCGCCTTCGCGGCGACGGAAATGAGCTTGTCGATCAGTTCGCCGACGGGAAGATTTTCGTCGGTCTTGGGGTTGTAGGGCACGCCCTGTTCCGACACCCATTTCTGACGCTTGGCGATCGCCGACGTCATCAGCGGCTCGATGCCGGCGGCGCCCACCGTCGCGGCGGAGAATTCCATCTCCTCGGCGCGGCGCTTGCCGTGGACATAGACCCGGTCGAGCAGATAGGCGCCCTGCTTCACCCAGTCGACGCCCGGATAGGTGCGCTTCAGCGACGCCAGCACGTCGTCCTCGACGCCGTAATGGCGCGCGGCGAACAGGCACTCGACCATCAGCGCTTCCAGCCCCTTGATCATCACGCTGCGGCACATCTTCTGCGCCGAGGCCACGCCGATCCGGTCGCTCGCCACCGTCACGTTCATGCCGATGGCCTTCAGGCGCTCGGCGGTCTCGGCCGCCGCCTTGCCGCCGAGCGAGATCGGCACGCGCAAGCCGTAGGGGCCGATCGGGCTCATCACCGCCGCCTCGACATAGGTGCCGCCCGCGCCGTCGATCAGCGCCGCGCCCGCTTCCTTGTCCTGCGGCGAGACCGAGTTCACGTCGAGGAACACCTGCTCCGGCTTTATGAAACCGGCGACCGTTTCGGCTACGGAACGGGCCGAGCCGGCGGTCACGCAGGAAATGATCAGGTCGGCGCTGTCGCAAGCGGATTTGTGGGAGTCGGCCGGAACGACGCCCATTTGCGAGGCCTTGTCCCGCAAATGGCGGCCGCCGTCCTCGCGGTCGAACAGGATGTCGTAGGTCACCACACGGTCGACACCGGAGGTCAGCAGGTCCTTGCCGAACCTGCCCCCGACCTCACCGAAACCGATGAGCGCAACGGTCTGAATCCTGTTTTCTGCCATTAACCCGACTCCGTTACGTCGATCGGAGGACGTAGAGATATACTTGATCGTCATTCCCGCGAAAGCGGGAATCCAGACATCCGGCGGTACGGCCTAGATCCCCGCTTTCGCGGGGATGACGACACGAGAGTTGCTATGCGCCGCCAGAAGCTAGTCCTTCAGGTCCTCGAGCCGGTCGACATAGACGAGGCCGGCCTTGGCCAGCTTCTCGCGCATGCCGTAGATGTCGACGCCGAGCTCGCCCGCCTTCAGCTTCTTGCGGGTCTCGGCCTCCTTGGCCTCGCGGTCGTGCGAGGCCTTGAGGACCTCCTTCGCCTTGAGGCGCGGCACGACGCAGACGCCGTCATCGTCGCCGAGCACGACGTCGCCCGGATTGACCAGCTGACCGGCGATCACGATCGGCACGTTAACCGCACCCGGGGTCGCCTTGACGGTGCCTTGCGCGTTGACCGTCTTGGACCAGACCGGGAAATCCATCTCGCGCAATTCGCCGACGTCGCGGCAGCCCGCTTCGATCACGAGGCCGACGACACCGCGGCTGCGGAGCGAGGTGGCGAGAAGCTCGCCGAACATGCCGGTGTCGTTCTCGGAGATCGAGGCCAGCACCAGAATGTCGCCTTCCTGGCACATCTCCACCGCGACATGGAGCATCCAGTTGTCGCCCGGATGGGACAGCACCGTCACCGCATTGCCGGACGCCCGCGCGCCGGAATAGATCGGCCGCATATAGGATTTGAGAAGGCCGGTGCGGCCCTGGGCCTCGTGAACCGTGGCGGTTCCGCATTTGCCGAGGCCTTTGACGGTGTCGAGATCGGTCCGGTCGATATTACGGACGGCAACATATTTCATCGGGTGGCATCCCCTGTCGGTTTTCTGTGGTTGGAATTTGCGGGTGCGGAGCTATTCCGCGACATGTTTGAGAGCGGCCTGCTTGCCCTGCCAGATCTTGCCCGGCACGAGCACGGAGCCTTCATAGAGCCGCCGCGCGGTGCGGAGAAGCCCCGCGCTCAGCACCTTGATCTCGCCGTCTACTTGCTTCGTGTCGAGTTGGACGGTGAACTCGCCCGTCGGATGCTCGATCGAGATGGTTTTCTTGTCGCCCTCGGGGATCACCGCGACGCCCTCGCCGACCGAGCCCGGCAGCACGCAGCCGGTCGCGACCGTCACCGCGCCCAGCACGCCGATCGCATCGTGACATTTATGCGGGATGAAGGTGCGCGTCGAGACCGCGCCGCCTTGTTCCGGGGGCGAAATGAGAGTCATTTTCGGGACGACCTTGTTCGTCACGTCGCCCAGATTCATGATCGGGCCGCATTTGAGCCGGATCGCCTCGATCTTCGCCTTCACGTCCTTCTTGGCCTCGAGCTCCTTCGGCGCTTCCTTGCCGGTGGCGCCGACATCGGCCGGCGCGCATCAGCACCACGGGCATGCCGTTGTCGGCCATGGTGACCTCGACGCCGTCGATCACATCCTTGATGTTGCCGGAGGGCAGAAGCGAGCCGCAGGACGAGCCCTCGGTATCGAGGAAATGAAGGATGATCGGCGCGGAGGTGCCGGGAACGCCGGAGATCCGTCGCCTCGCCGTCATAGGCGACCTCGCCGCCGGGCGTCGGCACCATGGCGGTGCACAGCGCCTCGGTGTTGACCATGAAGATGCGGACCGGCGTCTCGCCGTCCCTGGCCTTGACGAGGCCTTCGTCGATCGCGAAGGGACCGACGCCGGCGAGAATGTTGCCGCAGGTCGGCGAGGTGTCGACCCGGCCTCGTTCACCACCACCTGGGCGAACAGATAGTCCATATCCGAATCGGTCGCTGCGACTTCGAAATGATCGCGACCTTGCTGGTCAGCGGATCCGCGCCGCCCATGCCGTCGATCTGGCGGTTGTCCGGCGAGCCCATGACGGCAGAGCAGAACCTTGTCGCGGGTCTCGACGTCCTCGGGCAGGTCGGATTTATGGAAATAGGCGCCCTTGGAGGTGCCGCCGCGCATCCACACGCAGGGAATCTTGGTTTGTCTCATCGAACCTGATCCTTTTGCTCTCAAGCGGCCGGCCCGACGTAGCCGAGGTCCTGATGTCCGCCGGGCTCACGCGCCCTGAAGGATCATGCGGCCGATGCGCTTGGCGATCCGCCAGCCGCCTCGGTCAGCATGTAATCGTCGCGAAATTCGCCGACAAGCAGTCCCGGATCCGCCTTGATCGGAAATTCCGGCGCCTCGAGCTCGCGTCGTTCCGGTGTACAGTAAGACATACAATAAGCCCTTCGCTTTGTCGCCCCCTTGCACGTCGATGACGCGTTGCGACCAAGTGCCGGGTTACCTTTGTCTTCGGGGCCGTGCCTTGTATTGGGCGAGGATGGCGCGGCTTGCCGCAGACCGGCTGATCCGGCGCGTTCGGCCGGGTGAAGACGGCATCCTCGGTGTAGAGCATGGCGAGCATTTCCCAGTCCTGGGCGTCGATCAGCGTGAAGGAGCGGATCGCGGAGTCGCGGCAATCGGCTTCGATGGCGCGGCGTTCGTCTTCGGTCATGGCGCGGCTCCTCCCCGGAATAACTAGACGGGAGCGCGCCGAGCCAGCGGCGCAAGCGAGCCGTCACCTCGGCAGGGTTTCTCCAACGGCGCCATATGACCACAATTTTCGACGATTTCGAACAGCGACGCCGGGAATGTCATATGCCCATTCCTCGTGCTGCTCGGGCGAGCGCCAGGCGTCGTGGCGGCCGCACAGAACGAGCGCGGGGCATGCGATCTTCGGCAGCAGCGAGGCTTCCTCGGGCCGGGTCAGCATGGCGTTGATCTGGCCGGCGATAGATCTCCGGGGTCATGGAGCGCACCATCTCGCGCATCGGCTCCATGATCGAGGCATCGCCGTGATAGGCCTCCCAGACCATGGGCGGCAGCCAGTCCCGCACCAGCACTTCCATGCCGCCGCGCGGACGGCCTTCAGCAGCTGCCGCGCGCTTCTCGGGCTCATCCGGTGCGACGGGGATTACAGAGGTGTCGAGCAGTGCGATGCGGGTGATCCGTTCCGGCGCGAGGCGGAACATCTCCAGCGCCACCCGCGCGCCCATGGAGTGGCCGGCGACGGCGAACGTTTCGGGAGCGTACCGAGCGCCTCTGACCGCCATCGCGGGCAAGGTGTCGCTCGTGCCGGTAGTCGGGACCACGAGGCGTCCGCGATATCGCCGAGGTCCTGCGATCTGATGCCGCCAGACCGTCGCGTCGCACAGGATTCCGGTGAGAAGAAGGAGGGATTGTCTCTCCATGGCGTCGCCGTCCAAGCCTATTCGGGCCTAATCGTCATCCCCGCGAAAGCGGGGATCCAAAAACGATCATCGCCCCTGAGGTCGGGCCTGGATTCCCGCTTTCGCGGGAATGACGACGGCATTTGTGAGCGCCTTATCGCAGTCCGCGCAGCTTCAGCTTGTCGATCTTGCCCGGACCCGTCTTGGGCAGCTCGGAGAGGAATTCGACCGCGCGCGGCACCTTGTAGTCCGCGAGCTGGGTCTTGCAGTATTCGATCATGTCCTCCTCGGTCATCGTCTTGCCGGGCTTCAGCACGACGAAGGCCTTCACGATCTCGCCCCGGAAGTCGTCCTTCACGCCGACGGCGGCCACTTCCACCGTATCGGGATGGTTGGCCAGCACCTCGTCGACCTCGCGGGGATAGATGTTGAAGCCGCCCGAGAGGATCATCTCCTTCTTGCGGTCGACGACAAACAGAAAGCCTTCATCATCGAAATAGCCGATGTCGCCGGTATAGAGCCAGCCGTCGCGGATCGCGTTGGCGCTCTCTTCCGGGCGATTGAGATAGCCCCTGGTGAATTGCGGGCCGCGCACGCGGATCTCGCCGCGCTCATAAAGCGGCATGATGTTGGTGCCGGTATCGAGGTCCACGATATCCACTTCCGTCAGCGGCGGGATGACGCCGACCGACAGGACCTTGCGCTCATGGAACATGGTGTTGTTGGCGGTCGGCGCGCCTTCCGACATCCCGATGCCCTCGTAGATCGGACAGCCCGCCTCGCGTTCCCAGTTGACCAGCAGGTCTTCCGAACACGGCGCGCCGCCGGAATTGCAGATCTTGAGATGCGAAAGGTCCGTCTTCTTGAAGTCTTCGTGGGCGAGAAGGCCGACATAGATCGTCGACGGCCCGCCGGCGAACATCGTCACCTTGTATTTTTCGAGCTCCGACAGCACGACCTCGCGCTTATAGGCTTTGACCAGCACATGGGTCGCGCCCCAATAGAGCGCGTAGATCACGCAGTGATGGTGGCCGAAAATATGGAACATCGGCGCGACGCTGAGCGAGATCTCGCCGTCCCAGTCGATCTCGAAAAAGGACGATTTGGCGCGGCAGGCGGCGATGATCGTGCTGTGACGGTGTTCCGCGCCCTTGGGCAGGCCGGTCGTGCCGCCGGTGAAGAACATCATCGCCTTGTCTTCGGGTTCGGGCAGCGGCAGGGGCAATCCGCCCCGGCCATCCTCGATCCACTTGTCCAGCGTGTGCTCGCCCTGGCCTACGGCATAGACATGCTTCACGCCGAGCTCGTTGCCGAATTTCCGCGCGCGCGCCTCGAATTCCGGGATCGTCAGGATCACGGTGGGCGCGGCGTCCTTCAGAAGAGGGCCGAGCTCGCGGTCGGAATAATTGGGGTTCATCGGCGCGACGAAGCCGCCCGCCGCCATGGTGCCGAGAATCGCGACCGGCATTTCGAGGCAGTTGGTCATCACGATGGCCACCCGGTCGCCCTTATTGATCAAGAGCTTGAGGCGCTTGGCGAGACCGGCGACGGCCTGAAGATGCTGCTTGTAGCTGAGGCTGCGATCCTCGCAGATCAGCGCGATACGGTTCGGAATGCGCTTCGCCGTCGCGTCGAGGCAATGGATGATCGACGGATATTCGACCGCCTCAGGCGGAATTTTGAGGTTCGAACGGCCGGGCTTTGCGGCGAGCTCGGTTTCCATTGCTGTCTTCTCCCACTAGAACTCGCTAGAGCGCTCCCTGAACCCCATCGCGCGGGGCCTTCTTGCTGGCGCGTCACGGATAGGCGTCGCGAGCCCCCGTTCGGCCTGTCTGGTTTACAATCGGCGCGGGCTTTCGCGCAATCCCCTTGGATCTATTCGGCCGGATGCGGGCTGCCTGCCGCTCCCGCACCTTCCGGTTCAAGGTGGGTCTTGCGGGCGGCGAACAGCGTATAGACCGCCGGAATGACGAACAGTGTGAACAACGTGCCGATCAGAAGACCGCCGACGATCACGAGGCCGATCGCCTGCCGGCTGGCCGCACCCGCGCCATGCGCCAGGACGAGCGGGATCGCGCCGAACACCATCGCGCCCGTGGTCATGAGAATCGGGCGCAGACGCAGCGTCGCCGCGCCGATCACCGCATCCACGATATTCATGCCGGATTCGCGGTTCTGATTCGAGAACTCGACGATCAGAATGCCGTGCTTGGTAATGAGGCCGATGAGCGTGATCAGGCCGACCTGGCTGTAGATATTGAGGCTCGCGCCCGCGACCCAGAGCGCGAACAACCCGCCGGCGATCGAGAGCGGTACCGTCAGCAGGATGATGAACGGGCTGCGGAAGCTTTCGAACTGGGCGGCGAGAACCAGAAAGATGAACACGATCGCGAGACCGAAGGTCGCGTAGATCGAGGACGACGACTTCAAGAACTCCCGAAGCTGACCGGTATATTCGAGTCGGGCTGTGGTCGGCAGATTGGTTTTCGCCAATGCTTGAATTGCCTGCAATCCCTGCCCCAGCGAGACGCCATCGGCAAGGTTGGCCGTAATCGTGGCGGACCGGAGCTGATCGAAGTGGCTCAGGCTTCGGGGCGAGACCGTCTCGGTCACCTTCACCAGATTGGCGAGTTGCACGAGCTGGCCGTTGCGCGGCGCGGACATAAATGTTCGGAAGGTCGCCGGGGCTCGTGCGGAACGGCTCGGTCAGGCGCACGATCACGTCGTATTCCTGGCCTTCGCGCTTGAACCGCGTGATCTGCTGGCCGCCGACCAGAATGCCCAGCGTTTGACCGAGCGACTGGGCGTCGATGCCGAGATCGGCCGCCTTGTCGCGGTCGACATCGATTTTTACCTGCGGCTTGTCGAGCCTGAGATCGGTGTCGAGCGCGGTAAACTTGCCGGACGCCTGAAGCGCGTCGACGAATTTCGACGTCATCTTCTGCAGCTCTTCGAACGGCAGCGGCGTTTGAACGACGACCGAGATCGGTTTCGACGCGCGTCCGCCGCCCAAGGGAGGGGACAGGATCGGGAAGGCGTTGACGCCCGCCACATTGCGCAGCCGGCCCATGATCGTCGGAATGATCTCCTTGGGCGTACGCGACCGCTCCGACCACGGCTTCAATTCGACGAACACCCGGCCCGACGTCACATCGTTGCCGAAACCGATCACCATCATGATCGTCTCGGCCTCGGGGATGGTGTCGGCGATCGCCTGAATCTGCCGGCCGTATTTTTCGGAGTACTCGATGGTCGAGCCTTCGGGCCCCTGGAAGAAGATCGGGAAATTACCGCCGTCCTCGATCGGGGCGAGTTCGGTCGGCACGCTCAGGAAGAACACGACGCCCAGGGCGGCCAGCGCGCCGCCGATCGCAAGGACGATCGCCCGCCGCTTCAGTGACTTGGCCAGCAGCGAGCGATAGCCGTTCGTCACCCGATTGAAGAAGTTCTCCATGGCCTGATAGGTGCGGCCATGCTTTTCGTGGCTCTTGAGGAGTTTCGAGCACATCATCGGCGAGGCCGTGAGCGCGACGAAACCGGAGATCAGCACGGCGGCGGCGAGCGTGATGGCGAATTCGGTGAACAGCCGGCCGCTGGTGCCGCCCATGAACGAGACCGGCACATAGACCGCCGCGAGTGTCAGCGACATGGCGACGACCGCGAAGCCCATCTCGGCCGCGCCTGTCTTGGCCGCCTGAAGCGGTTTCATGCCGTCCTCGACATGCCGGTAGATGTTCTCGAGCATGACGATGGCGTCGTCGACCACGAGGCCGATCGCGAGCACCATGGCGAGAAGCGTCAGCGTGTTGATGGAGAAGCCGAGAAGATACATGAGCCCGACCGCGCCGATCAGCGAAACCGGGATCGTGATCAGCGGCACCAGCGTCGCGCGCATCGAGCGAAGGAACAGGAAGATGACGGCGATCACGAGCACGATGGCTTCGGCGATGGTCTCGTAGACGTTCTTGATCGATTCCTTGATCGAACGCGAGAAATCCACGATCACGTTGGCCGTCATGCCCGGCGGCAGGCTCGCGCGGATGCGCGGCATCAACTGGCGGACGGCGTTCGATATATCGAGCGGATTTGCCGTCGCCTGCTTGGTGACGCCGAGGCCATAGGCCGTCGCGTCGTTATGGAAGAGCGCAAAACGTTCGTCTTCCGGCCCGAGCTCCGCCCGGCCGACATCGATCAGGCGGACGAGATAGCCGGAATCGGTCTTGCGGATGACGAGATTGTTGAACTCCTCCGGCGTCTTGAGATCGGTTTCGGTCAGGACCGAATATTCCCGGTATTTGCCCTCGACGAGACCAGCCGGCACCTCGACATTCTGTTGCCGGAGCGCGGTCGCCACGTCTTGCGGCGTCACGCCGTAGGCCGCGAGACGCTCCGCATCAAGCCAGATCCGCATCGAATATTTGCGTTCCCCGATCTGATTGATCGTGGCGACGCCGGGCACGGTGCGGAGCTGGTCGAGCACATAGCGGTCGACGAAATCCGAGAGTTCCATGGCCGACATCCGGTCGCTCGAAAAGACGACGAACAGGATCGGCTGCGAATCCGCTTCGACCTTTGCGATGATCGGCTCGTCGACATCCATCGGCAAGCGGCCGCGGGTGCGGCTCACCCGGTCGCGGACATCGGCGGCGGCGGAATCCGGATCGCGGTTGAGATTGAAGATGATGTTGATGTTGCTGCGGCCCTGCTGGCTCGACGAGGTCATGTAGTCGATGCCATCGATGCCGGAGAGCGCCTCCTCCAGCACCTGGGTAACCTGGGATTCCATGATCTCGGCGCTCGCGCCGCTATAGGTCGTCTGAACGCTGACGACGGGGGAGTCCGTTTGCGGGTATTCACGGACCGTCAGCTTGGAGAAGGAGACGAGACCGAGCAGGACGATGACGAGGCTGAGCACGGTCGCGAAGACCGGCCGGTCGATACAGATCTCGGATATCTTCATCCGCCGGCCTGCCCGGCGTCGGAAATGGCCCGGACGGGCACGCCGTCCCGCACTTTCATCGCGCCGCCGACGATCACCACGTCGTTCGCCGACAGGCCGTCCACGATTTCCGCGCGTCCGTAGCGCCTGAGCCCGACCTTGACCTTGGTCAGCACAGCCTGATTGTTCACGATTCTGTATACCGCCAGATCGTCGCCCTGGGCGATAATGGCTTCTTCCGGCACGACGAGGGCCTTATCCGTGTGCCGCGTGACGATCTCCACCCGCGCGAACAGGCCGGGTTTCAGCCGGTGATTGGAATTGGGGATGCTGGCGCGGATTGCGATGCTGCGTCCCGACGCATCGGCGCGCGGGCTGATTGCGTAGATCTCGCCCTCGAAGCTATCGCCGGGCAGGGCGTCGACCTTGAGCGTGACCTGTTGTCCGGGATGAAGGAAGCGCAGGAAGCGCTCGGGCACGTTGAAATCGACCTTGATCGGGTCGATGTCGTCCAGGCTGATCAAGTCGTCGCCCGCCTTCACATAGTCGCCGATATCGACCTGGCGCAATCCCGCAACGCCGTCGAAGGGCGCGACGATCTTGGTCTGTTTGAGCTCGGCTCGGGCCAGTTCGGCGGCGGCCCGGTCGGCCTCCATGGTAGCCTGGGCCTGATCCCGCGCGCTCACCGTGCCGGCACCGGACTGATAGAGCTGCTCGGCGCGTTTATAGGTGCGCATACTGAGCCGGAGCCTGGCCTCCGCCTGGGCGAGTTCCGCGTCGGGGATCGAGGGATCGAGCTGAAACAGCACCTGGCCCTGCTTCACCTCGCTGCCGTCCTCGACGCCGATCTGGGTAATCAGGCCGGCTTTCTCGGGCCGCGCGATGATGGATTGATTGGCGCGCAGGCTGCCGACCGCGGGCAAGGTTTCGACCAGCGACCGGGTTGAAACGGGCGCTGCCTCGACCGCGACGGCCATATTGGCGCCCGGGCGGCCTTGCGCCGTCGCGTCGGTGGCCGCCATGGAGAGGCCGGCTGCCAGCGTAAGGAGGAACGCATTCAGTCTCGGCAAACTCAAAGTCCTCGCGTTAAGGATCAACGTGCGGACCCGACTTGGGAACGTCCGGTGCCGCCGGAATCAGACCGTAACGGCAATTAGCGCACGCGACAAAAGATAAGCTCTATTCTGCCAGCCGGCCTTGATTCCCCTCAAGACAAGAAAGACAGGCGAGGCCGCACGTCTTTGTGATGCTTCACCGTTGAGGAGTCAATATGCGCCGGATTTTCTCCGGCCGCCCTTCACGGCCGGTATTCGTAGGCCCCGATGTCGATCTTGCCGATGACGGGCCGCGGCACGGTGGAAAGCGGGTCCTTGTATTCGAATTCGGGCACCAACGACATGCCGTTCGCGGCCTTGCCGGGCGGCACGCCCTTGTCGATCGCGTCCGCGCCTTTCTTCAGGTGAAAGTCCAGCTTCTTCCGGCTGACGAAGTCGCCGCGCAGCTGCAGTAGATTGTTGTCGTCCGTCACCGGCCCGTCGTTGAGCCGGCCGATCCCGACCACGAGATTGTTGCGGAGCAGAAGCGGCGTCGTCACGTGATTGGTGACGAAAGTCGCGAGCGGCGCATCGCTCACGAAGGTGTTGTTGACGATATAGGCTTCCTGTTTGCGGCGCTGGTCGCAGCCCTCGGCGCCGTAGGAAATGCCGGTATAGTTCTCGGAGTTCTTGCCCTGCTGGATGACGTTGCCGATGATATAGGACGGGCTGCAGTTCGACAGATCGATGGCGTAGCTGCCATTGCCGTCGATACCATCCTCGATGCGGTTATAGGCAATGAAATTGTCGAGCGCGCGCGATTTGACCTGATGGCCGCCGACGGCGCCGTGGATATAGCTGCCGGTCAGCCGGAACTTCTTCGCCACGCCGATATAGATGTTGTGCGCGAAGGTCTCGGTACGGATCTGGTGATAGAACTCCGAGTTCTCGATGGTGATGTCGCCGCGCGCACGATTGTCCGAGAGGATGCCAAATTCGTTGTCGTGGAAATAGCTGTTGCGGACGGTGAGTTTCCCGCCATCCGCGCGGATGCCGGCGCCATTGGTGTCGTCGACCCTGGCGCCCGAGAATTCGATATTCTCCACCGTCACATTGTCGCCCATGAAAACCCAGATTCCCTTGCCGTTCGGGATGGTGCCGGTCGAGCGCAGGTGAGCGCGGCCGCCGATGCCTTTCAGCGTGAGGTTGTTCTGGTACCACTCGGCGGAATCATTGTCGTAGGTCCCGGCCTCAATCTCGATCGTATCGCCGTCGCGTGCGATTTGCTGGAGCGCGCCGGGGCTCTTGAACTTCTGATCTGGCCCCACGCGATAGGTCTGGGGCTTATGGGGGGCCGTGTCCCGGAAGCGTCCGCCCTCGGGCAGGCCCCCGGGGGCGTCGGCTTCCGCGCCGGGCGGCGGCCCGTCCGGACGCTGGCCGTCCCGTTCGCCGCGCGGCGGCTCGCCCGGCGGCGGTCCATCCCTGGATGGTCCCTCATTTTCATCGCGTTGAATGGTCGTATCGGGGCCGATATCGATATAGTCGATCGACTTCGGATCCACCGGCACGGTGATGACCTTGCCGTCTTTCAGATGGACATAGATATCCGCGAGGGCCGGCGGGGCGATCGCCAGGGCGACCGCGGGTAAAACCAGAAATCGAAGCCAACGCGACATAAATCTACTCGGATTCGAGGGAGGTGGCCGGAGTCTGACGGCGGTTGCTTAAGAATCCTTTGTCCCAGCTGCCCTTGCCCTCAAGCTTCTCTTGGCGGCGGCAGATTGTCGAGAGGGTAACGGGGGGGCATAGTAAACGCCACGTGCACAAGGACAGCGCGAACAAGGGTACGACGATGGCGGAGATGATGCGGGCGATGGTGTTCGACGGCGCGGGCCGACCGCAAGCGCCCCTGACCCTGCGCCGGGTGCCCGTGTCCCGAAGCCCGGTCCCGGCGAAGTGCTGATCCGGGTCAGGGCCTGTGCGGTGTGCCGCACCGATCTTCATGTCGTCGACGGCGATCTCGCTAATCCGAAGCTGCCGCTCATTCCCGGTCACGAAGTCGTCGGGGAGGTGGTGGCGCTCGGGGCCGGGGTCACCGCCTTCGCGATCGGCGACCGGGTCGGCGTGCCCTGGCTTGGCCGTACCTGCGGAACATGCAGGTTCTGCCGTAGCGGCCGGGAAAATCTTTGCGACAAGGCCGAATTCACCGGCTACACGCGGGACGGCGGATTCGCCGACTATATGGTGGCCGACGCCCACTACGCCTTCGCCCTGCCGGACAGTTTTTCCGACCGGGCCGCGGCGCCCCTGCTGTGCGCCGGGCTGATCGGCTACCGTGCGCTTGCCATGGCGGGCGACGCGAAACGGCTCGGACTCTATGGCTTCGGCGCCGCCGCCCATATCATCGCGCAGGTGGCGCGTCATCAGGGGCGGCGGGTCTATGCCTTCACCCGGCCCGGCGACGAGAAGGGAAAGGCCTTCGCACTCGAACTCGGTGCGGTGTGGGCCGATGATTCGACAGTGGCGCCGCCCGAGCCGCTCGACGCGGCGATCATCTTCGCTCCGGTCGGCGGCCTCGTGCCGCAGGCGCTTCGGGCGTTGGACAAGGGTGGTAAGGTCGTCTGCGCCGGAATCCATATGAGCGATATTCCGGCTTTCCCCTACGATATCCTCTGGGAGGAGCGCAGCATCTGCTCGGTGGCCAATCTGACGCGCCAGGACGGCGAGGCGTTTCTGGACATCGCGCCGCGCGTTCCGGTCGAGACCTCGACCGTGGTTTATCCTCTCGAGGAGGCCAATCGTGCGCTCGACGATCTCCGCCAAGGTCGGTTCGAGGGAGCGGCGGTTCTGTTGATGGGGTGATTCGCTCCCGACGCCGGTTTGGTGGCAAATAGTACCGAAACGGTACTATAGCTACGGAAGACATTCCTAAAATGCGTGTTTGGAGGGGGCTTAAAGGTCCGCTTGGCGGGTTAAAGGTCAATGTAGCTGACCTAAATGTTGAATCTCGCTCGCAATCGCTTAACTAGTCTGGTATATCTCCGCCTGCCCTCTGCCCTTCTTCACGGAGACGTTTCGCTTGACCTCAAAGATGCTTCAGTTCGTTGACGTCGACCAGCGCATGCCTGAAAAGCGCAGTGCGAAGGAGCGCGTGCACGATTTCGCGGAAATCTATGACGGTTTCATCACCGATGAGGCGGCGAAGCAGGCTTCCCGTTGCTCGCAGTGTGGCATTCCGTTCTGTCAGGTACACTGCCCGCTCGGCAACAATATCCCCGACTGGCTGAAACTCACCGCCGAGGGGCGCCTTGAGGAGGCCTACGAGGTTTCCGCGGCGACCAACAATATGCCGGAGGTTTGCGGCCGGATCTGCCCGCAGGACCGACTCTGCGAAGGCAATTGCGTGATCGAGAAGGGCTTCAACTCCGTCACCATCGGGTCGGTCGAGAAATACATCACCGATACGGCGTGGAAGAACGGCTGGGTGAAGCCGGTGACCCCGCGCATCGAGCGTGACCGTTCCGTCGGTATCATCGGCGCCGGGCCCGGCGGTCTTGCTGCGGCCGAAGAGCTCCGGAAGCGTGGCTATCAGGTTCACGTCTATGACCGCTATGACCGCATGGGCGGCCTGATGATCTACGGCATTCCGAATTTCAAGCTTGAGAAGGACATCATCGAGCGCCGGGTCGAGCGGCTGGAGGAGAGCGGCATCACCTTCCACCGGAATTTCGAGGTCGGCCGCGATGCGTCGCTGGCGGACCTGAAGGAAAAGCACGACGCGATCCTGATCGCGACCGGCGTGTACAAGGCGCGCGATGTCGCGCTGCCGGGGTCCGGGCTAAAGAACATCGTTCCCGCGATGTCGTTCCTGACCGCGAGCAACCGCAACGGTCTTGGCGACAAGGTGCCGGAAGTCGAGGACGGTTCGCTGAGCGCCGAGGGCAAGAATGTCGTCGTCATCGGCGGCGGCGATACCGCGATGGATTGCGTGCGCACCTCGGTCCGCCAGGGCGCCAAGTCGGTGAAATGCCTCTATCGCCGCGACCGGGAAAACATGCCCGGCTCGATGCGCGAGGTGAAGCACGCCGAGGAGGAAGGCGTAAAATTCATCTGGCTGTCGGCGCCGGCGGGCTTCCTCGGCGACGACGAGGTGACCGGCGTGCGCGCCCAGAAGATGCGTCTCGGCATGCCGGACGCGTCCGGCCGCCAGTCGCCTGAGCCGATCAAGGGCTCGGTCGTCACCCACAAGGCGGATCTGGTGATCAAGGCGCTTGGCTACGACCCGGAGGAGATCCCGACCCTGTTCGGCGCGCCGGCCCTCGAGGTCAGCCGCTGGGGCACGATCAAGATCGATTTCCGCACCATGATGACCAGCATCGAAGGCGTGTTCGCGGCAGGCGACATCGTTCGCGGCGCATCCCTGGTCGTCTGGGCCATTCGCGACGGCCGCGATGCCGCCGCCGCGATCCACGACTACATCGAAGCGAAGGCGATTCGCGAGCAGTTGATCGCCAAGGCGTCCTGATAACTTCCCGGGTAAACCGGCTACGGCGCGACCTATCCGTCCGACCGGCCGGCCAAACACGGGACCTTTATGTGTCTGGGGAACCGACATGACCGATCAAAACGAAATCGAGCAGATCGCCGCGCAGGAATTCGTCGACCGTTGGAGCCGTGACGCGGCTCGGCTGGAGGCGGAAGGTACTTACGGCCCCGAAATGGAGCACGATTCCTGCGGTGTCGGGCTGGTTGCCTCGATCGACGGCAAGCCGCGGCGCTCGGTCGTGGTCGCGGGCATCGACGCCCTGAAGGCCGTGTGGCACCGGGGTGCCGTGGACGCGGACGGCAAGACGGGCGACGGCGCGGGCATCCATGTCGAGATCCCGCAGGACTTCTTCAAGGAACATGTCCGGCGCACCGGTCACGACGCGGCCGAGGGACGGCTCGCCGTCGGCATGGTCTTTCTGCCGAGGAACGATTTCGCGGCGCAGGAAGAATGCCGCACCATCGTCGAAACCGAGATCCTGAATTTCGGCTACTACATCTATGGCTGGCGGCAGGTACCGGTCGACGTCTCGGTAATCGGCGCCAAGGCGAACGCGACCCGGCCCGAGATCGAGCAGATCATGATCGCCAATACGCCGGGCAGCACCGACGAGGAATTCGAGCGCCGGCTCTATATCATCCGGCGGCGGATCGAGAAGCGTGTGCTGCGCGAGAACATCACCGATTTCTATATCTGCTCGCTGTCCTGCAAGTCGGTGATCTACAAGGGCCTGTTCCTCGCCGAACAACTGTCCGTGTTCTATCCGGATCTGCTCGACGAGCGCTTCGTCTCGTCCTTCGCGATCTATCACCAGCGCTATTCGACCAACACCTTCCCGACCTGGCGGCTGGCCCAGCCGTTCCGCACGCTTGCGCATAACGGCGAAATCAACACCGTGCGCGGCAATACCAACTGGATGAAGAGCCATGAGATCCGCATGGCGTCCATCGCGTTCGACGAGTACAGCGAGGACATCAAGCCGATCATCCAGAAGGGCAGCTCGGATTCGGCGGCGCTCGATTCCGTGTTCGAGGCCCTGATCCGCGCCGGCCGCACCGCGCCCATGGTGAAGACGCTGCTGATCCCCGAGACCTGGTCGAAGAAGACCACGCTTCCCGGATTCGCATCGCGCGCTCTACGCCTATTGCAACTCCGTGATGGAGCCGTGGGACGGTCCCGCCGCGATCGCCGCGACCGATGGCCGCTGGGTCATCGCCGGGCATGGACCGCAATGGTCTGCGGCCGATGCGCTACACCATCACCGTCGACGGTCTTCTGGTCGTCGGATCGGAAGCCGGCATGGTGGTCATGCCCGAGAACAAGATCATCGAGAAGGGCCGGCGTCGGCCCCGGCCAGATCATCGGCGTCGATCTCGAGAAGGGCGCCCTGTTCCACGACCGCGAGATCAAGGATCTGCTGGCCAACGAGCACCCCTATGAGGAATGGGTCAAGGACTTCAAGCCGTTCGACCAGCTGCTCGGCAAGTCCGTCGAAGGAGCCGACGGCCGTTCGACAAGGACGAGCTGCGCCGCCGCCAGATCCTGGCCGGCCTCAGCATCGAGGATCTGGAAGTCATTCTCCATCCGATGGTCGAGGACGCCAAGGAAGCGATCGGCTCGATGGGCGACGACACGCCGCTCGCCGTGCTCTCGACCAGGCACCGGCCGCTGAGCCATTTCTTCCGCCAGCATTTCAGCCAGGTCACCAATCCGCCGATCGATCCGCTTGCGCGAATTCCGGGTGATGAGCCTCAAGACCCGGTTCGGCAATTTCGACAACGTGCTCGACAAGGACCTGGCGCAAGACGACGTGCTGGTGCTCGAATCGCCGTTCCTGACCAACGGCGAATACGCGGTGCTCCGCGAGCATCTCGGCGACAAGGCGATCGAGATCGATTGCACCTTCCCCGTGGACGGCGGCCCGGATGCCCTGAAGGACGCGCTCGCGCGCATCCGCCAGCAGTCCGAGGACGCGGTGCGCGAAGGCTATGCCCATATCATCCTCGACCGACGAGCATGTCTCGGCGAAGCGCGCGCCGATCCCGATGATCATGGCCGTCGGCGGCGTGCATTCGCATCTCGTCCGCAAGGGCCTGCGCACCTTCACCTCGATCAACGCGCGCGCGATGGATTGCATGGACACCCATTCCGTCGCCGTGCTGATCGGCGTCGGCGCGACCACGGTCAATCCCTATCTCGCGCTCGAAGTCGATCGCGGACCGTCATGCGCGCGGGCTGTTCGGCTCGATCTCGCTCCGCGAATGCGTCGAGCGCTATGCATTACGCGATCGACCAGGGCCTGTTGAAGATCATCTCCAAGATGGGCATCGCCGTGATCAGCTCCTATCGCGGCGGCTATAATTTCGAGGCGGTGGGCCTGAGCCGCGCGCTGGTCGCGGATTTCTTCCCCGGCATGACCTCGCGGATCTCCGGCATCGGCTTCAACTGCATCCAGAAGCGCGTGCTCGATCTGCACGGCCAGGTCTATCGCGAGCTCGGTGAATGCGCTGCCCGATCGGCGGCTTCTATAAATACCGCCGGGGCGGCGAGACTGCATGCGACCGACGGCCAGCTGATCCACATGCTGCAGAGCGCGGTGGCAGAACAATTCCTACGCGCAATACGCGAAATACAGCCAGGCGATGCGCGACCTGCCGCCGATCAATCTGCGCGATCTGCTGGATTTCAATGCCGCCGAGCATCCCGCGCCGGTCGACGAGGTCGAATCGATCACCGAAATCCGCAAGCGCTTCGTGACGCCCGGCATGTCCCTGGGCGCGTTGTCGCCCGAGGCGCATGAGACGCTGACCATCGCCACTAACCGGATCGGCGCGAAGTCGAGTTCCGGCGAGGGCGGCGAGGGACGCGAGCGCTATCGCCCGCGCGCCAATGGCGACAATGCCGAACTCGCCGATCAAGCAGATCGCCTCGGGCCGCTTCGGCGTGACCGCGGAATATCTCGCCAATTGCCGCGAGATCGAGATCAAGGTCGCCCAGGGCGCCAAGCCCGGCGAAGGCGGCCAGCTGCCCGGCTTCAAGGTGACCGCCGAGATCGCCCGGCTGCGCCATTCGACGCCCGGCGTCATGCTGATCTCGCCGCCGCCGCATCACGACATCTATTCGATCGAGGATCTGGCGCAGCTGATCTACGACCTGAAGCAGATCAACCCGGATGCCCAGGTTTGCGTGAAGCTGGTCGCGTCGTCGGGCATCGGCACCATCGCCGTGCGGCGTCGCCAAGGCGAAGGCGGACGTGATCCTGGTCTCCGGCCATTCCGGCGGCACCGGCGCGTCGCCCGCAGACCAGCATCAAATATGCCGGCATGCCCTGGGAGATGGGCCTCACCGAGGTCAACCAGATGCTGACCCTCAACGGTCTGCGGCACCGGGTGAAGCTGCGCGCGGACGGCGGCATCAAGACCGGCCGCGACGTCGTCATCGCCGCGCTGATGGGCGCGGAGGAATTCGGCGTCGGCACGACCTCGCTCGTCGCCATGGGCTGCATCATGGTGCGCCAGTGCCATTCCAATACCTGCCCCGTCGGCGTCTGCACCCAGGACCCGCGTCTGCGCGCGAAATTCGAGGGCACGCCGGAGAAGGTGGTCAATCTGTTCAACTTCCTCGCCGAGGAGGTGCGCGAATATCTGGCCAAGCTCGGCGCGCGGAGCCTCAACGAGATCATCGGCCGTACCGATCTGCTGGCGCAGGTGAGCCGCGGGCGCGGCGCATCTCGACGATCTCGACCTCAATCCGCTGCTGACCCAGCCGGATGCCGGCGAGTTCGGCCGCGTCTGCACCCTGAAGGGCCGCAACGAAGTGCCGGATACCCTCGACGCCCAGATGGTGAACGACGCCAAGCGCGTGTTCGAGGACGGCGAGAAGATGCAGCTCACCTATACCGTGCGCAACATCCAGCGCGCGATCGGCACCCGGCTTTCGGCGCATATCGTCCGGCGCTTCGGCATGGACGGGCTGAAGCCGGGCCATCTGACCGTGCGGCTGCGCGGTTCGGCCGGCCAGTCGCTCGGCGCGTTCGCGGTGCAGGGCCTCAAGCTCGAAGTGTTCGGCGATGCCAACGATTATGTCGGCAAGGGACTGTCCGGCGGCACCATCGTGGTGCGTCCGATGACCTCGAGCCCGCTGATCTCGAACCAGCAACACGATCATCGGCAACACCGTTCTCTATGGCGCGACCGCCGGCAAGCTGTTCGCGGCCGGCCAGGCGGGCGAACGCTTCGCGGTGCGCAATTCCGGCGCGAGGCCGTGGTCGAAGGCTGCGGCTCGAACGGCTGCGAATACATGACCGGCGGCATGGCCGTGATCCTCGGCCAGATCGGCGACAATTTCGCGGCCGGCATGACCGGCGGCATGGCATTCGTCTATGACGACGCGGAAGATTTCGAGCCGCACGTCAACGAGGAGTCCGTGATCTATCAGCGGGTCGAGTCGCCCTATTGGGAAGGCGTGCTGAGGGATCTGATCGCCGAGCATGCGCAGGAGACGCAGTCGAACTTCGCGCAGCGCCTGCTGACCGACTGGGATCTCGAACTGCCGAAGTTCTGGCAGGTCTGCCCGAAGGAAATGATCGATCGGCTGGAACAGCCCCTGAGCGTCGAGGAAGAGGCGAAGACGGCCTGAGCCGTCACGCTTTCGGTCGTCGTCCCCGCGAAGGCGGGGACCCGAATTCGTCGTATGAGCCCGGATTCCCGCTTTCGCGGGAATGACGATGTGCGCTTGTGCCCGGCTACAGCTCCATCCGGTAGCCGATGAGATCCTGTCCCTTCGTCCGTGCCCAAAGAGCAAAGGCGAAGAACACGGCAAGGGGTGCCACCAGTCGCCAGATCGAGCGGATCATGTGGTCCAGCGCGAAACCGAATCCTATCATATAAGACCCGTGCGGTCCGGGGCCGGTGCCCGGATTGAAAGTCACGTTTGCGGTCAACAACATGCCGCCGACAACAGCAAGAAGAAGGGCGGTTCCCAATGGCCAGCGTAGTCCCACGCGGTACGAATAGGCGGCCCAACAGGCATAGCCTGCCATCAGAGGTGTCACGCCGTAGGAAAGGAAGTAGAAATGTAACTCACCGAGAATCATGCCGGCAGCACCAAAATCGATGCCGAGCAATTTGAACCCTTCACCGAACAAGATCAGGACTGCCAGTGTGCCCGCGGCCACGAGCAGAGTGACGACCACCGAATCCAGCCAAGAAGGCCCAAGCCGGGTGCCGGGCGACGAGGCTTTCCCTGGGGCGCTGGTCGAGAATCCGCCGCGTCAGATCGTCGATCGTTCCGAGGCGCCGCTCTGCTTCGGCGGTGGCGGCGTCCGCGGACAGGCCGTCCGTCTTGAGCTCGGCTTCGATATCGCTCAGGTGGTCGGCCAGTTCGCCGGTTACGCGCTTCACGTAACGGGGCGCGAGGCCCGCCTCGAGGAGGCGGGCCTTCAGGCGCTTTGCATCAAGCTTTGACGGCATCGGGAGCTCCCCGCTTCCATGCATTTCGCGACCGCGACCGCGATCCGGGACCACTCGCCGGCCGTGTCCGTCAGCCGTTTGTAGCCCTTCTTGGTCAGCTTGTAATAGATCCGCGTGCGGCCGTTCTTGGCCATCCGGCGCGTGCTCAGAAGGCCCTTGGCCTCGAGATCGTGGAGTGTCGGATAGATGACGCCCTCGCCGAGCGCGATCTCGCCGCCGGTCGATTCGCGGACGGCCCTGACGAGATCGTAGCCGTACATCTCCCGGTCCTTGAGCATGCGAAGGATCAGGAGTTCTGGGAACGCCGTTCATGAAGTCGGGATTCTTGGTTCTGGCCATAGGTCTTCGCTTCACCTTTCTCCGCCCCAAGATCGGTTAAGTATACCTCTCTACTAAAAGGTATGTCAAAATTTTTATCGACTTTGGACGTTATCTGTGTCGAGTTGCCGCCTGTCGGAACCGGCCCGGCCGCCGGTTATAAGATCGCGAAATTCTCCGCCGAAGCCGCCTTATAGGCGGCGCAATCTGATGAATTAGACTGCCTGTCATGCGCTGTTTGTTGCATTTCTGGTTCAGCCCGGCCTCCCGGGCCGTGCGTATCGCGCTCAAGGAAAAGGATCTCGATTTCGACATGGAAGTCGAACGGGTCTGGGAGCGGCGCGACGATCTGTCTGGCCCTCAATCCGGCCGGCGAGGTGCCTGTCCTGATCGAGGACGACGACAAGGTCTTCTCCGGCGGCCGCGTGATCCTCGAATATCTCGAGGACGCCGTCGAAAAGCCGAAGCTGCTCGGCGAGACGCTGCTGGAGCGCGCCGAGGTCCGGCGCCTGATGGACTGGTTCGACGACAAATTCAATCGCGAGGTTACCGACGGGCATCGTGCGCGAGAAGGTGCTGAAGCGCTTTCTGGGCCTCGGTGCGCCGGACGGCAACGTCATCCGCGCCTGCCTGCAGAACGTGCATTATCATCTCGATTATATCGCCTATCTGACCGAGCGGCGGCGCTGGCTCGCGGGCGAGGACTTCTCCTATGCCGATATCTGCGCCTCGGCCCACCTTTCCTGCCTCGATTATCTCGGCGACGTGCCTGGGGCGATCATGAGGTGGTCAAGTACTGGTTCGCGCGGCTGAAGTCGCGCCCGGCCTTCCGGCCGCTGCTCGCCGACCGCGTCGCCGGCATGCACCCATCAAGCATTATGCGGATCTCGATTTTTGACACGGCCCCGGCGCACCGCGCGACGTCATCAAGGCGAAGGCGCGCGACGCTCGGCTTTGACGCCTTCGGCATTACGCAGCGCCGATGCCCGGCCCGACTACGGCGCCCGGCTCGCGAGGCCCTCGCCGCCGGCTGGCACGGCGACATGGACTGGATGGCGGAAACCGCCGACGCGCCGCGCGGCGCCGCACGGCCCTCTGGCCCGAGGCGGAACGCGTCATCATGGTCGGCATGAACTATACGCCCGACCGACGACCCGCTGCCGCTGCTCGAGGCACGCGAAAAGGGCAATATCTCGGTCTATGCCCGCAACCGCGACTATCACGACATCATCAAGGGCAAGCTCAAGGACGCTGGCCGGTCTTCTGGCCGCCGCACCGGCGCCGAGGTCAAGGTCTTCGTCGACACCGCGCCGCTGATGGAAAAGCCGCTCGCCGAAGCGGCGGGCATCGGCTGGCAGGGCAAGCACACCGTCCTGGTCTCGCGCCAGTTCGGCTCCTGGCTCTTCCTCGGCGCGATCCTGACGACAGCTGAACTTGCCGCCGGACGCCGCCGCATGAGGAAAACTGCGGCTCCTGTTCGCGCTGCCTCGATATCTGCCCGACCAAGCCTTTCCGGCGCCGTTTCAGCTCGATGCCCGCAAATGCCTTGCCTATCTCAACAATCGAGCACAAGACCCAGATCCCGCGCCAATACCGCGCCGCCGATGGGCAACCGCGTCTATGGCTGCGACGATTGCCTTGCCGTCTGTCCGTGGAACAAATTCGCCTCCGAGAGCGCGCGAGACGAAGGCCGATCCGGCGCTCGCGCGCCGATCTCGAAGCGCCCCGACCTCGCCGATCTCGCCGCGCTCGACGATGCCGGCGTTCCGCAAGCTCTTTGCCGGAACCGCCGGTCAAGCGCATCGGCCATGCCCGGTTCCTGCGCAATGTCCTGATCGCCATCGGCAATAGCGGGCGCCCGCGCTGCAGCCCGCCGTCGAGGCCCGCCTGACGGACGCGTCACCGCTCGTCAGGGCAATGGCGGTCTGGGCGCTCGGCCGTCTGGCCGACGCCGGCGACTTCATGGCACGAAAGAATGCTTATTTCGGTGCCGAAACGGATCCGGCGTGGCCGCCGAGTGGCTTTCGGGCTTGGGGGAGCATGGGTCGGCGGGCGGCACTGATCGGCGTCCGTGCCGAGCGTCTTCAAATTCTTCAGCGCCTGGTTGGCCTGCGGCGAGCCCTTCACCATGTCGGCGACGCGCTGCCAGTCTTCCCGGGCGCCGGCGACATTGTTCTGGATCTGCCGGATATAGCCCCGCTCCAGAAGCGCATCAGGATCGTCCGGCTGGAGCTTGAGCGCCATGTCGATATCCTTCGCCGCGAGGTCCACCTGCTTGGTCTCGCGGAGCGCGCTGGCGCGGTAGACATAGATTTCCGGCCGGGTCGGATCGATTTCGATGGCCTTGTCGAGATCGTTGAGCGCGAGACCGAAGTCGTGCTGGCCGGCGGACGCCCGCGCCCTGTCCACCAGGATGTCGCGCGCGACCGGCGACTTGGCGTCGACATATTTGAGCGCCGAGGACAGCACCTGATAGGCCGACTGGAACTGGTGGGCCATCAGCCAGGCATTGCCGGACTGGCTCAGGAGGTCGGCGCGCAGGGATTGGCCGGAGGACTGGCCGAGAGGCGTGGCGGTCTCGCTCACCCGCACATCCTCGGCAAGCTGCTGGAGGATGGTCGCGGCGTCGTCATAACGGCCCATGCCGACGAGCGCCAACGCGGCGCAGTGGCGCGCGCCGCCCCCTCCGCCCTGCTTCTGCCAGTCCACGGCCTGGTCATAGGCCTTGGACGGGTTGATCAGCGACAGATTCGACGCAGTCGCGGTAGCGGTCCTCCTCGTCGATCGCCGAGGCGGGCCGCGCGGCACTCAGCCCGAGCACGAAAATGCTCAGGCCGAGCGCCAGACCCGTGATCCGGTGCCGTCCGCAACGCTTTTTACTTGAGAACAGCGTGTTACAAACTCCGTCTGCCCGTTCCGGACTTCGGTTCGCCCTTCCGCCGCTATTTCACGGCGTAATAGGTGAACAGCGAATGGTCCGGATCCTTCCGCCGTGCCGCCGTGCCGACGATGATCGTGCGGGTCATCCAGTCGTGCGGCCCCTTGGGGGCATCGAAATAGGGCGTCATGCGGAAATAGGTCCGTCCGCCTTCGGTCCCGTCATAGAGCGGCAGGCGATGGAGATAGCCGATATTGCGGATATAGATCCACGTGCCGTCGTCGGCCTGCAGCATGTAATGGGTGTTGATGTGGATGCCGGTCTTGCCGATGTCCTGGAAGATCGCGTAGTCGGCACCCGAATAGGGCACGACCTTGCCCTGAAGGCGCGGTCCCCAGACCTCGCCGCTCGCGGGCGGCACATAGCCGCGACCATGCTTGGGGGCCTCGAATTCGATCCGCTCCTTGAAGAAGATCCTCACCGAGAACGCATATTCGAGCTCGATCTTCGGCACTGGTCTTTGTTCGTCGTCCGCCATGTCCTGTTCCTTTCCCGTCGCGTATCCGGCCTAGAGCACGGCGTAGTAGGTGAAGATCGTGTGATCGGGGTTCTGAAACCGGTCGGCGGTGCCGACGATCACGGTGCGGCCCAGCCAGTCATGCGGGCCGACGGGCGCGTTGAAATAGGGCGTGATACGGAAATACATCGGCACGTCGGCACTGGCCGGGGCGGCGAAATTTACCTGCTCCTCGGGCGTCACCGGCTTGGTCGGCGGCTTGCGCCCCATGCCGCTCTCCGACCCGATCGGATAGAGATAGCCCTGATTGTGGATATAGATGTAGGTGCCGTCGTCGGCCTGTAGCATGTAATGGGCGTCGAGGCCGAATTCCCCGCCGTAATCGGCGCCGGAATAGGGAACGACCTTGCCCTGGAGGCGCGGCCCCCAGATCTTGCCGCCCGCCGCCGGGACATAGACGTTGCTCTGAATCGGCCCCGGAACGCGGATGCGCTCCTTGAAGTCGATGCGAATGGAAAAGGCGTATTCCAGTTCTACTGGAATGACGTCGTCTTTTGCGTCGGCCATTTATGTCTCCCTATCGTGGCTTGCGATCGCATCGAGTAGCGGCGTCCCGCACCCCCGGTCGGCCATCCTAACGGCCTTCGAGGCAACGATACAGACCGGATTTGTGGGACGATGCGTCGCGGCGCGTCAGGACCGGGCGACGACCTTGAGCATATCGCCGATACGGACGAACTTGCGGCGGGGCGAGGGACGCTCCTTCGCGGCGGCGCGTTCGGCGGCGTCGATCTTCTGCCAGTCCTCGAAGCTGACCGGATGAGTATCGCGGGCATGGAGCAGATCGACCAGCGCGTGACCACCCGGCTTGCCCGGATGGGCGATGTCCGCCGCGATATCGTCGGCGACGAGGGCCGCGTCGGGCGCGGAGGTGGCGATGGTGCCGGTAGGGCCGCGCATCGCCCAGCCGGTGCAATAGAGGCCGGGCTCGATCCGGCCGTTCTCGTTCCGAAACAATCCCCGCCGCTCGTCATATGGCGCGCCTTCCAGCGGGATCGACTGGTAGCCGATCGAGGTGATCACGAGGCCGGCCGGGATTTCGATATACTCGCCGGTCCCGACGCATGTGCCGTCCGGCTCGACCCGCGTGCGCTCGAATTTCACCGCCTCGACGCGCTCGCCGCCGAGGATCTCGACCGGCTGGACGTAGAAATGCAGCAGGATGCCCACGGGCTTCATGTCGCGCGTGTTGTCGGCATAGCCGCGCAGAAGCGCGAGATTGGTTTCCTTGCCGCGCCGCGCTTCTTGCGGGCAGCTGTCGGCATTGTCGGGGAGCTTGTGCCGCGCGACGAGCGGCACGGCGCGGCCGAGTTCGCCAAGCTCCTTCACCTCCTTATGGGTGAAGGTGGCCTCCAGCGGTCCGCGCCGCCCGGCGATATGGATGTCCTTGATATGGGCGGCGTTTATCCTCGCCTCCGCATGGGGCGCGATATCGGAAGCGGCGAGTTCTTCCGGCGTCAGCGCAAGGATGCGCGCGCAGTCGAGAGCGACATTGCCGACGCCGATCACGACGACGCTCGATACGTCCACATCGACATCGAGATTGGCGTAATCCGGATGGCTGTTGTACCAGCCGACAAAGGCGCCCGAGCCGATGACATTCTTCTTGTCCGCGCCCGGAATCCTGAGCGCGCGGTCCTTCGGCGCCCCGGTGGCGATCACGACCGCGTCGTATAGCTGCCGCAGCTCGGCGAGGCTCACGTCCCGGCCGATCTCGACATTGCCGATGAAGCAGACATTCTCGCGTTCGGCGGTGCGCTCGAAGACCTTGCCGATCTTCTTGCTGCCCTGATGATCCGGCGCGACGCCCGCCCGCAGCAGCCCGAAAGGTGTCGGCAGGCGGTCGATCACGTCGACCCGGACATCCTCGAATTTCCTGACGATGGCGTCGGCCGTGTAGAACCCGGCCGGCCCGGAACCGATGATCGCAACACTCAGGGTCACGGATGAACCTCCCGACGGTGTGCGCCCCGCCTTCTTCTGGCACGTCCTCCGGGAGTTACTCGCCGTGATGCGCGTCCGGCATTCGCTACCGGGCCGCGTCTCCCCACTCCCACGCCACAAGTCGGTTCATTTAAGGCCGGTTGGCCGGACTTCCGCAAGGGGGAAATCCGGCCAGTGCCGCTCCGCTACCGTGCGACCCTGTTGGCGGCGCTGACGGCGGCTTTCATGGAGGCGGTGACGATGTCCTTGTCCATGCCGACGCCGTAGACGCGTTTGCCATCCGGCGTGGCGGCCTCGATATAGGACGCCGCCATGGCGTCCGAGCCCTGCCCGACCGAGTGCTCGTGATAGTCGACGACGCTGAGGCTCACGCCCAGCCCCTCGCCGATCGCCTTCATGAAGGCCTCGACGGGGCCGGAGCCGCGCCCTTCGATGGTCACGCGCTCGCCGTTCCGCTCGATCTCGGCGGAAACCATGCGGCCCGCCGTGCGGTCGGGCAGGGTCTGGTGATCCACGAACCGGAACGGGCCGGGCTGTTCGAGATATTCCGCCCGGAACTGGTCCCAGATCATCTTTGAGGTCAGCTCCGTGCCTTCCCGGTCGGCCTTGGCCTGTACGGTGCGGGCGAATTCGACCTGCAGCGCGCGCGGCAGCGAGAGTCCGTGATCCGTTTCCAGGATATAGGCGACGCCGCCCTTGCCGGACTGGCTGTTGATGCGCACGACCGCTTCATAGCTCCGGCCCACATCGCGCGGATCGATCGGCAGATAGGGCACCTCCCACAGGCCGGAATTGCTGTTCTTCATCGCCTTCAGGCCCTTGTTGATCGCGTCCTGATGCGAGCCGGAAAAGGCGGTGAACACCAGTTCACCGGCATAGGGGTGGCGCTGGTGGACGGGCAATTGGTTGCAGTGTTCCGCGACGCGGACCAGCCGGTCGATATCGGAGAAATCCAGCCCCGGATCGACGCCCTGGGTGACCATGTTCAGGCCCAGCGTGACGATATCCACGTTCCCGGTGCGCTCGCCATTGCCGAACAGCGTGCCCTCGACCCGGTCTGCGCCCGCCATGACGGCCAATTCCGCCGCCGCCACGCCGGTGCCCCGGTCGTTGTGGGGATGCACCGACAGCACGACCGAGTCCCGGTTCTTGATGTTGCGCGAGAACCATTCGATCTGGTCGGCATAGATATTCGGCGTCGCCATCTCGACCGTCGCCGGCAGGTTCAGGATCACCGGATGGTCGGGTGTCGGCTCGTAGACATCCATGATCGCCTCGCAGATTTCCTTGGCGAAATCCAGCTCGGTGCCGGTGAAGCTTTCCGGCGAATACTGATAGACGACGTCAGTCTCCGGCGTCATCGTTTCGGCACAGGAACGAACGACCCGTGCGCCCTTGACCGCGATATCGACGATGCCGGCCCGGTCCAGTCCGAACACCACGCGGCGCTGGACGGTGGAGGTGGAATTGTACAGATGCACGATCGCGCGCCGGCTGCCCTTGATCGCCTCGAAGGTGCGCCGGATCAGGTCCTCGCGGGCCTGGGTCAGCACCTGGATGGTCACATCGTCGGGAATCAGCTTTTCGTCGATCAGCAGCCGCACGAAATCGAAATCGGCCTGAGAGGCGGCGGGGAAACCGACCTCGATCTCCTTGAAGCCCATCGCGACCAGCGTGTCGAAGAAGCGGCGCTTGCGCTCGATCCCCATGGGCTCGATTAGCGCCTGATTACCGTCGCGCAAATCCACGCTGCACCAGACCGGCGGCTTGGTGATGGTTTTCGCCGGCCATTGGCGGTCCGGCAAATCGATCGGCGCAAACGGCCGGTATTTGTGAACGGGCATTGTCATCTGTCTTTGTCCTTAATCCGTGGGCGCCTCAGCGCCTTTCATTGGTCATCGCGGTTATGGCCAAGGAACAGCCGCCGGCCGGCCGTCAGTTCCGGCGGCCGCCCGTAAGTCGCAGCTCAGGCGCGCGAAAGGGGCGGGACAGGACGCGGATCGATGCAATGCTGGAAATCATGTCAGTCACGATCAATTTTTAGGAACGAAGGACGTCTGAGAGGCCGCGGACGCGGCGAAGCACCCCGGCGCCTAAAGCGCCGGGCCAGTAAGGAGGAGTGCTTGTGTCCAACGTGTTGCTGACATGGCCTGAAAGATAGGGGCGGCGCCGGACCGGGTCAAGGATTGGGACCGGCCGATGGATATTATTTATGATCCGCGTCAACGCACTGGAAATACCGCGGCGGCAGACTGGCGGTCTCGTTGAAATCCGGGCGGGGAAAAGGGCGAGGAAAATACGACTGTTGCTCTTGTGCAACAGTTGTCCCGTTCCTAAATGAGGGTCAGTTCATGTCCTGCGGTTCTGAATCCGGCCGGGTTTGCCCGGAGGCGAGCCGAGTGAGGGGATTTTAGAGATATGGAATTCGAGAATTTTACCGACCGTTCCAAGGGGTTCGTTCAGAGCGCGCAGACCATGGCGCTGCGCGAGGGCCATCAGCGGCTTCTGCCGATCCACCTGCTCAAGGTGCTGCTCGATGACAAGGAAGGCCTTGCGTCGAACCTGATCCAGGCGTCCGGCGGCGATGCGGCGGTCGCGCGGAAGGGCGTCGAGGCCGCGATCAAGAAGATCCCGAAGGTCGAAGGCTCGGGCGCGGGTCAGGTCTATCTCTCGCCCGAAATCGCGCGGCTGTTCGAGAAGGCGTCCGAGATCGCGGAGAAGGCCGGCGACAGCTATGTCACCGCCGAGCGGCTCCTGCTCGCGCTTGCCATGGACAAGGGCAACGAAACGGAGGAGATCCTCACCAAGGCCGGGGTAAGCCCGCAGGCCCTGAACGGCGCGATCAACCAGATCCGCAAGGGCCATCAGGCGAACAGCCCGAGCGCCGAGGATTCATACGAAGCGCTCAAGAAATATGCCCGCGACATCACGGAGCTCGCCCGCGAAGGCAAGCTCGATCCGGTCATCGGCCGCGACGAGGAAATCCGCCGCACGATTCAGGTTCTCTCCCGGCGCACCAAGAACAATCCGGTGCTGATTGGCGAGCCCGGCGTCGGCAAGACCGCGATCGTCGAAGGCCTCGCGCTCCGCATCGTCGATGGCGACGTGCCGGAATCCCTGCGCGACAAGCGGCTCCTCAGCCTCGATCTCGGCGCGCTGGTGGCGGGCGCCAAATATCGCGGCGAATTCGAGGAGCGGCTGAAGGCGGTGCTCCAGGAAGTGAGCCACGCCGAGGGCGACCTGATCCTGTTCATCGACGAATTGCACACGCTCGTCGGCGCGGGCGCGGCGGAAGGCGCGATGGACGCCTCCAACATGCTGAAACCCGCTCTGGCGCGCGGCGAACTGCACTGCGTCGGCGCGACCACGCTGAACGAATACCGCAAGCATATCGAGAAGGATGCGGCGCTCGCCCGGCGGTTCCAGCCGGTCTTTGTCTCGGAGCCGTCGGTCGAGGAGACCATCTCGATCCTGCGCGGCCTCAAGGAGAAATACGAACTGCATCACGGCGTGCGCATCACCGACAGCGCGCTCGTCGCGGCGGCGACCCTTTCCAACCGCTATATCACCGACCGCTTCCTGCCCGACAAGGCGATCGATCTCGTGGACGAGGCCGGCAGCCGGCTGCGCATGACGGTGGATTCGAAGCCCGAGAATCTGGACGAGCTCGATCGCCGGATCGTGCTCCTCAAGATCGAACGTGAGGCGCTGAAGAAGGAAACCGACAAGGCGTCCCAGGACCGGCTGGTCAAGCTGGAGGCGGAGCTTGAGGATCTGGAGATCGAGTCGGAAGCGCTGACCAGCGCATGGCGCGCGGAAAAAGAGAAGCTTTCCAGCGCCCAGAAGATCAAGGAACAGCTGGATCACGCCCGCATCGAGCTTGCCTCGGCGCAGCGCGAGGGCAATCTGACGCGCGCCGGCGAGCTCGCCTACGGCGTCATCCCGGATCTCGAAAAGAAGCTGAAGGCCGCCGAAGCCACCGAAGGCCAGGCCGTGGTCAACGAGGCGGTGACCGAGTCCGACATCGCCGCCGTGGTCTCCCGCTGGACCGGCATTCCGGTCGACAAGATGCTCGAGGGCCAGCGCGAGAAGCTCCTCAAGATGGAGGAGAATCTCCACAGGCGGGTCATCGGCCAGAACCAGGCGGTGGTCGCGGTCGCCAATGCGGTGCGCCGCGCGCGCGCCGGATTGCAGGACCCGAACCGGCCGATCGGCTCCTTCATGTTCCTCGGGCCCACCGGTGTCGGCAAGACCGAGCTGACCAAGGCGCTGGCGGAGTTCCTGTTCGACGACGACACGGCGATGGTCCGCATCGACATGTCCGAATATATGGAGAAGCACTCGGTCTCGCGTCTCATCGGCGCGCCTCCGGGCTATGTCGGCTATGAAGAGGGTGGCGCGCTGACCGAGGCGGTCCGGCGCCGGCCCTATCAGGTGATCCTGTTCGACGAGGTCGAAAAGGCCCATCCGGACGTCTTCAACGTGCTGCTGCAGGTTCTGGACGACGGCCGTCTGACCGATGGTCAGGGCCGCACGGTCGACTTCCGCAACACGCTGATCATCCTCACCTCCAATCTCGGCTCCGACATCATCGCCAATCTCGAACCCGGCGAGGATGTCTCCAAGGCGCGCGAGCGGCGTGATGCAGGTGGTGCGGTCGGCGTTCCGGCCGGAGTTCCTCAACCGGCTCGACGAAATCATCCTGTTCAACCGCCTTAGCCGCGAGGACATGACCGGAATCGTCGACATCCAGCTCAACCGGATGCGGAAGCTGCTGGACGATCGCAAGATCCTGATCGATGTCGACGACTCGGCGCTCACCTGGCTCGGCAATGCGGGCTATGACCCGGTTTACGGGGCCCGTCCGCTGAAAAGAGTGATCCAGACCAACCTTCAGAATCCGCTCGCGAATCTGATCCTCGAGGGCAAGATTGCTGAAGGCGACACGGTTCATATCGGCGTCGCCAACGGCGCGCTCGCCATCAACGGGCAGGAGGTCCGGTCCGAGGCCGCCTAGTCGGCCTCCGGCCTGAGCTTTTATGGTTTATGGCCGGTCGTTTCGGCGCCGTTTTGCACGGAATTGGCGATGGACGGGAGTCGCGCTGCAACCGCTGCCCAATTGTCCCATTTTGAGACTCGGCGGAGCCCGATAAGGGGCTCCCGCCAAGGCAAACGCGACTCTGCGCCTTGATCAAAACGGTTGCGTAACGGATTTTCCGTGGGCAAACTCCGGCCCAGGCAGTAACGAGGTCCAACTTAGAGTAGCTTTGGGGGGTGTATGGGAGTCGAGCTCAGTACTAGACAGGGCCTCGACCTCTGGCGGAGCGTTTTGTCCGCCAGTGTCATCTCCAATGCCCCCGATCTCACCAACCGCCAGATGGCGATCCTGCTGATCGTCTATCTCGATCCCCCGCCGCATACGGTGAAAAGCCTCGCCGCCGAGCTGCAGGTCTCGAAGCCCGTCATCACGCGCGCGCTCGATTCAATGGGCCGCATCGGCCTCATCCGCCGCCAGCGCGATGAATTGGATCGCCGCAACGTTCTCGTCATGCGCACGGTAAAGGGCGCTGTGTTCCTGAGCGAATATGCCGAGATCGTCATCGCCGCCGCCAATCTGCTGGACGAGGAATAGGCGTCTTGGATCTCGATCCGAGGCTGCATGCGTTCCGATCCGACATCGCGGCCTCCCATCTCGAAGGGCGTGTCGAGTCCGACCGCTTCGTCGACGGCATTCCGTGCCAGATCAAGGTGGGCACCGCGGATCTGCTGTCCGCGCCCCGGGAGGATGCGCCTCTTTCGAGCCAGCTGCTCTTTGGCGACATCTTCACGGTCTATGACCGGCGCCACGGCTGGGCCTGGGGTCAGTCCCGGTCGGATAGATATGTCGGTTATCTGCGCGAGGACGACCTAGCCCAGGGGCTGGTCGAGACCACCCACCGCGTGACCGCGCTTGCGAGCCACATCTATCCTGAACCCGATATCAAACGGCCGGTGCGGGCCATGCTGCCGATGGGGGCCGAGGTGGCGGTGATACGAGGTTCCGGCGCGGGCAAGTTCGTCCGGCTGGCGAGCGAAGGCTATATGATCGGCAGTCACCTGACGCCGCTCGGCGAAAGCCTCCCGGATTACGTCGCGACGGCGGAACGCCTGATCGGAATTCCCTATCTCTGGGGCGGCAAAAGCACCGTGACCGGGATCGACTGCTCGGGCCTCGTCCAGATCGTGCTCACGCTCGCCGGTCAGCATCCGCTCCGCGACAGCGACATGCAGGCGGAAACCCTGGGCGAGGCGCTGATGGAGGCAGAACCTCTGAAGCGCGGCGACATCGTCTGCTTCCCCGGCCATATCGGGTTAATGGCGGACGAGACGACGCTCCTCCACGCCAACGCCCATCACATGTGCGTCTCGAAGGATCCCCTGTCCGAGGTCATCGAGCGCGTGAAGGCGGAGCAGGCCGCGCGCAGCCATCCCAAGCCGGCGGTGACCTGCATTCGGCGGCTGTAAGTTTCCCCACCTCACCGGCCTGAAGCCCGGTCAGTGTCGAGCCAGGAAGTCTTCGATCGCGGCGACGGATTGAGGTTCGCTCAGGCTCGGCGTGTGGCCGATTCTGGGGATCGTTACGGTAACGAGATCGGGCTTCTCGGCCTTCATCCGATCGAGCGTCGTCTCGGCCAGGATGTCGCTCAACGCGCCGCGGATGCAAAGCGTCGGGATCGGCCCGAGCGCTTTATAGGCGGCCCAGAGATCCGGCGCGGGCGGCGCGCTTTCCGGCGGTGGCGGCTCGCGGAAGGCGCGGCCGATTCCGGCGTCGTAATCGGCCACCGGCTTTCCCGTCCCGTCGTCCCGGAAGGTGCGCCGGGCGAAGGCCATCCAGTCCGCGTCGGTATAATCCGGGAAAGGCGGCCGCGTTCAGTTTCTTCTGGGCTTCGGCCGCATCGTCCCAGCTTTCGATCTTCGGCATCTGGCCGACATAGCCCGCGATCCGCGCCGCGCCCTCGGGCGCGATCTCGGGGCCGACATCGTTGAGCACGACGGCCTCCAGGTATCCCGGATTGAAGCTCGCGAGCAGCATCGCGAGGATGCCGCCGAGGGACGTGCCGATGATGACCACCTTGGAGAGGGACTCGGCCGCCAACAGCGCGAGGATGTCGCCGACATAGAAGCCGGGCAGATAGTGACGGAAATCCGGGTCGTATGCCGATTTGCCCCGGCCCCTCAGATCCGGCGAGAGCACCCGGCGCCCGGCCCGGAGCCGCATGGCGATGTCCTCGAAATCCTTCGAGTTGCGGGTGAGGCCGGGAAGGCAAAGCACGGGCGTGCGGTCGGCGCCGGTCGGCCGGTAATCGCGGTAATAGAGCGAAAGCCCGTCCGCGGAGCGGTAGTATTTCTCGGCAAAGGGCATTTCGGCCATCGTCTCACCTCGCCGGTATGACCGGTTTCGCGCCGGCCCTCCGTCGTCTCCGGCTCAGCCGCCGTCGATCAGGATGACGCGGAAGTCGTTCACATTGGTGCGGGTCGGCCCGGTTTCCACCGTGTCGCCCAGGAGCTCGAAGAAGCGTCCCGCATTATGCGCCGAAAGGAACCAGGATGCATCCAGCCCCTGGGCCTTGCCGCGCGCGACGCTGTCCGAATCGATGATCGCCCCGGCGAACGGGCCGGTTCCATCGATGCCGTCGGTGTCGCAGGCGATCGCGGAGACGCCCTGCTTGCCACGCAGATACCAGGCGAGCGCCAGCAGATATTCGGTGTTGCGGCCGCCCTGACCGGCGGGGCTCCGGACCTCGACCGTCGTCTCGCCACCTGAAAGCAGTGCGACGCGGCGTCCCTTGCCGATGGCTTCCGAGGCGATGCGCGCATGGGCCTCGGCCACGACCTGCGCCTCGCCCTCGATCGCGCCGCCCAAAACCACCGTGCGATAGCCCGCCGCGCTGGCCCGCTTGGCGGCGGCCTGAAGCGAGATATCGGCACTCGCGATGACCCGGAACGCCGAGCGGGACAATTTGAGATCGGCCGGCTTGGGAGACTCGCCCTCGCCCGATTTGAGATGCACCGTCACGGCGGACGACACGGGGATGGCATAGCGCTCGAGGATCAGCCGCGCGTCCAGCGACGTGGTCGGGTCGCCGACGGTCGGGCCGGAGCCGATATCTCCGGGCCGGTCGCCCGGCACGTCGGAAATCGCGCAGGTGAAGGTCGGCGTCGGATAGGCGGCCTCGGCGAGCCGTCCGCCCTTGATCCCCGACAGATGCCGGCGCACGCAGTTGATCTCGGAGATTTTGGCGCCGGAGTTCAGCAGCGCGCGGGTGATCGCCTGCTTCTCCGGCAAGGTAATGCCCGGCGCGGGAAGCACCAGAAGGCTCGACGCGCCGCCAGACAACAGGCACAGCAGCAGATCGTCCTGGCGCAGGCCGGCCGACAGCGACTTGATGCGCCACGCGGCTTCGAGCCCTGTATCGTCCGGCACCGGGTGGCCGGCTTCGACAACGGCGATGCCCCGAAGCGACTCGCCGTCCTTCAGCCCGTGGCCATAGCGGGTGACGACGAGTCCCTCGCAGCTGTCGCCGTAAAAGGCTTCCGTCGCGAGCGCCATGGACGCGGCCGCCTTGCCGGCGCCCACCACCACGAGGCGTCCCTTCGGACGGGCTGGCAGATACGGAGGAAGGCAATGCGCCGGATCGGCGGCGGCAACGGCATCGTCGAAAAGGGCGCGCAGCAACACGCGCTGCTCTTCAGCCATAGACCGGGTCCTGCGGGAGGGATGGAGCGGGTGAAGGGAATCGAACCCTCGTCGTAAGCTTGGGAAGCTTCTGCTCTACCATTGAGCTACACCCGCACTGACGTGCTAAACTGTTTTATCATGTCGGGCGGGCCCCACCAATCGGCATTCGTGCTGGTCATGACCGAGGTCCGCGCCAACCGGAACCTGCCCCGCGAAACGCGGCGAAGCCTGTTCAGTAAGGAGCCTTTCTCGCCCCGTCAATCCGTTTCGATTTGTTAGGGTTAAGCGAGGTATATCGTGTCCCTCAAACCGAAGACCGTGCGCGCAAGACGACTGCGAAAAGAGGCGACCGACGCGGAGCAAACGCTCTGGCGGGCGTTACGCGAGCTGGACACGCCGCTCAAGATCCGTCGCCAGCATCCGATCGGAAAGTACATCGCGGACTTTGCGATTCCCGGCGCAGGATTGGTGATCGAAGTCGATGGCGGGCAGCATGCGGATGCTGTCGAAGCGGATGTTTCCAGAACGATCGCATTGGGCGAACGCGGCTATCGCGTTATACGCTTCTGGAACAATGACATTCTCACCAACCTGGACGGCGTATTGACGAGCATAGTGCGAGAGATCGACAATTCCCCCACCTCTCCCTAACCCTCTCCGCCCCCAGTGGGGCAGAGAGGGGATACAGGAGATCGCCGCTAATTCCCTCTCCGCCGGCGGGGCGGAGAGGGTTAGGGAGAGGTGGGGTTGTTGGAGCAGGTAATGGATCAACGTGTCGGAGCCGATCGTAACGTGCGGCCTCTTGCGCCCGGAAAGTTTCGCGATCCGGACGTGACCGCGAAGGGCGAAGCGCGGGCGTCGGTGTCGCTCATGGGTCTCGCGACGCTCTGGATCAATACCGGCACGGTGTGCAATCTCACTTGCGGGAATTGCTATATCGAGTTCGAGCCCCAGGAACGATCGGCTCGCCTATATCGGCGCGGCCGAGGCGGCGGCCTATTTCGATGAGATTGCCGCGCTCGGGCTCGCGACCCGCGAGATCGGGTTCACGGGCGGCGAGCCGTTCCTCAACCCGGATTTCATGGACATGCTGGAGGATGCGCTTACGCGCGGCTTCGAGGCGCTGGTTCTGACCAACGCCATGAAGCCGATGATGAAATGCGCGGCCAGCTGCTGGAGCTCAAACGGAGATTTGGCGACCGTCTTAACTTGCGAATCTCGATCGATCATCCGACGCGGAACGGCCACGAGGCGGAGCGCGGCCGCAATTCCTGGGCGCCCATGATCCGGGGGCTGCGCTGGCTATCCGACAACGGCTTTTCCATCGCGGTTGCCGGGCGGGACGGGTTCGGCGCGGAAGGCGAGGATCTGCGCGCGCACTATGCCGACTTGTTCCGCCGCGAGGGCATCCGGATCGACGCATCCGATCCCGCCCGGCTGCTTCTGTTCCCGGAAATGGACGCGGCCAAGGACGTGCCGGAAATCACCACGGCCTGCTGGGATATACTGCATGTCGACCCGAACGACATGATGTGCGCGTCCTCGCGCATGGTCGTCAAACGCAAGGGCGCCGACCGCCCCGCCGTGCTCGCCTGCACCCTGCTCGCCTATGATCCTCAGTTCGAGATGGGTCCGCGGCTGGCCGATGCGCTTGGTTCGGTTAAGCTCAACCATCCGCACTGCGCAACCTTCTGCGTGCTGGGCGGCGCGTCGTGCAGCGCCTGACCGCCCCGCGTCTGTGCCGCAGGGCGCTTGACGAGACCCCTTGAGGAGAGTACGAAACTGCCGTGGCGATTTGGCGACCGGCTTGCGGCCACGTTAAAAAAACAGCTAAAAAGGTCGGGCGAAAAACCCTGACCAGACGGTCGGGGTTTTTTCGTTTGAGGGACGAAAATGAAAAGCACAGTAACCAGCGAAACCGTCAAATCCTGGCGGCTGAAAACCAAGCTCGTGCGCGGCGGCACCAAGCGCTCGCAATTCGGTGAAACCAGCGAGGCGATCTACGCGACATCGGGCTTCGTCTATGACGAGGCGGAGATCGCCGCCGCCCGCTTCAAGGGCGAGGCCGAAGGCTATACCTATTCCCGGCTCGCCAATCCTACGGTCGCCATGTTCGAGGAACGCATGGCGCTTGATCGACAACGCGGAAATCGCGCGCGGAACCGCGAGCGGCATGTCGGCGGTGTCGACGGCGCTTCTGTGCCAGCTCAGGGCCGGAGACCATGTCGTTTCGTCGAGCGCGCTGTTCGGCTCATGCCTCTACATCATCGAGGAGGTGCTGCCGCGCTACGGGGTGACGGTGACATTCGTCGACGGCAGCGACAATGCGGCCTGGGAAGCGGCCATGAGGCCCGAGACCAAGGTCGTGTTCCTCGAGTCGCCCGCCAATCCGACGCTCGACATCATCGATATCCGCGCGGTGTCGAAAGCGGCGCACAAGGTCGGGGCGCGGGTGCTGGTGGATAATGTGTTCGCGACGCCGCTCCTGCAGAAGCCGCTCGAACTCGGCGCCGATGTCGTCGCCTATTCCGCGACCAAGCATATCGACGGGCAGGGCCGCTGCCTCGGCGGCGCGATCGTGTGCGACAAGCAGTTCTTCGACGATCACCTGAACCAGTTCCTGCGCCATACCGGGCCGACCATGAGTCCGTTCAATGCGTGGATTCTCCTCAAGGGCCTCGAGACCCTGGAGCTTCGGATCGAGCGCATGTGCCAGAACGCCGCCAAGATTGCCGACTTCCTCGCCGAGAGCGGCGCGGTGACGCGGGTGCGCTATCCCGGCCGGAAGGATCATCCGCAACACGAACTGGCCATGAGCCAGATGAGCGCGGGCGGCACGATCGTCACCTTCGATGCGCCGGGCGGCCGCGAGGCGGCGTTCCGGCTGATGAACGCGCTGCAGATCATCGATATCTCGAACAATCTCGGCGATTCGAAGTCGCTGATCACCCATCCGGCGAGCACGACGCATCAGCGTCTGACCCAGGCCCAGCGCGACGCGCTGGAAATCGGCGAGGGCATGATGCGGATTTCGATCGGCCTCGAGGATGTCGACGATCTGAAGGAAGATCTCGCTCAGGCGATCAAGGCGATGTAACGCTCCGGACCGGGGCGGCGGCCTGCCGCCGTCCCGTCCGCGCCATATCCGGAAGCGGGTCCGGTATGGAGAGAGCCACGGCGATATGTCGCCGGGCTTTATTTTTTCGCATCCGCCACCCTATATTTTTGGTGAGGGACGCTTCTCGTCCCGATAACCGAGGAACAAATGGCATATCTGGCCACAACGCGATCGATCGAGGTTTCGGTGGAGCCGTTCTTTCTGGAGGGCGAGTCCGAGCCGCAGCAGAGCCGGTTCGTCTGGGCCTACCGGGTGCGGATCGCCAATAATGGCGTACGCACGGTCCAGCTGAAGAACCGCTACTGGCGGATCACCGATTCCCTTGGCCGCACCCAGGAAGTGCGCGGAGTCGGGGTCGTGGGCGAACAGCCGGTGCTGGCGCCCGGCGAATCCTATGAGTATACAAGTGGCACGCCGCTCGATACCCCGTCGGGCATCATGGTCGGCAGCTACCATATGGAAGCGGAGGACGGCGAGGAGTTCGAGGTCGATATCCCGGCGTTTTCGCTGGATAGCCCGCACCAGCCGATACTGTTGCAATAGTAGCCCGGCTCTGCCGGTGAGCGTTTGACGAAGAGGAATCATCCGATGGCCGGACCGGCGAAAATTCGACCCGTGAGCGCGTCCGCAGTCGCGGCGCCGAAGGGACGTCCCTCCCGCAAGGAGGCCGAGGCCGCGATCCGGACATTGCTGCGCTACATGGGCGAGGATCCGCAGCGCGAAGGCCTTCTCGACACGCCGGGCCGTGTGGTTTCCGCCTATGACGAGTGGTTTGCCGGCTATAACGCCGATCCGGTGGAATATCTCCAGCGCACCTTCGAGGAAATCGAGGGTTATGACGAGATGGTGGTGCTGAAAGGCATCGCCTTCGAGTCGCATTGCGAGCATCACATGGCGCCGATCATCGGCGTCGCCCATGTCGGCTACCTGCCGAAGAACCGCATCGTCGGCATCTCCAAGCTCGCCCGCGTCGTTCAGGCCTATGCCAAGCGGCTGCAGGTGCAGGAGGTCATGACGGCCCAGATCGCCAATCTGATCCAGGATGTTCTCGAACCCGCCGGCGTCGGCGTCGTGATCGAGGGCAGCCACGAATGCATGACCACGCGCGGCGTGCACAATCCCGGCAGCCGCATGGTGACCAGCCGGATGCTCGGCGCGTTCCGCGAGGACGACAAGACCCGCCGGGAGTTTCTCACCGTCATCGGCCGCGACTCCTAGAGGTCTCCAGCCCCTCCGTACGGCTTATCGTCGTGGACCCTTCGCGGTCCTTGCGCTAACGTTCGGCCACAGCACGGTTAACGCGTGGCCCGTGGCCACGCCAACAAGAGGGGGATCCAATGAAATCGATGACGTCGAAAGTCCTGAGCGCGGTCGTCGCCGTGGCGGCGCTCGGCATGATGTCGTTCGCGGCGCATGCGGGCGACGCCTATATGCCGCCCGCCGGCACGCCGGACTATATCAAGCACGCGGTCATGTCGCCCGAGCGCACCGCGGAGATGAAGGCGCGCGACATCAACCGCAAGCCGGCCGAAATTCTGACCATGTCGGGCATCAAGCCGGGCGACAAGATCGTCGAGTTCGCGTCCTTCGGGCAGTATTACACGACGATGATCTCGGACATCATCGGGCCCAAGGGCAGCGTGGATATGTATGACCTGCCCTACACGGAGGAACGCGCGGGCGCGGCCAGCCGGGCCTTCGTCGCCAAGCATCCCAACGCGCATTATCACCTGATCAATTACAACGACGTCGAGCTGCCGAAGAATGTCGATGTCGTGTATATGGTGCTCTACTATCACGACCTCTCGCTCAACGATATCGATCCCGCCAAGCTCACCAAGAAGATCTTCGATGCGCTGAAGCCGGGCGGCGTGTTCCTGGTCGTCGATCACAATGCGCGTCCGGGTTCCGGCCGCGAGGACACCAAGAAGCTCCATCGGATCGACCCGGCGGTGATCGAGAAGGAAATCCCCGAAGCCGGGTTCAAGCTTGCCGAGGAGAGCCACATCCTGGCCCATCCCGAAGATCCGCACACCCAGATGGTGTTCACGCCCGGACGTTCGCGGCCTGACCGATCGCACGGTGTTCAAATTCGTGAAGCCCAACTGAGCCGGGCTTTAGAACGACGCGACGAGGGCGGCTTCGGCCGCCCTTAGTTTTTCGTGTCCTCAAGGATCATCGCCGCGCCCTTCTCGGCGATCATGATCGTCGGCGCATTGGTGTTGCCGGAGGTGATGCGCGGCATCACGGAGGCGTCGATTACCCTGAGGCCGTCGATACCCCGTACCCTGAGGCGCGTGTCCGTGACCGCCATCGGATCGCTCTCCGTCCCCATTTTCGCCGTGCCGACAGGATGGAAGATCGTCGTGCCCAGATCGCCCGCGGCCCGCACGAGCGCCTCGTCCGAGGTCACATCGGCGCCGGGCCTGAGTTCGCCGGTGACATAGCGCGCCAGCCCCGGCGCCTGGACGATCCGCCGTACCAGCGCCATCGACTCGATGGCGACCCGCCGGTCTTCCGGCGCCGAGAGATAGTTCGGCGCGATCGCCGGCGCGGCGCGGGGATCCGGGCTCTTGATCCGGATCGTGCCCCGGCTTTCGGGACGCAAATTGCAGACGCTGATGGTCATGGCCGGGAAGCGATGCGGTTCCGTCGCCGAATTTATCGAGCGACAGCGGCTGGACGTGGAATTGCAGGTTCGGCGTCGCCCGCTCCGGCGACGACCGCGCGAATGCCCCGACATGGGACGGCGCCATGGTGAGCGGTCCGCTCCGGAACAGCGCATATTCGAGGGCCATCCCCGCCTTGCGCCAGAGCGAGCGATAGTCCTCGTTCAGCGTGCGCGTGCCCTTGACCGAATAGATCGGGCGGATCTGCAGATGGTCCTGCAGATTGGCCCCGACACCGGGTAGATCGTGCAGGACGGGAATGCCGTGCGTCTGCAGCAATTCTCCCGGACCGATGCCGGAAAGCTGCAGGATCTGGGGCGAGCCTACCGCTCCGGCGGCCAGGATCACCTCGCGGCGGGCGCGAACCTCCCGCCTGACGCCGTTCTGCTCGATAAGCGACGCCGACCGCCCGTTTGCCCTCGAACAACAGCCCCATGCGTCAGCGCCTTGAGTTCGAGTTTAAGATTGGGCCGCGAGAGCGCGGGTTTGAGGAAGGCGCTGGCGGCGCTCCAGCGCTTTCCGCCCTTCTGGGTCACATGGAAATAGGAACGAGCCTTCATTGTCGCCGGTATTGAAATCCGGCGTGTGCGGGATGCCGCACTCTGCCGCCGCATCCCTGAAGCGTCGATGATGCGCCCAGCGCGCCGCGGGGCTCGGACACGGCGAGTTCGCCGCCCGCGCCGTGATGGGCGGAGGCGCCGAGGAAATGATCCTCATGCGATCGGAACACCGGGAGCACGTCGTCCCAGCCCCAGCCTTCGAGGCCGAGTTGCCGCCAGCCGTCATAATCGGCGGCCTGGCCGCGCATATAGATCATCGCGTTGATCGTCGACGAGCCGCCGATCGCCTTGCCGCGCGGATAATCGATGCGCGGCCGTTGAGCCCCGGCTCGGGCTCCGTCTTGAGCATCCAGTCGGAGCGCGGATTGCCGATCGCGAACAGATAGCCGACCGGGATGTGGAGCCAGATCCAGTTGTCCTTGCCGCCGGCCTCGAGCACGCAGACCGTATTCGATCCATCGGCGGAAAGGCGGTTCGCCAGCACACAGCCGGCCGAACCGGCGCCGACGATTACATAGTCGAAGCTTTCCCCGTCGCTTGCCATGGCTGTGCCCCTCTCCCCAGGGAGAAAGACTAATGGATGGGCGCGGGCCCGCAAGCCGGGTTTTTCGATTGAGGCTTAGTTGCCCCGGGCTTCCTTCGGGTCCAGCACATAGGTGGTGCTGCAGAATTCGCAGGTTGCCTCGATATGTCCGTTGACCGTGACCTCGGCGATCTCCTCGTCCGAGAAGGTCTCGATCACGGCCTCGATACGCTCGCGGCTGCAGCGGCAGCCAAACCGGATCTCCCGGGTGTCGAAAACCCGCACGCCGTCCTCGTGATAGAGCCGGTAGAGCACGTTCTCCGGCGTCAGGCCGGGGTCGAGAAGCTCCTCGAAGCTCAGACTGTCGAACAGGATCGACGCCCGGTTCCAGGTTTCGCCGGGCGCGTCCACGGTCTCCGGGGCCGTGCCGGAGCCACCGGTTTCCGCGATCTGCTGGATCATGATGCCGGTCGCGCGCCAGGGGAGCGGCGGATGGCCGTTGCCCTTGGTGCCCGGCGTGACGCCCAGCTTGATTCGCGTCGGCAACTGCTCCGAGGTCCGGAAATAGGATTCGGCGCATTCCGCGAGCGTCGAACCGTCGAGGGCGACAATACCCTGATAGCGCTCCATATAGGCGCCCTGATCCACCGTGAAGGCGAGGCTGCCGTCGCCGAGAAGCCCGGAGATGTCGGCCTCGGTTCCGGTCACCGTGGCGGGCAGATCGCCGGTACGGTCGGGGTCGATACCGGCATAGCCGCGCACCGTTCCGTCGGTCGTGAAGTCGGCCGCCATCAGCCGCACGGGACCGTCGCCCCGGGTCTGGAGACTGAACACGCCGTCGAATTTGAGCGTATTGCCGAGCAACGCGGTGAGGGTGATCGATTCCGACAGGATCCGGGATACCGCCGCCGGGTAGTCGTGACGGCGCACGATTTCGTCGACGACCGAATCCAGCCGCACGACGCGGCCGCGCACGCCCGCACCCTCGATCTGGAACGGCAAGATGAAATCGATGACGGTTTTCCGATGAACTCATTGGCGGAGCGACACCTGTACGGAGCGAGATTCGAAACCCTGCGGACGGTGGCTTTAGACGGAGCGCCCGAAGCACCAGAGCAGGATGCCCTTCTGGGCGTGCAGCCGGTTCTCGGCCTCGTCCCAGACAGCGCTTTGCGGCCCGTCGATCACCTCGTCGGTCACCTCTTCGCCGCGATGGGCGGGCAGGCAATGGAGGAAGATCGCGCCCGGCTTGGCGCGTTTCATCAATGTGGTGTCGACCTGAAACGGCGCCAACAGTTTTTTGCGCCGGTCCTCGTCCTTGTCGCCCATGGAGACCCAGGTGTCGGTCATCACGCAGTCCGCGCCGTCGGCGGCCTGCGCCGGGTTGGTCGTGAGCGTGACGTCGGCGCCGACGGATGTCGCCCAGTCGAGCACTTCCTTGGGCGGCGAGAGCTCGGCGGGGCAGGCGAGGCGCAGCGTGAAGCCGAGCTTGGCGGCGGCGTGAATCCAGCTCACCACCATGTTGTTGCCGTCGCCCGACCAGGTGATGACCTTGCCGGTGACACGGCCGAGCCGCTCCTCGATGGTGAGAAGGTCCGCCATCACCTGACAGGGGTGGGAGCGGTCGGTCAGGCCGTTGATCACGGGTACGCTCGCATAGGCGGCGAGGTCCAGAATGTTTTCGTGCGCCTTGCCGCGCAGCATGATCGCGTCGACATAGCGCGAGAGGACCCGCGCCGTGTCCGCCACCGTCTCGCCGCGGCCGATCTGGGTGTCATTCGAGGTCAGGATCAGCGTCTCGCCGCCGAGCTGGCGCATGCCGACGTCGAAGGAGACCCGCGTGCGCGTCGAATTCTTTTCGAAGATCATCGCGAGCATATGGCCATCGAGCGGCGCGCCCTTGTCGCGCATACCCTGGGGCAGGCCCTTGCGTGCGGATTTGAGCCGGGCGGAGGCGTCGAGGATCGAGCGCAGCGTATCGGGCGCCAGGGCGTCGAGATCGATGAAATGCCGGACCGGCGTGGTTTCGGGCGCGGCCATCAGGCGACCTCGCTCTCCAGCTCGATGCAGGCGGCTTCCAGCATGTCGATCGCGTCGCGCACGTGCTCGCGCTGAATGATCAGGGACGGCAACACGCGCACGACATTCTCGCCGGCGCCGATCGTCACGAGGCCCTTTTCGAGCGCCGTCTGGATGAACTTCGTGTTCGGCACCTTCGGTTTGATGCCGAGCATCAGCCCTTCGCCGCGCACATCCTCGATCACCTTGGAATGCCGCTCGGCGATCATGGCGAGGCCCTGGCGCAGCAGATTGGACATCTTCTGCACATGCTCCATGAAGCCGGGTTCCAGCATCACGTCGAGCACCGCGTTCCCGACCGCGCAAGCCAGGGGATTGCCGCCGAAGGTCGAGCCGTGGGTGCCGGCCGTCATACCCGCCGCGGCTTCGCTCGTCGCGAGGCACGCGCCGATCGGGAAGCCGCCGCCGAGCGCCTTGGCGAGCGCCATGATGTCCGGTTCGATGCCGCTCCATTCATAGGCGAAGAGCTTGCCGGTCCGGCCCATGCCGCACTGGATTTCGTCGAAGACGAGCATCAGCCCATTGTCGTCCGCGAGCTTTCTCAGGCCCGCCAGGAAGCCCGGGGAGAGGGATGAATGCCGCCCTCGCCTTGTACCGGCTCGACAATGATCCCGGCGGTTTCCTCGGTGATGGCGGCCTTCACCGCCTCGAGATCACCGAATTTGACCGTGTCGAAGCCCTGCACCGGCGGGCCGAAACCCTCCATCAGCTTCTTCGAGCCCGACGCCGCGATGGTCGCGAGCGTGCGGCCGTGGAACGAGCCTTCGAAGGTGATCAGCCGGTAGCGTTCCGGATTGCCTTTATGCGAGTGGTATTTGCGCGCGGTCTTGATCGCGGCTTCCATCGCCTCGGCGCCCGAGTTGCTGAAGAAGACGAGATCGGCAAAGCTGTTGTCGACGAGGCGCTGCGCGAGGCGCTCCTGCTGGTCGATCTTGTAGAGGTTCGAGGTATGCCAGACCTTCGCTGCCTGCTCGTGCAGCGCGGCGACAAGCTGCGGGTGGACATGGCCGAGCGAGGTCACGGCGACGCCAGCGCCGAAATCCAGGAACTTGCGTCCGTCCTCGGTGAACAGATACGGACCTTCGCCCCGATCGAAGCGAATATCCAGCCGTGCATAGGTGGGATAGACCGCCGATGTCATCGCGCCTTCCTCTAGAACCAAATAATTGCCGTATCGTGACGGAACGGGAAAATCATCCGGCCGCCTCGCGGCAGGTCACTCTAAACTGGTCAAACCCAAGGAAAGCGCGGGAGTATGGGCAGGACCGGGCATCCTGTCAATTGAGAAGCAGATACCCGCGATGCGCCTCCGCGCGTCTACGCCTTGATCTTGTAGCCGGTCTTCACCATCGCGTGGCACATGCCCCAGAGCGCGACATTGATGACGAGCGTGTAGATCACGCCGACGCCGATATGGCTGTCGGCATGGCCGATGAAGCCGTAACGGAAGCCGTCGATCATATAGAAGAACGGGTTCACGATATTGACGTGCTGCCACATCGCGGGCAGCCGGGTGATCGAATAGAACGTGCCCGAGAGGAAGGTCAGCGGCTGGATGACGAAGTTCGTTACGGTTGCGAGATGATCGAATTTTTCCGCCCAGATCGCGGCCGCGATGCCGATCAGCGAGAGCATCAGCGAACCCGAGACCGCGTAATAGATGACGAGCCAGATATTGTAGATCTCGAAGCCAACGAAGAAATGGAGCGGGATGGCGAGCGCGATCGCCACCATCAGCCCGCGCGTAACGCCGCCCGCCGCGTAGGCCATCACCATCTCACCGGCCGACAGAGGCGGCATGAGCACGTCGACGATATTGCCCTGCACCTTCGCACCCATCAGGGATGACGTCGTATTGGCGAAGGCGTTCTGCAGCAGCGCCATCATGATGAGTCCCGGCGCCAGGAAGGCCTTGAACGGCACCGTACCGATGCCGCGCCCGGTGCCGCTCAGCGCAATCAGGAAGATCGCCATGAAGAGCATCGTGGTGGCCACGGGGGCGACGATGGTCTGCATGCCGACCTTGATGAAGCGCTTCACTTCCTTGACGTAGAGCGTCCAGATGCCGACCGAATTGAACCGGCCGATCCGGCGAACGGCGTAATCTTCCCTGACTTTGGTGGCGATACCGTGCATGGCGAGCGACCGTCCTGTGGCGTGTGGCGGCGGATTATAGCGGATTGGAGAGGGTTGGCCATATCCGCGCCGGTCGGTCCGTGTCAAGAACCGCCTTGCCGCCTCCGCGCAAGGCACTATGTTATGGGCACGGCTGAGAACCGGATATCCGGGAAATCTGAGAGGCATTACATGAGTTGGACCGAGAAGCGCATCGAGCTCCTGAAGAAGTACTGGTCGAAGGGCATGAGCGCGAGCCAGATCGCCGAAACCTTGGGCGATGTCACCCGCAATGCCGTCATCGGCAAGGCGCACCGGCTGGGCCTGAACGCCCGTCCGTCACCGGTGAAGGGTCCGGTCGAAAAGAAGCCCGCTCCGAAACAGCCGAAGCCGGTGGAGCCGAGCCCGAAGCGGATCACGCTGCTCAATCTGACCGAGCGCATGTGCAAATGGCCGATCGGCCATCCGGGCGAGGAAGAGTTCCATTTCTGCGGTGCGCCGTCGGTCGCGGGTCAGCCCTATTGCGAGGACCATTGCCGCCGCGCCTATCAGACGCCCGCGCCGAAGCGCGATCGCGCCCGTCCGCCGCGGATCTAGCCTGTCGTCAGAATGTCGGGAGACTGGCGCGCCTGACTGGCGTCAGGCCGGTTTTGCCTGCCGTTGTGCGCCGGTCTTGAACAAGGCGCCGCAAAGCTGCCGCGCGCCGTAAACCGCTAGGACCGACATGACCGGCATGGCCGGCAGGCGGTAGCGGTAGATGACATAGGTCACGACATAGGGCGCGCAATAGAGCAGCACCGTGCCGAAGCAGAGCAGGCCTTCGCGCGTCAGGGATCGGGGCCTGAACAACGGCACCAGCGCAAGCGGCACGATGACGACATAGAAGGCGAGCCAGACGATCCGCATCAAGGTCTCGACCAGCGAGCCCGGACCTTTGCCCTCCTGCACCGGCGGCCACCAGAAATATACGAATTTCTTCATCGACAGCTCAACCGTGTGAGCGGGATGCGCCTTGATGTAATCCATCGCGAGGTCGCCGAGGTGGTTCATCACCTTGATCTCGCCCATGGCGTCCTTCATCTGGTGCCATTCGGACGCGATCGGCGTGTCCTCGATGCCGACATAGTAGCCGGTCGCGTTCGGGTTGTTGCCGAGATAGAGGTTGAAGCCGGCATTGGTGGCCAGGACGGGCTTTCCGAGCTCGTGCGCGGTATAGGCGAGCCAGGGCCCGACCATGAGCAGGCATCCGACGATCAGCGTCAGGATCGGTCTCGTGTACCTTAAAATTTCCTTCGGTGGCCAGATCCGGTAGCCGACGACCGCGAGGCCGATCAGCAGGCCGGTGGCGAGAACCGCCGCGCCGACGAGAAGCTCGAATCCGAACACCAGCCCGAGCACGAGCGCCGAGACGAGCGGGCGCTTCGATGTCGGATACTGGAAGATCAGCAGGAGCTGCCAGACGAGCAGAGGGATCATCAGATTCTCCTTGGCCAGATAGGCCGGATAGAGAATCGAGACCGGATAGAAGGCCCAAACGGCCGCCGCCAGCAACGCCCAGCGCCAGTCCCGCAGCAGGTAGCGGCCCACGAGATAGGTCAGCCAGATGCTCACGCCGCCGAGTGCCGCGTTGACCATATAGCCGACCATCGGCGCCGTGCCGAAGACAGCGAAGAACGGCAGCAGAAAGATCGGATAGCCGGAGCTGTAATAGGCGACATTGCCCATGCCGTCGTTCATATGGCCGGTCGAAAGCATCGAGACGGTCATCGCCCAATAGGCCTTGAAGTCGCCGTCGGGCTCGTAATTCAGGTAGAGGGCGGCCGCGACGCGCAGGGCGACGGCGATGAGGATGAGCGCGGTCAGCGCCGTCAGGGCGATTTTCGGGGCGGGCGCGGGTCGGTTTTCTGACATTGGACGGTGTGGCTTCCTTGAGACGTTCGCCGGATCAGGCGGCGCGGGCCACCAGCACGCAGCCGGCCGCGATCAGGAGCGTGCCGAGTACCTTCGGCATCGTCATGGATTCATCGAGAAACATCGCGCCGAACCCCATGGTGACGAGAAAGCTCACGCCGACGAAGGGATAGGCGATCGACAGCTCGACCTTGGACAGTACCCACAGCCACAGCGCCACGCTGAAGCCGTAGATTCCAAGGCCCACCCAGATCATTGGCGTGCCGATCGCCGCGAGCACGGCGTCGATAAGGCCCGTCTGCATGGCGGCCGCAAGCTTCGGCGCCCCGACGCCCATCTTGAGCGCCAGTTGCGCGCAGGCCGAGAGCGTGACCGTCGTGAGGATCAGAGCGAGGATGCCGAAGGTCATGGGAAGTTCCTAGAGAGCGATATATTGGGCGGCCAGAACGACGACGACGAAGGCGAGCCAGACCATGCGGCTGACATTGTCCTTCAACGCGAAGACGATCGGATCGTCATGGATCTTGCCGCGCCGGGCGCCGACCCAGATCCGGTTGCTCCAATAGAGATGCAGAAGGCACAGCAGCCAAAGGATCTGCGGGCTCGTATAGAGGCTGCGAACGTCGTCGCTGTTGATATAGAGCGCGAGAACGAGGACCGAGGCGGTCGCGTTCGCGGTGCCGAGCGAGAACATCGTCTCGCTGTCATTGCCGGTATAGCCGCGTCCCTTGGCGGTCTTGCCTTCGAGCGCGGCCACTTCGACATAGCGTTTCAGATAGGCGAGGCTCACGAAGACGAATATCGAGAAGCCCAGAAGCCAGGACGACAGAACAATGCTGCAGGCGACGGCGCCGGCGATGACGCGGATCGTGTAGAGCACGGCCAGGGTCATCACGTCCGCGGTCGAGACCTTCTTGAGGAAGAAGGAATAGAGATTGGTGATCGCGAAATAGCCTGCGAGCACGACCAGGAATTCGAGCGGCAATGTCAGCGCCGCAATGGCGAAGGAAATGATCGGAAATCCCACAGCGCCGAGGATGCCGTATGAAACCGGCAGGGCGCCCGAGGCGAGCGGCCGATTGCACTTGGTCGGATGGACCCGGTCCGCGTCGAGATCAAGAAGGTCGTTCAGGAAATAGACGCCGGAGGCGCACAGGCTGAACACCACGAAAGCCATGAGGGCGTCGAGCCCGAGGCCGAAGTCGCCATATTTGTGGGATGTCAGCAGGGGCACGAAAACGAGGACGTTCTTGGCCCATTGATGAAGCCGCATCTCTTTCAGGAAGGCGCGGCCCCGGGTGTTTTGCGAGCTGAACATGCGCTCGACCTTGCCGGCCGAACGCCAATGGGCGACTTCGCGCCGCGGGGCATTCACCAGGATGCAGCGCTCCGCCGCCGCCCAGATCGGGTGATCCGCATGTGTGTCGCCGGCATAGGAGAATGTCCGCTCGCCGGCATAGTGCCGGATCGCCTCGAGCTTCCGCCGACCCTTCAGGTTGCGGCGTGCCGATGACGCCAGGACCGCATCGAACAGGCCGAGATGGCGGGCGATCGGCCGTGCCTGCGACCAGTGTGCGGCGGTCGCCATGACGATCTCGGCGCCCTCCGCCTTCCGGGCCTTGAGATAGTCCACGACGCCGGTTTCGTAGGGCAGGGTCGCCGGATCGATCGGGCTGCGCCGCGCGACGAGCATCTTGGCGACTGATCGGCCGCGCAGCAGCCAGAGGAAGACCAGGAAGATGTTCAGGGGATTCCGCTTGAGCAGCCGCAGCACGCCCTCGGCAAACATGTCCGTGCGGATCAGCGTCCCGTCGAGGTCGACGAAAACGATGTCCCTCCCGCCGGGGATTTCCGTCCGCCCGCGAGTCTGGTCATTTGCCGGGATGGCCGCTGGCTCGTGGAGCCTGTCACCGACCTGTGGGTCCGGCCTGGATTGAATGCGTGGTCCAATCACCGCCGTATCAGGCTCCATGCATGAGTTAGCTGCTGTCTTGCGTTCCGTCGTTTTCCGGGCATTGCCGCGCAGAGGCGCAGCCGCTGCCCGACGGTTCAGACAGTAGGGTCAACACATGGAAGAAACGTTAAATGACGGTGGCGCCGGCAGGGTCTCCGGACGCGAGCCTCACCCTCCGCTAACCCCGGTTAGCTATTGGCCTCGAAGCCTTGAGGGATGGCTCAGACGTCGGCCGCTTGATCCTGCTTGGGATGGACGCCCTGATAATAGGGCGCGGCGGCCAGGGCCGCCTTGGTGCGGTTCGAGACGCTCAGCGATTTCAGGATCGCCGAGACATGGATCCGGATCGTGTGTTCCGAGGTTCCGAGCTCCTTGGCGATATCCGCATTGGACCGGCCGAGCGTGAGATGGCCGAGGACCTCCTGCTGGCGCCGCGTCAGACGCTGGATCGAATCCGCGGAGACGGTGTCCGGAGAGTCCTGAAGGGAATCGCGATCGCCGGCGGGAAGCAGGCTCTGGCCCTGCGGCGGGCGCGGCAGGTAGATGCCGCCCTCGAGGATGATGTGAAGACCCGAGAGAATCTCGTCGCGGCCCGAGGTCTTGGGAATGAAGCCGGTGACGCCGAGCTCGATCGCGCGGAGAATGTCGCCGCGATTGTCCACCGTCGAGAACATCACGATCGATGCGTTGGGCTGGTTCACCCGGAACTTGCGAGCCACATGCATCCAGTTCATGCCGCAATTCTTGGGCTCGAACAGGATGATGGTGAAATCGCCCGGCTGCGCGGAAACCTCCAGCGCGTCGCGGATCGATTCCGCTTCCAGAACTTCCACATCCTTGCCGAGTTCCAGCAGGAGATCCTTCAGTCCGCGCCGAATGAGGAAGATGGGCTCGGCAACAAGAATTCGCATCATCGTCGTTACATTCTCTCTATTTTAGGTCTTGTCGTTCAGTCGCCCGCTGCCCGGCGCCTGAACTTCTCGACCGTCTATAAACATTGTTACAGTTGTCCGCGCAACCACCGCGTTGCGGCCGTCTGGTTGACCGCGGCCGCATCTCGATGAACTCGTCCGCGAGGCACGCAATCCATAAAGCGCCTGATAGATTTTCTCAATGGCACGCTTCGCATCGGCGACCACAGGAATAATTGTCGTCTTTGACTAGTATGTAAAGCGTGTTCGACGAAGACTTCGTTAACAATTGAGCCACCGAAAACCGCTTTGGACGCTGTTCAAAGCCGCGCCTGAACCGGGCGGTTCGGGGAATATAACATAGAAACCGATCCTTAGCGGACAAATGTATAGACCTCGACGGCCGAAATACACCAATAGGCAATGAACAGATTGTGATCGAGCGAGCCCTCGGCCGTTCACCATCCAAGCGGTTTTGGGGCCGTCTCCGGCTGGAGTGCGCCGCCGAGTCGCGATCAAGCTGACCGGACTCGGGATCGAAGCCAGCCCGGATTTCAAGCAAGCGATTTAAGAAAAAGAAACGGAGTCATTGTGTTGACCCGCTTGTTAACCAAGCCGTCCAGACAGCCGCTGGATTCACCTCTGTCGAGTCAGTAAAGTCGGCGAGACGCTTTCGGGGGGCGTCCGACCCGGCCTTCACCATCCATTAAAACTGGAACCTCGGTAGTATTAACCATACCGGCTGTCGCATGCGCGCAAGAATAACAAGATGGATGGCGGAAACGACCCGGCCCGGACCCCGTGACATTTTTCTCTGGGACACCGATCTGCCCGGCTTCGGCTTAAAGATCACGCCGGCCGGCAATCGCATCTATGTCCTGCAATACCGGATCGACGGGCGCCTGCGCCGCTACACGATCGGCAATGACGGCGCGCCCTGGACCGTGATGTCCGCGCGGCAGGAGGCGACCCGTCTTCTTCGCCGCATCGCCGACCGCCGCGATCCCGCCGAGGAGAAAGCCGCCGCGAAGCGCGACCTGTTGATGGCCGATCTGTGCGACCTCTATCTCTCCGAGGGCTGCCGCAACAAGAAGCCTTCCACCGTCGCGACCGACCGGGGCCGCATCGAACGCCATATCAAGCCGCTTCTCGGCCGCCGCCGCACGCGCACGATCTCGCGCCGCGACATCGAACGTTTCATCGCTGATGTCGCGTCAGGCGCCACGGCGGCGGACGTCAAGACCGGGCCCCACGGCCGGGCCATCGTCACCGGCGGCAAAGGCACGGCGGTGCGGACGGTCGGCTTGCTGGGCGCCATCTTCAGCTTCGCGGTCAAGCGCGGCATCCGCTTCGACAATCCGGTTCACGGAATCAATCGCGACCTCTAATCTGCGACTGAATTGAGTTGGCCGAGCGGGCAACACCTCGCAGCAAAGCCGCGCGCGATCGGTTCCGGCATCCGGCACGATGCACGACACGACGATAAGGAGACACGCGATGAAGGTTTTCGAAATTCAGCCCGGCAGCACGACACTCGACGGCATCAAGCCCGGCGAGCGCGACAAGCCGACGCCCGGTCCGCGCGAGGTTCTTGTGCGGATGCGCGCCGCGTCGCTCAATTACCGCGATCTCGCGGTGGCGACCGGCCGCTATTTCGGCGGTGTCGCGACACGCAAGATGGTTCCCCTGTCGGACGGCGCGGGCGAGATCGAGGCGCTGGGCGAGGGCGTTCAGGGCCTCGCGGTCGGCGACAAGGTCGTCGGCACCTTCTCGTCCGGCAATCCGCCGGCGCCGCTCGGTTCGCCGCAGGACGGCGTGCTCACGGAATACCGCGTCTTCCCCGAGGACGGCGTGGTGAAATATCCCTCCCATCTTTCCTTCGAGGAAGCCTCGACCATGCCCTGCGCCGGCGTCACGGCCTGGAACGCGCTGATGACGACGAAGGTGACGCGGCCGGGCGAGACGGTCCTTGCCCTGGGTACCGGCGGTGTTTCGATCTGGGCGCTGCAGCTCGGCAAGGCGGCGGGCGCGCGGGTGCTCATCACCTCCTCGAGCGACGAAAAGCTCGCGCGGGCCAAGGAACTCGGCGCGGACGATCTATCAATTACAAGAAGACGCCCGCCTGGCACGACGAGGTCATGAAGCTCACCGGCGGCGCCGGCGCCGATCATATCGTCGAGGTCGGCGGCGCGGGCACGCTGCCGAACTCCTATCAGGCCGTCGCCATGGGGGGCGAGATCGCGCTGATCGGCGTTCTGACTCAGGCGCAGGGCGATCTGAGCCCCCACGCCATGATGCTCAAGGGTGCGACGCTTCGCGGCATCTTCGTCGGCGCCAGCCAGTTGCTCGTGGAGTTGTGCCGGGCGGTGGACGTCAACAAGATCCATCCCGTCATCGATACCGTTTTCCCGTTCGAGAAATGGTCGCCCGACGCTCTTAATACCTCGCCTCCGGCAAGCATTTCGGCAAGGTCGTGATCAAGATCTGAAGGCGGATAAAGCCTGTCAGTCGAGCTGATAGGCGAGCGCCTTGAGATAGGCGGTTTCGGGTAGCAGCGGGTGAACCGGATGATCCGGTCCCGCGCCCGAAGGAGCAATACGAGCTGAACGAAGGGCGGCAAGAACAGTA